>CAYYFL010000001.1:0-175146 GCA_964471325.1 uncultured Planctomycetia bacterium
TCACATACCCCGCGCTTATTCGGAATGGCGCGGGTATGCCGCTTTCTGCGGCATGTGGAGGTCTACCCTTTCTGGGTTAATCCCGCATGTATCTTGAGAATTTATGGCTGCCCGCCTGAGCTCTGTAAAGACTGGTCTGGCCTGCCCGAAGGGCAGACCGAGACATAAATTGTCAAGATGTTTACGCGAGGAGTAACGCTTATTCCTTCATTTTGCCTACAACCAGGCCTTTCCTCTCAAATCTTCAAACCCCGCAGTCTTAAGGCATTCCCGATCACAGAAACCGAACTGAAACTCATGGCCGCCCCCGCGATCACAGGGCTCAACAAAAGACCGAAGAAAGGATAAAGGGCGCCGGCGGCAATAGGCACACCAAGGATATTATACACAAAGGCGAAAAAAAGGTTCTGCCGGACATTCCGCATTACCCCTTTGCTCAGATGCAAAGTCTTGACTATGCCGTTGAGATCTCCTTTAACAAGAGTGATGGCCGCGCTCTCGATAGCCACGTCTGTTCCCGTACCCATCGCCATGCCGACATCCGCCTCGGCCAGGGCAGGAGCATCATTGATCCCATCGCCGGCAACCATCACGACGGCACCCTTGGCCTTCCATTCCTTGACGGCTCCCTGCTTGGTCTTCGGTTCAAGCTCCGCCCGGCAACCATCAAGACCCAGCTGGTTGGCTATCTCCTCGGCAGTTTTTCGATTGTCGCCGGTCAGCATGATGACCTTAAGCCCCATCTGGTGCAATTGCCGTACGGCCCCGGGCGTTGTCGCTTTGACCGGATCTGCAATCCCGAGGATCCCGGCAAGTTGTCCATCGGCCGCCGCCCAAACGACGGTCTGGGCCCGCCCCTCGGCATCAAGGGCTTGCTGTGCGACGGCCGGCAGAATAGGGACACCGGATGCTTCAATGAACTTTTGTTTGCCGACAAGGACGGACACGCCGCCGACGCGCCCCCGGATTCCGCCGCCCGTCACCGACTCAAAATGTTCAACGCCCTGCGGCTCGATGTCTTGTCCATCGACAAAATCAACGATAGAACGAGCCAGCGGGTGCTCACTATTTTTCTCAAGAGAAACAACGAGGGTTAAGAAACGTCTCTGGTCCATCCCCGGAGCTGCGATTGCCGTCACCACGCGAGGCCTGCCCTCTGTCAGGGTTCCGGTCTTATCCGTCAAGAGATGCGTGATCTTTTCGGCCTTTTCGATGGCCTCAGCGTTTTTGATCAGGATGCCTGCCTGGGCGCCGCGGCCTACACCCACCATGATGGACATCGGCGTCGCCAAACCGAGGGCGCACGGGCAGGCGACGATCAGGACGGCAATGGCATTCACAAGGGCATGAGCCAATCTCGGTTCCGGCCCAACGAAAAACCATATGATGAACGTCAACAGGGAGACCCCCGCCACAGAAGGGACAAAATATGCGGATATCCTGTCGGCGATCCCCTGGATAGGCGCCCGGCTCCTCTGGGCGTCAGAGACCATGCGGACGATCTGCGCCAGGACGGTTTCGGAGCCGATCTTCTCAGCCCGCATCAAAAACGTCCCTGTCTGATTGACCGTTGCCCCTACGACCCTGTCTCCTGGTTTTTTCTGGACAGCCATGGGCTCGCCGGTGATCATGGATTCATCCACAGCACTGCGGCCTTCAATCACGGCGCCGTCGAACGGGACCTTTTCGCCCGGCCGCACCCTTAAAATATCTCCCTTGCCGACCGCCTCCGCCGGAACATCTTCTTCGACGCCGTCACGCACACGATGGGCGCTCTTTGCCGCAAGATCCAAGAGCGCCCTGATCGCCGCGCCTGTCCGGCTGCGCGCCCCCGCCTCCAAAAGCTGCCCCAGGATAACCAAGAGAGTAATGACGACGGCAGCCTCAAAATAAAGGTCGATCTGACCCGCCTTCTTTAATATTTGCGGAAAAACCTGGGGCCGCAGAACGGCCGCGGCGCTGTAGCCGTAAGCTGCCCCGACGCCCAGCGCGATCAGCGTGAACATATTCGGGCTTCTGCGAACAAGGGACCGCCAAGCCCTGACAAAGAGAAATCCGCCGGCCCAAACAACGACCAGCGTCGAAAAAGAAAGCTGGATCCATGAAGAAGCGGCGTAAGGCACCGGAGACCGCTCACCGACGGCCGGGATCATATTTCCAACGGTCAAGACAAGAACGGGAATGGCACACATCAATCCTGCCCAGAACTTCACGGACAACGACCGAAGATCGCCGTCTTCCTCATGACCAAATCCTCCAGGCATCACAGGCTCCAGACGCATGCCGCACTTCGGACAATCCCCGGGCCTGTCACGCCTCACATCCGGATGCATCGGACAGGTGTATCCGCCGGCCCCGGAAGACGGTGCGGATTTTTGCCCTCCGGACGAAGCCAGAAACTTTTCCTTGCAATGCTCGCTGCAAAAATAATAAACAAGGCCATCTCGTCTCAATGAGATGGCCTTATCTTCCTTGACGTCCATTCCGCAAAGGGGGTCTTTTGCCATAAGGTTATTTTTTAAACAGGCGCCTCGTCCCGACGAATAACACCGCAAATAAGCCCTCCGTAACCAGGGAGGCGACGCCCAACGGTTCCAGCCAGGCATCAGGTTCGGCTGCAATAAAAGGCAATCCCACCGTACGGCTGGCCACATAGCCCGCAAGAGAACATACCGCAATCACAAAACCAAGGTTCCAACCCCAAGGCTTGCGGCGCAAGATACCGACGGCCGCAACGAGCGCCCCGGCGCCATTAAGATAAAAAAGCCAGCCTTTATACACCGCATCCCTAAAGCTGTCCGGCGCATCGCACACATGGATCAAGCCAACAGACAGGATCAAAACAATCCCAAACCACAAAGATATCTTCTGCCCCACGCGCACCAAAAACCTCCTTAGTTGATTTCTTATTATATAGGGGAAATACGATAATAAACAAGAAAAATGAAACACCCGCAGCAATGCAAGTCCTCAGTGGCCGATGGACGCCGTCTCGCTGTGATGAGGCTGCTTGAGCAGAAAAACCAAAGGCAGGATACAGATCAATAAGACGGTCGAAAAATGGAAGGCATCCGTAAAAGAAAAAAGATTTGATTGCTTCAACAGATCCCGGTACACCAAACCCTGACCGGCATACGTCGATGCCGCACCGGCCTTCACCTGCAGGACCCCCATCGCCTTGTGCAATCCCGCCTGGTATCTGTAATCAAAGGGGTTAAGGTATTCAATAAAACGAGCCTGGTGGAACTGCGACCGGCGCGCCAAAAGAGTCGTCACAAACGCAACGCCGAAGCTGCCGGCAATGTTCCTGGTAAGGTTAAAAATGCTCGTCGCATTCCCTATCTCTTCTTTCTTGATCGTCGCGAAGGCCATCGTTGTCAGGGGAATAAAAACCAACCCCATGCCGAATCCCATCACCGCCCGCGACCAGGCGATGGCCCAAAAATCAACATAAAGGTTAAAACGCGTCATGACGAACGTCGAATAGCCCAAAATAGAGAGACCTGCAAAGAGGATGGCCTTGGGGTTGATCTTAGTGACCAGCTTGCCGGCGATAGGCATGGTGATCAACGTCGCGATGCCTCCGGGGGCAAGGACGAGTCCCGAAAGGAAAGAATTATATCCCAACAACTGCTGACTAAAAATCGGCAGAAGAACGATGGTGCCGAAGAGCACAAAAAAGGCAGTAAACATGATGCTGTTGGCCGTCGAAAAAGAAATATCCTTAAAAACTTTCAAATGGAGGACGGGATCGCGGGTTCTAAGCTCAACGATGACAAATAAAATAAGACAGACGATGGAAATGATGGAGAACCTGGTTATCAGGGCGGAGGAGAACCAATCTTCGCGCTGCCCCTTATCCAAGACAAACTGCAGGCATCCGATGCCGACGGCAACCAGGCCTATGCCGAGAAAGTCGATCTTCTGCTGGCCTCTTTTGAGATAAGAAGGGTCCTGGATGAATAACAGGATCATGATGACAGAAAGGATCCCCAGCGGAATATTTATATAAAAGATCCACGGCCACGACCAGTTGTCCGTGATCCATCCCCCCAGGACAGGCCCGACGATCGGCCCGACCATGACACCGATGCCGAACATCGCCATGGCCATGCCATATTGGGCGGGAGGGAACGCCTCCAAAAGGATCGCCTGCGAAAGGGGTTGCAGGGCCCCGCCTCCCACCCCTTGCAGGATCCTGAAAAACACGAGGCTCGACAGTGTCCTAGAACTGCCGCACATAAAAGAACTAACGGTAAACAAGATGACCGAAAAGATCAGATAGCGCTTGCGGCCGAAGAACCGGCTGAACCACCCGGTAAGAGGAATGATGATGGCGTTGGAGACCAGATAAGCGGTGATCGTCCAGGTGGCCTCGTCGATGCCGGCAGAGAGGCTGCCGCGGATATGGTCGAGCGACACGTTGACGACGGACGTATCGATGACCTCCAGGAGCGTCGGCAGGACGACCGATATGGCGATGATCCACTTGTTGACCTTATTCATCTTTTGTGAGGATGGTCGGCACGCATGACATCCCGACGCGCAAGACGTGGCCTTCATCCGTCGTCTTGTCGAAGACGATCTTCACGGGTATCCTCTGAACGACTTTCACATAATTGCCGAGGGCATTTTCCGGCGGGAAAAGCGAAAAAACGGCACCGGTCCCCGCCATAATGCTGTCCACGCGGCCCCTGAACACTTTGCCGGGATATGTGTCTACTCTGATCATGACACGCTGGCCGGGCCTGACGTCTTTGAGCTGGGTCTCTTTATAATTGGCAACCACCCAGATATCGTCGAGGGGCACGACCGCCATGAGCGGCTGGCCCGCCTGGATCTGGTTGCCCGCCTCCACCGATCGTTGTGTGACATACCCGCGCGCCGGAGAATAAATCTTCGTGTATTTCAGGTTCTGCTGGGCAATCTTAAGTTTCTGAGCGTCCTCTTCGTTTTTGGCCTTGGCCAGCTGATAATCCGTAAGGGCATGTTCGTACTTGTCCTTGGGAAGCACTTTGTCCTGGTAAAGCGCTTCGGCGCGCGCCTTGTCGCGCGCGGCCTGAGCCAAGGCCGCCCGGCTGACCTCAAGCGCCGCCTTGGCCTCATTGACCCTCAAAGCGTAGTCGACAGGATCGATCTCGACCAAAAGGTCCCCCCTGCCGACATTCTGATTATCGTTGACATTAAGCTTCCAGACGGTCCCCGGGACCTTGGATGCGATGCTGTGGATGCGCCCCGTGACATAGGCATCGTCCGTCGTCACATGACTCATGCCCACGCCGATCAAATACGCCAGGACGATCAGCCCGACGGCTGCGACACCGCCGGCAAGGTAAATCCATTTCTTATGCCTGTCATTTAACATGTTCATGCGTCTTCTCCATTGTTTCGTAAAGCAAGGTCAGGTCGATCCCCATGGAATACATGAGCTTGGCGTAACTGCGCTTGACCTCATAATCGCTCTCAAAGTAATTTGTCTGGGCTTTCGTCTCCAGCGTAATCGCTTCCAGGACCTCTGTGGTGTTGGCGGCCCCGGCCGCGTATTTGGCGCGATAGAAACGGACGTTTTCCGCCGCCTGCGAGAGGACGTCTCTGGCCACAACGACCTTCTCGCGCGCATCTTTCAAGGTCAGATAGCTGTCTTCTATCTCGAGTTTGATATCTTCCGTCACCTTGCTCTTTTCTTCTTTCAGTTGCCGCTGGCGGGCGCGCTCCTTGAACATATCGGCTTGGGCATTCCCGCCGTCATAAAGGTTCACCTTGGCCCCCAGGGCGATATAGGCATTATCCTGATGCACCTCGTACTGGTTTTTCGTATAGGCATAACCGCCATCCGCATAGATCGTCGGAAGGTTCTCGGCGGCCTTGGACCTGGCGCTTAACGCCGAGGCCCGGATCTGGTCTTCATAGAAAACGATCTCCGGCCTTTCTTTGACCGCGATGCTCCATGCCTCTTCCATTTCGGGAATTTCCGGCGGTTTCATTTCCATGTCGCGGACAACGACCTTCTGCCTCAAAGGCAAGGCGAGGATATCGTTGAGGCGTGCCGCGGCAATCTCCCTGGCGCTGCGCGCCGCGATGAGCTTCTGCTTGGCGTCCGCCAGGCGCACCTGGGCAGGCAAAAGATCGTTCTTGACCGCTGAGCCGTATTCATAGAGATGCTCGACATCGTTCAGATATGATGCAAGGCTTTCAACCTCCTTTTCGGCGACGACGATCATTTTCTCCGCTTCGAGGAGATCGAAATAAGCGACGATGAACTCGAGGATAGCGAGCCTTTTGATGCTGTCGATGTGCGCGTCGCTCGCCCTGACGAGCTCTTTGGAAGCCTGATATTGAGAAAGGCTCTTGCCGAAATCAAACAGGGTTTGATAGACGTCGAAGCCATAGGAGTAATAGTTCTTGTCGGCGGTACCGGCAGTCGTAGAACCGAATTTGACGGCCGAGGCATACCTGTTGAATGTCTGCGAGGCGGCCGCCTGGAAATGAGGCAGCAGCGCCGAACGCGCCATCATGGAATCCTGAAACGCCATGTCTTTGCCGGGAAGGGCCACCCGGATCAGGCGGCTATCGTGGAGCACCATGGCGATCCCCCTAGAGATCGTAAGAACTTGGGCTTCTTTCTGGGACGGCTGGGGCGCCGTATCCTCAGCCAAAGCCATGGCGGCGGCAAAAAAAGCCCCCGCAAAGACTAATACCGCCAAGATTGTATTTCGCCTATTTTGTTTCATCGGAAGGCCCCGCCCCGCCTAAAAAAATATCGAGGATGAACCTCGACATCTGTCGTAAACTCAAGGTCTGCTGCATATTCTTTTTGAGCCAATCCATAATCACCGCATTAGAGATGGAACGGAAAATGCCGGCACCCTGCGAAGGATCCATATCGGCGCGGACCAATTTTTGTTTTTGCGCAAGCCTCATGATCTCGCTGATGCAGGCCAGGTATTCCTTGGCCAGCGCCGATGTCGCGATACGGGAATCGATGGACGCCTGAGCCGCCCCATTTTCCAGGATAAAGATCCTAAAAAAATCCTGGTTTTTTTCAAAAAAATCCAGCTTCTCCTCAAGATAGATCTCCAGCTTCTCTTTGGCGTCCCCGACGGCGGCGGTCCTTTCCTTGATGAGGGCCAAAAGATCCTTCATTTTCTCTTCCACCAGGGAAAAATACAGCGTTTCCTTGTCCTTGAAATACAGATAGACCGTGCCCGTGGCGTATTGCGCTTGCCGGGCGATATCCTGCATGGTGGCCCTATAGTATCCCTTGCGGCCAAAAACATGCTCGGCGGCAGACAGGATGTCCATCCGGCGCAACTTCCGGTCGCGTTCCTTGCGGTTAATGGCAAACACAGGCATTCCAGTCTCCCTTGCTGAAAATGAATATATATTCATTTTTTAAATATATCATTCATTTTTAAATTTTACAAGAAAAAAGACCGCGATCACATTGATGATCGCGGTCTTTGATATCAGCCGCCCGGCAAGCGCCCGTCTCATATTCGGCGTTTTGCTACGCCGATCCCGCAGCATGCCTTCTATTCGACATGGCCGACAGGAATGATATACAAAGGATACTGCCCCTCGGGAAGGCCAAGTATTTTCCCCACCTGCACATCGTCGAAAGCGCCGATAGGCACAGAGCCCAACCCTAAAGCCACGGCCTGCAAATGGACATTCTGGGCGATATGCCCCGCCTCCATATCGACATAACTCTTGCCGCGTTCTCCATACCTCGAATACGGCTTCTCGTAGGCGGCGCAGATGACGATATCGAGACCGGCCTCCCTTACCGGCTCTTGGCCGAGGCTGGCGGTACTCAAATCGTTACGCAGGTCGCGCTCCACCATGAGTTCAAGCGCGTGCTTTTCGGGGAGATAACGATGCAGACCGTTTTCGGTAACTGTATAAATCTCCATTGGATACAAAGCGCCGGCTGAAGGAGCGCTACGGAAATAAAAATTCCCGGGTTTGGCCGTGACACCCTGCGCAGCCCAAAGCAATTGACCGACCTCCACAGACGACAATTGCCCCTTGGAAAATGTCCTCACGGAACGCCTTTTGGCGATCGTCTCTTCCAGCGAGAATCTTCCCCTGGCTGCAGGCCGCGGCAAAGAAATCAACTTATTCTGTATCATAGAGTTTATTATAGCTGAATTAGAAAACCTCACAAGAAGATTTGACCACCGGATAGCCACCGGCATGTCCGCATATTTAAAGGACCCGCAAACAAAACAAGCAACAAACAAAAACCTTCGCCCGTCCCCCGCAAGCGAAGGTGAACTGCCCATCAATTATCCTCGCCTTATCCTGTCAAACTTCTTTCACCAGGCTTTCTAATAATTTTTCAATCGAATCAATGTCCTCGTCTTTAAGGGGGCCGGAGGCACGATAACGGATCATGCCTTTGCGATCGATGACAATCACATTGCTTTCGTCTATATTAAAATCGTAATCCTCCCCCATCTTTCCGTCCCAATCGCCGTAGACCGTGACCCCCTCTTTGACCGAATGGTCCCGCAGGCCCGATTCCCATGCGCCCCTGAGAAAAACCCCCTGGCAGTCGATGACCCCGACCCGCGCAATATCATTCTTGATGTCCTGCGGCTGGCGCTCATAAAACCGGTTCAACACGTTTTTGAGCTTGCGGTTCTGCTCGATAGCCCTCTTGGCTTCATAAAACAGGACAACCACCTTACCCTTGAGGTCGTCCAAAGTCAGGACTTGCTTATCGCCGGACACAACCTTGAAAGCCGGGGCTGGAGCATCGACGCAGACCTCGGCCGCAAAACAAGAAACAGCAGAGCAACATACGGCAGCGCAAGCGATCAAAAGACTTTTTTTCATCATCTCAGGAAAAAACGGTTAAAGACCGGTATCATATTCTCGCCGAGCCCAATCTGGCAGATGATATCCCTGCCGACAGCCGCCTGGCCTATGGCCGTCATGCCCACAGCCAATTGCCCCAGGCCACAGGCAATGCCCACGGCAAGCTGAGCGACGGCAAAAACACCAAAAGCAAACTGGCCTACGGCCACTATACCGACGGCAAATTGTCCGATGGCAATGACCCCCTTGGCGATCAAAAGCCGGCCTGTCTTTTGATCTCTGCCGGCGGCAATATGCACCAGGGGCAGGCCGCAAATCTCGGCCTTTGTCCTCCATTCATATCCCCCAAAAGCATTATTTTTTAACATGCGGCGCCTATTGTTGCAAATACTTCTGGATCTCACCGGCGATCTCTTTGGCAAGCTTGCGGACGTCTTTCTCAGGCGCGCGCTTTGATAAAACAAACTTGGCTGCCAAGGCATAGGGATTACCGCAAATCGCAACGCCCAAAAGCCCGCCGGGCCCCTTATCGCCGGTCGAAGACTTCAAGTCCAAAGTCTTTTCCGGCTGGCCTTCGCCCAACGGAAGTTTACTGATCATGACCGTGACTTCCATATTGGTCGCCCCCTGCTTAAAACCGACAGCCGCACGTTTCAAAGGAGCGCCTTCATTGAGTTCGACAAATTTCCCCTGCACCAATATGCCCTTGGCCTCAAGCTCATCAAACCTCAAAACCCGACTCGCAGCCAGACCCTTCGCGTTCAACTCCTCCACCAACGACCGAGCCAATAGATCGACGAGATCCTGCGCTTGGTCAGCCGTACGCTCTTCACTCCTCTGCCTGAAAATCCCCGGCTTCAGCCTATCCAAGAGCCCCTGCGAAGCGGCCTCCTCTTTCATCGCCTGCTCCTCAACAACAAAATCCGCGACATAGATATGCTCCGGAGACTCTGCAATGACGCGTGGCCCAAACATACAAACACCAACCATCAATCCTAGACCTAGGGCCAAAGAAATTCGCATTTTCTTACGCATCCTTCTCTATCTTTACGACTTCCCTGGATCTTTTACGACGATCGCCGGGCGGTCGACTTCCATGACGATAATGCGCCATTGGGTACCGTAGAGAGAAACCGTGTCCCAGGCCGCGTATTTTTTGACGACGGTCTTGTCTTCCAGGCCCCTGGCATAAAAATCATAGGAACCGGCGCCGTCTGTTGCCCTGGACACTGTCTCAGAAAATGAAATAAGGTCTTCGAATGGACGAAAGAAATCATCGGTAAAAATATTTCTGCCTATCTGGTCCGGATCCGGATCATAGATGATCAAACCGTCCTTCTGCATCACCCATGCCTTGCACGGGACATCCCGGACAAGAGGAGCGATAATGTCGCCGGTGAGCGCCTGCTGCCTGACCAGCATGCTGACACCGCCAAGGAACTTCCCCTTATCGGAAAACACAGGATAAATAAAGTCAACGACCTCAATCCCTTCGACAGAAAGAAAAACCCCGCTCAAGACAGGCCTTTTGGTTTTCAGGAGTTCGGCGATATGCACCTGCCGGCTGACGTCCTCGCCCTCGTATTTTCTATACTCCTGCGGCTCGACGACAACCATCTTGCCGGCCGTATCGATAATAGCGCAGTCAACGACATAATCGCGGCCGCCAGACAGACCGTTTAATATCCTGCGCGCCTCCTCCCCCTCGAAATCGACCTTTGACAGCTTCTTGGCGGCGTCTGAAAGGTCCTTGTTGATGGAGGACAGCATGGTCTTTATGCCTCCCCTGGCTTTTTCAAGGACCGGCATCATCACATCTATATTCATGCAAAAAGCATTGACCGTCATAAACATGACCAGTCCAACCACCGGCATCATCCCGCGTCTCATGACTCTCTCCTTTGTTTTCGCTTGCGAAAACATACGATCACAAAAAGACATGAAAACCATATCCTCATTTAAAAAGATCAATGTAGTCTTTATAAGAAAATACCCTGTTGCGTTTCTGGCCGGTTATCTCTTTAAGAATACCGAGCCTTGTCAATTTGGCCACTAAAGCCAAGGCATTTGGATTTTTTAGCCCTGCAACCCTTTCAACCGTCTTAATTTGAATCAACGGCACCCTGTAGAGGAAATCCAGAAGAATCTTGCCTTTTGCGGAAGATTTGCCGAGACCCATCACGCGATGAAGGTCTCTTTCTCTCAACTGCAGTATCTTCCTCGTTGTTTCGACGGCTTTATCGGCCGTGATGGCGACGCCCTCAACAAAAAAATTCAACCAACTTTCTATATCATCTTTTTCATGGACGGCGTCGAGACGGTCGTAATATTCCTGCCGATGAGACTTGAAAAACTCCGAAAGATAGAGAAGAGGTTTTTTCAAGATCCCCTGCTGGCACAGATAAAATGTAATCAACAGACGACCCACCCTGCCGTTTCCGTCAAGAAAAGGATGGATGTTCTCAAACTGCGCGTGGATCATACCGATCTTGATCAGAATGGGCAGGGCCGTCACGTCATGAAAAAACTTCTCAAGATTACCCAGTAAGACCATGACTTCGTGCGCCGGGGCCGGGACGAACCTGGCTGTCCGGATCGTCGCACCCCCCAACCAATTTTGAGATCTCCTGAATTCTCCGGGGTAACGGCTTTCACCGCGGACGCCCTTCAAAAGGGTGGCATGTATTTCTCTGATCAGCCGCAAAGAAAGAGGGATCTCCTCTATTTTCTTCAAGCCATAATTTAATGCTTTGATATAATTAAGTATCTCATCGACATCTTTGTGAATTTCTGCATCTTCAATCCTTGCCTCTGCTTTTAAAACGTCGGAAAATGTCGCCTGGGTCCCCTCAACCTGACTGGACAGCGTGGCCTCTTTCCTCGTGTACATAAAGATAAAAAAATCGACATCGGGCAATACCTCGCTGATGCCATCAAGTCTCCCCAGTGCAAGATCGGCCCTTGACAACAAACTCTGCAGGGCCCCATCCACCTTAATCTCAAAAGGCAAAGGATTCGGCACAAAGGCCTTGTATTCCGCATCGCCCTGCAATTGAGTTATATACCTACCTGACCTGTCCATTGACGCTCCCGTAGATTAATAATTTTTTATCTACGATAAGCAGTATAAAACGTAGATATAAAAACGTCAAGAATAATGTTCCGTAGATATATGAAAACAAAAATGGCCGCCCCTGAAGGGCGGCCATTTTTGTTAATCCCTGTGCTGGTGACGACCTAGACGACCCCCTGGGCCAGCATGGCTTCTGCCACTTTTACAAACCCGGCAATGTTAGCACCTTTAACGTAATCGATGTAGGAGCCTTCTTTGCCGTATTTCACGCAGTTATCGTGAATGGCGACCATAATGTCATGGAGCCTCTTGTCGACCTCCTCGCGCGTCCACGACAACCTCATGCTGTTCTGGCTCATCTCGAGGCCGGATGTGGCCACGCCGCCGGCATTCGAGGCCTTTCCAGGGGCATAAAGGATCTTGGCCTTCTGGAAAACGCCGATACCTTCGGGCGTCGTCGGCATATTGGCGCCTTCGCCGACCGCGATACAGCCGCTCTTGACCAGCGCCTTGGCGTCGTCGCCGGAAATCTCGTTCTGGGTCGCCGACGGAAACGCGATGTCGCACTTGACCTGCCAAGGCCTCTGCTTCTCAAAATACTTGCATTTGAATTCCTTGGCGCATTCCTTGATGCGGCCGCGGCGGACATTCTTCAGTTCCAGGACACACTTTAATTCCTTCTGGTCGATACCGCCCTCGTCGTAAATAAACCCGTCCGAGTCCGAGAGGGTGACGACCTTGGCGCCGAGCTGAATAAGCTTCTCGACCGTGTATTGGGCCACGTTGCCTGAACCCGATACGGCGCAGACTTTTCCTTTCAGCGATTCGCCGCGCGTCTTGAGCATCTCCTGGACGAAATACACGCAGCCGTAACCCGTCGCTTCGGGACGTATCAGGCTTCCGCCCCAGCTTAACCCTTTACCCGTCAAAACTCCGGTGAACTCATTTTTAAGCTTCTTGTACTGACCGAACAAGAAGCCGATCTCGCGGCCGCCCGTGCCGATATCGCCGGCGGGAACATCAAGATCAGGGCCGATATGCCTGAAAAGTTCGCTCATGAAAGTCTGGCAAAACCTCATGACTTCGTTATCCGACTTGCCCTTGGGGTCGAAGTCGGAGCCGCCTTTGGCGCCGCCCATTGGAAGAGTGGTGAGGCTGTTTTTCAAGACCTGCTCAAAGGCGAGAAATTTAAGAATGCTAAGATTGACGCTCGGGTGCAGACGGATGCCGCCTTTGTAAGGGCCTATCGCGCTGTTCATCTGGATACGATAGCCGCGGTTGATCTGGATCTCTCCTTTATCGTCGACCCACGGCACGCGGAACATGATGACCCGCTCCGGCTCGACCATTCTCTCGATGATCTTGGCTTCCTTGTAC
The DNA here is from genome assembly GCA_964471325.1 of uncultured Planctomycetia bacterium. Lineage (GTDB taxonomy): Bacteria > Omnitrophota > Gorgyraeia > Velamenicoccales > Velamenicoccaceae > Velamenicoccus. The sequence goes on from CAYYFL010000001.1 coordinate 13,274, forward strand.
TTCGGGTTCTTCTCAAGAAAAGGAACCAATGATTCCACAACTTCCCGGACGGCCTGATGGAACTCCGGCTCTCCCGGGTTCCTGATGATCACGCTCGCCATCATTTCTTCAACCTTAGCCTTCATGTCCCCTCCTTAATCTCGCCTCTGGCGAGATTAGACCCTCCGCTATGTGAAATGCGGAGGTCTACCCTTTCTGGGTTAACTCCGAGTGTAGCTGAAAAATTTCTGATTGCCCATCCGAGCTCTGCGAGGATTGGATGCAAACAGAAATTTTTAGGCCCTTCGCTTATTTGGTATTGCGGAGGCCTACCCCTTGTGGGTTAGCTGTTTACACGAGGAGTAACGTTGATTATTTCCTGTCCAAGTAATCAAGGATAGCGCTGGCCGCCTTCTTGGCCATTCCCATGGCCTCAATAACAGTCCCCTCCCCGCCTACGATATCACCGCCGGCAAAAACACCCTTGATGGACGTCGCCATGGTCTGCGGATCAACGATGACATCGCCGTATTTATCCGTCTTGAGCTGCGGCGTCACGCTGGTCAGGATCTTATTGGCGCCCAGCCCCACCGCGATGACGGCCAGATCGCAATCCGCCTCAAAAGAGCTGTCGGGAATGACCACAGGCCTGCGCCTTCCGGAGCTATCCGGTTCGCCAAGCTCGCAGCGGCTGGAGCGCATCTTGCCGACAAATCCTTTTTCATCGCCCAGGAATTCTTCCGGCTTGACCAGGAAATCGAACTTGACGCCTTCTTCTTTGGCATGCTCGATCTCAAGGCGGCGCGCCGGCATCTCGACTTCCGTGCGCCGGTAACAGATGGTCGTGTCAGGCGGGACCCCGGCGAGATTCTGCAGCCGGATCGCAACACGCGCCGCGTCCATCGCCGTGTTGCCGCCGCCGATCACAACGATATGCCTGCCGATATTGATCGGGGTGTGGCTGACGGGGAACAGATGCGCATTCATCAAATTGACCCTGGTCAAAAATTCATTGGCTGAATAGACATTGCAAAGGTTTTCCCCCGGAATACCCAAAAACGACGGGGTCCCCGCCCCCAGGCCGAGGAAGACGGCGGAAAACCCCTCGCCGAAAAGTTCGTCGATCGTCTTGGCCTTGCCGATGATAGCGTTCAGGCGGATCTCCACGCCGAGCTCTTTTAAAGAATTGATCTCGGCATCGAGGATCTTTCTGGGGAGACGAAAAGGAGGAATGCCGTAGCGCAGGACGCCGCCCGTCTTGTGCAGCCCCTCAAAAATAACGACCTTGATGCCTTGCCGCGCCAACTCGCCTGCGCAACAGAGCCCTGCCGGGCCGGATCCGACCACAGCCACTTTCACCCCTTTATATTTGGAGCCGCCGGATGCCTTGACGTGAAGGCCTTTTTTGGCGCCATGATCGCCGATAAATCTTTCCAGGAAATGAATATTGATGGCCTGCTGAGAGGCAAAGGGTTCGCCTTTTTTGGTAAAGACACATGCCTTGCGGCACTGATATTCGGCAGGGCACACCCTGCCGCATATGGACGGGAAATTGCTCTTCTGACGGATGGTCGCATAAGCGCCGTCGTAATCTTTTTTCGTCAGCTGGCCGATAAAGGCCTTGATATCTATCCCGACGGGACAGCCCGCGATGCACTTGGGGTCTTTGCACTGGAGACAGCGCGACGCCTCCTCCAGGGCCTCCTGTTCGGAAAACCCCAGGACGACCTCTTCAAAATCCCTGGCCCTGGAAACGCTGTCCCTCTCTTTGATCTTGACCGGTTCTTTTCTCATGGCTGGCTTTGCGCCTGGCCCGTCAGGCGGCAGATATGTTTTTCTTTTTCGGTATAGATGCTGTTGCGGTTCATCAATTCCTGCCAATCCACCTGGCCGCCGTCAAACTCCGGACCGTCGACACAGCTGAACTTGACCTTGCCTGCGACCGTCACGCGGCAGCAACCGCACATGCCCGTGCCGTCAACCATGATGGCATTGAGCGAGACAAGGGTCGGGACGCCGAAAGGCTTTGTCACGGTAGAGACGGCCCGCATCATGGGGATGGGTCCGACGGCATACACAAGGTCGTATGCGGATTTTTCGAGGAGCTCCTTGAGGGCCTGGGTCACGAATCCCTTGCGGCCGTAAGAACCGTCGTCGGACATGACGATGCATTCGCTCGACGCCTCTTTCAGCTCGCGCTCAAGGATCAAGAGCTCCTTGGTGCGGGAGCCGATGATCGAGGTCACATGGTTACCGGCATTCTTCAATGCCAAGGCCACGGGGTAGATTTCGGCAATGCCGACACCGCCGCCGACAAGGATGACCTTTCCGTATTTCTTGATATCCGTGGGATGGCCCAGAGGGCCTGCGATGGAATGGAGGGAATCACCGGCTTTTGCGCCGGCTAAAAGCTTAGTCGTCAGGCCCGCCTCCTGCGCAATCAGCACAATCGTGCCCTTGCCGGGATTGGCCTGGACGATCGTCAGGGGGATCCTTTCTCCCTCTTCTCTGACCATGAGGACGACAAATTGTCCCGCCCTGGCTTTGGCGGCGATATCCGGCGCCTGGATGGTCAATCTGACAATCCGGACCCCTTGATAATCCGCCAAGACATCTTTGTCTAAAATCTTCATTGATTTTATCTATCTCTATTGCCATTCCTGCGTGTCTTTCGGGGACCGAACCAGGCGCAAAAAAAAGACGTCCCCAGAAGTTCATATGGACGCCTTTGTCTCATACTACTCCGCACGCATGAACCTATATAAACACGCTCAGAAGAATATAATGTTATATCCGTTTATCTTTCCTGTCAATATTTTTTCTACACAAAGTATGCAGTTCAATTTTCCTTGATGATGGTTTCGCCCATACGGCGGCTCCCCGCGGAAAACAGACCTCTGCCGTAAACTGCAAAACAGAAGATGTCACCTTCCTAAAACTTTAACTCTCCCAAAAAATATCTTTTTTCCATCAACGACAAAATCCTTCTTTTTAAGGTCTTCCAGACCCATTCCCCATTTATTTTTGAAATCGGTGATCCAAACGGTCTTTCCGGTCCCCGGGGCTTCGATAAAATCCTCGCCGCCCAAAGACAGCATCACGTGGACCATGGAACCGAAATCGTCTTTGCGCGATACGAATATCAAGTCGGCCGGCTTTAACTGTCCCGGCGTTATTTTTCTCGTCGTCATCCACTGTTCTTGCGCATCCCGGGGGACATCGATTCCCCAGACACGATAAACGAGATTGACCAGCCCTGAACAGTCGACGCCCGCCTGAGACCTCCCTCCCCACAGGTAGGGGACCTCGAGAAAGAGCTTTGAGGTTTCGACAAGCTCTTCTCTTGCGTCCGTCCGCGGGATCGCCCCTTCTGCCTTCCTCAAGGCATCCTTGGAAATCCAACCAAAACCGTCCTCTCCCATCTCAACCTTGTAGAAATCTTTTTGATCGCCAACGATCTTAAATCTCGTTCCGATAGAAACAGAAAGCAAAATCCGCGCGCCCGGCAAAGGAGCATCAAACACATCGGCAGCCTTGGCGCTGACAACGGAATTATATTCCGGAGGCCGGTCGACAAACCTCGCATTTTCTTTCCGGATATACCCCCTGTATCCCCTCCACCGGTTATCTTGCCTAAAGTTTTTCTGCTCAACGGCCTCGACATAATACCAATCGCCCATCGAAGATTTGTATAAGAGAGTTTCATTGAACAGCACCTGGGTCTCCTGCAGATCGTCGTGATCGTAGGCGGAGTTTCTTTCCTGGGGTTCTTTCCTTAAATCGGCAACCGGCACTGTCGCCACCATAAACCTTTGAGCGGCGGCAACGCTGCCTGCCTGCGAAAAAAATATCGAGGCAAATAGTAAGACCGCTATTGTCTTATTGGCCATTTTCCTGCTCAAGCTCCTTCGGCTTTCATCGGGCCGCACCTGTCTTCGACAAAAAATCCCCGGCAGGATTGCTTATCGGGGAAAAACGAGGAAAATCTAAGAGGACCGCAGGGATATCCCGCCCATCAAACACTTCTGAATCATCAGATTTCTATTATAGCCGAATTACGCGGGGAAACAAGGAAATCCGGCCATTTGATAGAGGTTTTTTGAACACCTTAAGGTTTTTGTCGAGTGGAACTCTTGGCTTTGCGCAAAAACCTCCAAAGCCATCAGATAAAGCAGGCCCTAACCCAACCCGCCTTGTGAAACGAACTGAACTTCTCGCTCGATGCAAGCCAAGAATCTCATGAAAACTGTCTGTATCTTAAGGCGCTGGACAATATTCCTATACTCCACCGCATAGAAATAGATTGAAATTTCATAGGGGGAGTATAATATTGGGGTTAAAGTACATTTAGAAAACGTCTCAAGCGATCGCTATGAACGAAAACATAAAAATACGGAAAATGGATCGGCCCCTCCTGGAATTCAGGAACATCACGGTCATAAAAGGAGACAACAAAAAAGTCCTGGACTCTGTCTCGATCACGATAAACATGGGAGAAAATCTCGCCATCCTTGGCCCGAATGGCGCCGGCAAATCATCTTTGATCAAAACAATCACCAGGGAATATTATCCCGTCCAGCATGACAATGACTTTTCATTCAAAATCCTGGGCGAGGACCGGTGGAATATCTTTGATCTCCGTTTTTTGCTGGGCATCGTTTCCAACGACCTGCAGCACCTCTTCACGAGAGATGTGACTGGCTTAGAAACGGTGTTGTCCGGCTTTTTCGGTTCCGTGGGCCTCTACAAAGAACACCTGACCCATCGAATGAGAAAGAAAGCCGGCGAGATCATCGAATTCCTGGAGCTCTCCCATCTCAAGGACAGAAGGATCGATGAGATGTCTTCGGGCGAGGCCAGGCGCTTTTTGATCGGCAGGGCTTTAGTGCACGACCCCAAGGCGCTTATTCTTGACGAGCCGACCAACAGCCTTGACCTGCACGCACTTTACAAATTCAGCAATATCCTGCGGAAAATTGCCAACTCAGGGGTGAATATCATTCTTGTGACTCAAAATATTCATGATATTATTCCCGAGATCGGCAGGGCCATCCTCATGAAAGAAGGAAAATTCCTGGAAGACGGCCCCAAAGACAGGATACTCAACGGCAAGAACATCAAAAAGCTTTTCGGCGTCCCTGTAGATATAAAGACCAAAGGCGGCTATTATTACGCCTTGAGGGCTTAAGCGCACAAGCCCCTCCTTGCCCCCCGCGTCCGCATATAAAAACGCGGCCACGATCGCTATCCTGATCGTGGCCGCCGGATCCTTCCCTTGCGCAAAAAAATACCGCTATTTAAGGTCCCCGCTGACGTCGATAAAGATCTGACGGCGGTCATCGATGGCAATGGACAGCTCCTTACTGTCCGGCGACAGATCGAAGCGCTTCAGATCTACCTTCTTTAAGGCGGAATCCTCATATGTCTTATAATACAGGACGAGACCGGTCAGATCCTTGATCACCACCCATTGGGCATAACCTTCGAGGGTGACAAAGGGTTCGGGGTTTTCTTTGATGACCCCCTTGGGAATATCGACGATGTTCAAAAGGTGCTGGGCCAGATTTACGGCTTCTTCGGCATTGGCCGCCGGCAGGGCCGCCTCCACGCTAAGCGCCAGGCGGACAAAACGCGACGGCGGCGTCCAATCGCCGGGCAAGCCGAGCATGCCGCTGCCCACGCCCGTGGGTTCGATCTTAAGGCCGCGCAGCTCCTTGTCTTTTCTATCGCGCGCATCGAGATTGATATAGTTGCGCAGGTTGTTGATCTGCCAGGGAAAATCCGGACGGTTCGTCATCACGCCCAGCGGATTATCGTAAACATGGACCTCGCCGTCGATAAACTCGATGACCAGGTTCTTTCCGCCGGCATCATGCAGGGCGATGTGCATATATATCTCGCCGCCGGCTTCTTTGAGACGCGTGCCGGCGACGTTGACGCCGGACAAGGCGGCCTTCACCTCGTCGACTGTCGCAAAATTCCCCATGACCCAGGAGCCGAAATCGCAGATCGTCACGAATCGGCCGGCCGCGGGCTCCTGATACTTGGCGCCCGTAAACATCAGCGCGTCAAAAGCCAGTCCCTTTTCGTTGAAACCCTCCACATAGGTATTTGGAGCTCCATAAGCATCGACCCCCAGGAAACCGTATTTATTGACCCAGCTGATCCCCTTGACTCCCTTGTCGTTGACACTGACAAACTGCCTGCCGCGCGGGACAATGACCACGCGCGAATGAAGGTCAACGGGAAACTCCATCGAACGGCCGATCACGATGGTGCCGTCTTTGGCCTTGAGCTGAAAATCGCTGCAGGCAAAAGATACGCCCGCCGTCAATGCCAGAAAGAAAATAACCGCCGTCCACGTCGCCGCCCAGCTCGGCGACCGCCTCACCACCCGCATTCTTGTCATTGGCGCCTCCTTTTTTAGAACGATATTTTTAATCCCACAATGGGCCCATGCATTAATGTGTCTATTTTGAATTTGTCTTCTTTGTGGCGTATGTCCAGCAAACGGTATCCCACAATGGCCGTCACAGTCTTATTGAACTTCCAACCCATCGTCGGGATGGCTTCCCAATTAAAGCTGTTATCGACAGCACCGATATCCACCATGAAATTAAATGATAATTTATCGTTAGAGGGCAGACTAACCTCGGCTCCAATGACAGGCGTCACCCATTCATCTGTTTTTGTGACGATAGCTTCGGGATCAGCGGGACCGAGTTGCTCGATGGCATCCAGGCGCACCCTGCCGTAAAAATACCGTGCGCCGATAAACGTCTTCCAGTGAACCGGCTTCTCCCATTGGTGGCCGACGGCGAGCATTTCCATCAGGACGCGCGTACCGAGGGTTGCGTCAACGGTCACGCCCGGAGGGACCGTTTCGCTCGTCTTGTGGGAAAGATCCAGATAGATAACGTCATTGAGCAGGAACCAGCCGCCTTTGGATACCTGGAATGCTGCGGAACCCCCTATCTTCAAATCGTGGATGATGTCTTCGAATTTCAAGCTGGTATGCGCGCTGTGATCGGCGGCGCCGATATCGCCGTCAAGACCGGCCGGCCAGAAATACAGATACAGATCACAATGCCAAGGGTCTCTGTCTTGTGCGCCGGCGCTGGCGGCTGTATCTGCAAAGGCAGATAACGGCGCCAACGGCAGAAAAACAAACGATACGAGGAAAAGTCCGGCCGCGACTAATCTTTTTCTCACGAAGCCCCCCTTCTTTCAGAAGAAACCTGAATCTCCAAAGTGCAGATTTATACACTTAAACAAAATTTTATCTCTTAACGCATTTGCCGATCAATCGAAGCATTCTTCAAGTTTATATCTAACGCTGACAAGTTATAAACAGCTTGTTCAATGCACCCTTTCAGGGCATCATCATCCTGCCGATAAAAAGTTAAATTGTTAGCGGTATTTTATACCAAAAATATCATCTATCACAGGATTTTTCCTCTCTAAAATCTTTAACAGCGAGTCAACTCAGTCCCATTCAATGCCCATCATTGGATGGGCCGGTGCGCTGTTTTCTGCAACGAAAAGGGCCGTGGCTAATCGTGTCAGTCACGGCCCTTGACCTCTCCGATTGCGACAGGAGAAGGATATTACTGGGGTGGGTAACGGGATTCGAACCCGCGACAACTTGAGCCACAGTCAAGCGCTCTACCAAGCTGAGCTATACCCACCATAATGACTCTTATAAAGGTGCTTTTTTCCCTGCATTATGGTGGTCCTGAGCGATGCGAAGGACCTGACCATAATGAATCAAAACAGACATTCAAGCTTGCTTTGTGGTGGCTCTGAGCGGACAAAGTCCGCGAAGAGCCTCACCATGGAAATATTCTCTGCATTATGGTGGTCCTGAATGAAACGAAGGATCTCACCATGATGAAGCCGTCAACTTTGGACAACTAAAGCCAGTTTCCTTCGCCTTGTCCAACCCTTGATCTCAACTTCGCGCTTCAAAGCATCATTCTTCTCAAGAAAGGCCTCATTGTATAAAAGCTTAACGGACATGCGAAACTTCGTAAACCGACAGCCGCGCCCACGGTTGTGCTGCCCTATTCTGACTTTAAGATTATTCGTAATCCCTGTATAGAGCAACCCATCTTTGCATTCAATAACATAAACATACCACATTGCAAGCTTGCCGTTTAGATCCTTCGCTTTGCTCAGGATTAAATTCGCAGACGGCCGAGCGAGTCGTGCCTGGCCTATGATTTACTTTCGCTGACGCTTCAGTAAAACATCTGCTCATTTAAACATCTTTTTGAATTCTTTCCCGATCGCCTCGAACTGCTCTCCAATCTTTTTATATTGTTCAATGGTTTCCTGAGGATGGTTCACAGCGGCCTGGATGCGGGATTTCAAAAATGAGCCCTTGATCTTCAAATTCTCAAACTTAGGATGGTCAAGCTTCGTGGTGATGGAAAAATCGAAGACGGCCTTTCCTTCAGATGAAAGTATAGAATCAAAAGCCAGATACGTCAAATCTTTAATGTCCCTGGTCTGCTCCTGACCCCCTTCTGCGGCCTGCGCCTCATCTTTTTTAAAGGCGATATCAGTCAATTCCATGTGGGTATCGACCTTAAGCTCGTTATGGACGGCCTTCAGGACGGCCTGCGCCTGCAGATGCCCTGACTCCAGGTCCTTCTGAAGATATTGCCGGTAATAGGGTGCCAGATACGTCAGATCAGCGTCCTTGAGGACCAAGACAGCATCGCAATCTTTCGGGAGCCAATCTATCCAGCCGTTCCCTTGGAGCGTCGCCACCGTCTCTTCTTTCGCCGTCTTAACGATGGATGAAGCGCGGAACTGGATACGCATCGGCTGCGCCAAAGAAGCCTGCCTGGCGTCGAGATCAAGATCATCGGCATAAAAAGTAACAGGGCCATCCTCCAGGCTCTGATCCACAAGCTCAATTCTGCCGTCCTTTAGGACGATCCGGCGCACAATGAAGCTTGGCTGGGATTTCTTGCGGTTGGCCGCCGGCGGCAGGCCAAAATCGAAAGTGTCTTTGCCCGTGCGCGTGACCTTGACGTAAGGCCCATGGAAAACGATCCTGTCAAAAACCATGCCGACCGTGAATAAACCCGTGAAGCCCGGCACGACATCCACCCTTTTGACCCTGATCGTCTGGCCTATAGTCAGGTCGTCCATCTGCGCCGCAAGAGGCCAGGAAAACCTGATGGCCGAAGCGCTCACAGAAACCCCCAGGCTCTTTTCCAGCCGGGGCAGGATGATCCCTCGGGCGTTGAGGACGACGTAGACCAGGCCAGCAGCCAAAAGAAGGACCGCGACGAGAACAATGACAAAAATGATCTTGAGTGCTTTTTTCATAAGTGAAATATAGTGCGCCTGGGCCGATTCGAACGGCCGACCCTCTGCTTAGCTTACTACTCCGAATTGCTTCGGCTCCCAAAAACACGGGATTGTAGTCTGGACTATGTCTTCGTCATTTCAGACGTGCGGCGTATAGTCTCTGAGGACTCTCGTTTAGCTTCAGATAGTCACGAAACCACTTCACATTATGTGACTGGTTATTGGCACTCTTGTCAAAACGGATCGACTTAGGGCATTTCGAAACATTGGGCACGTAGAGAACGACTTCTTTTTCAGGACAGTAAATAGCATAATAATCAAACTCATTTCTCGTGTAATGTCTGATATGAATGCCATGTCTGTCCGCCCAGCTGCACCTATGGCCGACATTGATTATCCCGCTGCGTTTCAAGCTGGCATATTTCACCTGGATCTTATAGACTGTGCCGGCGTGATGGACAGCAACGATATCATATGGCTGATGTTCGGACAAAGGAATACATGGAACATATCCCTTGAGCGTTAAATCAGCTATGACTTTGGACACGCCAATGTCCGCTTTGACTTTCGTATGATGTATTTCACCCCCTTTCAGTGCCTCTTCTTGACTACCCGATAGCTCACGGTTGCCTGCAAATTGTCCGGAGAGGTTAACCCCGGATGTCCTTGCATATAGCCGCATCCACTCCATGCGTTTTTTTCCGCATAGAGGCTCCTATTGGAAGGCAGATGCTCTATCCAACTGAGCTACAGGCGCATTTAAATTGTCTACTCTGTTCTACAGCGAAGATTCCTCTAAACCAACGACCGAGGCAAGCATCTTTTGCTTGCCGAGGAAGTCCCGAGGCAGACGCCGAGGGACTGAGCTACAGGCGCAAATTTTATCGTCTCATCCACAGCGAGATTCATCTTAAAGAAACTGTCCGCCTCAACTGAGAGAAAAAATCGTGTTGAGGCGAGATCTCGCCCGCCGCCAAAGGCGGCGAGGCGGAAGCTACAGGCGCAAAACAGGATGTTTTGCACCGGCGCCATTCCGAATAAGCGCCGGGTGCATAACTTATCAATTTTTTTAACAATAAGGTGGTCGGCACTGGAATTCACGATGCAAGACGGCAGAGTCTTGCAGTGAATTCCGTACTCGACAAATTTTTCTTTATCAGAAAATACACTAAGGTGTCGGCGCCGATTTTGGCCTGCTCGCCTTATCCTCTGCGAGGAGACTTCGCTTCACTACGCACTCGGCTCGCGACGGCCTCATCGGCACCCGACAAATTTTTGCTTGTCGGAAAAATACACCAAGGTGTCGGGCACTTTCGCTCACTTCGGCCCTTGTCGGGCCGTGGCGTTTACGCGCCTAACGTTCGCTCAAGTACTCCGACAAATTTTTGCTCTGGCGCAAAAATTTGTCGGGGAGGTGGGATTTGAACCCACGACCTTTTGCTCCCAAAGCAAACGCGCTAGCCAAACTGCGCTACTCCCCGGATACCGTTATTTCAAGGTGGGGTTCATTGTATCATCCAAAAGGGGGTGTTTTCAAACACTTTCAAAAAGGTGTGCTATAATAGCTTGCTATGAAAAAACGCTCCATATTTCTTATCATCTGCATTGCCCTTGTCGCCCTCCTGGCAGGAGGATTCTATTACGCCAACAAGGTCCTTCTGCCTTCAGTCGTACGCCAGAAGATCGTCCAGGGGCTTTCGGACTTCACGTCTTCCAAGGTAACCCTAGGCGGCCTGCGCCTCAATCTTCTGAAGGGCCTGGTGCTCGAAGACCTTGTCATTTACGACAAAGATGCGCCCCAACAGCGGCTGGCCGAGATCAAAGAGCTCTCTGCCGGCTTCCTTATCCTGCCGTCGTTCAAAGAAAAAAAGATCATCATCCCTTCTTTGTCCGTCAGGGAGGCGACGCTGACCATCGGCCGCCGCAAGGACGGGACGCTCACCATCGCCTATCTTCTGGAGAAGATAAAACAAAAAAATACGGGCACGGCGGCTTCCATGCCGAGCGTCATCGTCAGGCAGATCGGCCTCAAAGACAGCACGGTTCTCTGGACGGATGAGACCATCACACCGGCGGCGACGGCCCGTATCCGTCTTAAACAAGCGGGAGTGCGCCTGGGATTTAACAAGGCCGACCTTAACGTATCGACCGAGGTCGTGCGCGGCGATGCGACGACATACATCTCCATGGATGCGGACTACGTCTACGGCACAAAGAACCTGAGCGGACACATCGTCCTGCGCGACCTCGATGCGGCGCGTTATTTAGACTACCTCTCCGGCCTGCCCTATGCGCCGGCGCAAGGGACTCTTGATACGCTCGAAGCAAAATTCACTCTTCGGGAACAGAAAACCCTTTCATCCCAGATCCAGCTGCACGCCAGGAATATCCATATGGCCTATCGGGATATTGCCGTCGAGGGCGCCGAGATCAACGCAGACTTCTCTCTTGCGGCTCCGATCGACAACTGGTCGACCTGGCAGGGCAAGGGACAACTGGATATCGTCCAGGCCGTCCTGCGTTCAACAGCACCTCTTCAGGCAGAAGCCCGCATGACCGGCGCGCATGCCGACATCACCTGCGCTCAAGCCGTCATCAGCATCACCTCCGACTTTACCGTCGCGGACCTGCGCGGCCAAAGCGGAGACATCAAAGCAACAGGTATCAACGCCTCTGTCCATGCGCAAGTCGATATCCCGCGGCCGGCCGGGACGGAAGCCACGGACGCCGCGCTGAAGTACAAAGGCAGTCTGGACGTCACCTCCGGTGCGCTTGACGGCCTGCCTTATGTCGGACAGGCAAAGATCGCATCCTTCCAGGCATCTTTTGAAGAAAAGAATGTCAGTCTGACCCATATAAGCGCCGAACTCCTGGGGACGACGATCACCGCCAGCGGCACGTTCAAAGACAACGCCCTCGATCTCAAGACCTCCGGGAAGATAGGACTCCAGGCGCTTCTGCCTGTCGTCAAAAAATACCAGGGCGGGACTGTCAAAGAACTTTCAGGCGAGGCGGACGCAAACATCCGCATCCTCGCAGACATCGCCAAGAAAAAAACATCCTTTGAAGGAAACGTCCTCCTGCAGGAACCTGCCGTCGTCTTCGGCGCCGCCGGGCCGCTCAAAGCTTCGGACGGACGCGTGAGCTTCAATACGCAGGAAGAAAAAATAGCCTGGCATCTGGAAGGCGTCCCTCTTTTCGAACGGACCTTTGTCCTGGACGGGACATGGACGGGCTTCAAAACATCTTCGTGTGTCGTAAAAGCGGCGGCGCAAGACATGATGCTTGAGGCACGCGTCAACAAAGCGGACGATGTCCTCGACATCCCTTCGCTCAAGCTTTCTGCCAAGGGTTCGAAACTGGAAGGCTCCGGCCAGTACGACCTGGCCACAGCCGCCTTTCATCTGAATGCCGGCGGCGACATCAATATCGCGGACTTAAAAGAGTGGGTACCGCAGAAGGCCGCCTTTGAAAAACCCGTCGATCTCAACGGCCTCTGCCACATCCAGCTCGATGCCGCAGGCCCGGCCAAAAACTGGACGTCCTGGAAGGTCAACTCCAACATCACAAGCAAAGCCGTACACGTCAAAGGATTCACCCTCAAAGACATCGCGCTCAACTACACGCAGACAGCCGGACAGGGCCTCATCAATTTTCTGAACTTTACGGCTTACAACGGCCCGGCCGCCATCAAGGGCCGGATAGACTTAAACACCGCGGGACCCCGCTATTCGCTGACGGGCGAGATCAAAGACCTCGACTTGAGCCTTCTCAAAAACGACATCCCGGACTTGAAAGACAAGACTTTTTACGGCAAGCTCAGCCTCCAGGCCGTTGCCGAAGGCACAGGGACGGACCCAAAATCGATCAACGGCCAGGGGCAGATCGTCGTGACGGACGGCAATATCTGGGAATTCAACCCGCTCAAAGGACTGGGGAATTTCATCTTTATGCCGCGCTTCGACACCCTTTCCTTCAGTCACGCGACAGGGGACTTTCTGGTCAAAGACGGCTGGTTGACGACGGAAAACCTGGACCTGATGGGGCAGGACGTGGAGCTCCTGGTCAAAGGAAAGATCGGCTTCGACGGGACGCTGGATCTTGTGGCGGTGACCCAGATCCCGACAACGGGCCCGGGGCAATCCCCTATCGGGGACGTCGTCAACACCGCCGGCGGCATGACGGCGATCAATATCACGGGAAATATCAAAAAACCGCAATACAAACTGCAGCCCATCACCAAGAACATCTTCAATAAAATTCAAGACTTCCTCTCCAACATCGCGCCTTAAAATACACAAATTCCGAATTCCTAATATCTAATGCCGAATACCTCAATGACAAATTCTTTAGTCAACCCATATTCCCCGGCCTTGCCCGGAGGGCAGGCCGGGGCTTGTTTCGGGTTACTCTAAGCGGCCACAACACTCTTGCGCCCTAAAGGGCGGAGCTTTAGGCCGCGCAGAGTCATTGGACAATTTTGGATTTATTTCGCCATTCGGATTTCGGAATTAGGCATTCCGTGAAAGGTATTTCAGGATCAACCGACGGGCTTTTTTGAGGGCGCGGAAACGATGGCTCATCGCATGCTTGACCTCCGGCCCAAGCTGGGCGAAGGTCTTGCCGAATTTTTCAATCAAAAACAAAGGGTCGTAACCGAATCCGAACGTCCCTTTCGGCTTGAGCGCGATCTTGCCGGAACAGGAGCCGCTGACCACCCCGATCAGCCCCCGGCCGTCGGCCAGGGCCACGGCGCAGCGGTAGCGGGCGCCCCTCCTCTTCAAAGACACCCCTTTGAGTTCCGACAGAAGCCTGCGGTTATTTTTGGGGTCGGTGGCGCCCTCGCCGGCATAACGCGCGGAATAGACGCCCGGACGGTTATGCAGGGCCTTGACCTCCAGGCCGGAATCCTCGCCCAAGACGAGCTTGCCGGTATAAAGGGCGATTGTGGCCGCCTTTTTGATGGCGTTCTGCTCGAAGGTCCTGCCGTCTTCGACGATACGGGGCGCATCCGGATAATCCTCAAGGGACGTCACGCAGAACGGCAGATCACTCAAAAGCTCCCTGATCTCCTGGAGTTTCTTTTTGTTTTTCGTCGCGACCACAAGCTCTGTCATCCGGGCGGGAGGCGTCACGTTATTGCACATCCTTCAGCAGGTCTTTCTGCATCTCGATAAGACGCGTGATGCCTTTTTGGGCCAACCCCAGAAGCGTATCCATCTGTTCCTTGGAAAACGGCTTGCGTTCCGCCGTGCCCTGGACTTCGATGAAGCTGCCGCTGGAGACCATGACGACATTCATGTCGACTTCCGCCTTCGAATCCTCTTCGTATGTCAGGTCCAAGAGGGTTGTGCCGTCGACGATGCCGACGCTGGTCGCGGCGACGAAATCCGTGATCGGGATGCGCCGGATCATCTTGCGCTTTCTCATGACGTCGAGGCAATCGACCAGCGCGATAAAACTCCCCGTGATGGACGCGGTCCTCGTGCCGCCGTCGGCCTGGAGGACGTCGCAGTCGAGAGTGATGGTCCTTTCCCCCAGTTCGCGCATGGCCACGACCGCACGCAGAGACCTGCCGACCAGCCGCTGGATCTCAAAGGTGCGGCCGGATTTTTGCTTCTCGCGGTTGACGCGCGTCTCGCAGGAACGCGGCAGCATCCCGTACTCGGCCGTAACCCAACCTTCATTCTTTCCTTTTAAAAAAAGCGGCACCGTCTCTTCCACGCTCGCCGAGCAGACGACCTTCGTCTCCCCGACTTCGATCAAGCACGACCCTTCGGCGTGCTTGAGGAACTTGCGCGTCACCTTCACCTTTCTCAACATGTCCGCCGAACGGCCGTCGGAACGATTCATCGTCTTGTCCTTTCGTAAATGGAAAAAATATCCGTGCCTTTTGCATCGATGCCGACGATCAGAGGAAAATCTTTGACGGTCATCTCTACGACGGCCTCTGGGCCCAAGTCTGCATAACAGACAAGGCGGGCGGATGCAACCTTTTGAGACAAAAGGGCTCCGGCGCCGCCGGTCGCCAGAAAATAGACCGCCCCGTACTTGCGAATGGCACGACGCACCTCGTCTGAACGGCGGCCTTTGCCGATCATGCCTTTCAGGCCCGCCTTAAGCAAAGGCACGGTCATCCTGTCCATACGGCTTGCGGTGGTCGGACCGCAGGAACCGATCGCCTTGCCGGGCTTCGTCTTCGTCGGACCGCAGTAATAAATGACGCGGCCCCTGATGTCAACGGGGAGTCTCATTCCTTTTCCAAGCGCCTCAACGATCCTCTTGTGTGCCTGGTCCCTGGCCGTCAGGACTTTGCCGGAAAGCAAAACCTCGTCGCCGGCCTTAAGAAACTTCAGGACAGAAAAATCGAGGGGCGTCGAAAGACGGATCATCTTAGGCCCTCCTCTATGTGGATTACCTGGCTCAATCGGATGAGCCATACGGAGGCCTACCCTTCCTGGGTTAGATCCTCCTCTATATGGAATTGGGTCAGAGGATTTCACTGGCGCTCCGTAAGACATGGCAGCTGATGTTGACGCACACGGGGAGACCTGCGATATGCGTGGGATACGTCAGGATGCTGACGCCCAGGACCGTCGTCTTGCCGCCCAGCCCCATCGGACCGATACCCAGGCGATTGAGCCTTTGGATAAGGTCCTTTTCCATGCGCGCCACATGCGGGATGCGGCTCCTCTTGTCGATGGGCCGCAGCAGGGCCTCCTTGGCCAGCTGACAGGCGTAATCCGAGCTGCCTCCGATGCCGACGCCGACGATATAAGGCGGGCAGGCATCGGGGCCGGCATCCTTGACGGCGGCGGCGACGAAATCCTCTACGTCTTTTCCGTCGGCTGTGGGCGGCATCATCTTGAGCTGTGTCTTGTTCTCGCAACCGAACCCTTTGGGCAACAGCGTCACCCTGAAGCCCTTGGCGCGGACAAACGACGTATGCACGATACACGGCCCGAAACCGGGTTTTCCCCGGCGCAGAGGGTCTGCGACGATGGAATTCCTGAAATAACCTCCACGGTAACCATGGGCGACGCCCTCCTGAACCGCTTGAGCGACAGGAACACCGCTCACATCGACATCAGGGCCGATCTCGACGAAAACAACGGGCAGGCCGGTGTCCTGGCATAAAGCCAGGCTGTCATGCCGGGCGGCCTTCGCATTTTCAAGGAGCTCATGGAGGATCCTGCGGCCGCGGGCCGAGGTCTCTTTTGCCGCCGCAGCCGAAATCGCGCGGCGCACATCGCCCCTGAGACGGACATTGGCCTCCAAGGCAAGACGGCGGACACATTCACGGATCGCTTGGGATGAAATCTTTCTCATCGCCCCTGATACTCCCTCGTCACGACGGTCGTGATCCCGCCCCTCGGATTAAAACGCGTGACGATCTTGGCCCAGCGCGGCCGGGCCGCCTTCACAAAATCATCCATCAGCTTATTGGCAAAATGCTCATGAAAGATGCCGACGTTGCGGTAGAAAACCATATATTCCTTGAGCGATTTCAACTCGACGCAGACCTTGGCGGGGACATAGTCGATCAAGATCACTGCGAAATCCGGCAGGCCGGTTTTCGGACAGATGCACGTGAATTCCGGGATCTCGATATGGACGACAAAGCGCTTGTCCGGATATTGGTTCTCCCAGACCTCGATCTCCGGCGTCTTTAGACGCCGTATGTGATTTTGCAGATTTTCGTAAGATGACTTTTTCATGTTTTTCCTGTGGGGGCGATACGGCGACTATTTAACCCCTGCCAGCTTATGGGCCTGAGAAAGGATATGCACCGAATTCACGCCGCGTTCGGCAAAAAGCCGTTTGAAAGCCTCCATCTTCTCTAACACGTCAGGCCCCATGTCCTGCCATACCGGCTGCAGGACAACAGGGATGCGGCCGCCGAAAGGAGCCAAGATAACAGATGAGGCAACGATATCTTGTGCCTGCGTCGATAGACCGACGACGATCTTGACAAAAACGTCTTTGGCGGCGGCGAGCTCCAGGAATCTCTTGTGCTCGTCCCAACAAGGCTTCTGCCCGCCGCTGGAAGGCAGCTTGATATCCATGGCCACGATGTCCACATCGTCGCGCACCAGCGAAAATTCCCGCCACAGCGTACCGTTCGTCTCCAAATATATCTTCGGCCGGGCCTGGCGTAACAAAGGTAAAAATGAAACAAGGAATTCCGCCTGAACCAACGGTTCGCCGCCGGTCAGAGACACGGAATGGTAGCCGTCGTAAGCGGCGATCTGGCGGCGTAGATTTTCCGCCGTATATTCCCTGTAATGCGTCAGAGGCGTATCGCAAAAGGAACAGGACAGATTACAGCCATAGAACCTGATAAAGACCTGCTGCTCGCCCGTATAGAGGCCCTCACCCTGGATGCTTTCAAAAATTTCCGCAATCTTAGCCTTCATTATCTTCGTTGTTTTGACGAACGACGTTACCAGACGACCAGACGGGTCTCATGACCGTTACCGTTGCCTTTTAGCCATCAAAGGATCCTTCACCCCGGCTTCCTTGAACCCCTTAGCCCTCAACAAACAGCTGTCGCAGCGGCCGCAAGGCCTGGCTGCGCCCTGGTAACACGACCACGTCATCTGATAAGGAACGCCGAGCTTTATCCCCAGCCTGATGATCTGCGATTTTTTCATGTGCAAGAGCGGCGTTTCGATCCTGATGGGCGCGCCCTCCACCCCGCTCTTGGTCGCAAGCCTCGCCAGCCCCTGCCAAGCCCGGTAATACCGCGGGCGGCAATCCGGATATCCGGAATAATCCAGGGCATTGGCGCCGATGAAAATACGGCGGGCGCCGATACTCTCGGCATACGACAAGGCAAAACTCAAAAAAATCGTGTTGCGCGCCGGCACGTATGTCGACGGAATGCCGTGCGTCGTCTTGCCGCCCTGCGGCAGCGGCTTTGAGCGATCCAGCAACACCGACCCTCTCCAGGGCAATCTGATCTTAAGCACCTGCACAGGGCAATCCAGCCGGCGCGCGATCGCCAGCGCCCGCCTCACTTCCTTGTCGTGGCGCTGACCGTAGTGAAAAACGAGGGCGCAGACGTCGTAACCCTTCGCCTTGGCCAGATACAGCGTCGTCGCAGAATCAAGCCCGCCCGATAACAGCACAACGGCCTTCTTCATGGCTCGCGATAGGAAGCAAAGCTCGTCTCCGTCTCCCAGACCTTGACGGCTTCCAGGGGGACAGAAGAACCTCTCATACGCTCTTTCATCTTGCCGTAAATGACCTTGGCGATGTTTTCCGACGTCGGATTCTTCCTTTTAAAATACGGCAGGGTATTGAGATATTTATGGTCGAAAAGGGCCAGGACCTCTTTGAGTTTGCTCTTGATAAGCGTAAAATCCTCCACCATGCCGACCTTGTCCAGGAGCGCCGAACGCAGAATGACCTCGACTTTCCAGTTATGGCCGTGCAGGGCCTCGCACTTTCCCTGGTAACCCCGCAGGTTGTGCGCGGCGCTGAAATTCATGGAAACGGAAACTTCATACATGGGTCAACTCCTTAACAGACTCCCGCCTTCTTGACGTCCTTGAGTTTTTCGCCCAGGAATCGGCTGGCGACGTTGGCAAAGATCGCCACCTCATCGCTGACGAAATATTCGCGCGTCGATTTTTTCTTGTTTTTGCTCAAAAGCCCCTCCTGGATCAGGACCTGGCGCACCTCCTGCGCCACCTGCTGGGCGGAATCGATCAGGCGGACGCCGCGGCCCATGATCGCCTGGATCTTGGGCTTGAGCAGCGGATAGTGGGTACACCCCAAAATCAGGGTATCGATGTTCTTCCCCTTTAAAGGCGCCAGATATTTATGCGCCACATGCAAGGCGATATCGTCATTCACCCAATTCTCCTCGACGATCGGCACAAACATGGGACAGGCCTGGCTAAAGACCTTGATCTTGTTGTCCAGACGCTTGATCTCCTGCTCATAGGCGCCGCTGTTGATCGTGGCGCGCGTGCCGATGACGCCGATCCTGCCGTTCTTGGTGGCGTAAACCGCCTCTTTGGCGCCGGGAAGGATCACGCCGACGATCGGGATCTTGAAATGCTGGCGGATCACGGGAAGCGCCAGACTCGACGACGTATTGCAGGCGACCACGATCGCCTTCACGTTCTTCTGCAGGAGAAAGAGCGTGTTCTCCAGGGAAAACTTGATGATCGTCTCGCGGGACTTGACGCCGTAAGGCACACGGGCGGTATCGCCAAAATAAACGATGTCCTCGTGAGGCAGAAGTTTGAGGAGCTCTTTGACGACGGTCAAGCCGCCGATGCCGGAATCAAATACGCCGATCGCTTTGTCCATTAACTTTGCCCTTTCAGTTTATTCCTTACAAAGTTACCCCGCACACCCGGCCTCATTGGTTTGGCCGGTGCGCCGCTTTTGCGGCGGCGTGCGCCGAAGAACTAGTGGCGGACGTTTAGACGAGGGGTAAGATTTCCCTTCAAATCAACCTTTATTCCGACCCTTCCGCATAAATCTTGAATCTCATGATCCCCGCTACGATGCTTTCTGCCATGCGCTTGCGGTATTGAGGATCGCGCAGCTTCCTTTCGCCTTCCCCGTTGGAAAGATATCCGATCTCCACCAGAACCGACGGGATGTAAGACCCTTTAAGAACAGCAAACCCTGCGCCCTTGACGCCAAGCATTTTCAGGTCCATGGAAGCAGAGACGACATCGCCGAGATGCTGGGCCAACTCGATCGACTCCTTGCGATTCTCCGTCTGGATCATGTCCCACAGGATCGCCTTTAAAAATATGGATTCGAAGAAATCCGCATCTTCCAACTCCAGCGGCGCATTCTCCGCCGCCGCCAATGCCCTGGCATCATCGTCAACGGCATTGCTCAAATAATAAACCTCGAATCCCTCGATCCAGCGGGACCTGGTGGCATTGGCGTGGATGCTGACAAAAATATCGGCCTTTTTATGCGCCGCGATCTTCGGCCTTTCGGCAAGCGGGATGAACCGGTCGTCGTCGCGCGTCAAATAGACCACAACACCGCACCGCTGCAGTTCTTTTTGCACTTTTTTGGCGACATCCAAAACGACATCTTTCTCGCGCAGGCCGTTCTTGCCGATGGCCCCGGGATCCTTGCCGCCATGTCCTGGATCCAAAACAACAACCCTGACCGGCCTCAAGAAAACCCCTTTCTCCTTTCCGGCCTTCGCTGCAACAGGACAAGATACAGGGACCAAATAGGAGCGCACCTCAACAGGCGCCCAAACAACGCTATCCTTCAAGACCACAGGCCTGGAGAGCCGGATCGGCGCATTTTCCAAAATAGCCCGGTCGCTGCCGACCAGAAGCTCAAGCGTCTTGTTGTCTTTCTTGAGGATAAGGACCTGACTCAGAGGGTCGTAATCCCACGTCACGCCGTCCGCCTGGCACATCTCCATCACAGGGAAATAGACGGTGTTATGGATGGTCTGCGTCGTAAAAGGGAATTTTTGGGCTGTGGCACAGCCGCCCGCCAGCAGCATCAGGGCGCATATAAAAACGACTCTGTTTTTCAAATGATCCTCTCCTCTTGTTTTATCTCAAAAGGACATCACAGACGATACCCAGGCGAAGGCGTAGCGTCAGACTCCGATAGATGCACATCATATAATGCAGCAGCCAGGCCGCAAAGCCGCGGACAGGAACACCTAAGACCCTCCCGCAGGCGCGGAAATTCGCCATCGGCACCAGAAATCCCAGGTCCATCGGCCTGTACGCTTTAAGTTTTTTGCGGCCGGCGCACAACCGCAGGATATTGTCGGCAGCCAGATACCCCTCGTTGAGAGAAAACTGGACGGCCATGCGCAAGGCCTTGCCTTTGTTTGCAAAGGACGCAGCGTCGCCCGCGGCAAAAGCCCCTTCGGCAAAGCGCAATGTCCTGTCGACCTTCAGACGCCCCTGCGCGTCCCGCTCAGACGGCAGATGACGCACAAAATCAGGGGTCTGCACGCCTGCGGCCCAGATGATAAGACAATCCTCGATACGAAGCCCGTCGGACAACGTCACGCTGTTTTCCGCCAGCCGGCTGATGGAGACACCGGCATGAAGCTGGATGCGCATGCGGCACAGGTTGAGACGGCAGTAATCCCTCATCCACTCCGGCAGGGCCATGAGGATATCTTCCTGGCGCTCGACGACATGGATGCCGTATTTCTTTGTGCCGCGCCGCCTCAAAAATCTGGCGATATTCGTGGCGATCTCGATACCCGTATACCCGCCGCCGACGATCAAAAATCTCTTCTGGGGATACGTGACCACCGTATTCTGGATCATGGCGGCATCGTCGGCCGAATCCAGCTTCAACGCACGCTTTTCTATTTCAGACTCTCCGTAGAAGTTCGTCACAGAGCCGCAACACACCAGTAGATATTCGTATCCCAGCGCATGGCCGTCCTTCAGGCGCACTTCGCGGGCCGCCATGTCGACGGATGCTACCTCGCCGTTCTCAAAATTCACCCCGAGCCTCTCCAGGTATTCCGCCACATCGAAGACTGCATGGCCCCGCAGGATGCGGCCGCCGGCGACATCCGGCAAAATAGGCAGAAAGTCGAAAGTCCTCTTGGCGTCAACGACGATGACGCGCCGGCCGCCCAGGGCTTTTCGATGCCTGGAAAAAACCCTGACCGCCTCCAAGCCGGCAAATCCGGCTCCGATAACAACGATATCTCCCACAGAAAACCTCCCAAACCGTTTGGGTTGTGGAATCCTGCCCACCATGAACCGCTACGGGCCCGGCGGCTGGAACGAAGCAAGCTATATGATATTATACTTCCAATGGCTTTGCAAGAGTCTTGCGGATGGAGGCCTTTTGTGCTACATTGAGTCCCGCCAGAGACACTGAATACGGGCCTGCCTTCGAAACAACGAACAGAAAAAACAAAACATTGTATGGTTTGAGGTGGGGCCTCCACAGGCCTTCTGGCTGCAGGGTAAAAATTACGTAAATATTTCGATAAGAATTGGTTAAATCCGTTCAAAGCGTTTCCTGCCCGTTACAAATCAAATTTTCTAACGGGATAAACATCCATAACGGTTCACATACGTCACTAACTCCATGATAGAAGGATACTTAAAAAAAATCGATGCGGGGATCCGGCGCGTGCTGAATGAGGCTAACCGACGCTACCGCCTGCGGCAGGTCTCGGACCATCTTTTCGCATTCACAAGAGAGTTCGTCCTGCGTAAAGGCAAACGCATCCGGCCCCTCCTCTTTGTCTTAAGCTACAAAGGGTACGCCGCAAAACCCACACGCGACGAAGATTCCCTCTTTACCTCGGCCGCCTCCATCGAACTCCTGCACGACTACATGCTGATCCATGACGACGTCATCGACAATTCCAGCCTGCGGCGAGGCAAGCCGACGCTCCATAAGATGTTCGACCATAAACTTTGCCTTCCCAACCACGTGCATATCGGCAAGGAACTCGCAATCGTGACAGGAGACATCCTTTTCGCCCTGGCCATAGCTTCACTTACCTCAGTCAAAGAAAATCTGCGTCGCAAGGAAGAAACATTAAGAAAACTCACCGAAACAGCGGCCTATACAGGAGCCGGAGAATTCATCGATATCGTCTCCGGACACGAAAAAATCGACGACCTGACCGAAGACAGGATCTTCTTGAACTACACCCTCAAGACGGCGCGTTATACTTTCGAATGCCCGCTTCTCATGGGTGCGATCCTCGCAGGCGCGCCGGCATCGGAACAAAACAAGCTCTCAAGACTCGGCTTGGCCGCAGGGCAAGCCTTCCAGATCTACGATGACATGCTTGATCTCTTTGCCACGCAGGACGTTATCGGCAAACCCGTCCTGACGGACTTGAGCGAATCCAAAAAGACCCTTCTGGTTTTCAAGGCCTACCGTAACCTGCGCGGAAAATCCCGCCTCCATCTGCGCCGCATCCTTGAAAAAAACAATAAGACGCTCGCCGATCTCGACGCCCTGCGCCGCCTGATCGTCGCCAGCGGCTCTTACGCTTGCTGCCTGGAGATAATGAACAAACTGCAAAAAAAAGCCGGCCGCCTTTGTGAAAAGCTGAAAATGAAAAAAGCATACCGGAAGGCGCTTCAATCCGTGATTGAAAAGCTCTCGCCTTCCCGTATGCCTCTCGAGTTACCCCGTTCCTGATCTCCGGAAACGCCTCTAAATACTCTCTATGCTTTCTTGATTCTGCGGGGCTGGCAAAGATACTGGGGTCCCAGCGCCAGCCGGCCGCATGAATTACAGATGTAACTCAGCTTCTTCAGCTTGGCATCGCACATATGCCGTGCATCCATGATCAACGAACCGCACCAATCGCATGTCTCGTCTTTCGTCTTCAGGGGCGTGCAGAGATGGCCGTGATCCCTGACAGTCTTACCGCATGTCTTACATCCCTTCTTTGCTCTTTTCTCCACAGCGCACCCCTTTGTCCCTCTCGCCCCATGCCCCTATGCGACAACAGGCAAGAACAACATCTCCTGAGAACCCGTGTATTCGATCTTGATGATCTTCCAGCCGGAAGATTCCTTACGCCAGGAGGCAATCACCTTTCCGGCATCATAATAGATCTTGTCGCCGCCATCGTTTTTCTTAAACAAGCAACGATAAGCGATCTGTGCCGTCGCTTCCCCGCCTTTGGTCTCTATTTTCAATGCCTTGATCTCGACCTTAAAAGGCCTATAGTCCCTGAAGGCATCTGCCGCGATCTTGAGGACCGAGGCCTTGTCGTTACCATATTCATCTTGATACGACGCTGAAAGGACCCGTCCGTAGCGCGCCGGATCGTTTCTCTCGATACCCAGCACGGCGGCGTAAACCGCGCGCCGGACCCGCGCCTCGTCATTCTCCTGTAAAAAACTCACCAGCACATAGCCGGTCACAGCCAGGAGAGCGACGCCGAAAATAAAACGACCGGGATGCTTCAACACGGACACGCCTTTCTCTTCACCGGGAAATCTCAATGATCTTGTATTTCAAAATTCCCGCCGGGACCTGTATCTCGACCGTCTCGCCTGCCTTGCGGCCCAACAGGGCACGGCCGATAGGCGATTCGATCGACAGCTTATTCTGCGTATAATCCGCCTCGGCCGGAGAGACCAGCGTGTAGGCGCTTTCTTCTTCCGTGTCCTCGTCCCGCAATTTGACGCAGGCGCCGATATAGACCTTGTCCGTCGGGATGTTCTCGTTCTCGATGATCCTGGCGCGTGACAGCTTGTCCTCGAGTTCGGCAATGCGCTTTTCCAGATGGCCCTGCGCCTCCTTAGCGGCGTCGTATTCGGCGTTCTCCGACAAGTCCCCCATCGCGCGCGCCTTGGCGATCGCTTGAGAGATCTCGCGGCGCTTCGTGGTCTTCAAAAATTCCAGCTCCTCGCGGAGCTGCTCATAGCCTTTCTGCGTCAAAAAAACATCTTCCATCGTTTTGCCCTCTGTTTCCCTGCCGGCCTCGGCAAAAGAAAGCCTTCACTCGACGACATGCCCCACTTTTTGCGGCGAAATGATAATCTCGATGCGGCGGTTTAGACGGCGGCCTTCCTTGGTCTCATTAGACGCGCGGGGCCGGTACTGACCGAAGCCCGATGCCGACAAGCGCAAAGGGTCCACGCCTTTCTGCTTCAGGTATTCGACGACGGCCAGGGCGCGCGCAAAAGAAAAATCCCAGTCCGACTTCCATTCGAACACCGCCAGGGACTGGTTGTCCGTATGGCCTTCCACATAGATATAATTTTCCGGGAAATGCCCGGCCGCCACGCTGAATATCTTGTCCAGGAACACCTTCCCTTCATCGCTCAAGGTGGCGCTGCCGGAGATAAACAGTTTTTCGGAGGCAATCGTGATCACCAGCCCGCGGTCGGAAACCCTCAGCCAGATATTCCCGGCGGCAATGTCATCGGCCAGGGCCTTTTCAAAGATATCCGCCCCCTGCACAAATTGCCTGACATCCAAGTGTTTAAGGTTGCGGTACAGCGTCAGCTCTTTCTTGAGCTCTGCGTTCTCTTTCTTGGCCAGCTCGAACTTCTGGGCCAAGGCCTCATAAGCCTGCGCCTGGTTCTGCTTCGGCCGGCCGTGAGCGCATCCGCCGCACGCCGCAAGAAGAGCTACCAGAGAAAAAATGAATATGCGCTTCATTTGTTCGTTCTCCCCAGAGCGACCGCCAAAACAGACAAGATCAGCGGCGGCCCGAATGGTCCTGCAGGATCCCCTGCATGGCGGCCTCTTCCAGGCGCCGCTTGAACTCGTTGAGGCGCCTGCGTCCGAGGCGCTCGACGATTAATCTCTCGACCGCCCTTAACTTCAGGCGCAAAAAAATATATTCGAACTTCAAAGACCCGGCTTCCGAAAACTTCAGCTTGCGGGCGTCATCGGCCTTTTGCGCGATATATGTTTTCCACTCCTCGACAAAAGGCCCCACACCGCAACGCAAATCCTTGTCCAACGACGCCACATCCTGTTCCAGAAAAACCGCAATCCGTTCATCCAGCACCAATTGCGTGAATTTTCTGTCAATGCGATCGGCATCTTCCCTGATGGTCTTATATAACCAGAAAAGATATCTTTTGTAAAGAGATTCCCTGTCCTGGACGCTCGGTTCCATCGCTTGTTTCTTCATCGGAGCCGGATCACCTCCTCTTGAGTTTATATCTTCCGGTCAACACACCGAAGCGATCATTTTTAAATGATGATACCTGCGGGCGATGTCCCGGCCCGTCACCCGGCAGCTGCGCTCCACGCCGAAGCCTTCCACGTTGAACGACGCCATGATCGTCCCATAGGTAATCGCTTTTTTGACGGCGACGGCGTCAATCTTGCGGCGGCTCGCCAGATATCCCATGAAGCCCCCCGCAAAAGTATCTCCGGCCCCCGTCGGGTCTACGACCTTCTCTACCGGATAAGCCGGCAGGCAATAGAGGAAATCCTTGCAGAAGACGATGACGCCATGCTCCCCCTTTTTGATGACGACGATAGGCGCGCCCATGCGGCGCAAGGCCCTGGCGGCCGCAAAAAGGTTCGTCTCGCCTGAAAGGCTGCGGGCTTCCGCATCGTTGGCGACGAAAATATGCACGTCGCCAAGAAGCTGGACGAGCGACTTCCTCTTGTGGTCGATCCAATAATTCATGCTGTCGAGGCCCACGAGGCGCGGGGCGCGCATGTGCGACAGCAAATGCCTCTGGATATCAGGATCGACATTCGCCAAAAAGATATTGTCGATCGACCTCTGGTGTTCGGCGATCCGCGGTTTGAAGACGGACAGAACGCCCAGCTCGGTGCTCAAGGTCAAGGCGGTATTCAGGTCGCCGCGATATTCTCCCTCCCAGCGGAACGTCCGCCCTTTTTCAACGATCAAAGACGTCAGCACCACGCCTTTGCGGCGCAGAAACTCCATATGCTTTTTGGGGAAATCCGAACCGACGATAGCGACGAGGTTCACCTGCGTGAAATGGTAGGCGCCCATGGAAAAATGGACAGCCGACCCTCCCAGCATCTCCCGGCGCGCGCCCGAAGGTGTCCGGACCGTATCCAAAGCTGTTGTCCCCAAGACGAGTATACTCATTAATTTTGCCCCCTTTAGAGATTTTCTCAATGATGCGCTTTTCGCTTAAACCTCAGCACCCAGCCGACGACCATGGAAAAAAGAATAATATTCACGATGCTGTAGGTCTTGAAAACAATGTCATCCGACCGCATGGCCGCAGGGAACATCAAGGCCAGGCACACCCACACCCCCAGGGCCCAGGACCGGCTGAAATCTTCAGCAGAGCGCCGTTTCTGGATCTTGACGATCAGAGGAATGTTCCACAAAGGAAGGACCACGGCGGCGATCAGGGCTATTGTCTTCATGGTTTCCTCCTGCGCCCCGGAGCATGATGGCAAAGCACATGATAATAAGGCGCCACGCGGCCGTCCTCCCGAGGAAACTCCCGGCAGTATCTCGGCCGGACCGGATAGATCCTGCAGCGCATATCCTTGCCCTGGAAAACACACCTTTTATCCCTGACGATCGTTGAAAAGACAAACCCGGATGGAGATCTCTTGTCGGCGCGAAGATAACGGAACCACGGTTTGGCCAGACCCAACGGCCGATTCTGGAACCGTTTTAGGATCCGCGCCGCCTCGAACAGATCAACCTCGACACCGTCACGGCAACAACGCCCAAAACCGCAGGCACGGCACGCTACCTGATGCCGTATCTTGTGTTTCATCTTCGATATCCGCTTCATGAAATTATGCTAAAGGGACTTCCGTATACCCCTTGTCCCCGATGTTCATCAAGGAAATCCTGGAGGGCGTAATGATGATCAGGATGAAGGCCGGGTCTTCGGGCCCTGAAAAAAACTGCCTGAGCATCATCTGCTTGTTCCACAGCTCTTCCTTCAATGCCTGGTCCTGACTGACAGAGGCCTTGCCTTCTATGCGGCAATGGCTGAGTTTCCTATCGACAAAACAAACCTCGACCTTAGGATTTTTAGCGATTTGACCGATCTTCTTGGTGGACGGGAACGTTGCCGCCAGCAGCCTGCCGTCGTCTCCCAAGACAGGCATCATCGCCCTCACCCTCGGCTGGTCTGCATCGCATGTCGCCAGATATCCCATCCCGGCCTCAAAGACCATTTGTCGGATAACATCCATGGACATACATAACCTCCTTAATTCCGCCTCTGGCGGAATTAACTCCGAGCGTATCTTGGAAATATCTGGATGCCCATCCGAGCTCTGCGAGGACTGGTCGCAGACAGATATTGACAAGATGCTTACGCGAGGAGTCTTCCTTGTTAAATCCTTTTTTGCCTACGCTTGCCTATATTCTTTTATCAATTCCGCCGCGATAGCCACGGCGATCTCTTCCGGCGACTCGGCGCCGATATCAAGGCCGATAGGTGTATGGACCTGCTTCAACCGTGCCGGGCTGAATCCCAGGCGGCGCATCTGGCTAAAGATATGGGCGATCTTGGCACGGCTGCCGATCATCCCGATATAACCGGCCTTGCTCTTCAAGGCCAGGCGTAACGCGACGGCATCGTGAAGATGGCCATGCGTCACAATCACGATGGCCGTCGTCTCATCGACAGCGGCCTTCGGCAAAGCGACCTCATAACGGCCGCAAATGACGTGGTCAGCATGAGGAAACCGGTTCCGGGAAGCATATTCTTTGCGATTATCGACAATCGTCACTTCGTAACCCAGAAGTTTGGCGATCAAAGACAGGCTCATCCCGATATGGCCGCCGCCGGCGATAACCAAATGCCGCCGCGGAGAGACAACATCATAGTAAATGCTGACCTCGCCGCCGCAAACCTGAAGCCCGTCGCCCTTCTTCAAAGAATAAGTCTTGAGAAACGACGTCTTCTTTTTTAGAGCGGCCAAAGCATCGCCGATCGCCAGCTTTTCAAGGCCGCCGCCACCCACCGTGCCAAAGGCAGCCGCGTCGTCACAGACAAGCATCCGCGCGCCGATCTTGCGGGGAGACGACCCCGAAGAAGCGACAACGGTCGCGACCACGCACGACCGGCCGCGCCGCGAAATCTCAAGAATCCTGTTGATTATCTCATGCATTGTTTTAGAATGAACCTATGGTTTCCTGTATTGTGCTTGCTGCAGGGGCCAGCAGCCGTTTCGGTTCTCCAAAGCCGCTCGCCCGCCTCCACTCCCGGCCGCTGATCTCGTTCCTATCGGAACAACTGCTCAAAACGCAGATGAGAGAGATCCTTGTCGTCCTCGGCGCCGATGCCGACGCTATCCGCCCTTGTGTCTGCAGCGATCCCAGGATCAAATGCATCTTCAATGAAAACTTCAGCCGCGGACAGACATCATCGTTCAAAAAAGGATTGACGGCCGTCTCGGCTGACACCGAGGGCGTCCTGTTGCTTCCCGCCGATACGCCCTTCGTCCTGCCCGAAACCATCGACACGATCGTCGAGACGTTCCTAAAAAACCCTTCCCCGATCTTGGTGCCGACCTATAAAGGCCGATGGGGCCATCCGCCTGTCTTCTCGAAAACCCTCTTTGCGGAATTCGCAAAACTGAGCGACGAAGCGCCCCTTTCGACCGTCCAACAGATCCACACCTCCGAAATCCTCAAGCTCCCCGTCCGCGACGAGGGGGTCGTCCTGTCTTTTAATACACCCCTCGAATTTGAAAAGATCAGAAACAGATCTTCGCTCGGCGGCTGATTTCCGCCGGCGTCCTTCCTTAATGCCTGCCGCTTCCAGCCGCGCGCCCTACCCCTGCTTTTTGTCCTTGATATCTTTCAGGGCCGCCAGGACCTTCTGGGGCGTGATCGGCAGATCCTTGATCTGGACACCGACAGCGTCGTAAATGGCATTGGCGATGGCCGCGGCCGTCGGCAAAAGCGAGGCCTCCCCCATCCCCTTGGCGCCGAACGGCCCCTGGGGATCGTTGGTCTCGATAAAAACAGATTCTATCGGGATCGTCTCCGTAGAGCGCGGGATACGGTATTTTGAAAAAGAAGGATTGACGACGCGGCCTTCCTTGAACCTCAAATCTTCGTAAAGCGTATATCCCAAGCCCATGACGATAGACCCTTCGATCTGCCCATGGACACTCGCCGGATTGATGGGATAGCCGATGTCATGGACATCATACATTTTCAACACCTTCACCTGTCCTGTCTTCGTGTTGACCTCGACTTCGGCAATCTGGGCCTCAAAACCATAGCTACCGGAGATGTTTCCCTCTCCCGTGCGGAAATCAATGGGGGTCGTTTTGGGATTATAGTTGCCCCGGCCGATGATGAGACGGCCATAATCGAAGGAATAGCATAAAACCACCGCCTGGTCGAAAGAAAGAAGCGCCTTTCCGCTCTTTTTATTGACCACCTGTTCATCCTTGATATCCAGATCCTGGGTGTCGAGCTTTAATTCCTGCGCGACAACCTCCAGGATCTGACGCTTGGCGTCGGCGGCTGCGTTCTTGGTGGCATTCCCCGAGATGAACGTCACACGGCTGGCAAAACTCCCTGTGTCAAAAGGCGTGATCTCGGTATCGGCCGCCTTGATACGGACCCTCTCATAGGCCACGCCCAACTCGTGCGCGGCGATCTGCGCCATGGCCGTATCCGATCCCTGGCCCGTATCCGCCGCGCCCGTAAAAAGATAAACCGAGCCGTCCTCCTCGACCTTGATGATGGAACCGGCGGATTCATGCGATTTATACATCTTGGACCCCATGACGTCCGCCGCGATACCGATACCGATGCCGCAGAAGATCCCCGGCGCCGTCTCTTTTTTGACGCCGTACTTCTCTTTCCATCCGGAAATCTCGGCCGCCTTCCTGATGCAATCCTTGAGGCCGTTGGAGGAAATAATCATCTTATTGATCGTCAGCGTATTGGGATCCGTCGCGTTCTTGAGGCGGAACTCGACAGGATCCATGCCGATGCCGCGCGCCAGCATGTCCATGTGCGACTCGATGGCAAAACCGGACTGCACGCCGCCGAAACCGCGGATGGCGCCGGAGATCGAATTATTGGTATAAACGCGCGAACCGAAGAGGCGGACATTCTTCAATTTATAGACCATGAGGAAACGCATGATCCCCGCTGCGATGACCGTCGGGCCGTAGCTGCAATACGCCCCTCCGTCGGCAATGACCTCGCCGGTGATCGCCATGATGGCCCCGTCTTTCTTGACCCCCGATTTCATCTTATAGATCATGGGGTGCTTGCGCCGCGTGCAGGAAAAAACCTCCTGCCTTGTGCACATCATCTTGACCGGCAGGCCGCCGCATTTTTTGGACAAGAGACAGGCGCAGAAATCCATGGGGAACATCTCGAGCTTGCCGCCGAAGCCGCCGCCGACGTTCAGTTTGATGACGCGGATATCCGCCTCCTGCATCTTGAGCGTCTTGGCCATGGCCTCCCGGATCTTGAAAGGCGCCTGCGTCGACGACCAAAGCGTGATCCTGTCCGTCGACACCTCATACTGCCCGATGCAAACATGGGGCTCCAGCGCCGCATGCGCCGCGCTCGGCAAGACAAACACATCCTCGCGCACATAATCCGACTCCTTGAGCGCGCGGTCGGGATCTCCAAAGCGCACCGGCAGCATAACGCCGATATTGTTCATCGCCGTATGGATCTGCGGCGCCCCCGGTTTCATCGCCGCCACCGCATCAAATACCGCCGGCAGAACCTCATATTGAACATCGATCAAGGAAAGGGCCTGTTCAGCTGTCGCCTCGTCTACGGCCGCAACCGCAGCGATCTCATCGCCGATATAACGGACCTTCTCGAATTCCAGGGGATATTGGTCGACGGTGTAAGGAAAGAAATATTCATTGGAGCCGAATTTGATCTTCGGCGTGTCCTCGGCCGTCACGACCGCCCGCACTCCGGGGAGCTTTTCGGCTTTTGAGGTGTCGATCTTGACGATCCGGGCGTGCGCATGGGGGCTGCGCAGCATCTTGCCGGCAAGCATGCCGGGGAATCTGAGGTCAAAGACATACACCGCCTCTCCCGTCACCTTCTGACGCGCATCGATGCGGGGCACGCTTTTCCCTACGGGGCTCGTCGTCCTCATGAAGTCTTCTTCATTTTTTGGGCCGCAGACAAAACGGCATTCATAATACGTACATAACCCGTGCAACGGCAGAGATTGCCGTCCAGGGCACGGGCGATCTCTTCTTTTGTCGGCAAGGGACAACTATCCAGAAGGGATTTGGACGCCAGGATCATGCCCGGCGTACAGAAGCCGCATTGAACAGCACCTTCGTCGATAAATGCCTGCTGGATGGGATGCAGAGATTCTTGCGCCAATCCTTCGATGGTCACGATCTTTCGGCCTTCGGCCTCAACGGTCAGCATCAGGCAAGACAAGACGTTCTTTCCGTCCGCAAGCACCGTGCAGACGCCGCAATCGCCCTCCAGGCAACTGTATTTCGTACCCAGGAGCCCCAAACGGTCCCGCAACGTCTCGATCAGAAGCTCTCCCTCGGGAACATCCAGACAAAATACCTTGCCGTTAACATCCAGGGTTACAGTTTTCATGCTTGTTTGAATTTGCCGATCAGCGATTCCAGAGCGGCACAGAGACAATGCAAGCGGTAGTCGTCGAGCTTGCTCTGCTGCAGATCACGGCGAAGCGCCTCCGCCGCTTCCTCGGCCTTCCACTCTTCGATTCTCTTTGTCTCAAAATAAGACGCCGTCCCCGCCAGGCGCACAGGCCGCGAGAACGCCGTATTCACGATACAGCGTACATCTTTGGCTGCACCTGCCTGCCGCCGGGCCGCAAAGGCCATGGCGACAATAGGGACATCCACTTCTATGCTCTGTGTATGGCGGAAATAAGCTCCGGCCAGGCCGCTCTTGGGCAAAACGATTTCCGTCAAGATGCCTTTGGCCTCCTGACCCGTCAGGGCGAGGAAATCTTCGATGGTTAATGTTTTTTTTGTTTTGACGCCGGACCAGGCCGCTTTGGCGCCGAGCGCCATGAGGACAGCAGGCAGGTCGACCCAGAAGAAACGGCTCGCCACGTTGCCGCCGATCGTCGCCATATGGCGTAAAGGGGTGGTCGCCACACGGGCCGCAGCCTCGGCCAAGGCCGCAAAATGCTCCCGGATGACGGGAGACGATGCAACCTCGGCCAGCGTCGTCATGCTGCCGATCGCCGTCTCCTTTACCGTGTCCCTGATGCCGTGCAACAGCGCAATCTTCCTGAGACCGATGACATCCGTCGGATAAACGGCGGTCTTTTTAAGGGTATTCAACAAAAAGGTCCCGCCGCCCAGAACGACCGGTTTTTCACACTTGCGCAAGAGCGCCAGCGCCTCGTCAACGGAAACAGGTGCGTGATAGTGAAAATCTTTTAATATCGGCATATCTCTACGGCTTCATTTTGCCCCGTCAGGGCAGAAGAATTATAACAGAAATCGCCCTCGATGAAAACGACATTGGGTATCGCCGCTAGGCGTGCCCTTCACCCCTCGCCATCGCCAGCGCATGAGGCACAAGCCCGGCAACGGCCTCAAAAGACTCGGCCGCGCCCTTAGGGCTGCCGGGAAGATTGATGATGAGCGTACGGCCCCTTAATCCGCACACTCCCCGCGACAAGACGGCCCGCGCGGTCTTTTCAGCGCCCCGCGCACGGATCCATTCGGCCAAACCCGGCGTCTCTCTGTCGAGGACGGACCGTGTGGCCTCCGGCGTCACGTCCCGCGGGCCCAGGCCTGTCCCCCCCGTTGTCAAAACGACGTCAGCTTTCGGCGCATCGGCATAGCCTTTGAGCAAACCGGCGATCTTCGGCAAATCATCTGCCACGATCTCGCAAGAAACGATATCCGCTCCGAGCGGTTCCAGGAGTCTTTTCAAAAGAGGACCGCTGGCATCCTTTTTCGAACCGGCAGCGCATGAATCGCTGACCGTGACTACCGCCACCCTGCAACCCGCCCACGATGCATCCCGGGAAGACCGGTGTCCCGTACGCCTCATCATTCCACCTTGATCCCTTCCACCATGGAACTGACCTGTTTCTGGAGATAACGCTTGTTGCGCTCCGGCAAAAGATTGGAGAGCTTTTCCTTAAACTCATTTTTGAGCCACAAGATGCGCGGGCTCTCGATATAAGAAGAAATCTTAAAGGGAAAAGAAACGGACGGCTGGTCGTGTTTGATATAAGCCAAAATCTTCTTGAACTGTTTCGATTCATTAAGGAGACGCGTGGAAATGACAACAGAAAGATAGCCATCCATCGTGTCGTAACTCGTGATATCCCCCTCCAGAAGGGCCGAAACATCGTCCGACGCGAGGGAGACCTTCGAAGAGTAATCTCCGCGGCCGCCGCTAAAAAAAACGGACAGATCTTTGAAGGCGATCTTTTTCAAAGAAGGCACACCCAGAAAATCCGCAACGGCATTCATAAGGGAATTCTGTTCGATCACGCCGTTTGTCACAAAAAACTGGCCCTTGAGCATATCTTTGAGCTCCGTGTCGAATTTCAGGTCGCCGTCCAGGCGGCCAAGGATGAGCGATGTCTGTTCCGGCGTCTGCTCGACAAAAGTCTGAAGGTCCATGCCGCGGACATGCCCTTCCGCATTGGCACCAAAAGCTCCGGCCGTCGTCGAATAAAAGAAAAACCGTCCTTCCAGCGTCCCGCCGTAACAGGCGGCCTTCAAAGGTTCCAGCGCGAAGCCCTCTTTCTGTTTCCTGCCGGTGGCCGAGACGTCCTTCAATATGAAGGTGCGATGGAAGACATCTTTGGCGTTGTTGTCTTTTCCGGATGTGACGTCGAAAGAAAGGCGGACATCGTCCGAAGAAAAAGACAGGTCTCGGTCGACCCCCGCCTCCAATCCCTTAACGACAAAGGCAATATGATGGGTAAGATCCTGAGACACATAGCGCCACGAACCGCCCGCCTCCCCCCGCAGACGGCGGTCCTGCGTCCAATCCGCATCGAGCTTAACGACGAGATCGCTGGGATCCTTGCCCTGCGGAACAGAGTTCAAATCCAGAAAAATGTGAGGCCGGGCCTTGCTGATGTCGACCAAAAAATCTGCCTGAAAAGGAACCTGATTAAGAAAAAAATCGATCCGGGAAGAAGAAATCCTGTCCTTCTCATAAACGACCGTACCGTTCACCTTGCGCAGGGACAAACCGTCCAAAACCTCCTGCGCGGCATTGTCGATCTTCAGCGTCGCGCGGATGTCCGGCCGTTTCAAGGGCCCGCCAAGATGAAGCGTAAATTCCGCCGTACCGCGCGTCTGCATATCCCTGCTGTTGATGACCGGCAGATCGTCAAGGATAAAACGGGGCGCATTGAGCGTTATGTCTATGGCGGCCTCGTCTGTTCCGACACCGTTGATCTTGCCTGAGCCCGCACAATGCAGGACGGCATTATTGATCTCGAAACGCTGGATCTCCCCCGTCCCGCCCTTGAGCTGTATATCCAGAAGATAGTCCAAGGGTTCGGCGATGCCTCCGTTGAGGGCCGTTGGGTCCACCTTTTGCAGAAAAGCAACAGACAGAAGGGTTAGCTCTCCTTTGGAGATATAAAGATCTCCGGGAAGGCGGGAAAGATATCCTTGGATGGCGACAGCTCCGCTCTCTCCAAGACTGAGGCGGCCGCATCCGAAATATGTCGTGTCAAAAAAACCGACATTCTTGTTCAGGCGGTCGGTGATACGGCCCAAGTCGTCCGCATACGCAAAGAGTCTTCGGGGATCGATGCGGCTCTCCCCGAAAACAAGATTTTTGATCTCGATCTTGCCGCGCAGGACAGAGGAAACATCGAAGCCGATGGCCAGGCGCTTGATGCGCCACAGAAAACCCTCGCTGTCCTCGCAGTAGAAATTATTGATGACAGCACCCGAGAAAAGATTGAAAATGGCGCGTTCATGACCAAGGGTCAATCCTTCGGCGCGGAAAAACGGTTTCAAGGCCGAAAGCTGTGCATTGAGGATCGCCGTCAGCACAGCGCTTGCCGATGCCCAGAAAAGAAAAACTCCGGCGACAATAATAAGCAGGCGCCGCCGCGTTTTATGGCGAAAGTTCGAGGAAGTTTTTATCATCGCGGAAAACCTTGATCTTGTCGACGTAGTCATAGACAAGATAGGAGTGATCGAAAATGGACTTGTAGGAACGCGGGATCTTCCTGTCGTAAAAGATCAAGAAGAGCGGCTGAGAGAAGAGCTCTTTGCGGATCTCTTTGATCAAGGCCGCCTGTTCTTCGCTCAAACGCTCATCTTTTTTGATCCCGGTGATGATCTTGTAAATGATAAGCTTGGCGAAAACGACCCCTTTGTCCTTTGGATAGCGGCTCACGTAGTCCGAAAGGGTCTTGATGGCATTAAGCGTATCCGCGCTATCGAAATAATACTCCCCGAGGGCAAATGCAGCCGCCGGCGCATAAGGAGAATTCGGGTCGTCTTTGACGATGGCCTTCAGATGCATGAAAGCAAAATAGGGCTGGTCATTCCGGAAAGCCTGGATAGCCGCCCGGTACCTGTCTCCTGCCTCCGATACCGTCGCGCATCCCGCCACGAACAGGGCCGCGCCGCACAACAATCCCAGAGCCCTTCTTCTCATCATGCCACCTTTTGATTTTGCCTATAACGAGGTAATTTCCTTGCGCCCGGCTTTATCGCACCCCGCCCTAACGGAATGGCGGGTACGCCGCTTTCTGCCTGCCTGTCAAAGACAGGCGAGCAAAATCAACTCCTGCCAGACCCCACCCGGCAGGAAATTTTTGAGCGTTCAGGCGAAGAACAACGCTAAAAACATCACCCTAATTCCGCCTCGATCCTGGAAATACGGCCGTCGCGCACCTGAGCCGCAAACGGAGACCTCACAACACAGCCCTCGGTCTCAAGAACGACTTTTTCACCCTCATAAAGCCTGATCCGGACCACACGCACACCGTTTTTGCCGAATGTATCCCTCTTTTTCGGGTTAAGGTACATGATGATCGTACGGCCGAGGAAGAGAAATGCATACGCCGACACAGGCGTCTGGATATCGCGCCGCCGGCCGTCGATATCACAACAAATATCCTGCCGCGCCTTGGCGGTGAACAAATCCCTGGACAGCATGGGTTCCATCCGCAAAGAAAGCTCTCCGGCGTCATCCACAAAAAAAGGCCTCTGACCTATAGACAAGAGAAGCCATATATGGATGAATTCGGCTGTTGAGCCGCTGAGGCGCGCGACGAATCCCTGGCCGTGCACGGACGGATCGGCATGGGCGCTGGATGCGATGAAAGACGAATTCTCCAGGATGCTGCGGCCATAACGCTGCGGCTTCTGGAAACAAACCAGGGCTTCCGAGGCGCTCTTATAAAATTCTTCTATCAAACCGTTCTTCAAGAGCTCCAGAAGATATTTGTATTCCATATGAAGCCAGATAGACTCATTCTCAAGCCACCCCGGCGTAAAGGCCCTGGCGCGGCCGATCTCATAGCTCTCTTTCTGAAGGGACGCATTCACCTTGTACATCTTGAGCTTTTTGTCCCAAAGGGGGCTTTTTTTGACGGCCCTGTGGATCTCTGCAGATTTGGAGTGTTCTGTACGCAAGGCATGCACGTAACCTTCCAAAAACAGGGGCAGACGCCTCTGGCGAAAATCGCGCACCACCACACGATGCCTTCCGGCGGCATCCGTATGGGTCTCATGGTGAAGGGCCGTGTAAGAAAAATACGTCGTCACCTGGCCTGTGGCCTTATCGCACCCTTTGGCAATGCCGGCGTTGATCTTCCTTAAAGCCAGCTCAAAAAAGGCCTTCAATTCGGCCACGGTGACGATCTTGGGGACATCGCCGGCGACCCCGCGCCTCACCCGGGCACGATAGCTTTCCTTGGCCGTATGGGACTCGTCCCAATATTCCTCATCGGAGAGCGTGCTCTCCAGAAAACCCCTGATCTGCCCCATGAAATCGCCGACTTCCGCAACGAGCTGAACCGTTTGTCCGTCGGGAATATGCAGCTCCTCAAAGATCCTCCTGAGAAAAAGGATCAGGCGTTTGATCTCGAATGTTTCAGAAAGCGACGACCCCAAGAGACCCGGAAGGCCGTTAAGGGCATCATACCAATTCGGCTTGTCCGCCTCCATCTCGACACCGACGCCATAAGGATCCAGGGTCGCCAACTTGTTCGTGATGAGGCAAACGAGCTTATCGATCAGCGTGGTCTTCAGAACTTCACCATCGCCGTTTTGCGCGCGGACTTTGTTTTTGTGGTCGTGACGCTTCTGGATGAGCTGGTTCTTCTCTTCATCGACATAGACGGCGTGGTACTGCCGCACCTCTCCATGCTGGACGCAATAACGCTCTGAACGGGGTTTGACGCAGGCCGGAGAATCGAAATACGTAAAAATCCTGTCTTCAAAAAGAAGCTGCTTCATCCGCTCCGGGTAGAGCGCGTAAAAACTCTCCAGAAGGTCCGTGTTGTACGTCCAGTGATCAGACCAATACCCTTCGCCGAAGAGGGCCTCCTCGCAGGAAGACGACAGAGAAAGGATACGACGGATAAGCTCATCCCGGGAGCAGGTTGAACGGATCTGGTTTTCGCTCAAATACTGGAAGACTTCTCCGACGGTAAAAGGCCTGCTGAGGATATGCGCCAGCTTTTTGGCGTCTTTTTCATGAAAGCAATCCGCCAATCCGCCGGCCAAAAAATCGTCGGGATGAACGACATGTCTCCTGCCTTTGTAAATCAAGGGGTTGTAGCCGTCTAACTGGATAAGGTTCAGAAAATCGCGGACATTCTGGTCGCCGACCGCAGCATTGAAAAACACGTCGCTACGCCTGTTCTGGTTGACGTCCCGGTAGTTGCCCTCCCCTTCGCTGAAGTATGTGGCCGTCACCACAAACCTGTTGTAATCGCGTTCCAGGTCGCCGTGCTTGCGCGAAAAGACATAGACCGT
Source organism: uncultured Planctomycetia bacterium (assembly GCA_964471325.1). Taxonomy (GTDB): domain Bacteria; phylum Omnitrophota; class Gorgyraeia; order Velamenicoccales; family Velamenicoccaceae; genus Velamenicoccus. Next base: position 51,941 of record CAYYFL010000001.1, read on the forward strand.
TTTTTTCTTGCCGTCCAGCCCGAGTGTCACTGGAAGGCCGCCCCTCAGGACATTGTCGAGATATGTCTGGCGCGCATACCGGTCGAAGACCGGCTTGCCGCTGGCGGTGAAGATCCTGTCGGTGATATCCTCGACGAGCCGGCGGTTCTCCTGGCGTTTGGCGCGGATGAAAGGCGCATCGATCTTCTCCAGGCCGTACTTTTTGACGTCGCCGGCGTCAAAAACATGCCCAAGCAAAGACACATGCGAAGAGGACTGCGTTTTCTTCAGATGCCAGCGCAAGAAAGAAAAAGCGCAAGCCATCTTATTGGTTGCCGCCTGGCGGGCCGGATAGGCGAACGCGGCAGATTCTTCAAATTCCAAGGGACGAATAAGGTCCGTCTCCTGACCGAAGATCGCCTGCGGGTCGGCGATGACCTTGTTGGAACGGCAGGCCTTGCCTTCTTCAAACCCCATATAGAAATGCGCGCCCCTCACAAAGGCCACCTGGGCGGTGTCCCGAGGGTCTGTCGATAGTTTATACAGCGGGATGCCGCTGCCAATGTTCTCGACCGTCATCCATGCCTCGATGGTACGGCTCATCTCTTTTAAGAAGAAATTATTGACGCCGTAAGGCACGAGGGCGGCCAGACCATCTAAAATGACAAGGTCTTGGGGCTGTGGCGATATATTTGTCACCGTCAGGCAACGCACGAGGGCCGCATAAGGTTCGCCGGGGAGGCAAAAATAAAGAACCTCTGTCTTGAGACCAAGGACGGTATTGACCTCCGTCAGCTCCAATTCATACGGCCTGATGGTGAGCCTGTTAGAAATGCCTTCGGCCGCCCCTGCGGCATAGGCGGGGGAAAACGGCTCATAAAAAATCTGTTTTTTGCCTCGGCGCACCTTGATGAACGTACGGAACCCCTGCGTCGGCGTCAACTGATATGCCTTGTTCGCGGGAAGATATTCCATCATGGCCTCGTCCTTGGTGCGGATGCCGGCGGAAGCGATGCATTGGCCGCGATTGACGTAAAAGACCCACAGGGGGATGCCGTAAAGGCCGGCGATCCCCGGGAAAAAACTCGACCATGCCTTGGCACGATTGTAATCCTCGATGACAAAATCACCCGTCTTCTGAAAACGATAAGCTACAGACACTGCCTCGAACTCCTTTCATGATCTGATCCGGCATAAAGCCGGAGCGTCCACGAATGAAACCCGGCACAAGTTTTATGCTTTTAGTGACTCCTTTATCCGTGTTTTCAAATATGTCCTTGCCTGACCATAATGCTTCAAACACTTCTCTTTTCTTCGAGTATCAGGCTCGGATAAATAAGCCTCGCAATAAATCAGCTTTCATTTCTCCTGACCAACATTATGCTCACGAAGCCGTCGATCTTATATCCTTTGTGCAGCCATAATAAATTACACCGGATTTCTCATTGATCAAAACATAAACATTATGCATAAAATTCGTGCTGGGTCAAATTCAACCGGGCAAGTTATGTTCACCTGCTGCTCTGCTTGCCGTAGAGCGGCAAGGTTCCATAAGCTGCGGCTTCATTTGACTATTCGACTATTTCCAAAAACACCTTCACGACCCGGGCGTCAAACTGGGTATCCAGGCCCTCTTTGAGGATTTTGATCGCCTCGTCCTTGGAAATGGCCTTATGGTAGGGACGGTCAGAAGTCAGCGCTTCGTAGACATCGACGACGGCGATGATGCGCGCGCCAAGGGGGATCTCCTCTCCCTTGAGCCCCCTGGGATACCCCTTGCCGTCAAAATGCTCATGGTGGCACAGGATATAGGGAACGATGTCTTTGAGGAAACCGGCAACGGAAATGATGTCGGCGCCGATCACCGGATGCTTCTTGACGATTTCGTATTCTTCGGGCGTCAGCTTCCCCGGCTTCAGCAATATGGCGTCCGAGATACCCAGCTTGCCGATATCGTGCAGCATGGCGGCGCGGCGGACATTGTCCACCTCCTGCTCGTTCATGCCCATTCGCTGGGCGATCTTCTCGGCGTATTCGACCATGCGGTCGCAATGCTCTTTTGTCCGGCGGTCCCGCAACTCGATGCTCTTGGCCAGAGAATAAATCGCCTCCAGGATGCTGCGTTCGCTGCGGACGGCGTAAAACGAAAGGCGCTGCTTGACGGAATCGATGAAGCGCTTGCGGTCTTCCTCCGGCATCTTGTCCAGGTTATGCTCGGCCACGCCGATCTCGTGGCCGTAGAGGGCCACGCCGTCGCCGCCGCGCTCCTTGACACGATAAATGCACTCTTCGCCGGCATCGATCAATTCTTCAACGGAAAACAGAGGATCTTCCGGATAGCTGACGACGCCCATGCTGCATTTGAGCTTGATGACGTTCGTAACATCCCCAAAGCTGCGCGTCCGAAACAACTCAAGGATCTTGTTCGTCACCGCCAGGCCATCGATGCGATTGGTATCCGGCAGAATGATGGCAAACTCTTCGCCGCCCCAGCGGGAGACGACATCGTTAGTGCGCAATTCCGCCTTCAGGAACCTAGCGACCTGTTTCAAGACGCGGTCGCCGTATTGATGACCATAGGTATCATTGATGGACTTAAAATAATCCAGGTCCATCATGACGATCGTCAAAGGCTGCAATGTCCTCTTGGCGCGCTCGAACTCCGAGGCGAGACGTTCACGGAAATAGCGGAAATTATAGATCTCCGTCAAGGGGTCCTTCAAAGCCAGGCTCTCGAGCTTGTCTTTGATCTCATTGAGCCTGCTTTCCGTCTCGACGCGGTCGGAGATATCTACATCCATGCAATAGATCTCGATGACCTTGTCGTTGTGGAGGATCGGGAACATCGACGAGTAGACCGTGATCTCCTTGTTGTTTTTGGTCCGGGCCTTCCATTCCCGCGGCGGCGTCGGCCGTCCCGTCTGCCTCATCGTCTCAAAAAGCTGCCGGAATTCCATCCGGTCCGATTCCCTAAGAATGAAATCCTCGCCCCGCTTGCCCAGGATCTCATGCTTGAGATAACCATACAGGAGCTCGGAGGCATGGTTCCATTCCAGGATCTTGCCGTCGAGAGAAAAACCCTGGATCGCAATATTCGGAGTATTCTGGATCACAGCCTCGAAACGCAGGTAGGCCGAGCTCATCTCTTCTTCCATCCACTTGCGTTCGCTGACATCCATGGTGATATATTCGTAATACCGGAGTTCACCCCTTTCGTTCCTGACCGCCTTCGCTGACACGACGGCCCAGACACCGCTGCCGTTTTTCTTTTTGAGCTGGAGCTCTTTGATCAACGTTCCACGATGCGCCAAGAGCTCGCAGAATTCCCCGTAACCCTCCTTTGACATATGGATGTCAACCGGCTTGAGGGTAAACAGCTCCTTCTCGCTCAGATCAAGCATCTTCAAAAACCCGTCGTTGGCCTCCAGGAACGCCCCTTGGTCTCCGGGGGTCTGGCGGCAGAATCCGACATCCAGGTTCGTGATAGCCGCAGCCAGATCTTCTTTTTCCCGGTACAGGGCGCGGCGCATACGCAAAAGATACAAAAAGAACAACAACAAGGCAAAACTGAAGATAAACTGGAGGATAGCAACGAAGGGGACGATCTCGGCGTGGATATTCCACACGAAAGACCAGACGAGCTGGCGGTCCGGCCGGTAATACGGCAAAAAGAAAAAGCTCAAAAAGATGACGGCCACAAACAAAGCCGCCAGGATCCTCTTGAACACATAGATGGTGTTTCTCTTATTGATCCTTAATGGCATCGTTACCCCGTCAGAGACAGAACAAGACGCCGTCTCTAACTCTTTGTGAAACCAGCAGTTCTATGTCAAATCGCATCCCGTTATTGAAAAACAAAGGGCATCTCTAACGGGGCTTATAAAAGATATTCCTTCTTGATTCTCTGCAGACTGCGAAAAATATTGGACTTGACACCCGGTGCCGTCTTCTGCACATCAGCGATAATCTTCTTGACAACAGCACGCTGCGTCCGGCCAGCGCGGGGACACAGACAGCCGCAGACCGGAAACTCCATCAGGCGCGCAAACCGGCTGATCTCGCGTTCTTCGACATAGGCGAGCGGCCGGATGATGTGAAGCTCCCCCTCAAACATCTCCTGCTTGGGCGCCATAGCGCTGATCTCGCCTTCAAACAAAAGATTCATCAGGATCGTCTCGACGATATCATCCTTGTGGTGACCCAGAGCGATCTTGTTGCAACCGTTCTTTTTGGCTTCTTCAAAGAGCACGCGGCGCCGGTTCCAGGAACACCAGAAACATGTCAAAGGTCCCCGCCCCCCATCGCCCGTAACTGCCTGGCGGCGCACCTCGAAAGGATATCCCTCTCTCTCCAGATATCTCCGGAAGGCCTCCTGTTTAGGCCCGGTAAACCCGAGATCCACATGCAATGCCAACACATCATAATGGATCGGGACAAACGCCCTCCTGTCCCAAAGGATCTTCAAAAGGGTCAGGCTATCCTTGCCTCCGGAAACACCCACCAAAATCTTGTCGCCATCCTCGATCATGCCGTAATCGGCGATCGCCCGGCCGACTTTTTTGGAGATGGCCTTCTGGCGTTCCCTTGCCCGGTTGGCGTCTGTTTTTCTCAAAGCGGCCACGAGGTCAGCTGCCTACAACAGGTTGTTGGCTTTCAATTCTTTTTCCAGGAGCTCTACGGCTTCCTTGAGATGCGGGAAGAGCTTGACGTTGAGCGAGATCCCCTTGGCCGTCGGCACTTTCTCCTGTCCGCCCTGATTGAGCGCCCAAATACGCAGGTCGATCAGGTCATTGCCCTGGTACTGCGTGATGCCGATGCGGATCTCCTGGAACTTGTTTTTCTCAAATGTCTTGACGACCTTTTCCATCTATGCCGCCTTTCTGCAAACGCCGCGCCCCCGGGGCCGAGGAACCTTCACCCTCCCTACTTGACTGTCCACTCTCCGTTAAAACACTGGATCGGTGTCTTTGCCGGAGCTTCTGTCTGGATCTTCCGGGCGAAAAACCTAACTGTTTCATTCACGGGGACCTTGTCCTTTTTTGCGACATACGCATAGATCACAGAACGGTCCCTGTTCTCCTGTTCCACCAAGGCGACCAGATTATTTTTTTTGGAAAACCCCCGCTTGACGATCTCAACCTGCCCATGCATGTTTTCGCCGATCACCCCTTTCTTTTCCCAAGACAGGAGTTCATTGCGGCGAGCGCTGCGGCGTTCAATCGCATCGCGGACCTCTCCAGGATAATCCCCATTTTCGCCTTTTGCATCTTTTGCTTCTGCCTCTTGATTTTTCACTTCTGTCTCTTTTGCGTCTTCCCCCTCAGCCCAAGCCTCTCTGGCATCCGAGAAAAAACCAAGACAAACCGCCCCTCCTGACTGAGGTGCCGGAGAAACCGCATCCCCAGGCCGGATAGGCTGTTTTGCGCCAACGCCCATGTGCGCGAAACCAATCAAAATGAATAAAATTAAACCTCTTTTGAACACTCTTCTCTGGGAAATAACCATAGTTTCCTCCCTGCGCCAGAATAATCCACAGGAATACCAGCCTGGTTCTCCTGCAAAGCCATATCCATCCTTATGTCCTGACCTACGTTGCGTCAGCGAAACCTCTCTGCCTTTGACCTTGGCCAAGACAGGCAGGCGCGCGATTTTCGCCAGCAGGCGAACACTGGCGCAATACCATTTAGCGCCAGGTGCCGATAAGCGCGGAGTGCAGCAGAACTTCACAACTTCATTCATCCCACGGGCTTCCGCCCTGACCTGGCCATCAGCCAGACCGAGGCGGGCAGGTACGAAGGATTAAATCTTCCCTAATATCATAATAGTAATTTTTTAAATTTTCAATCACAATATTTTGACTTCCTTCGGCTCCGAATCTTATTCCAAAACGGCTGGATCAAATGCCACGGCAGCCGGATGAGGTTTGCGCCAAGTGCCTGCAATCCACCTCTCTCACAGCAATGGCTTGACTCGCTTCAAGAATGAGCCGGTGTATGCGAAAAAAGAAACATGGGTAATCCTTGAGGATAACCAAGAAAGGAAGGAAAAACAACACAACCGAGAAAAGAAACCCTCTCACTCGAAAAGAGACGGCCGCTTATCCATTTTCCCGGAATGCAGAAGGATCCGCAAGATAAAGGATTTCGATATCGGCCGTAATGTCGTCATCTGAAGACAGCGCTCCTTGTTCGTCCGAAGTCTCGTCCATCAGCCAAGCCGCATCACGAACCAGCGCCTCTTCCTGCACCGCCGGAGAAAACACCCTCAGGTGCGTGGCCACGGCGAACATAATGACCAGGACGGGAAGCGCGATGAGCGCCGGACGCCACATGGGCGCAACCCAAACGAACCGCCGGCCGGCGCGGGGAAGGCATTCACATTCGCGCTCGAAGATCTTCTTCTGCAGGTCGGCATCGAACTTCTTCCAGAAATCTTCGGACATCTGCGCCTCTCGATGCAAACCGGCAGCCTGAAGGCCGCAATGGATCTCCGCCAACCGGCCGCGGCAGGCCGGGCAGCGTTCCAGATGCGCCTGCAGGCGGCCGGCCTCGCGCTCCGAAAGCCCGCCTTCCGCAAAATCAAGCAGTTTTCGTCTGATAAAAAAACACGTAACCATAAAACCCTCTTTTGTTACGAACGCCCGCGCATATACGGTTCCATGATCCTGCCGATACGGCGGACAGCCCGGAAAATATGCACCTTGGCTGTCGGGACCCCGCACCCCAGGATGTGCGCCACTTCTTCGGTCTTTAACCCCTGGAAATAACGCAGCGAAAAAGCCTCTCTCTGCCGGTCCGAAAGCTCGCGCAACGCCCCGTTCAGCACGCTCTCGCATTCATGCTCTTGCGCCGCCTTATCGGGCCTCCATGTCGCATCAGGAACGCTCTTGGCAGCCCCATTTTCGTCCTCTTCATCGAGCGAATAGGAAAAAAGCTTACGGGACCTCCCCCGTCGGCGCAGCATGTCCCGCGTCAGGTTAATCAATATCCTGTAGAACCACGTCTTGAATCCCGATTCTCCCCGGAACCGCCCCAGCCCTTCATAGGCACGCAGAAACCCCTCCTGGAGAATATCCGCGGCATCCTCGACATTTCCAATAAGGCTGTAAACAAATCCGTAAGCCTGCCTCTGATGCGTCCTCACCAGTTCGTCGAATGCGGCCTTCTCGCCCTCCTGAAAACGGCGCACGCACTCCAGGCTTCTTTGGGCATCAGCGGACGTCGTCATATTCAGCGGCTTTCCGTTGCGGCTCTCCCGGCCCCGGCGCTCCGCGTCCCCGGCGGCCCGAAGTCAGCCGCTCCTTGAGGCGCGGATGTTTCTCAAGAAACTCACGGAAGGCCTCAGGGTCTTCCTGCCGCAGCTCCTGCAGATGCCCCAGCTTCTCCTTAAAAGCCATAACCTTCTCGTATTTCTGAGGGTCGGCTTCTTTAAGCCTGCTCAAACGTTTATCGACAGCTTGACGCCGATGCTCCATGATCCGGCGGAATTTCTCGGGATCCTCAGTCTTGAGGCGCCGCAGCCGCTCGATCTTCATCTGCCGGATCCTGGCGACGACCTGCTCGTATTTCTGAGGGTCTTTTTCCTTAAGGTCCTGAAGTTTTCCGCGCAGCGCCTGGGCGCGGTCCCGCACCAGCTGGTGGAATTTCTCGGGGTCTTCCCGCCTTAAACGATCAGCCTTCTCGCGCAGGTCTCCGGCGCGGCCAGAACGGCCAGGCGCCGATGACAATTCCTCTCCATCGCCCGCGGCCAGACCCGCCGGGGAAAAACAAAAACATCCCCCCGCCAAAACCAGAACACCCAACCCGATCAACAATAATTGTTTGGCAAAATTTTTCATAGCATCCTCCCTTTTGTTTCGCTTCCTTCACATTAGACGAACAACGAAACAAAAGGTTTACCCCGTCAGAGATAACCCGACGCCATTGCCCAACAGAATCTGTGCGATAAAAAACGAAGTTCGTCCCGGCAGATCCACACATCAAGACGGCCGCCGCAGGCGGCCCCTATCCCGTTAGAAACAAGATTTCCAACGGGGCAAACCCCGCCCTGTCATTCTTCATACAAGATCACTTCTTCATCCTTCTGCGGCATATAAGGATTCAGGTTGTATTCGCAAAGCCGGTCATAAAGGCTCTTGGTCTGTTCTTCATCCCCGTGCACAAGAAAGACTTTTTTGAAAGGCGAGCACTCCTGGGCATAACGCAGGAGGTCGTTGGAGTCCGCATGGCCGGAGAGCGCGTTGATCACGACCACCTCGGCGTTCAATTCATACTCCAGGCCGTAAATCCTGACCATGCGCTCGCGGTCCACGATCCGTTTTCCCAGTGTATTCTTGGCCATATACCCGACGACAAGGACCGTGTTGCGGGATTCCGTGATGTTGTTTTTCAGGTGATGCAGGATGCGGCCGGCCTCGCACATGCCGGAACCGGCCAGGATGATCATCGGGCGCTTATCGTTATTCAGGGCCTTGGATTCTTCCTGCCCCTGCACGTAATGCAGGTGCACGAAATCAAAAGGGCTGTGTTCCTTACGGATCATATTTTTGGCCTTAGGATCCATATAGTGGACGTTGTTGCGGAAAACCTCCGTGATCCTGGTCGCCAGGGGCGAATCCACATAGATAGGGATCTCGGGGATCACCCGTTCCTTCAGGAGCTCGCTGATGTAATAGAGGACTTCCTGGGTGCGCTCAAGGGCGAAGGCCGGGATGATGATCTTGCCTTTGCGCGCAACGGTCCTGGTGATCGTCTCGCGCAGCTTCTCTTTGGCTTCCGAGATGGGGGCATGCATCCTGCCGCCGTAGGTCGATTCCAACACAAGGTAATCCAGGTCGCGGAAGACGGTAGGGTCATTGAGCATCGGCAGGTTTTTTCTGCCCAGGTCAACGGCATACCCGAGGCGGACCGCCTTGCGGCCCATGCGCACCTCAATCAGGATGACGCTGGCGCCGAGGATGTGGCCGGCGTCATAAAAGGTCAACGTCACATCATGGGTCACCTGAAACCTCTGGCCGTAATGCAAAGGCCGGAACTTTCCCAGCGCCCGGAGGGCTTCACGCTCAGTATAGAGGGGTCCGCGGAACGACGGGGCGTTCCTCGGGCCGCGGCCTCCGGCCCCACGGCCTATTTTTCTCAAATACCTGAAATCTTCTTCCTGGACCCTGGCGCTGTCCGTCAGCATCTGCTTGCAAAGGTCTCGCGTGGCCGACGTCGTGTAGATCTTCGAACGCAATCCGTGTTTCAATAACGTCGGGATATTACCGCAATGGTCGATGTGCGCATGGGACAGCGCGACGGCGCTCACCTTCGAGAGATGATAGGAAAACGTCGTATTGACCTTGTAGAACTCATCGCGGTGGCCGTAGAACAATCCGGCATCGATCAAGACCTGCGATTTCGGTGTCGTCAACAAATGACTGGATCCTGTTACTGTCCTGACGCCGCCGAGAAATTTCAGCCTTACCTGCGGCCAGGCACCCCTGTTCTTTTTCATCTCTCAAACACCTTTAACTTTCTTTTTTTCATACAATTCCCATTGCCGGGAGTGCCCCTCTTCCAGAAGCATCTGGATCATCAGCTCGATGTCTTTCCATGGAAGTCCGACGATGAATTGCCCCCGGATGTATCCCTTGCGGTCGATAAGAAACAGGCTTTCCCCGCCAAGATAATCATAGGCCACCCGCATCGTCCCCTCCGAATCCATGACAACGGGAAATCTGATGTCGAGCTCCCGGATCTTGTTTAAAACCATGGCCTCAGACACATTCAGCCCCCATCCCGAATCATGGACGCCGATCACCTCCAGCCCCCGATCTTTATAGCGGTCGCGCAGGGCATTGATTTTTTCCATCACCTCTGCCGAAGCCAAGTCTTGACTGTCCCAGAAGATCAGAAGAATGACGTTTCCCCTCAGGGATTTAAGGCTGATATGAGGATATGAATCGACATTGAACCAGGTGGATCCCTTGATTGCCGGCGCCCGGCGCAGCGGTTCAGGGGACAAATCGCACATGCCGCGGGAAGAAAAGAACGGCAGGAACAAGAGTGAAAAAAGAGCTATCCGCCAGAAGGTCGTCCTGACCGGTGTGTGCATGTTCCGTAAGGGCATATGGAAACGGATCAAAGGGCGAACTTGGATTTCAGGCCGCCGGTAGAACTGATCTCAACGATTTCGAAAACCTTCACCTTCAGGATAACGAATTTTTCCGGCAGCGTAAGATCCACGGGCGAGGCCTTTCCTCCTGTCCTGACATTAAACAAAATGCGCTCGACCGTGAAATTCGTCTTAATCTGCTGGAACTCCTCGGAAAGTCTGTCGAATTCTTCCCCGGAGGCGACCACAATGACGGCGCCGTTCAACTGGTAACCCGTCAACGTCCTTTCATCGACGAAGGAAAGGGAAACACGCGGATTGGTCTTGAGATTCGCGTAGGTCGATCCCATGACGTAATCGACAAGATAGACCAGGTTATTGTCGACTTTCGCGATCAGCTTGGGCGCCACATTAGGCATGCGTTCCTCATTGCAGGTGGCCACATTGACGAATTTCCCCCTGGAAAGAAACGGCAAATAATCATGCAGCAGGTTTTCCTTCTCTTGCGGCGTGATCGGCTCGTAAACTTTTTTACGGCGTTCCATGCGTCTCCTTCAATGAGGCTGAACTTCCCGGAAAGAATATTTTTTTAGACGGGCAGACCGAAGCCAAAATGCATGCCGGACACTTCGGCGCCCTCGCCATACATGTCTGGCGGCCATGCAGGATCAGGCGCAGGCTGAAATCCCCCCACTCGCGCCGCGGCACCCGGCGCATCAGGTCCTCTTCAATCCTGACAGGATCATCGTGTTCCGTGAGCCCCAGCCGCCGGCTCGTTCGCATCACATGTGTATCCACGGCGATCCCCTCGTTTTTGCCAAACGCACTGTAGAGGACGACATTGGCGGTCTTGCGCGCCACGCCCGGGAGCGTCAGGAGCTCCGGCATCGTCCGCGGCACCTCCCCATGAAAGTCGGCGACGATCTTCTTGGCCGCAGAGATGATATTCTTGGCCTTATGACGGTAAAACCCCGTCGAGCGGACCTCCTGCTCCAATGTCACTGGTTCGGCCTTTGCGTAATCCTGCGCCGTCCTGTATTTTTTAAAAAGGCCTTCTGTCACAAGATTTACGCGCGCATCCGTGCACTGTGCAGACAGGATGGTCGCCACCAAAAGCTCCAAAGGATTACGGGAATGCAGGGCTATGCGGGCGGAGGGATATTTTTTCTTCAGTCGCTTGATGATCTCATCCGCCCTCGTCCTGTGCATCCCCGCCATCCCCCGCCCCTGTTCCTCGCTCCCCCGCAAATCCCGGCCGCTGCGCGGCGGGGGGAAGCCAAAACTTCCGAAGCATTCGGTGCCGCGCTTCGTTTTATATCACACAAAGAAAAAACGCCGACTGTCTGCAAAGCAGACGCGTCGGCGGAGTTTCACGGCTTTTCATCCGCCGGCAAGGATCCAGGAGAAAACCCGCGATGGGCATTGAGCGTTGCCTGCAAGACCTGCATCAACTGTTCAAATGTATAGTTTTTGGCGAAGAACCCGGAAACGCCGAGAGATCGGGCCGCAACGATCTTGCCTTCATCTCCGTAGGCCGATGTCAAAAGAATGACCGGCAGGTCCTGATCGGTCTGACGGATGGCCTTCAAAGTCTCCAAGCCGGTCTGGCCCGGCATATTGATATCCATAAAAACGATATCTGGCCGGCGTGCAGCGATGGCCTCCAGGGCCTGACGGCCATCCGACGCCATCGCTACATCATATCCCTTGGAACGCAGCCAAAAAGAAATGGGCTCGATAAAATCTTTCTCGTCATCGACGAGCAAAATATACTTAGGGGGCTGTTGTGCCATGGCTGTCCGCATCCGTGAATATGACGGCCCTGGCGGCAGCGGCGGCATTATGCCGCGTCGACATCAAACGGCCGCAAAACCAGGCCTTGTTTTCCTTGTCCTCCTGGAAATTCATATCGATCAGCGCGTCCGCCCCGGCCAGCCGCGCCCGCTTCCTTAATTCCTCATCGATCTCCTGGCGGCCGGTCTTCGGCTGGGCGACGACCTTTACGACACCGATCTCCGTGTAAGGACGATCGATCGGCTGACCGGCCTCGTAGATAGGGATTTCGGCATCGGCGGCCTTTGGCGCAAAAACCTGGCCCGTCATGTCATAATATTCCGAACGCATGAGCATGCACTTGGCACAGCCGTTCATGGCAGAGAACAGAAAACCGAGCGCAGAGAACAGAAAAACAAAAGAGCCAAAAGATCTAAAGGATAAAACGATTCCGCTTCCCTTTCGCTTCTCGCTATTCATTCATCACCCCATCTGTTCTCTGCGCCCTGGTCTCTGTTAACTCACTTATTATATCCGCAGGACCGAAAAAATTCTAAACCTTTTTGGACATACCCGCCCGCGGCAAAAAACTAACACAACTGCGCACACATTTCATCTAAAACCAGCATTCCCTGAAGCGTGGTACGCACCACACCCGCATATTCCTCCAAGAGCCCCTCTTCGATGAACTGCCGGACGAGGGCCTTCTGGCGCTCCTCCAGCATCACGCCGAACTTCTGTTCCAGGCCTTCAAGCCAGACGCCTTCGCACATCCTCAAGCCGATAAGGAAAGCCTCGCACAAACGCTGTTGAGGCGTCAAGCGTTCCTCGCCCGCGCGCGCAAGGCCCTTCGTTTTCATAAGGGAAACATATTCTGAGACCGTTGCGGCATTCCAGAAACGATGGCCCAGGATATGGGAGTGGGCGGACGCCCCCAGCCCGATATAATCCCCGCCGCGCCAATAGTGCATGTTATGCTCACAGATATATCCCTCTCTGGCAAAATTGCTCACTTCGTACTGGGCATATCCGCACGCCTTCAGAAACGCGACGACCATGCGGTAATCGTCGGCCTGCCGGTCGGGCTCAAGCGGCTGGATCTGGCGATGCGACAAATCGGTCCCTTCCTCGATGGACAAGGCATAGAGGGAAATATGTTCGCTGCCCAATGCCTCGATCTCTTCAAGGTCGGCTTTGACTTGATCCTGTGTCTCGTGGGGAAGCGCATAGATAAAGTCAAGGTTGACGTTCTTAAAACCCGTGCCGCGCAACAGCTGATAGCTTTCAAGCGCCTCTGCCGCCGTATGCGGACGCCCCAGCCAACGCAGGGTATCGTCATGCAGGGACTGAACGCCGAGGCTCACACGGTTGACCCCCGAACGCAAGAGAAGTTTTGCCTTGGCGCGGTCGAAGGTCGCCGGATTCGCCTCGACGGTAAACTCAGAGCCCTCATCCCTCGAAAAATAGTCCCGGACAATCCCCAGGATCCTCTCAAGCTGCATCGTGGATAAATACGTCGGAGTCCCGCCGCCGATGTAGACGGTCGAACATGGGAGCCTGTCATAGCTTGCCGCCTCCTGCTCCAGCATATCCAGATAGGCGTCGATCATATCTTCCTGGCCCGGATACGAAGCAAAAGAGCAATAAAAACATTTGGACTTGCAAAAAGGGATATGGATATAAAGGGAAAGGTCCATATGCTCTAGAGCAACTCCTGATAATACTGGCTGACGGTCTTTAAGGCGGCCGCAAGGGCGACGATGAGATAATACGTCGCCGCGATAACGACGACGCTCCAGACGATCTTGCTTTTCATGCTGAAGCGCGGATTGAACCACAAGAGCGGCAAGGCCAGGGGCCCGACGCAGAGGAGGGCGATCGCCAGGGCCGATGTCTTAAAGTACCACGGCGTCCTGGGCGCCGCGGATGCCAGCTTGCTGCTGGATTCCAGCATACTGCCGCAGTGCTTGCACTTGATTGCCTCATCCTGGATCTCTTCGGCACAAAACGGACACTTCTTCACTGGCTTTGCCCCCCATTCTATATATCTTGTCCCCGAAACTATTTATAAGCAGATAGGGTCGAGGAAACATTAATGGTCGCATGATCGAACGAAGGCTGGCGCTGGTCAACAATAGATACGGTCAGGCCCAAAACCTTAGCGATGTTTTCGAGGGTCAAAACAGAGACGTTGACAACCCCCCGCTCAATAAATGAAATAGAAACCTGAGAGATGCCGGACCGATCAGCCAACTCCTTTTGAGTCAGCCCTTTCTCTTCTCTCGCCGCCCGTATAATGTCTCCGAACTCTTTAAGACGCGGGGCTATCGGGGGACGACTTTTACGCAGGATGGCTTTTTCTTTCTTGAAATCCTTTTTCAAAATATCATAAACACCATTCCAATAAATGATCTTTGGATCGTTCCATTTGTTGCGGCTCATTCGACGCTTAATGGCTTTCCAGTTGCGCCAGAAAACCTTCTTTTCCAAATAATCCGAGAAAACCATTCTGATATCATTGGTCCTCGAAAGAAAAAGCGAAACGAACTCCAAGAATCTCGGATGATTCTCATTCTTCAGGACGTCTTTGATCTCTTGTTCACTGAGTTTCTTGTCCCAAAATTCCATCATATACCTCAGGGGATCTGCTCCAAAAGCAATTTCTCGATTTCTATCCTGAAATGCCGGTCTACTTCTCGAAAATCTATCTCTTTATCTGTGTTAATCTCGTTTAAACCCAGCTTCATCTCCTGTCGATCAAATGAACGATACCATGTGACAAGATTTTCCTTCTCTGTCACGTCGCAATATTTCGTGGCAAATAATGAAAGAGGGACGAAAGTCTTTGACAAAAAATATAGATCAAAAAGATCTTTAGCTTCCTGACGTCCGCCCAGGGTCTGCGAACGACCAATCTCATCGATAATTCCGAGCGTCCCTGCAACCGCATAGATCTTTCTTAAATAGATATCCTCTTTAGATAATATAGGGACACCGTCAATCAATTGAGGTTCGCGAACCAAACGGAAGACGTCTTCAACAAAATCAAGCCGCAGATCCCTGGTGCCGCCGGGGATAGAAAGTGTGTATTGAATAATCCTGGCCCTTCCTTTTTGGTTGAGATCCATGATGAGCTTGTTCTTGAGCCCGAGAGAACCACAAACTTCCGAGACAAGTGAACGAATCAGCTCCTTTTTAAAATCCTTTGTGAAAAAATCAAGATCATAGGACTCCCGATGATTAAAATAGTAAAGAGAGAGAGCAGTCCCGCCCGCCAGATAAAATCCATCAAGCTTGCCGGAAAACTCTTTTAAAACCGCCTTCATCACATCAACGATTTTTCTCATCAGTTAAAATTATATTATGTAAAGTTTAAATTGTCAACATAAATATTAAATAAATTTATACAAATATATTTTAATAAATATTTTCATATCTCTATATTTACCAAAGAGATACGGGAAAATTTGACCCATAAAAAGGCCGCTGACCAATAAAAGGGGTCAGCGGCGTAAGCAGCAAACTACATTAAGGCGGTGGCGTCCCGACTTCCGCCTGCGGCGGAACGTCGGGACATCCCTGCCTGCTTGGCCAAAGGCCATGCAGACGAAAATTTTCGCTCTGTCGCGAAAAATTGGTGGACCCGACTGCAACCAGTTCGAACCGAAAGTTCGAATTGGTCGCAGCGTGAAAGCAATGGTGGCGCCGAAGCCAGAGGCTTCGGCACTGCCTGCCCTTTGGCAGGCGAGCCTTTTGTCCCCAGAGGGGACAAAATGGTGGAGCTGCCGGGAATCGAACCCGGGTCCCCAGATAGAGAAGCGAAAGCCGCTACATGCTTAGCCTGCCATTTATTCTCGCCCTGCGATCTCCGGCAGACAGGATCTCGCAGGACCAGCCGGCTTAAGTTTCGCCCTTATCCCGCCGGCGGAGTAAGGACTATTCTGCCTGCTTTAAGGCCTTGCGGCCCTAAAGCCCGTCATCACCGGAACACGCAGAATTGCCCCGGTCATGGCTTAGTTCGTTTAGCGAACTAAGGCTGGTACGCCTGCAAAGAACGGAGCAACGATCGCTTCCGCTCTAAGCACTGATGGATCAGTTTCAGCGTTTGTATTGTGTAAGGTGTTTAAAGAGGCCTCCTTACAACCTCTGCATGCTGCTCATCGCCCGACATATCTGAATCGAGCCCAATCAGCCCCAGGTAAATTTTTGCAGAGCAAAAATTTACAGAACAATTGAACAATAGACCATAAGACAATAAACGATGGCACCACTGCGGTCTATTGGTCTATTTTCTATTGTTCATTTTCAAAGAGCAAAAAATTCATTTATTTCTCGCTCGAACAGCGCGGCGCATTTCCCGTTCCGTCTCCCGTGCCTTTATATCCTTGCGCCGGTCGTAAAGCTTTTTGCCGCGGACCAAGGACATCGCCACTTTGACGAGGCCCCTGGTGTTGAAATAAAGTTTCAAAGGGGCCAGGGTAAGACCGCGCTGCGATACCTGGCCTGTCAACTTGCGGATCTGGTTTTTATGCAGCAGGAGCCTGCGCGGCCGGGTCGCCTCTTCTTTGAAATAACTGGCCTTTTCATACGGAGCGATGTGGCAGTTGTAAAGATAGACCTCACCCGTCTCTATCCGGCCAAAGGCATCGTCGATGTTGGCTTTGGCTTCACGCAACGACTTGACTTCACTGCCCTTAAGCTCGATACCGCACTCAAAGGTCTCCAGGACCTCAAAGTCGCGATAGAGCTTCCTGTTCGTTGCGATAACCCGTTCTTCCATATTATTTTACCATCCAGAGTGAAAAATATCCAGGGAAGGATCGTCTAATTGAAAAAACCTGAAAAAACCCCGTAAAGCCCCAAGAACAGCGGAATTGTAAAAATGCTTGCCACGTGGCCGTAAAAAATAGCCTGGTTGATCAAGCCCTCCTCCAGTTTTTGATTCTTGGCGATGACGGACAAGAGCGCTGCCGGAGGCATACAGGCCTGCAACATCAACAGCAAGCCGACAAGAGGTTTTGGTTTGACCAAAAGCACAAAAACAAGAAACACCAGGGGCACAAAAAGGAGCTTAACGACCAAACTCAGGACCATGGGCCGGACGTATTTCAAGGAACGGATGCGGATCAAGGCCAGGTTGCCGCCCACGACGATGATCGACAAAGGGATCGCGCAGCGCCCCATCATCTCGACGGGTTTGGAGACGAAAGGCGGGATGAAACGCGTCCAGCCAAAGAAGACGGCGGCCAGCGCCAACAGCGTCGCGATCACGGGCGCATTGAACATGTCCTTGGTGTCAAAACTGCAGGCCTTGCCTTTGCAGGACAAGACAAAGACGCCGAACGAAAAGATCGTCATGTTAAAACCCAAAAGGAAAAGAAATATATAAATAAACATGTCCGATACGGCGCCGGGCGCAAGCAGGCTGGCGACCAAAGGCAATGGAAGATATCCCGAGTTCTGGAACATCGCGATACCCAAAAAAGGCCCTTCCTGCTGAATGAGAGAACGGTCCAGCGCCACCACAAACAGACCCAAAAGATAACCGACAGCCGTCACCAAAACGCTCAAGAGCGGAAAAATCCACCAATCCGAAAACTGCCTGAAGCTAAAACGCGCGGCGATCTCGCTGAACATCAAAAGCGGCAAAAACAGGCCGATCACCAGTTCGCTCAAGGTTTTCAGACCTTCTTCGCTGATGATCTTTCCACGGATCAGAAAAAAACCGACAGCGCCGAGGATCACCAATTCCAGGATCGCCTGGCACGTCGTGGAAAAAGAATGAAAAAACACAAAATTCTCCCTGATGGGGATACGGATTTGTCCTCTATTATAACACAGGCGGGTCAGGGGCGGTCTACAATCTCAATCTGCCACGGGTGGCTGACGATAATCTCGGGCGACCCCCGATATGCTTTGATGAGGCCGAAGACACTGACCTTCTTGCCGGTATAATCCTGCGCCGGATGAATGCCCTCCTTCTCAAAAAAGCCGAAGTCTTTGGCAAAAATAATGACGCGGAGGCCTTCCATCTCAAGAAAGACCATCTTGTCGGTCCTCCGTGCGTCTGCGACCTTCCCTGTCACAAACTTCCTCTGGCCGAGAAAATCGCAAGCCTGCGCACTCGGGACATGAAACTCATGCGCCCACATGCCCGCCTTGTTGCGGCGGGCCTCCTTCTGCGCCGCCAAAAAAACATCCACGTAGCGGACATTCGGCGGCAAAGTATAGAGAAAAGCCAGGCCGCGGCGCAAGAGTTCCGTCTGTACCATGGTTTCTTTATCGCCCTGCCGGACAAAAACATACGCCAGGGTCCGGCCGTATTTATCCTTCTTCTGGACGTCATACTCCAGACGGACCTTTTGGCCTATGACCAACGCATCATTTGCCTTCTTGGCCTCTTCTCCGTACAGATCTCCCGTCGGGATCCAACCGGCGGATGTGCGCCGCCGCGTCTCAGGAGTATCAATGCCGATATAGCGAATGGTGACGCCTGAATCCGCATCGACCGTATCGCCGTCGACGACCCGAACGACGCGGACCTCGCCGGAATTCCGTGGAAAACAGCCGAAAAGAAAAGAAAGTGCAGCGCCGAAGATAAGCGTCGCCGCAGCATAATGCGCTTTAGAGATAAAGGCTTGCTTTTGCATAGAGCCAGGGGAGTAAACCTCTGCCTGCCGGCCAGCGGAAGAACAAGACAAGAAATAAGAATGCGGCCGCCATCGTTGCCTGCGTCAAGACACCCCAGGCCGCCGCCCCAAAAACACCCCTCACATCAACTGCTGGACGATCTTGACGAAGACATTTTGTGCCGTGCCCAGCCGCGGGAAAATGCCGCGTCTGGCCTTGACCTTCAAACGGATGGATTCCGGTGTGATCTGGAAGATTTGCACCCTCACCTTGGCGCGGTCGATCGTGGCTTCGACAGTGCCGGCGGAGGAATCGCGGTTGCCGACAGTACCGAGGATGCTGCAGACGGACTGGGCGGCCCGCCAGGCGTCGTCGAACTTGACATCATATTCTCCCTGAATGGTATCGCGCGTCACGGTGTAGCCTCCGACGGCCCCGACGCCGCCGACAATCAACCAAACGCATCCGTTTAAAAAAACCGTCAACACGCCCAAGATTAAAAACGATAATAAAGTTTTTTTCTTCATTTGACCTTTCATGACGGCACAACTTGTCCGTCGGAATGAAACCTCAATCGAACTATGGCTACTTGACCTCTTTCTTTGAAAAAATCTTATAAAAACAAAATGTAGCCAATGAAACGATTCCCAGCCATGACAACGCCAAAAGGATCCATCCGGAGAGGGCCATCCCGCTTAAACCTCCAAGCTAGTCTGCCGCCGGCGCCAGGCAAGCTTGACCAGGACAGACAAAATCACAAAAAGCCCCACCAGGCCCAGGCGTGTCCAAAGAACAAAAGGCTTGTCTGCTTCCGCCACGCCCCTGAGCATGATCATCGGCAAACCCTCCTGGTAAAACCAGAAACCCAGGATAACCAGAAGAAAAACAGGCGTCATGTATCTGATGATGAACTTATAGACCCGGGGCACGGCAATATCCGCGCCGTGATGGATCTCTTCCCACGCCCTGTCCATGCCGAAGACCCAGGCGAAAAGAATAGTTTCGACCGTTCCAAAAAGAACGAGGCAGAATGTGCCGCCCCAGAAATCCAGCTCGTTGACGACACCGCGGCTCAAAAAAAAGATCGCCGGCTGACAAAGGACAAAGCTGACGACCGCAAAAATCCCGACAGCTTTTTTACGGGAGATGTCAAACTCATCTTCCAGAAAAGCGACCGCCGGCTGCGCCAAAGAAACGCTCGACGTCACCCCCGCCAAAAAAAGAAGCGCAAACCACAGAAAGCTCAAAACCGCCGGCAAGGGAATCTTGCCTAAAATCAGCGGCATGGTCACAAATCCCAGGTCAAACGCGCCCTGCTTGGCGATCGTCTGGACATCCACAGGCCCGAAGAAGACGAAAGCGGCCGGGATCACGATGCAGCCGCCCAGGATGACCTCTGCGAACTCATTCATGCTGACGGCGGTCAGGCCGGAAAGCGCCACATCGTCTCCGCGCGACAGGTAGCTGGCATACGTCAAAATCACGCCGATGCCGACGCTGAGCGTAAAAAAGATCTGGCCTGCGGCGGCCAGCCAGACCTTGGCCGATTTGAGCGCGCTGAAATCGGGATTCCATAAAAATCCCAGGCCGTTGACCAGGTTCCAGTCCGGCTTTGCCGGATCAGGCGCACCCAGCGTCAAAACGCGGACAGCCAGGATGACCCCGAAAAAGAACAAAACAGGCAGCGCGATCTTGCACAGAAGCTCGATACCGCCGCGGATGCCGTAATAGATCACAAGGGTGTTCAGAAAGAACGTCACGATGAAAAAAAGATATGCGGGGCCGAGGCTCGAAAAAAACGCATTGTGTTCCAGCCCCTGGTACCCCTTCAAGAAGGCCTGGATCGATGCCTGGTCATGGAGCTGGGTCAGGACGCCTTTGAGGCTGTAAAAACTATACCCCAAAGTCCAGGATTCGATGAATGTGTAATAGATAAAAATGACAAACGGCCCAAAGATGCCGATGACGCCGAAATATTTGACGAACCGGTTCTTCTGGAGGAGGCTGTGGAAGATACCCGGCGCCGTCCCGTGCTCAAAACCTCCACCATAACGGCCCAGCGCCCATTCGATCCAGACCAAAGGGATCCCAAGGACGAGAAGCGCCACAAAATACGGGATCATAAAAGCGCCTCCGCCGTTACCTGCAGCCTGGACCGGAAACCTCAAAAAATTCCCCAACCCGACGGCAGAACCGGCCACGGCCATGATGATCCCGAGACGGGACCCCCACGATTCGCGCTTTGGCTTGAGTCGTCTCATGATTGATTTTCATTATAGCCACGGCCTAACTTTTTTGCAACTTTAAGTTTTCCTGAAAAGGAACCGCAGCAAAATCCAAAATCCGGCAAGTCAGAAAAATCACAAGTTCCGTCTTGCGCGTCTCCGAGACCGTGTTGCGGAAGAAAAAACCGAAGATGGGAATATTGCCGACCCAGGGAATCTTGTTGGCCGACTTGACCGTCTCGTCTTTCATCAGGCCGCCGATGACCAGCGTCGCGCCGTCCTCCAGCAGGACCGTCGTCTCCGTCTCCGAGGTCTCGACAATAGGGATCTTGTTACCGGTCGATGTCGTATAATTCTCCGTCACGGCGCTGACTTCCGGCCTGACCTTGATGGAGATGAAACCGTCCGCGCCGATGGTCGGCGTCACGTATAATTGGACGCCGACATCCACGAAATTGACCGCCTCGGCCGTCTCGGTCGTCGACTGCCCCTGGACCGCCGTCGTCGTGACGTAAACCTGCTTGGAGCCGACAAGGATCTTGGCGGATTCGTTGTTGACAACGGCCAGCCTCGGCGCCGAAAGGATCTTGGTATTCCCTTGGGTCTGGAGCGCCTCGATGACGGCGCTGTAATCATTGTGCCCGCCGGGGTTCAGGCTGCCGATCGTCCACTTGTTGCCGGTCGTAGTGATCACGTTGCCGAACATCCCCTGGACGGAGAATTTTTTATTCAGGACATATTCCCAATCGATACCCAGCGAACTCTTATCGGTCAAGTTGACTTGCACGATCTTGGCATCGATCAGCACTTCCCGCGTCCTCTGATCCAGCCCCGCAATCACGGCCTCGGCCCGGCTGAGACGTTCCGGGTAATCCGTCACAATCAGGCGGTTCGAACGGGCATCGACGACCAGACGGCCGGTGTTCAGAGAAAGGACTTCCCGCACGGACTCCGCCGCCTTCTCGCACTTGGCGTAATTCAGATCAAAGGCGCGCGTCTCCATCGGACGGTCCATCTGACGGACCAGCATCTCCATCTCATGCAATTTTTGGGGCGTCTCCAAAATGATGAGGGCCCCCGAGGCCTCATCGACGACGATCTGCCCGACGCCCGACTTCACCTGCGTCAGAAGGCCGGCCGCCTGCTGGGCGGCCAGGTAACGCAAAGGCAGGCGCAGCATCCGGCGGGGATCAGCGTATTTCTGGCCGTAGACCTGTTCGTAATCCTGGGCTGTCATGATCCTCGCCACCTCCCCCTCCTGGCGCAGGACAAGGTTGTTGGACGCAAGGATCATCCTTAATGCCTCGGAGGGCGACACATCCTTCACAAAGACGGTCACGCGGCCGCTGACATTCTTGTCGACGACCACGTTGAGGCGTATCTTGGAGGCCAACATCTTGAGGACCTCTACGACATCCATACCTTTGATATCGAGCGACACCTTATCGGAGGCTGCAGCGGCGCCGGGGCCCGGGCTCAGGTCCTGGGCCGAAACGACGCCGCCGAAAAATACCAGATAAGCACATAATAAAATTTTTACAGCGCGAGGGTATAACATTGCCCGCCTCCTGAAAAGACCACCTGATGGTCTCCGATCTCGGAAACCACAAGATCCCCGACGGCATCGTTGACGCACAGATAGAACGTCCGGGACGTTCTCTTGTCTTCGACGGCGGCGCGCCTGCCTTGTCCTGCGTCCTCCACGATCCCGACAAGCACCAGTTGCGTCAGGACATCTTCTTTTTTCTCCTGGGCCAGGATCGCACGCCTGAGCTTCATCCCGGCCGACCCGAATATTTTCCTGCCTGCGGCCGTCACATAGGCCTGAGACTCCGCAAAGGTCTCACCCGAACCAATCGCTTTTTTCAGATAATCCCGGGCCTTCTTTTTGGGTATCCGCAGATTGTCGAATATCTCAAGGGTCATGCGGACACGGACGAGAGACGCACCTTCCGGAGACGCAGAAATCGCCACCGACTCAGGCGAAGAAAAAAATCCGAGTTCCGAAAACCCGCCCAAAAACCGATATACGCCGTCTTCCGGCGCCTGAAAAGTCATTTCGATCTTCCTGCGTCTCAGGCCTTCCCGGTTGTTCTTTCCGTCTGTCTGCGCCGGCTTTATGGAACCCAGCAGAATCCTCTCCCTTCTCGCCAACATATGCAGTTCTGTTAAAGACTCATCCAGAGAGATCTCGCCCGTTTTTCTTCGGCCATATGTCTCTTTTAACCCCTTATGTTCGCTCAAAACATTCGCAAAGAAAGCAGCAGCCCCCCTCTCCTGTCTGCCCTTCTCCAGCGACGCAGAAAGGCTTTTATCAGTCTGACGCAATACCATCCAACCGGGTGCGCTCAAGACTACACATAGCCCCATGGCAAAAAACGATGCTTTTGTGCGGCGCCAAGGATATTGCTTAAAGATGTATTTCGCAAATATACTTATGTTCATAGAAACACCCAAAACAAGCTAGGTTTATTCTCTAATGACGAATTTCTAATGACCAATGCCGAACAAATATCCAAAACCTCAATAATTCATGAATCAGTTTTCCGGCATTTGTTGACGATCGCGCAAAAAATAAGATTCAATTCTTGCGCCTCCCCCGCAAGTCTTTTCGCCTCTTGCTCTAACGGCTTTTGGGCTCTGGCCACCATGCGCAACCAATGCTTTGTTTCGCGGGCCTCTTTTTTGCAAAGGCCGATCTTATTAACAAAATCTTTTTTCGAACAGGCGTTGTCCGCCTCGCAATGATTTGCACCCACTGAAGTTGCAGCCCTGACCAATTGACCGATCAATGGAAGCGAGACGGGCTCACGGAGCATCTTTTTTACAAAATCAAAATGTCTTCTCCAAATTTTGCAGTCCTTTCCTCAAGATCATAATTCGGCATGTTTTTCCTTGGGCATCGAACATTTATTCGTCATTGGGATTTCGATATTAGACATTTCAACATATTATGCTATTTACAGAGACAGGATTCGCCTTTAATAGTCAACCCATATTCCCCGGCCTCGGCCTTCGGCCAGGGCCGGGGCTTGTTTCGGGTTACTCTAAGCGGCCGCAACGCTCTTGCGCCCTAAAGGGCGGAGCTTTAGGCCGCGCAGAGTCAACTAGGGACTGACAACCTTAAACGACACAGTCCATTCTGTCTGCGTGTCTTTATTCTGGACAAGATACTCCAGCCGGGCCTTCTGAAAAACGCGCTCCGATTTCAAGAACTTCACATAATCCAGGACATGCGTCATGTCTTTACCTGAGCCTTTGATGGATATCTTGGCCCCGCCCTGGACGTAGAGCTCATCCATCATGATGTTTTCGTCGCTGTGCCGCCCCAGAACGGATAAAATCTCCCTGTACATGCCTGTCGCGACGAAATGATGATCCATCCACACCCCGCGGGCCACGGCGTCGCCGATCTTCATGACATTCGTCTCTGCCGACATCTCGTGCCTTAACCTCGTGAACGCGTCGGCGTCACGGACGACCTTTGCGGCATATAGAAACCACAACACGAAAGTAAGCCCGCAAAAAAGAAATGCGGCATGGTGCCACCATCGGCTGACAGCCCGGCCCCTGGCCTCTGCCTTACATTCAGGCGGCCTCATATCCATGCAGCCGCTTTCAGGGTTCATGGCCAACCCAAGGCTGGGTGCAAACGACAGACGCTCCTGCGCCGAGAATGAACCTAGAAGACGATGCCCGGCGCCCATTTCATCTTCAATGATTACGGCATCGAAGAAGCTGTGTTTTTGGAGCGCCTCGAGTTCCTCCGGCGAAAATCCTCCTGCCACATAGATCTTTTTGTCGAAGATGAATTCCACGCCGCCCAGCCGGCGGCAAAGCTCCAGGCTCATCTTGATCTCGCGCAACAACAATGAGGCCCGCTCAGGCCCCGTGATGGGGGAGAACGAAAAAGAACGGCTGAAATAAATTCGACCGTCGCAGAAGACGTTGAAATCAAAACCGTCGGGCCCCGCATTCAATAAACACAGAGATCTTCCCGCAGTCTCGCGGCTGGCCTTTTGCAGCAAAAGCCACCGCCCCATTCCCTCGACATTAAACGTCACCAGAGACGGATTCAGGCCCATTTTTTTCAGGACAACCAGATAATATTCCAACCGGCTTTTAGGAAGACTGTAGACATGAACGAGGGCATATCCTTGCGCGTCAAGGCCGGCAAACTGATAGTCATAAACCACTTCCTCGTCTGCCGGACCGCCGCTCCTTGAAACGTGAAGCCGGACCATCTCCTCAAGCTCACGTTTATCCTGGGAAGGCAGACGTAGCGTCTGGACGCTGGCAAGGTGGCGGGGAATAACGACGATGGGATCTATCGGCCTGAAACCGTGCTTGCGGAAATGCCGGGCGAGAACACGCGGATCATTCAGAACGCCTTCCCGATCCTTGACGATAAAACAATGGGTCAGACGCCTTGAACGACGCCGCATCTCACTGCGACAACATTGCAGAGAAGAACCGCTGAATTCCAAGACATAAAGAGGTGAATAGGGACGCATGAGACAAACCTCTTGTGTTCCATAACTGTAACACATAGTCCTCATTAAATCAATCTTTATTTTCCATTTATGGAACAAAATAAGGTAAAAAAATAACCCTCGAGAATCTGCTGTCCAAAGGGGACGCTTCCGGCACAACTTACTGAGTGAAGCCTCCATGGTCTAAAGACCAGGGCTTCCTCTGTGTAATCGAGAGCGTTGGATTTTTCAACGCTCTCAACCAGACAAACCCCGGACAGGGGGCTTGTCTCTACTTTGTCTCAAAATCACCGAAATTTCTTGGATGACCTTGCTGACGCGCCAGGAAATACCTGGGAGGCTCATAATGGTTTTCAGCGGTAAAGGGTGCCAAAAAAAGGTCGCCTGCGAGGTCTTCGCGGACAAAAAAAGCATTCCCGCCGCCAAAATCGCAACCGACCAATTTATAACCCTTCCGGGCGCCCAAGAGCTCCAGCGACTTCAGACTGGCGCCAAAATGGGACGTGCCGTCCCATTTATGTTTTAAGTTTTCTTTCATGACCCATTGCATCGATGGCGGAAAAATCGCATTGTATTCCATGATGACGACGCGCGGGGAAAACCCCATGAGCGCCTGCCAAACCCAATAATCGTTGCCATCGATATCGATAGAAAGCAAGTCGAATTCCCCGGGGACCTGGCATTCGGCAAAAATCTCATTGATATTTTCAGAAGTAATGCATGCGTGCCAAACGGATAATTTGCCTTTATTAATCAGAGGTTTAAACTTACTTTTGATCCGCTCGACATAGATCGGCTTATATTCCATCCAGATGCCCTGCCACCCTTTCAACAATAACAAAAGACTGTTATTTTCCGTGCCATGCTTCCCGCAGCCGAACTCGACAAAAAATTGCGACGTCGTCTTAATCCGGCGAAAGATCTCTTCAATCATGCCGTCTTCACCGTGCTGCGAAAACCCTTTATGCTCATAGCGCGTCAATCGTTTGGCGTCCTGATATTTGGGATTATTATATAAAAACTGCCGTATATAGGTCTCTGTCTGAAGGTTGGCCATCAACCCGCTTAATGCGCGGATTTCTTCCATCTCTCGTGCCGCCTTTTTTAAATTTTTAAACATCCCGGGCCTCCTTCCCTAAAAACATCAAGGCGTTGGACGAATTTTACTTTTTCAATTCTTCCAGAATCCGGTCAAGCTTCTGCTCAATCCTCTGAAGGATTTCAAGCTTCTTCTCTTCCATCCGGTGTTGTTTGTCCTGCACTTCTTTGGCCGTTTGCGCCAGCTTGGCCATATCGGGGAGATTAAACATATTTTAACTCCTATGATGAATGTTACTCACGTTACATCACTTGCCCCGCTTCATAAGATACTTTAAAATTCTGGAAGAATTTTACAGTACTCCGCGGGGTTAATTCGGGCAGATGACTTAGCTTCACCGCCTACGGCCATCGGCTCGCTAAGTCATGCCATGGTTCCATCCGCCACCAGTGCATTGGCGGATTAATTCGGGCTGATGACTTAGCTTCACCGCCTACGGCCATCGGCTCGCTAAGTCATGCCCTCATTAAAATTTCTTCCCATGCCGATACGGCCGGCTCTTGTTCTTCTCGGCTTTCTTCTTGAGGGCCTCTTCGAGATCCAGGCCGCGGGCGCCGCAATAATCAAAGATGCGGATACAGCAATCCGCCAGCTCTTCGGCAATCGCCTCCTTGCCCAGGTCATTGCGCATCGCTTCCAGCGCTTCGGAAAGCTCGGAATGCATGAGCGCGATGAGCTCGCCGTCGGAGCGTTCGAAATCCCACCACCCTTTTTCCTTGGCTGTCGCATGGCACACTTCGATCCATTGTTTTATTGTCATGATAACTCCTTTACTCAATCACCAATAACCCCGCCTACCGGCAGGCAGGCAAGAAACAATAACCCAATAAATCCCAATATCCAATCATCAAACAAAAACTTCTGTTTGGTCATTGGAATTTGTATATTTCTTGGTCATTGTATCTTGGAAATTGGTTATTGCTCCTATTTCTGTGTCGACCTTCAACGCCGTTTCACGGTATCAATGAATTTTTTGACGCGTTTATGGTCTTTCCTGCCGGGCGCCTTCTCCACGCCGCTGGAGACGTCGACGGCATAGGGCCTGAAAACCTGCAGGAGCCCGCCAACATTCTCCGGCGTCAGGCCGCCCGAAACAATGATTTTCGCCTTCTTTTTTGCGAGAGACGCCAGGACCTTCCAGGCGAAAACCTCGCCCGTCCCGCCGAAGCGGCCCCGGCGGAAAGTATCCAGAAGGAAGAAATCCGCCCGATACCGGTCCAGACCCTCGAGAGAACGGCGTTCCCGGACGCGGACCGCCTTGATGACCCCGCATCCTTTAAAAGAATTCACATAGGCCGGCGCCTCTGCGCCGTGAAACTGTACCATGTCCAGGCCGCAGGACGCGGCCACGGCTTGCACGCACTCTTTGTCTTCGTTAACAAAAACTCCGACCTTGCAAACCGTCCGGGGCAGCCGGCTAATCAGGCGGCGGGCCTTTGAAGGCGGGATGTAGCGTGGGCTCTTCCTGTAAAAAACAAACCCGAGAAAATCCGCGCCTGCAGCGGCCGCAGCCCTGGCATCGCGCAGGTTCGTGATCCCGCAAATCTTCACTTTCGTGTTCATGAACGCAAGAACTGGACGAATGTCGCGGCGAGCGCGCCTGGGTCTTTGGCGCGCATGAGGCTTGTGCCGACCAGGACGCCGCTCACGCCGGTCTCTTTGATCAGCGCGAGATCCCCTTTGTCCTTGACACCGCTCTCACAGATAATCGGCCTGTCCTTGGGAAGCCTGCCGGCCAGACGCGTCAGGACGCCGAAATCCGTGGAAAAATCCTTAAGATTGCGCGTGTTGATACCGATGGCCGCCTGCGGCGCTTCTGCAATCTTTTCGACCTCGGCCTCATCGTGAATCTCCAGAAGAACGTCGAGCGAACAATCGAGGGCCAGCCGGGCGAAACGGCGCAGGGTCGGCCTGTCCAAAAGAGACGCAATCAACAAGACCGCGTCCGCCCCGTGCGCCTTGGACTCATAAATCTGATATTCGTCGACGATAAAATCCTTGCGCAGGACCGGTAGAGAAACGGCCCTTCTGACCTCATCGAGATACGCAAGCTTGCCGCCGAAATACTTCTCTTCCGTCAGAACAGATAAGGCGCTGACACCCGCACGGGCGTAAGCCGAGGCGATCACAAGAGGATCGAAGTCGGAACGGATGACGCCGGAAGATGGAGAAGATTTCTTAATCTCTGCGACGAGATGCATCCTGCCCGAGACGGCAAGGGCGGCCTTGAACCGCGGGGCCTCCTGCGGACCCTCGAGGCGTTTGAGAAGCTCTGTCTGGGGTATCTCCTGTTTACGGCGATCCAGGGCTTGGCGTGTATGAAAAACAATCTCGTCAAGGATGTTCATAAATTCGTGTATTCAATGAGCTTGTTGAGCTTCTTGATGGCGGCGCCCGAATCGATAGACTCCTCGGCCAGGCGCATCCCGTCCTTGATCGTATACGCCCTGCCTGCGACATAGAGGCCGCAGCCGGCATTCAAGACGATGATGTCCCTTTCCGGCCCCTCCATGCCCTTGAGGATGTTTAAGGCGATCTGTTTGTTGGTCGCCCGGTCTTCGCCGAGCACGTCGCGAGGATCGGCTTTCGGCACATCCAGCTTCTGGGGGTCGACGACGTATTCCTTCATGGGGGTTTCTTTGGCGGCGGCGACTTCGCAGACATGGGTCGGCCCCCAGGTGATCAATTCGTCGTATCCTCCCTCTCCCCAGGCCACAAGCGCGTGCTTCAGGCCCAGGTTCTTAAAAACTTCACCGAGGACAGGCAGGAGCTTTCTGTCATAAACGCCGACCAGTTGATGCGTGGGAGAAGCCGGATTGATGAGAGGGCCGAGGATGTTGAAGATCGTGCGCGTCTGGAGCTTGCGCCGGATGGGCTGAACATGGGCCATGGCCGGATGCAGAAGAGGCGCGTAGAGAAACGCAATACCCGCCTCGTGCAGGCATTTTTCCACAGTTTCCAGGGGAGCATTGATATTGACCCCCAGTTCTTCCATCAGGTCCGCGCTGCCGCAGGCGCTCGATACCGAACGGTTGCCGTGTTTGGCGACGGTGACGCCGGCGCCGGCGACAACAAGGGCTGCGACCGTCGAGACGTTAAAAGTCCCTTTGGCGTCCCCGCCCGTGCCGCAGGTATCAAAAACCACCTCGGCTCCTGCATCCAGAGGTCTGACAAACCGCCTCATGGCGCGGACGGCGCCTGTAATCTCCTCTGCTGTCTCGCCTTTTTGAGCCAGGGCTTTCAAAAAAGCGATCGTCTCGGCCTCCGGCGCCTGCCCCTCGGCAACGAGAGAGATGATGGCTTCTGTCTCCTGCGCGCTCAAGGAAACACCGGACGAGACTTTTTTGACGGCATCCTGCATCATAGCTCAAGAAAATTCTTTAAGAGATGTTTGCCGGATTTTGTCATAATCGATTCCGGATGGAACTGGACGCCGAAAATAGGGTCTTTTTTATGCATCAATCCCATAATCTCTTTGTCTTTGGTCCAGGCGGTTACGACGAGTTCCTTGGGAAACCCCTTGGCGTCGACCAGAAGCGAGTGGTAGCGCGTGGCCTCGAAAGGATTAGCCAGTCCTTTGAATATCCCCTGCCCCTTATGGTAGATCAACGACGTTTTGCCATGCATCAGCCTATCGGCCCTCACGATCCTGCCCCCGAAGCAATAACCGATGGCCTGATGGCCAAGGCAGACGCCGAGGATAGGGACTTTGCCTCCGAAGGCGCGGATGACATCGATGGAAATACCTGCATCTTCGGGACGACCCGGCCCCGGCGAAATCACGATAGAGCGGGGTTTGAGTTTTTTAATCCCGGAGATCGTGATCTTGTCATTGCGAAAAACCTTCAACTCCTGCCCCATCTCCCCCAGATACTGGACGAGATTATAGGTAAAGGAATCGTAATTGTCGATCATCAAGATCATAGCAATCCTCTTTCACTACAAGTGCCAATTCCTAAGTTCTAATGTCGAATAAATACCCGATGTTTAATATCAAAGGGGTCTCATTTGGCATTCCATCATTAGGACTTAATTTGTCATTCGGATTTCGGAATTAGACATTGAAATGAATTATTCCTTCATCCTCTCTATCTTGGCGCCGAGGCTTCTTAATTTTTCTTCAAGCCTCTCATAGCCGCGGTCCAAATGGTAAATCCTGGAGACCTCCGTCCGGCCTCGGGCGACAAGCCCGGCCAGCACGAGGGCTGCCGACGCCCTGAGGTCGGAGGCCATGACAGGCGCGCCGCTCAATTGCCGGGTGCCGTGCACGACCGCATACGGCCCCTCCCTCTTGACCTGCGCCCCCATACGGTTCAACTCCGCCACATGCATGAAACGGTCGGGATATATCTTTTCCGTGATCACGCTGATCCCGTCGGTAATGCTCATGAGCGTCATGAACTGCGCCTGCACGTCCGTCGGAAAACCGGGATACGGCAGGGTCACGACGTCCGTGGGCTTGAAACGGCGCGAGGACTTCCTGACAAGCACGCTGTCGCGCGCGATCTTTAAATCCATGCCCGCTTCCTCAAGTTTTTCTAAAACCGCCATCATGTGTTCCGCCCTGGCTTTCCTGACAAACACCTCGCCCCGTGTGATCCCTGCGGCCATGATGAGAGTCGCCGCTTCGATCCTGTCGGGGATCACCTCATACTCGACGCCGTGCAACTCTTTGACGCCCGTGATCTCAAGGTACGGCGACCCTTCGCCTTTGATCTTGGCCCCCATCTTGATCAGGAACCGCGCCAGATCCACGACCTCTGGTTCGCATGCCGCGTTCTCGATCACTGTTGTCCCGCGCGCCAGTGTCGCGGCCATCATGACGTTTCCCGTGGCCAGGACCGACGAGCCGAACGCGCCGCCTAAATAAATATGCGCGCCCTTGAGCCGCCGGCCGTCGGCGATAACGTAGCCTTCCTTTACCTGGATCTTGGCACCCAGTTTCGCCAAACCTTTAAGATGAAGGTCCACCGGCCGCACGCCGATGACGCATCCGCCCGGCAAAGAGACGCGGGCCCTGCCATAGCGCGCCAGCAAAGGACCCAGGACGCAGAAAGACGCCCGCATCGTCGAGACGAGTTTATACGGCGCCTCGCAGCGCTCCAGGCCGTTCGGCCTCAGGCGGATGACATGATCCTTGAATTCATAAGCGGCGCCCAGATACTTGAGGATCTTGAGCATCGAGACGGTGTCGCGCAGGTCCGGAGCGTTTCTGATGACGCATTTGTCTTTTGTCAAAAGCGTAGCCGCCAGGATCGGCAAAAGAGAATTTTTAGAACCGGAAACCTCCACGCTCCCCCTTAAGGAGATACCGCCTTCGATGACAAGCTTGTCCATCTTTGCAACCTCGCTTGATTACTTTGAATAAAATCACCGATAACCAAGAAACAAATTCCAAACAATACCCAATATCTAATCATCAATCATCAAACAAAAAATATTGTTTGGTTATTATTTGGTGCTTGTTTCTTGGAGCTTGGTTATTTAAATTGTTTTCGTCATAATCGCAATGCGCTTGACGCCGCGCAGGTCTTCTATAAATTTTACCGCAGACCAGCCCTGACGTCTGCCAAAAATTTTCTCGATCTCCCCCGCCTGTGTATCGCCGATCTCAAGAAAAAGCGACCCGCCTGGCTTTAAAAATTTCGCAGCTGTCCGTGCGAACCTGCGATAAAAATAAAACCCGTTCCCCGGCGCAACCAAAGCTTCCCGCGGTTCCCGCCGCACATCCTCAGCCAGATGCCTGTATTCACGTAAAGATACATAGGGCGGATTGGAGATGATCGCGTCAAAGCACTCGCCCTCCAATGCCGAGAAAAGATCGGATTTGACAAACCTGATCCTGTCGGCCACGCCGCACCTTTTGGCGTTGGCGCGCGCCACACAAAGACAGGTGCCGGAGATATCGACAGCCGTGATCCGTCCACGCCTCTCTTGCGGCAGGAAGGCGGCCAGGGTGATCGCGATATTGCCGCTGCCCGTGCCGACATCCAGGATGTCCAGCCGTCCGTCTGTCGCCGGCAGGCTGCCGCAGAGAAAACGCTTGAGCGTTTCATCGACGAGGATCTCGGTTTCGGGCCTGGGGACAAGTACGCCCGGCCTGACCCGAAGCTTCAATCCCATAAAATCGGCATCGCCGAGAAGATATTGCAAAGGCTCGCCCTGCAGGCGGCGGCGCAGAAGGACTTCCAGGCGCCTGTTTTCCGCGCCATGGAGCGCCCGACGGGAATGGTCGAGATACAGCGAAGACCTGTCGCACGCCAGAACCTTGCAAAGGATGGACTCGATCTCGTTCATCCCTTCTCCCCTTGCGCCTCGGCGCCAAGCAGGGCCTCGGTCACCTCATCCAGCGCGCCGTCCAAAATCGCCTCGAGGCGATGCGACGTAAAATTGATCCTGTGGTCCGTGACGCGCCTGTCCGGAAAATTATACGTCCGGATCTTCTCGCTGCGGTCGCCTGAACCCACCTGCGACTTCCTGAGTTCCGAACGTTCCGACGCTTTCCTGCGGCGCATCTCATCGGACAGGCGCGTGCGCAGGACGCGCATGGCCTTGGCGCGGTTCTTGATCTGAGAACGCTCATCCTGGCAGGTGACGACAAGGCCTGTCGGCAGATGCGTGATGCGCACGGCCGAGTCCGTCGTGTTGACGTGCTGGCCGCCGTGACCGCCGGCGCGGTAGACGTCTATTTTCAGGTCCTTGGGGTCGATCTCCAATTCCGTCTCTTCGGGTTCAAAGAGGACCGCGACAGTCGCCGCCGAGGTATGGATGCGGCCTGAGGCTTCCGTCTGGGGCACACGCTGGACGCGATGGACACCGCTTTCATACTTAAGATGCTTGTAGGCGCCCGTGCCGATGACGCTGAAGACCACTTCCTTGATCCCGCCCAGGTCTGTCGGGCTGATGGACATCAATTCCACGTCCCAGCCCTTGATCGCCGCATATTTCGTATACATCCTGTAGAGATCAGCCGCAAAGAGACTCGCCTCCTGGCCCCCGGTGCCGGCGCGTATCTCCACCATGCAGTTCTTGTTCATGTCCGGGTCGGGCTCGGCCATCAGGGCCTTGAGTTCCAAGTCGGCATTATGTTTCTTTATCTCAAGGACGGCCAATTCATGATTGGCCAGATCCTTAAACTCCTTGCTTTGATTTGGATCATCCAGGATATTAAGGACATCCCTGATCTCGCTATTAATTTCGTCAAGATCGTCATTCTTTTTAAGGATCGGTGCGATCTCGGCCAATTCTTTGGCATATTTAACAGTCAAGGCATTGTTGGAGACGACATCCGGCGAGACCAAGAGCTGTTCAAGCTCGATCTTCCTTTTCTTGAGGTCCTCGATAGAACGCGGCATGGATCACGCAGACTTTTTGTACTTTTTCATGAACTTCTCGACGCGGCCGGCCGTATCGACGAATTTCTGCTTGCCTGTGAAAAAAGGATGACAGGCGGAACAGATGTCGACGCGAATATTCTGCTTGGTCGAACGCGTATGGATCACCTCGCCGCAGGCGCAGATGATCGTGGTCTCTTTGTAGTTCGGATGGATCTTGTCTTTCATTTGAGTCTCCTTAATCCTGCCTCCGGCAGGATTAGACCCTTCGCTTATTTGGATTACGAAGGTCTACCCCCTTGTGGGGTTAACTCCTCGTGTATCTTGTAAATATCTGGAGCCCGTCCGAGCACTGTGAGGACTGGGTGCAGGCAGATATTTACAAGATGCAAACGCGAGGAGTAATGTTGATTTCATTAATCCGCCTCCGGCGGATTAGAACCTCCGCTTATTTGGTATCGCGGAGGCCTGCCCCTTTGTGGGGTTAACTCCGACATCCGACCCCATTGGAAGGGCCAACCCTTTTCATTTCTGATTCATGCTGTCCAGAAAATCACCATTATTCTTGGTTTTGGAAAGCTTGTCAATAAGAAGCTCCATCGCTTCCGCCGAGTTAAGCTCGTTCAAGACCTTACGCAGGATCCATATCTTCTGGAGGTGTTTGGGGTCGATCAAGAGCTCTTCACGGCGTGTGTTGGAACGCTTGATATCAATGGCCGGATAAATACGGCGCTGGAAGAGATTGCGGTCCAGCTGCAATTCCATATTACCCGTCCCCTTAAACTCCTCGAAGATGACTTCGTCCATGCGGCTGCCCGTATCCACGAGCGCCGTCGCGATGATCGTCAGGCTGCCGCCCTCCTCTAAGGCACGGGCCGCGCCGAAGAAGCGCTTGGGCTTGTGCAGCGCGTGAGAATCCATGCCGCCCGTCAGGATCTTGCCGGAATGCGGCACGACCGTATTATAGGCGCGCGCCAGACGCGTGATCGAATCCAGGAGAACAACGACATCTTTCTTGTGTTCAACCAGCCTCTTGGCCTTCTCCAAGACGATCTCCGCCACCTGGACGTGACGTTCCGCAGGTTCATCAAAGGTCGAACTGATGACCTCGCCCTTGACCAGTCTCTGCATGTCCGTGACTTCTTCGGGGCGCTCGTCGATCAAGAGGACAATGAGGACCGTCTCCGGGTTGTTCTTGGTGATGGCGTTGGCGATCTTCTGTAAAAGGACCGTCTTGCCGCTGTAAGGCTGGGCGACGATCAAGCCGCGCTGCCCTTTGCCGATCGGCGTCAGAAGATCCATGATGCGCGTCGAGGCGTCCTCCGCCATATGCTCCAGCACAAAACGCTCGTGCGGATAGACAGGCGTCAGGTTGTCAAAAAGAATCTTGTCCTTAATGGTCTCCGGGTTCTCGAAATTCACGGCCTCGACCTTCAGGAGCGCGAAATATTTCTCGCCTTCCTTGGGCGGACGGATCTGGCCGGAGACCGTGTCGCCGGTACGCAGGTCGAACTTGCGGATCTGCGAGGGAGACACATAAATATCGTCGGGACAGGGCAAATAGTTGTAATTCGACGACCGCAGGAACCCAAACCCTTCGGGAAGGATCTCCAGGACCCCCTCTCCAAACATCAGCCCCTCGCGTTCCGCCTGCGCCTGCAGGATCTTAAAAATCAGATCCTGCTTTTTGGAGCCGCTGATGCCGTTGACATTCAGCGTCTTGGCGAATTTCGCGAGATCTGCGATCTTCATTTCCTTGAGTTTTGCGATTTCTAGCTTTTCCACGTTTCTTCCTCCATGATTTTTTTCACTTGCATGTACGTCTGGGACTTGGTCCCGTTGTTATTGATGATCATATCGCAACGCGCGCTTTTCCGTGACAAAGGCATCTGACGGCGCACCCGCCGCGCGATATCCTGCGGAGTGAACCGATGAGAACGCAAAAGCCGCTTTCTCCGGACGACAGGAGAAGCGACGACGCATGCCGTCACATCAAATAATTTATAAAAATCCGTCTCGAAAAGAAGCGGGACTTCGGCGACGGCGACACCGCCCTTTTTGTTCCTGCGCAAGAATGCCGCCAGCTTCTTTTTGACAATGGGATGGATCAGGCGCTCGAGCCGCGCCACTTTCCTCGGGGAAGAAAAAACTTCTGCCGCCAGCTTCTTTTTGTCGAGGCGGCCGTTCTTCAGGCAGGCTTCGCCGAAGGCGTCCCGGATCTTCCTCTTGAGCGCCGCGTTGACTTCCAGTTCCCGGCGCACAACCTCATCGGCATTCCAAGTCTTTGCGCCAAGGAAACCGAAAAATTTCAGTACCGTGCTCTTGCCGGTCCCCAACCCTCCCGTCAAACCGACCGTCGTGGAGCCCCGCAGACTCGCCCTCGGCCCTGGCCGGAGGCCAGGAGCAGGCCTGTCGCGCCTTTCTTGCCCACCCTTGGGGCGGAATCCGGTGCGGCCTTGCTCACCGCTCCTTCGAATCCACCCCGAGCGAAGCCGAAAGGCTGAACAAAGGCCAGCGGCTGAAAGCCGCGGCCTGCGTCGAAGGGTCATCCGTGCCTCTCCCGGGAATGACGCTGCGCCTTCTCGTACAACGCGACATATTTCCTGGCAGATTCCTTCCAGGAAAAATTCAGGCGCATCACGCGCTTCATCAGGTCCTGCCATGGTATCTGCCGGCTGAAAAGCTGCCTGGCCGCCACAACGGCCGTCAGAAACTCTTTTTGCCCGAACCGGCCGAAGACAAACCCGGAACCTTTCTGGGGATCCGCCTGAACGTCGCTGACCGTATCCGCTAAACCTCCCGTTTTATAAACAATGGGGATCGTGCCGTATTTGAAACCGATCAACTGGCCGATGCCGCAGGGTTCAAAATACGAAGGCATCAAAAACGCATCCGAACCGGCATAAATCTGGTGGGCGAGCCTGTCGTCGAAACGCGAGCTGTAGTATATATTGTGCGGGTACTGCCGGGCATATTGGAAGGCGGCCGCTTCATACTTGGGATCGCCGACACCCAGGATCACCATCTGCATTCCTGCCTTGACGCATTCCGGGATGATGCTCAAAATAAGCTCCACGCCTTTCTGTTCCACCAGCCGGCCGACAAAACCCAAAAGAAAAACATTTTCGTCCTGCGGGAAACCGCAGACCCCCTGCAGCTTCAGTTTATTGACCTTCTTGTCGCAGATGGTATTGATCGTATAGTTCTTGAAGATCAGGGCGTCCCCTTGAGGGTTCCAAGTTTTATAGTCGACGCCGTTGATGATGCCGGAAAACCGGTCCTTCCTTTGCGCCAAAACCCCTTCCAAACCACAGCCGAAATCTCGCGTCTGGACCTCGCGGCTATAAGTCAGGCTCACCGTATTGATGTCATCCGCCCCCAGGATGCCGCCCTTCAAGAGATTGATCTTGTCGTAATACTCAAGACCTTCCATCGTGAAATACTCCCAGCCAAGCCCCGTCTCAGGCATCCGCTCTTTGGAAAAAATACCCTGGTAAGCCATATTGTGGATCGTCAGAACCGTCGCCGGCACCCGGCCGTCCTTCTTGAAAAACTGGCGGCCGCGGTCTTTCAGGTAAAGAGGCACAAGGGACGTCTGCCAATCATGGCAGTGGATCACGTCGGGAACAAAACCGATCTTTTCAAAAAGCTCCAGCGACCTCAGGCAAAAATAGGAAAAACGCCTCATGTTGTCTGGATAATCGCCGAAAGAGTCGCCGTAAAGCCCGGCGCGGAGATACATGTCGTGTTTCACAAAAAAAACACGGATGTTCTCCCCTAAAAACGTCATATCATAATCGCTGTTGACGGTCTTGAAAAGAAAACGCGTCCCCTTGACCGACTGATATTTCGGAAGAATCAGGACAACTTCGTGCCCGAGGGCATCAAGTTCCTGAGGCAAGGCTCCGCATACATCCGCCAACCCGCCTGTTTTGGCAAACGGCACGGCCTCGCTGGCGCATAGTGCGATCCTCATCTTATCCCTCCTTCAATGAGCGGACAATTTACGCGAATGAATAAAAGAGCGTAAATTGTAGCTCGTATATTTTCCTCAAGCGTCCGCGAATTGAATCCTTGACATTTACCTTTGAAAAATTATTGAGGTAGATGTCAAGGATCAAATTCCGGCTTATAGCTTAGCTCGTTACCGCTCCCTAACCCAGAAAGGGCAGGCCTTCCTTATTCCATAGGGCCTAAGCTATGCCGTCATTTGATCTTCCATCTCCAGCCAATTCTTCCCCGCCTTGACGGATATCTCCAGCGGCACCTTCAGTTCCATGATATTCTCCATGCTGCGGCGCACCTGTGCCGCCGCGTCCTTCTGTTCCTTATGCGTCACTTCCAAAACAAGCTCATCGTGAACCTGCAGGATCAGGCGCGACCGAAACCCGTCCTCGCGCAGATGCTTGTGCAAATCGATCATGGCCAGCTTGATCAAGTCGGCCGCCGATCCCTGGATAGGGGCGTTGACCGCCTGACGCTCGGCAAACTGCCTGAGAGCCACATTCGAATTATGGATCTCCGGGATATAACGCCTGCGGCCCAGGAGCGTCACGACATAACCGTTCTTGCGGACAAAGTCAATCTGGCCGTCAAGATAAGCCTTCACCCGGGGATAACGTAAAAAATATTCGGAAATAAACGCCTGAGCTGTCGCGGCGTCAATGCCGAGATCCTTGGACAGGCCGTAAGAACTCATGCCGTAGACGATGCCGAAATTCACGCGCTTGGCGTTCTCGCGCATTTCCGGCGTCACGTCCTCTTCCTCGACCCCGAAAATCAAGGATGCGGTGAAACGATGGATGTCCCTGCCTTTGCGAAAGGCCTCCAGAAGCACCGGGTCCTCGGAAAGATGCGCCAAGATGCGCAGCTCCACCTGCGAATAATCCGCCGACAAGAGCGCATCAAACCCCTCGGACGGCACAAAGGCGCGCCGGACCTCGCGTCCCAACTCTGTCTTTACGGGAATGTTTTGCAGGTTCGGCGAGCTCGAGCTCAGCCGCCCTGTCTCCGTGCCCGTCTGGTTGAAGGTCGAATGGATCCGCCCTGTCCGCCCATCGATCAAGCCCGGCAGCGCATCGACATACGTCGTCTTGAGTTTGGCGATCTGCCGGTATTCCAAAAGGATGCGCGGCAATTCGAACCCGCCGGAAAGCTTGTGAAGCACCTCTTCATCCGTCGACAAACCTGTCTTGGTCTTTTTGACGACAGGCAATTTGAGCTTATGGAAAAGAACTTCCGAGAGCTGCTTGGGCGAATTGATATTGAAAGGGCTTCCAGCCAGCTCGAAAATGCGCTCCGCGATCCTGCGCAGGCTTTCCTCCATCCGGGAAGAAAGCTTGTCCAGAAACGCCTTGTCGACCCGGACACCGGTGCATTCCATGTCGAAAAGAACATCCGCCAAGGGCATCTCCACATGATAAAAAAGGGAGTCAAGCCCTTTCTCCTTAAGGGCGCCGGACAAGACATGCTCCAGGCGAAAGAGGAAATGCGCTTCCTTGCCCAGGTAATCCTGGCGGCCCAGAGACTTCTCCTGGAGATAATCCCAGACGAGATTCTCCAATTCCGTCACATTCCTCGAAGATTCCAGGAGATGGGCGGCGATCATGGTATCAAAGAACCTGCCTTGGGGCTGAAGCCCGAAATCCCTCAAGAGATGCCGGACGGCCTTGGTGTCGTGACAGACGATGGTGCCCTCTCTCAATGACAGAAGCGCGCGGATGTCCTGGAGGGCGCTGACGCCGTAGACAACCTCTTCGTCGCAAGCAATATTCACATTCAGGATGCCGCCTTCCTTGTCTGCTTCGTTGACGGCAAGGGCGAAGATGTGGTTCTTTGCGATACGCCGGACAATAGCATCAGGATCAACGCCCTCCTTCTTGGGAACCGAGAATTGCCGCGGTTGCGACAGCCGGCCTGCGGACAGCTCCTTGAGCATGCCGCGGAATTCCAGTTTGGAATAAACCTCCCAAAGCTTGTCAAAGTCCGGCTCCTGAATTTCCAGGTGTTTCAGATCCGCCTCCACGGGCGCATCGTATCTCAAAGATGCCAGTTCCTTGCTGAGACGGATATCTTCTGCGTGCTCGGCAATGATCCGGCGGAGGGCTTCCCTGTTAATCTTCTCCTGATGCCGGATCAGGTCATCCGTATCCTTGAAAGTTTTTAAAAGCTCCAGCGCCGTCTTCTCGCCGATGCCGCGGGCGCCTGGAATGTTATCCGAAGCGTCGCCCATGAGCGCGATCAGATCCGCGATCCTGTCGGGCGCAACCCCCATGTGTTCGCGGACGATTTTCGGCGTAAAAATAATCCCTTCATCCTTATAGGGGTTATACACCTCAACGTCGGCGGAAACGAGCTGCAGGATGTCTTTGTCCGAACTCACAATAACTGTCTTTTTGACCTTTCCGGAAAGCTT
Organism: uncultured Planctomycetia bacterium; assembly: GCA_964471325.1. GTDB lineage: Bacteria > Omnitrophota > Gorgyraeia > Velamenicoccales > Velamenicoccaceae > Velamenicoccus. The sequence goes on from CAYYFL010000001.1 coordinate 91,984, forward strand.
TCGGGAGAGGGTTGCAATCACATCATCCGCTTCAAAACCAGACGCCTCGCAAACCGTAAAACGGTAGGCCCGGACCACATCTTTGATATAGGGCACCTGCGATACCAACGAATCCGGCATCGGCGGCCGGTGCATTTTGTAATCCGAAAATTTTTCCGTCCGGTGGGTCACCTTGCCTACGTCGAAACAAACAGCCAGGTATTGCGGCTGGACCTCCTCCAATATCTTCTTGACCATCCGCACGAAACCGAAGACAGCATTCGTCGGCTGCCCCTGGGACGTCGACAACTGTGTTTTAATGGCGTAGAACGCCCTGTAAAAGAGCGAATTGCCGTCGATCAAACAAAGCTTAGGACCTGTCATATGCCGGAAAATATCTAAGAGGTCGAACCAGAGGAGATGTGTGCCGTCATGTGGTTATTTAAGGCAATCCTTCAAAAAGGGACGTAATCGTGGACTTGCCACGGCGCCCCTACCTGCCGCAGCAAAGGGGCAATCGACGCCGCCTCATTCCAGAATGCTTTTAAGACAGGAATTTCAGCGTCTCGATCAATCGTTAAAGAGGGACTTCTGCTGGACTTCTTCCAGGGTCTTGGAGATCTCTTTGTTCTTGGGATCCAGGACCGCCGCCATTCCCAGCTCCTTGAGGGCCTCAGTGAACCTCCCCATGGAGTAGAGCTGTTTTCCTCGCATCAAATGCAGGCGCGCGTCACGCTTGCGCCTCTTGGGATTCAAATCGTTGCCTTTAGGCTCGCCCTTGATGTCATTGCTGGCCTCCATACGGGCCATCTGTTCATCTAAAAAGTTCTGCTTCAATTCAGGATCGTTGACACCGAGCCCCTTCAAGGACTGGCGCGCTTTCACTGTCCATTCGTCGTTCCAGTCGCCGATCAGGACCCGCTGTTTATAGTAATAAATCGCCTTGTCGAAATTTCCCTCTTTCTCATAAATACTGCCTAGGTTGTAATAAGGGCTGGGGAGCGAAGGGTCGATCTCGATGGCCCGGCCATAAGCCTGCTTCGCCCGGTCATACCACCCCTTGGATTCATAAAGGACGCCGGCATCGTTATAGGCGACGGCGAAGCTCGGATCCAGCTCGATGGCCTTCTGGAAATAGATCAACGCCGTATCCAGATCGCCCGATTTCTGATAACGCAATCCCTTGTCGCGATAATCTACGGCCATCTTTTTGGTCTCGGAAGACACAGACCAATCTTCTTCAGCAAAAGCGCATGAGACAAAAGAAAGGATCGACAGGAAATAAAGGGCAATTAAAAAAAGAGGTGTGATTTTTCTCATCCGGAGGATAGTGTTAAAGTTAGAATAATACATTTATTTAAAAAAAGCAAGAAAAATATTAGAGGACAACTGTCTACTGACTACTTGTTTTATAAAAGCGGCGGCATATCCAGCGCAGGATGCGCCTGGGCCTTCAGGAATTCCAAAAGTTCCTCGATCGTCTGCGCATTCGTCTCATCGGCGATCTTCTCGATAAAGTCCGGCAGGTCAAGCTCCCGGCAACGCTCGACGAGACGATTCCTGAGCGCCTCCTTCAGGTCCCGCGGCATCCAGACAAGGCGCGGCAATCCGCCTTCGGCGGAAATGAACTTCCTGCTGGTAAGATAAAGTTTGCCTACGCCGATGAAACCCGGCGTCTGGATCCCGCCGCCCACGGAACCGGCCATCTGGGTAAAGGTCATGCCCAAGGGTGTCATGCCCGCATAATCACGGTTGACGACCATGACGCCGTTTGCCTCCGGGACCAGGGCGACGATGCACTCGAAGCAGCCGCAACTCGACTGCGGCGAAACCAAGAGGGAATACATGCTGACTTCGGGAATGGCCCTGTTGGATTTTTCAAAAATGAAATCGTTGATGTTGCGCCACTGCCCAAGGCGCGGCTCAAGACACACCCCTTTGACGATCGGCTGGTTGCCGCCCGTCGGCTGGATTTCATAGGCGGCCTTGGCGTCAAGCCAGGAATAAGCGCCGCACAGCCCCAGGCGTTCGGGGGCGATGATGCAAATGTGATTGGGCGCAAACGACTGGCAAAGGGCACAGCTGTAAAAAGTATCGACGCTCTCGTCGGTCATGCCGCGCAGGCGTTCATCGCGCGCCTCATAGACGCCGGCGGCCGTCTTGAGCGCCCCCTCGACATCCCCCTGTTTCGTCATCAGACATACCTGGACCTTGTCGACGATGGCGCCAAACTCCTTGTGCAGCATCGCATGGATGATCGTGCCGAAATGTTTGAGACGGAATCCCTTCTCAAAGGCCTCACGGGCAATCCGGACCCAGATCATGTCCCTCTGGCCCATGTGCATGACCCCTTGCGCCTCGTTGAGATACCGGTGGATCTGCCTTTCCAAGATCGGCTCGAAATCCTTATTGGCCTGGCGCGCAGCGACATCAACCCAGATGCCCAAAGGCATAGCCTTCTCTGTCGCTGCGTCGATATCCGGACCTATGACCTCCACGCGGCCGTCCGTCACCTCTTCCATGGGTCTATAGGCAAGGTACTCAAACGCCGGGGAATATTTTGAACCGAACTCTATTTTCAGGTTTTCCTTGCGTACGCGCTCGCCTTCGAACGCCGGGCTGTAGAGCACCGGGATAGGCAGGTGCGCCACATGGATCTTGATGCCCCGCGTCTCGATGCAGCGGGACACAAGCCTGTCCATATCCTTTTCGACGACCAAGGCCTCGTATTTTGTCGTCGGGATCTTCCCCACCTCGGCGGCGTCGGCATCCGTGATGATTGGAAAACCAAGGCCGAGGACGCCGGCGCCGGTCGTCACGATCACCTCGTCGAGCTTGCCCAAGACGACGACAAAGGCAGGCACGCGGTTCTGGGTATATTCCAGCACTTCTTTCCACTGCCCGCCCTTGCAGCCGCCGAACGTCAGGGCCGCGCGCACGGCAAAATTCACGGCATAGGCGCTGGACAATTCATCCGGCCCCAGAGGAACGATATAATTATCCAATCCCAGCTCGACGCCGGCGTCCGTCAGCTGGTCCCGGATATTGCGCGACCCCGCGTTACCGACGAGAAGCGAAACGATGTTCTTCTCCTGGAAGCCGCGGATGATCTTGACGGCGGAGGCATCGTCTTTGGCGCATCCCAGGATGACGGCGATGCCGGCGATACGGCCGTCGACAAGCTGGACTCCCAAAGAACGCAGCACCGTATCAGGAACAAATCCCAGATATCCTTCCTTAGGCTCATGCGTCAAGGCGCATAAAAGCTCCTCCGCCAGAAGCGTGGCTAGGCCGTGGTCGAGCAATCCGTCAAGACAGGAAAAAGACAAACCTTTCGCCAGGGACTTGCCCTCCAGGAGGCGGCGGCAGTTCTCAATAATCTGAGAGGCATCGCCTGTGGTCTTGACCTCCAGGCCCGTGAGGGCAAAATTCAAAGGAAGAAAAAAAGCAGTACCTTCAAAGCCCAAAGAGGCAGAGCCTCCTTTGGCGGCCAGGACCTTTTCCAGGGCCGCCTGAGCCATGGCAACGATTTTCTTCGACGTCTCCGACGTGATCGTATTTAAATCCGGCATAGACATTTTCCGCATTTGCGGCCCGACGCATAGGCCGCTTCCCAGCCGCGGCCGGCCCCTTCTTCTTTCTGGCGGCAGACGTCCCCAGCGGCCCACACAAAAGGAATATTGGTGCGCATCGCCTCATCCACGACGATCCCTCCGTCCGCATGAATGTCCGTATCCTGCAGAAAATCCGTATTGGGCCCCGAGGCGCCGCTGAAGATCACCAGCGTCGCCCCCACCACCTTATGGTTTGCAAGCCTGACGGCGCGGACATCGGCCTCGCCCAGGACCTCGATGATCGGATTATCCCGCACCTCCTCGACGCCTTCCAGGGATTGGTCCAGCATTCCAAAAAACTTTACTTCCGTTTGTTTGGCGGCGATGATACGCGCCAGCTCCTGCGCCACAGGACCTGTGCCGGCGATCAGCACCGTATGGGCGATCGGCAGGTTCTCCTGGATAAATTTGACATCAGCCAGACCATTGACGGCAACAACCCCTTCCTTCTGGATCCCCTTGACCGGCGGCAGGACCTCTTTGCGGCCCGCGGCGATGACAAGCTCGTCGAACTCCAAGGGGTCGCGCCCTTTCAGGGCCAGACGCTTCCTGTGCGTGCTGACGCCTTCCACCTTTGTTTCCAAAAGCAGCGTGATGCCGTGATTCTTGTAAAAATCAGGGCTGCGCCAAACCAGCTGTCTCTCTTTGAGACGGCCGTCGAGCACCCCCAGCATCTTCGGCCTTTCGTAGGCATGAAACGATTCTTCAGAAACCATGGTGATCGCAGCCGACTTGTCGTGTTCGCGGATACCCTCAGCCGCGCCTACGGCCGCCGCAGAGTTGCCGATAATGACTATGTGTTTAGACATAATTTTAGTGTTCTTGATACTCACAAAAGAACCAATCATCAAGAAACAAGATACAAACAAATCTCAATAACCAATGACCCAATAATCAAACACTGATATTTTTTTTGATTATTGAATTTTGGTGTTTGGTCATTGTTTGGTTATTGTTCCTTGGAACTTGGTTATTCCATTCTCCACTCATCGCCCGACCGCATCCAAAAGCCTGGGCACCATGCCGTACCAGCCGATGGGCATGAGATGGATGCCGTCGCACATGGGCTGCAGCGCCTTGAATAAGCGGACGGCGATTTCCAGGCATTTCTGTTTCTTGTCCGTCGAATTCTCCATCTCGGCGATCACGGCCTCCGGAACGACGACGCCGGGGATGTTATCGTTCATATAACGCGCCATGCGCTCGCTCTTGAGCAGCATGATGCCGGCAATGATCTTTGTCTTGAGATGCCGCGTCTTTGTCAGGAATGCCTCGAAGCTGCCGATATCGAAAATCGCCTGCGTCTGGAAAAATTCCACGCCCGCGGCGATTTTCTTTTCCATCTTGATGAGCTCCGGTTCCAGGGGGTCGGCGCCCGGATTGACCGCCGCGCCCACGCAGAATTTCGGCGGCTGGCCCAAAAGCGGATTTCCGTTCATATCGGCACCCCGTTCCAGGGTGCGCAGGATGCCGATCAGCGTAACGGCGTCGATATCAAAAACGGGCTTGGCCTGGGGATGGTCGCCCAGGGCCGGATGGTCTCCCGTCAAAGCCAGGATATTCTCGACCCCAAAAGACGCCGCCGCCAGGATATCCGATTGCAGCGCCAGCCTATTCCTGTCGCGGCAGGTCATCTGCAGCACAGGCTCAAAACCTGCGCCCTTGATCTGGATGGATGCCGCCAGAGAACTCATGCGCATGACGGAGCTCTGCAGGTCCGTCACGTTGATCGCATCCACCCGCCCCCGCAAGGGAGCGATCTCCTTCAATATTTTTTCAAGGGAAATGCCTTTGGGCGGACCGACCTCGGAGGTCAGCACAAAACGAGACGAGGAGAGTTTTTCTTTAAATGTCATTGCCCCGATGGACACCGCGGCCCTTCCCGGCCGCGCTACGATTGCGACTTCAAGGATTCTTTGAAAAGTTCACAGATATTCTTCATCAATAACATGACCGTCAGGGGCCCGACGCCGCCGGGTACGGGCGTGATGAACGACGCCTTTTGGCGCGCGGCCTCAAATTCCACGTCCCCCACAAGGCTCTCGCCGCACTTGTTGATGCCGACATCGATGACAACAGCGCCCGGCGCAATCCACTCCCCTTTGATCACCCCCGGCTTGCCGACGGCCACGATAAGGACCTGGGCGCGCCTGACGTGGTCTTCGAGCTTATGGGCCTCTGCCGTTGCGATATGACAGACCGTGGTCGTGGCAAATTCCTTAAGCAATAAAAGGCTCAAAGGCTTGCCGACGATCGAAGAGTGCCCCACCACGACCGCTTCCCGGCCGTAGAGCTTGACCTGGTAATGATGCAAGAGTTCTATGCAAGCCTGGGCCGTGCACGGCGCGATGCGCCCTTCCCCCAGGACGAGGCGGCCGAGGTTCGCAGGATGGATGCCTTCGGCATCCTTTGCCGGCAGGATGAAAGAAGCCGCTTCTTCCAGATCGATCCCCGAAGGCAACGGACACTGAAGCAGGATGCCGGTCACCAAAGGATCATTGTTGAGGGCCGCGATCTCGCCGATCAAATCATCCGTGCGGATATCCTCGGGCAGAGCGACGACGGCATGTCCGATACCGAGTTCCTGCGCAACCTTGGCCTGGGATTTGAGGTATACGCTAGCGGCGGCATTCCGGCCGACCACGACGCATCGCAATTCAGGCCGTCGCTTATGCTGAACCGACAATGGCGCGATCTCGTCTTTTAAAAGACCACACAAACGATCGGCCGCGACCCTGCCTTCCATAAAAACTGCCATGTGCGCCTCTCTTGTCTTTTGACCCCGCCCCACGGCTGTCAAGCCGCGCGGCTCCGCCGGCACGCCCTCTATGACAAACGCTTAAGCTCGTTCAACAGTTTCGCATATCTCTGGCTGTTTTTCAAATGAAGAACATTGACCCGCACATACGAGCGGGCTGCCGCTGCGGACAGCCGCGCCAAAGAGACGGCTAGATCGGCGTCGGATCGCAGGCTCCGGTTACCCTTACGGCTGACCTCGCGCGCCAGGCGCATTGTCTCCGCCGACAGGCGGCATACCCGCGCCGGAACAGAGATAGACCGCGCCTTATCCTTGCTTTGATAAGCCGCCACATCCGCGTCGAGCAGGCACAGAGCTTCCTTTTGAATTGCCAGGCTCCTTGTCAAGATCCGGCGCACGCGCGGTCCGAACACCCTGTAGCGCTCTTTGCCTACGGTATAGGCAGAGGCCATCGCCGCAAGGCCTGCAGCACAGGCCAGCATGAGCGCCGCGACAGACCCGCCGCCAGGGGCGGGTATTTTTCTCGAAAGGTCCGCCACATATCTCGATAAAGGGGCTTTGGCATAACGCATCATAACTGGGCCTCCTATGATAATCCTCTGATATGCCCTTCGGCGTCGATATCGACCGCCTCGCCGCGCGGCTGGCGCGGCAGACCCGGCATCGTCTGCATCCAGGACGCATGCGCCAAAACAAAACCGGCGCCCGCGGCCAGACGGACGTCTTTGACCGGGAAGGCAAAACCTGACGGCGCGCCTTTGAGTGACTCGTCGTGCGACAGGGAAAACTGCGTCTTGGCGATGCATACCGGCAGATGTCCGAAACCTTCGCGGACGCAAAACTCCAGAGCCGAGCGGGCCCCCGGGGCATAATCCACAGAACCCGCGCCGTAAATATTTTTGGCGATCACCTCGATCTTTTCCTGCAAAGAAAGGCCGGTCTCGTAAAGAAATTTGAATCCGCTCGATGCCTGTCTTGTCTGGCGCAGGACGCTTTTGGCCAAGTCGATGCCTCCCCGCGACCCTTCCTCCCAGAGGCGGCTCTCTTGAGAATCCTGGGCACCGAACTCAAGGGATTTAGCGCGCGCTCTATCAAGCTCACGCCGGCTATCTTGAGGAAAAACATTGATGCAGACGATAACAGGAATGCCGAACAGCTTGAGATTCTGGATATGTTTCCTGAGGTTCTCCAGGCCCTGCTCCAGCGCTTCTGTATCCTCAGCGAAGAGACCGGACGGCATCTTCTCCCCCGGCGTGATCGTGATCTTGCGGCTCTGGGCCTTGAGGCCCCGCAGCGAACAAACCAAAACGCAAGCATGGGGCTTAAATCCGCTGGCGCGGCACTTGATATCAAAAAATTTCTCCGCCCCGCAATCCACGCCGAAACCGCTCTCCGTCACGACATAATCGCAAAGCCCTAAAGCCATCCTGTCGGCAAGGATGGAACTGGTGCCGATGGAAACGTTGGCAAAGGGCCCTGTGTGGATAAAACAAGGCGTGCCCTCGGATGTCTGCACGAGATTCGGCTTGATGGCGTCGTTTAAGATCGCCGCCATCATACCGTCGGCCTTGATGTCGCGGCTGCGCACGGGCGCTCCCCGGCGTGTGCGCGCCAGGACGATCCCGCCGAGCCTGGAGCGCAGGTCCGCCCTGTCGCGGCTCAAGGCCAAAATCGACATGATCTCGGAGGCTGCGGTGACCTCAAAACCAGCCGCCATTTCATAAGTCTCAGCGCCGGACTTCAGCGTGTAACGAATATTCCTCAGCGACCGGTCGCTCGTATCCAGGCAGCGCTTCCAGGTGATGCTGGCCACGTCGATATCCAGGGGATTGCCGTGAAAGACCGAATTCTCAAGAAAGGCCGCCAGAAAATTGTTCGCCTCGGCCACCGCGTGCATGTCGCCCGTAAAATGGAGGTTGATCTCCTCCTCGGGCACGACGCGGGACGCGCCGCCGCCGGTGGCCATCCCTTTGGAACCGAAAAGCGGTCCCAGAGACGACTGCCTCAGACAACAGACTGACCTGGCCCCCAGACGATTCAAGGCCATGGAGAGACCGATCGTGGTAACGGTCTTGCCTTCTCCCAACGGGGTCGGCGTGATCGCGGTCACAAGGATGTAGCGCGCATCTGTCTTACGCAACCTTTCCAGGATCGAAAGATCGATCTTGGCCTTATAGCGCCCGTTGGGCTCCAGCTCCTTGTCTCGGATCCCCAGAGAACGTGCGACGCGCGATATGGATTTAAGCTTGGCAGTCATCTCTACAGGCCTCTTGCGCTGTGAAAAGCATCGCGGATCAGCCTCGCCGAAGGCCCTTGCGCATCCTGGCAGACGGCAACCACGTCGAACCTGGCGCGGCAGCCGAATAAATTCCTCTCCTTCAAATACCATAGGGCCAGACGATCCAGGCGTCCTTGCTTCTTTGCGTCCACGGACTCCATGGCCCGACAGATACCGTCGGCACCCCGGCGCGTGCGCACCTCGACAAACGCCAGGACCCCGCCCTGGCGGGCGACGATATCGATCTCGCCGACAGGCGTGCGCACATTAAGCTCCAGGATCCGGTAGCCCGCCTTCCGCAGCAACCGGACCGCTTCCTGCTCGCCCCACTGTCCCAACGTCAGTTTATCGCTCACGACGGAAAAAGAATGCGGTGACAGAATGTACGTCTATGAAGAGGAGAAAGTCCGCATGTGCTCATGCGGTCCAGATGTTCAGCAGTCCCATAACCTTTGTGACGGGAAAAACCATACTGCGGATAGATGCGGTCGTAAATCCCCATGATCCTGTCGCGAACAACCTTGGCCACGATGGACGCCGCGGCGATGGACAAAGACAATCCGTCGCCCCCCACGATCTCTTTGGCGTCATAAGACAGGTGTGAACGCAACCTCCCGTCCAAGAGTAAAATGACCGATCTTTTGCGAGGCGGGGTCCGGAACCGTTCGATGAGCCTCGCGACGGCTTCGTCGACAGCCAGATGGGCGGCAGCGGCAATATTGACACTGTCGATGACGCCTTCATTCATGATGCCTACGCCGTAGGACGATTTTACAGCAATCTCGGCGAATGCCTCGTCTCTTTGGCGCGCCGTTAATTTCTTGGAATCGTCAATGCGGGATAAGAAAACATGTGTCTTGAGGACCACCGCCGCTGCGACGACAGGGCCGGCCAGGGGACCCCGCCCGGCTTCATCCACGCCTACGATAACGGAATAACCATCCTTTTTCGCACGACGCTCGTGATACAACACGCAAAGGCCGCTTGTTGCCGTTCCCGAATCCGTTGGATTTTACTTGGGACCCAAGATCACGGATTTAGAATTTAACATCACCACTCTTGGGATCCAGGAATTACCCTGTACCAGAAAGCCCCGCGCCTGCCCTGCGGGCGCATCTGGGGGCAAAGGCATAAAACCTGAGGAACTTTCGGTGCAGGATTCCGCTGTCCACCGGGAAAAAGAACCAACCAGACGTGCCGGCGGAGCTTCACTTCTCGTTTTCAACTTTCTGTTCCTCAATCTTCGTCGCCTTACCGATACGGCCGCGCAGATAATAAAGCCTTGCCCTCTTGACCTTCCCTTTTTTAACCAACTCAATGCCCTCGATGGTGGATGCATAAAGCGGGAATGTCCTCTCCACGCCCTCCCCGTAGGACATCTTGCGGACAGTGAAGCTGGCGGCCATTCCTTCTCCGCGTGTCTCGATCACCGTCCCCTCAAAAGGGTGGATCCTGAACTTGTCTCCCTCGGGGATCTTCACCAGGACTTTTACCGTGTCGCCGACCGAGAAGACCGGGATGTTCTCCTTCTTGACGAACAGGTTTTCAACGAGTTTGATCTTGTCCATTGTGTGTATTCTCCTTGATCTGCCGTTTGAATTATTTTATCGGCAAATCATCCTGAAGCTTACGCAGAAAATTTTTTCCGGCCTACCCTGGAAAAAATTTTCAAGTGTTTAAGCGAGGGATAATTTTGCCTATAACGGGGTATTTTCCTTACACCCGGCCTTATCGCACCCCGCCCTAACGGAATGGCGGGTACGCCGCCTTCTGCGGCGGATGGACCGCACCTTGCCTCATTGGACTGGCAAGCGCGCCATCTCCTGTGGCGGTGCGCCGCTTTCTGCCTGCCTGTCAAAGAGAGGCGAGCAAAATCAACATTTTCACCTCTCCAACAAATCCGGCCTTCTCTTCCTGGTGATCTTCAGCGATTCTTTCCCTCGCCAGGCCTCGATCGCCTTGTGGTCCCCGGACAAAAGCACTGCGGGAACCTTCTTGCCGAGAAACGCAGACGGCCGCGTATATTGCGGATATTCCAGCAACTGCTCCTGAAAGCTTTCATTGTGCGCCGATGAAGCATTGCCCAAGACGCCGGGCAGAAGGCGCACGACAGCGTCGATAACCACCATCGCAGGCAGCTCGCCGCCCGTCAGCACATAATCGCCGATGGAAATCTCGTCATCGGCCAGGTAACGGCTCACTCTCTCATCCACGCCTTCGTAGTGGCCGCAGATGAGGACCAGATGTTTCTTTTTCGCCAGGCGCACGGCAGACCGCTGGGTAAAACACCGGCCTCTCGGTGAAAGAAGTATAATGCTTCTTTTGCTTTTTGCAACCTTTATTTTCCCAAGGATCTCGTCGCAGCAGGAAAAGATGGGCTGCGGGGCCATGACCATGCCGGAACCGCCGCCATAGGGCCTGTCATCGACCTTATGATGCTTGTCCGCGGTGTAGTCGCGGATATCATGCACGCAGATCTTCACCTTCCCGCCGTTGACGGCGCGCTTGATGATGGACTCCCCCAGGATGGGCCCGAACATCGACGGAAAAATGGTCAAGACGTCTATATGCATAGTGAACACGTGACTTATGGAACCGCCCGGCCGAAGGCTAATGGCGAGTGAACATAAGTCACTGTGTGAACTACCCCCGTGTTTTGTTCACCTTTTGGTTCAGTTCGCAGAAGTGAACCAAAAGGTGAACAACGGGGGCGTATCAATCCTTTTAGCCTTCTTTCTGTCTATACCGCGACAGAAATTCCTTCTTAAAAGACGCAAAACGGCCCTCGCGGAGCGACGCGCGCACCTTCTTCATCAGGTCCAGGAAGAAATAAACGTTATGATACGACACCAGCCTCAATCCAAGGATCTCGCCGGTATTGAACAGGTGCCTGAGATAACTCCTGGTAAAATTTCTGCAGCAGTAACAATCACAGTGCGGATCCAGAGGTGTCCGGTCGCGGCTGTAGGCCCCGTTGCGGACCGTGATCTTGCCCAAACTCGTGAACGCCGAACCATTGCGGCCGTAACGCGTGGGCACAACGCAATCGAACATGTCCGCGCCTAAAGACACGGCCTCCAGGATATCCTCCGGCAGGCCCACCCCCATCACATACCTGGGGGCTTCCAGGGGCAGCTCCCTGGCCGCAAAAGAAATCATATTATACATTAAATCCTGGGGTTCGCCAACACTTATTCCGCCTATCGCATATCCTTGAAATCCAAGGCTTTTGAGCTCTTCTGCAGACTTTTTTCGTAACTCAGGGTAGGTCGATCCCTGGACGATGCCGAAGAGCACCCCCCGCTGGGTCTTGGCCCACTCTTTTTTTGAACGCCCGGCCCAGAGCGTTGTCCTGTCTACGGCCTTCTGGGCCAGGTCAAACGAGACCGGATAATGCACGCACTCATCCAGGGGCATCATGATATCCGACCCGAGCTCATTCTGGATACCGACCACAGACTCAGGGGTCAGAAAATGACGCGAGCCATCGAGATGCGACTGGAACTCCACACCCTCGTCTTTGACCTTGCGCAAAAGCGAAAGACTGAAGACCTGGTAGCCGCCGCTGTCTGTCAGGATGGGCTTCGGCCAGTTCATGAACGTGTGCAGGCCTCCGGCCTCCCGGATGATCTCCGTGCCGGGACGCAGATACAAGTGATACGCATTGCTCAGCATGATCTGGGCGCCCGCCTCATCCAGTTCCCGCGGCGACAGGGATTTCACCGTCGCCTGAGTGCCCACAGGCATGAACACGGGCGTCTCGATCGTGCCCCGCTCCAGCTGCAGGACACCGGCGCGGGCCTGCGTCTCTTTATCGGTATGCGTAACAGAAAAATTCATAGGCATGGCGCTATTGTCTGGAGTCCTTTTTGGATGAGGCCGGTTTCTCCGGCATCTGCGGCCCTGACGGCGCGGCGGCGGGATCAGCCGGCCAGACGATCTCATACACATAGATCGCACTGCCTTTATCATCGACAGATTTGTCAAATAGCTTCAGGAAATCCAAACCCTCCCCGCCGAAGAAATACATGCGTACGAGCATGCTTTTGGCCAGCGCCGTATCGCACAGAAGGCTTTTATATTCCCCTTTTTCCTTGAAGACGATCGCGCTGTAAGCAAGATCGGGTTTCTCCTGCCTAACTTCCTTGAAGACGCCGTTATCCATATAAAAAAGACTCTGGGGAACGCCGCGGCCCGCAGGATCCTGGTCCTGCACAAAGGCATGCCAGTTCTCCGTGTTCACGCTCAGGCCGTTGTCGAAATACAGCATTGGACCGTCCCGGCGGGCCGAGCCCACCGGCGAATAATAATCCAAAAAATGCGAAAACCATGTCCGCGAAGCCTTCTTGTCGACAAAAAAAATCTCCTCGTAACGGGACCGCGCCTCTTGCGGCGTCAGATGATGGCGCCTTTGGGCATAGGCCAGAAATTCATCCCTGGACAGATGTTGATGCTTGAACCAGAGGTCCACTTTGGAAAAATCCCAGTTACCGATATAAGAAATCGGCGATATCTTGGCGGGCATATCGTAGGAAACGACAAAATAGACCGGCGGCAGATTTTGAGGAAACAAAAGCTCCATGACCCTGCGGACCCGCTCCGGCGGCAAGGCTTCCGCCAGATATGTCCGGGCTTGCGACGGGCCGGCGGCCAGACAACGCCGCACCAAAGAAACAGCGGCAGACAGATCCATCCGGCCCACCCCTATCAGCTCATCGACGGCCTTATTGTCGGAAGTATTGATCATGCGCAGGATGCCCGTAAATTCCCGCGGATTATCCGTCAGGAGGGCCGATGCGACCCAGTAGGCATAAGGGGTATTCTGGGTCATGCCGTCGAAAAGGACACGCCTGTCCGCTACGCCCGTAAACCAGTGTCCATAATCCCACCAGGAATCGATGACGGCGTCCGGAGGCGTCTGTGTCTTGAGCTTCGTCAAAACGCCGTGCCATTGGTCGTCCATCGAGAAAGGAGGCGTCGAAAGCCTGACGCAAAGATCGGCAATGTTGACGACGGGATAAAGCGATATCGCGAACACAAGGAGGCCCCGCGCCAGGATCGCCTGCGGTGCCGTCAGATATTTCGAGAAGACACCGGCCAGGTATTCATAGACCTTGGCCACAGCCAGTCCGAAGGCCAAGCCGACGGGAACAACCAGGAGGAGCGTGAACCGGAAGGCCTCTATCGCCGCATAAAAGGTCGTGACGATCCAGAAGACCAGACAGAGAAGACCGAATCCGTAGCGGGGATTGCGCAGGGCATGCTCAAAAAGGGCGGCATAGAGAAGAACGATGAGTCCGCTAAAAAAAATGAGCTGCCCGCCGAGGCCGCGGATGACATCCATGGCGCTGGCCCGTCCCAGTTCGGCAACGGTCAAAAAAACATTCGGCCACATGGCATTCTCTGTCACCTTGAGGATGGAGGTCAGACGAAGCGGTTCGATCCAACAGTCCGCCCATGCGGCAAAACCGCTGAAAAAAACGACAAGAATGGATCCGAAGCTGAAAAAAAGCGCCAGGCATGCGCCATAATGCCTCATGATCTGTGGCGGCGTGGCCTCTTCTCTCTGGCTCTGCTTGAGATTGACAAGAAAAAGGACCCCGGAAAGGATCATGATATCGAAAACAAACCACCACCCTTTCCATGTAGAGGCGTAACAGGCGGTGAAAAAACCGGCCAAGGCGCATAAAAAGACGCGGCGCACCACCGTGCGCCTGCCGGCGCCGGCATAAAGAAAAGTGCCGAAGATCAACAGCGGAAAAAGGACATTGTAAATATCGGTATCGAACCACTCGGAGGCGACGCGCACGACCAGAAACGGCGACACGTTGACGGCGACGGATGCGATAAAAGCGCCCAGATCGTTGGCGCCCAGCTTGCGGGCGACAAAAAAACTAAAAACACCGATGATGCAGGAAAGGACAAGCGGCACATAGAAAAGCGTGCGCTCAAGAGGAACGCGGGGATCAAAAAAAGACCAGATTTTATAAAATATGAGCCCCAGCCAGATGTGGACACTCTTCTTTATCGTCGGGTCAATGGGCTGCCTGACCAAATCGTCATACGGCGCCCCGTTGAGCTCACGGTCGCCGATCTGGCCCCGTTTCATGAGATTTTTCAAGAGCCGTTCCCAATAATAGGAGTCGATACCGCGAAGATAGGGATTGCCGTTTTCATCCAGATAGCGTCCTTTCATTTCCTGGGCCCGCTGTGCGGCACGCTGCTGCAGCGACAGACGATCCGCCTTCAATCTCTCCTCAAGGACTCTGCCGGCCATCAACTCCCGAGTCGCGCTATCCGCCTGAGGGTAGAGATCGGCAAGACTGCGGGTCACGGCCTTCGCCTCTTCGCTCTGAACCTCCTGGACCGCCTTCTTGTCAAAAAAAGGCAAAAATGACGGATAGACCCTTAAATAAAGACCGGCGGCGACGGCCGAGAGGATCAACAGCCAGGGCATGATTTTTTTATTCATAGGGCTCCTTGTAAGACGCCGACTGCGGGAAAAAGATGGATGCAATTCCAAAAGTGTCAATGTGTCAAAGCATCAAAGTGTCAAAGAAAAATCTTTTTGTGTTTTTTCCTTACACTCTGACACTCTGATTCTTTGACACTCTGACTCACTAAACAATCAGCATGGCATCGCCATAACTGTAAAACCGGTATGAATGCTCAATCGCGTGACGGTAGGCCTCCAGAATGGATCTTTGTCCGCCAAACGCCGCGACCAGCATCAAAAGTGATGTGCGCGGCAGGTGAAAATTCGTGATCAGCCCATCGACCACCCGAAAGGCGTAAGGCGGATAGATGAACAGGCGGCTCGAACGCCGGATGTCAACAGCCCTGTCCCCCTGAAGGATCTCCGAGGCCGCATCTTCAAGGGCGCGCACCACCGTGGTTCCCACGGCAATGACGCGGCCGCGCCGCCCTTCTTTGAGACGCCGGATCGCCTTCACGGCCGCCGCCGGAATGTAAAAATCCTCTTCGTGGACCTGGTGACGACGGATGTCATCGGAACGCACCGGAGAAAAGGTGCCATAACCGACATGAAGGGTCAAAAACGCCGTCCCGACGCCCTTGGTCCTCAATACCTCCAGAAGCCGCCGGGTAAAATGCAACCCAGCGGTCGGCGCCGCCACCGCGCCCGGATGGCGCGCGAAAATCGTCTGGTAACGCGTCTGGTCTTCTTTTTGCGGCGGCCGGCGCACGTAAGGCGGCAAGGGCAGGACGCCCGCCTTCTTCATCACATCCTCCGCTGGCCTGCCGTCAAAATCCACGATCCTGTTTTTCGGATCCAGCAACCGGCAGACCAGGCCCTTATCTAAAAAAATTTTCTCCCCTTCTTTGAGTCGACCCAGCGGCTTGATCAATGCCTGATACGTAAATCTCGCAGGCCGGTGGCACCGTTTCGACGCCGGCCCCAACAGAAGGATCTCGACACAACCGCCTGTGGCCCGCCGCCCCAGGAGCCTCGCCGGAACCACCCGTGTATCGTTAAAAACCAGAAGGTCTCCGGCCGCCAAGTCCTCGGCCAGCTGGAAAAACCGCTTGTCCCTGAGCCGACCGCCGGCGCGTTCCATCACTAACAGCCGCGATGCGTCCCGTTGGGCCGCCGGCGTCTGGGCGATCCGGTCGACAGGGAGCTCATAGTCATAATCCGAAAGATGATGCATGGTAGCTCAAAAATGCCGGCGCCGCGCCTCTAATATATCTTGGCGGCACGGGAACCCGGATAATAGAATGCCAATATCTCTTTATAGTCGTACCCCCGGCGCGACATGCCCAAAGCGCCCCACTGGCACAACCCGACGCCATGCCCCCATCCTTTGCCGTTGAAAACAACTTTTGGCCCCTTGACCGTGATGGTGAAATTGGTCGAACGCACGATGTCCGGCCCCAGCACCTGCCGGAAATCTTTAGCGGAAATGACGACAGAATCCCCCGCCTCGTCTTTAAGGCGCAGGGAATGGACACGCCCCGACGCATTGCGTTCCTCAACGGAGATATTTTGCAACTCCCCTTGGAGCGTGTAAAACGGCCCTAATTTTTTACGGATGGTTTTGAAATCCAGAGAGGTATTCCAATAATAATGGGGAGACGCAGAACAAAAAGAACAAAGGCGGCCGCCTTTGAGGGGTTCTATATCAAGCCTCCACAGTTCGGCGGCGCTTTCCGTCGAACCGCCGCAGGTCGCATGAAAATACGCAGGGAAAATCTTGCCGCCATAAAGCAGCACCTCGCCGAAAGTAAAGTTGACCGCGCGATTCGTCTTGTTTCTCTCCGAAGCGAACCCCCCGTAAACCTGTGAAAAGGTATCCGCCACAAGGTCGTAAGGCCGGTGGCTGCTGATCTCCTTCTGATACAAGGCATACGTCCTGGCGGAGACGGCCTGAGCCTTGATGGCGTCGATCGGCCACGCAGGAGAAATCTCATGGACGAGGACGCCCTTGACATACGATTCGACATCCAGAACATTGATGGCCGACAACGAACCCTCAGCCGAACGAATAAGGACGATATCGCCGCGATAAGGCCTGTGATTGACAAAAATGGATGCTTTCTTGCGTGCGCTGATCCTCAAAGAAGATACATCATAGACCGTCTGATGGATCTTGATGCCCTTGCCGGCCGCCACGGCCTTGCTGGAGGCAAGACGGCTGCCGTGATATATCTTTTTTCCATCCGGCACGGCGGAAATGTCAAATGCCCCTTCAACGGCAAGGGTCAACTCTCTGGTGTCGCGAACGATGGCTACGCGCACCGTCGGAGGCTGAGACGAACCCCACACCGTCCCGCAAAGGCAAACCCCAACGCCTACCCCTGCGGCCAGACATAATAACCATCTCATCTTTTCGATAAAAACCATAACACCGCGGACGCCACCAGACTCAAAAGCAAGGATGTCATGAGAGGCGCATAAAAAGTGATGTTCTTCTTATGGATCACGATATCGCCGGGCAGGCGGCCGAAAGGAAATGTCTTCAAGACATTCCACAACAGCCCCGCCAGGACCAAAACAATACCGGCAATGATCAACGCCCGCGACATCGGCACCACTCCTCTGTGACACGTATGATCTTGTTCATCATCGCCACCGCCTCAACCGGATACCTGCCTGCCGCCGTCTCGGCCGAGAGCATAACATAATCAGAGCCGTCCAGGACCGCATTGGCCACATCCGAGACCTCGGCCCTCGTCGGGATACGCTCAACGGTCATGTGCTCAAGCATCTGGGTCGCCGTGATGACGGGCTTTCTTCGGGCATTGCACTTGCGAATGATCTCTTTCTGCACGACGGGGACGTCCTCAATGGGGATCGAGACGCCCATGTCCCCCCTGGCAACCATGACAGCATCAGAAGCATCGATGATACGATCGATGTTGCGGATGCCGTCGGCATTCTCGATCTTGGCGACAAGGCGCACCTTTCCTTTGCGGCCAACAGGCAGGGCGCGCCTGACGGCCAGCATATCTGAGGCCGTGCGCACAAAAGACTGGGCCAGGAAATCCAAGCCGTGGACGCAGCTAAAAGCGATGTCCTCTTTGTCCTTGGAGGAAAGGCCGCCGAAATGAAGACGCGCCTGCGGGATATTGACGCCCTTGAATTCCCCAAGCACACCGTCAAACAGGACGCGCGTCTTGAGGACCCGGCGGGAAACAGAAAGAACGTCAAGGGCGATCAAGCCGTCGTCAACAAAAATCCTGTGTCCCTGATGGATATCCTTGATCGCCCCTTCATAATCAAAGGCCGCCCTGTTGCCTCCCCCCGCAAACCCTGCGTCCTGAACGAGCCACAACACTTGACCCTTGCGCAACGTCAAGGGCTGATGATCACGCAGCCGGCCGATACGGACCCTGTGACCTTCCAAATCGCCCAAGAGACGTATATGGCGGCCATAGCGCCGGTTCAACTGCCGCACCATCTGGATGGTCTGCCGGCATTCTGCGTGCGTGGCGTGGGAAAAATTCAACCGCACAACATCCAAACCTGCGCGCATCATCCGTCGCAAGACGGCCGGCGAACGACTCGCCGGCCCTATCGTCGCTATGATCTTCGTCTTCGCCATGGCGATCCGTCAAAATGAACCCTGCAAGCTAAAACCATATTGTAACGGCGTCCTGATCTTCGTCGTGAAGGACACCGTAACCGCCTTTTTGGAAAACGGCGTTGGCAGTTTCAAGGACCTCTTCCCGTTTTTCCCCGGTTACCGGAAGATACACCCTCAATCCCACCGGGTCGTCTCCCGAAAAAACTACGCCCACGAAAATTGCGCCGGCCATATAAAGTTTTTTGATGTAGGCAGGCGCATTTTGCGGCCCCACGCATTGACCCGCGAGGCGAAAACACACATCGTCATCGTGTTGACGAAGCCATTGCCGCGCCTCCGGTTCGGCCGGACGGACGGACGTTTCTTCCTGGCATCCCGCAGGCGATATCGCGTACCAAAGAATACAGCAGGCCGCTACAGACGCCCCCCAAGACCTACGCCCGGAGGCGCGCGTCCGAAGACCTCTTTTTGTTCCTCTGTTCGACACTTTCTTTCTCTGAATAGATACAGCCGCAATAATTCTGGTGATACAGCTCCCACTCGCGGGAAAGCTTGTGGGACTCTGCAAAACCCTTGCGAAAATTCCTGACGATGAACTCAAGACCGCGGTCACGGGCGATCTCCTCGCCCAGGCGCGCGATCTCATCGATATCCTGATAAGGGCTGCTCAAGAGCGTCGTGGTAAAGGCGCCGATACTGTGGTCGCAGGCGGCCTTGGCGGTCTCCTCAAGGCGGATGCGCCAGCAAAGGCTGTGCTGGCGCGCGCGATCCTCCACGCAAGAGACGAGCTTGAGAAAACGCTCGAAATCGTAACGATGGTAGATCGTATTCAGGTTCAGGCGTTCACTGGCGGCCAGGACGGCTTCATAACGCCTGATGTACTCGGAATACGGATGGATATTGGGATTGTAGAAAAAACCCTCGACGTCAAAGCCTTCCTCACGCAGGAGACTCGCCGGGTAGATCGCGCAGGGTCCGCAACAGATATGCAACAAGACCTTCATCATTAGAATAGGTTACGGGCGAGATCAGTCGCCTCCCGGCCGCGGGATGTGCGTTTCAGAAAACCGGCCTTCAACAGATACGGCTCGATCGTATCCATGATGGTGTCCGGTTCTTCGTTGAGGGTCGCGGCAAGGGTCTCGATACCGACAGGCCCGCCGCGATAGGTCGACAAGATCGTGCGCAGGACACGCCGGTCGGCCTCATCAAGGCCGTGCTCATCAATACCCAGACCTTTGAGGGCCTCATCGGCCAGGGAACGCACAATACCGGAGGCGCCGTGGACCTGGGCATAGTCCCTGACGCGTCTCAGCAGTCTGTTGGCGATACGGGGCGTGCCGCGCGCGCGGCGCGCGATCTCCGCCGCCCCGCCGTCATCCACCGCGATCCCCAGCAAAGACGCAGAACGCTTGATGATCCTGGCCAGGTCTTCGTCCTTGTAAAAATCAAAGTGGTGCAGGATCCCAAACCGGGACCGCAAGGGCGAACCGATAAGCCCGCTGCGGGTCGTGGCCCCCACAAGGGTGAAACGCTTGAGATTGAACTTGATCGTCCGGGCGTACGGCCCTTTGTCGATGACGAAATCGATCTGGAAATTCTCCATGGCGGGATACAAAAACTCCTCGACGACCTTCGAGAGCCTGTGGATCTCGTCGATAAAAAGCACGTCTCCCGCTTCAAGGTTTGTCAGGATGCCGATGAGATCGCCGGCGCGTTCGATCGCCGGCCCCGATGTGGCCGTGATCTTCGTCCCCATCTCATGGGCGATGATCGACGCCAAACACGTCTTGCCCAGGCCGGGCGGGCCGCAAAGGAGCACATGCTCCAGAGGCTCGCTGCGCTGCCGGGCCGCCGTGATGGACAGCCTCAGGTTATCGACGACCTCCTTCTGGCCGATGAATTCTTCCAGCGCCGCCGGCCGCAGAGAAATATTCAGGACGACGTCTTCGTCTGTCTCGTTGCGTGACGTGACATCGGCACTTTTGGCCGCACCCTTGGCGATGATATCATCGAAAGAAAAGGCTTTTTCATCCATGACTGAAACGGGGGCTGGATTATGCTTCAGGCGCCGCCTGGACCTCAGGTGAAACCTGAGGTTCGATATTGGCTTTATTGCGAAAAACCTCGATCTCCCCGAAGACATTTTTCTGCACGACGATGATCTCCTTGAGGCGGATAAGTTCCAGGACCGCCAGGAACGTCGCGATCGCCTCCAGCCGGCTTTTGGCGCGTTCGAAAAGCCGCGTCAACTTGATGTGCGGCGTCTGGGCAATCATATGCAGAAGATCGTGGACCTTGCCTTCGACGGTGAACTCATCCTTGATGACTTCGTAAAAAAGTTCTTTGGGGACGTCTTTGAGGGCCTTGGAGAAGGCATTGATCAGATCAAAAAGGCTGGCCTCGAAATAAGACTCGCCGCTCTCCTTGTCCTCAAGGACCGGCTGGCGCTTGAAGATGTCCTGGCGCGCGCGTTCCTTGGCCCTCAGCGCGTCGGCCGCCTCCTTGAACTGCTGGTATTCCAAAAGGCGCTTGACAAGCTCCGCCCGCGGGTCACGCTCATCCTCGGGGATGTCCTCTTCCAGATTGACCTCCTGCGGCAGGAGCATCTTGGACTTGATGTGCATGAGGGTCGCGGCCATAACAATGAACTCACCGGCAACATTAAGATCGAGCATACGCATCAGCTCGAGATACTGCATGTACTGCTCAAGGATGGTCGTGATAGGGATATCGTAGACGTTGATCTCGTCCTTCTTGATGAGATAAAGGAGCAGATCCAGCGGACCTTCGAAGATCTCAAGTTTTATCTTGTAGGACATGGAACGAATCCGATCGCGCTCCTGACTTCTGTCATGGTTTTCTGGGCTGCCTCCTGCGCGCGAAGGCGTCCTGCTTCCAGGATATCACAAAGTTTCTTTTTATGCTGCAGATATTCCCGCCGCTTCTCCTGCCGGGGCGACAAGAACGCAATGAGCTTTTCGCCCAGCATCTTCTTGCACTCCGTACAGCCCACCTGCGCGCTGCGGCAGGCGGCCTCCAGCGCAGACGCATCCTGCGGGAAAAATATCTCGTAATAACGGTGGACGTTGCACGGTTCCGGATGGCCGGGGTCGGTCCGACGAATACGCTTGGGATCCGTAAACATCCCCTGGACCTTCTTGGCGATGACCTCGGGCTCATCGGAAAGCGCGATGAAATTCCCGTAGCTCTTGCTCATCTTGCGGCCGTCGAGACCCAAGAGTCTGGGCATCTGCGTCAAGAGAGGCTTGGGCTCCACGAAAAGCTCGCCCCAGAGACCATTGAACTTCCTGACGATCTGCCGCGTCAATTCCACGTGGGGTAATTGGTCTTCGCCGACGGGCACGGCATGGGCGCGGTAGAGCGCAATGTCCGCCGCCTGCAGGACGGGGTAACCGAGGAAAGCGTATGTCGCGATGTGCCTGTCCGTCAACTCCCGCATCTGTTCCTTGTATGTCGGGCAACGCTCCAGGAGCCCCAACGGCGTCAGAACGGAAAAAACCATGGTAAGTTCGATATGCTCGGGGACCTGGGACTGAATGAAAATCACGGATTTTTCGGGATCGATCCCCGCCGCGAGCCAATCCGCTACGTTCTCATAGATGGACGTCTGGATTTGCGCGGAATTCTCGTATTCGCTCATGAGCGCATGCCAGTCCGCCACCATAAAATAACACTGATACTCTTCCTGCAGACGGACCCAATTGCTGAGAGCGCCCACCAGGTGACCCAGATGCAGCTGACCCGTAGGCCTCATGCCGCTCAAGATCCTCAATTTTTTATGCGTCATGCGAGCTTTCTGGCGATATGCTCGATCTCAAAAGCGTCGATGAAATCGCCCTCCTTGATATCTTCAAAACCAACCAGGGAAATACCGCACTCGAACCCTTCGACCACTTCGCGCACATCGTCCTTGAAACGCTTCACGGCGGCGATCTTGCCTTCGTGAATAACCTCGCCGTTACGCACCACCGCCGCCTGTGCGCTGCGGACGATCTTTCCCTTCTTGACGAACGAGCCCGCGACAATGCCATGCTTGGTCAGATGGAAGACCTTGCGAACCTCGGCGCGGCCGATAAAGTTCTTCTTGATCTTCGGCGCCAGCATCCCTTCGAGGGCGGCCTTCATGTCGTTAAAGATCTCGTAGATCACACGGTAGGTGCGGATATCGATGCCTTCTTTCTGGG
This sequence comes from uncultured Planctomycetia bacterium, assembly GCA_964471325.1. Classification (GTDB taxonomy): domain Bacteria; phylum Omnitrophota; class Gorgyraeia; order Velamenicoccales; family Velamenicoccaceae; genus Velamenicoccus. The sequence goes on from CAYYFL010000001.1 coordinate 114,867, forward strand.
CCAGCTCTTTGGCCTGGTCATCGACCTCGACATGGAAACCGATAATGATGGCATTCGAGGCGTCCGCCAGGATCACGTCCGACGAGTTGATCGGCCCCACGCCCTTATGCATGACGCTGATCTGGACCTCTGAAGATCCGATCTTATTCAACGAATCTTCAATGGCTTCCAGAGATCCCTGGACATCCGCTTTCAGGATAATATTGAGCTGTTTGATAACACCGGCCTTGATCTCCTTGTGCAGGTCTTCCAAGCGCAGATGGTTCTTGTGCAAAGGCTCCAGGCGCTGACGCCTAAGCTCCTCTTGCTTCTGCTCGACGATCTCGCGCGCTTTTTTCTCGTCGCGCACGACGTAAAAATGGTCCCCGGCCTCCGGCACGCCCGACAAACCGGTCACCTCCACCGGCTGGGACGGCAAGGCCTCTTCGATCGGCTGACGCAGGTCGTTGAACATCGCGCGCACGCGGCCGGACTGATAACCGGCGATCACAAAATCTCCGTCCTTCAGCACCCCCTGCTGGACAAGGATGGTCGCCACCGGCCCGCGGCCTTTGCTCATCTTGGCCTCGATCACGACGCCGCTCGCCTCCACGTCATAAGACGCTTTAAGCTCCAGCATCTCGGCCTCAAGCAGAATCATCTCCAAGAGCCGGTCGATGCCTTCTCCCGTCTTGGCCGATACGCCGACGGCAATGGTCTTGCCTCCCCAATCCTCGGGCAACAAGCCGATGCTGCCGAGCTGTTTCTTGAGACGGTCCACATTCGCCTGGGGCTTGTCGATCTTGTTCATGGCGACAACGATCGGCACGCCGGCGGCCTTGGCATGGTCGTAGGCCTCTATCGTCTGCGGCATGATACCGTCGTCGGCGGCCACGACAAGGACGACGATATCCGTCGCGTTTGCGCCACGGGCACGCATGGCCGTAAAGGCTTCGTGGCCCGGCGTGTCCAAGAAGGTGATCCGTCCACGGGGGAGCTTGACCTCGTAAGCACCGATATGCTGCGTGATGCCGCCATGCTCGGATTCGGCGACCTTGGTGCGGCGGATCATATCCAGAAGCGACGTCTTGCCATGGTCAACGTGCCCCATGAACGTCACGATAGGAGAACGACCCTTCCACTGTTCGCCCTTCCCGGCCTTCTTGACCTTACGGATAACCTCTTCTGGTTTCTCGGGAAGGACCAATTCGTAACCGTAGGCCTTGAGCACCTCGGCGACGATCTCATGGCTCAAACTCTGGTTGATATTGGCCAACAGCTTGAGTTTCAACATCAGGAATTTGATCAGGTCGCTCGTCCTCATGCTTAATTTCTCCGCCAAATCCTTGACGGTGATGGGGACATCGACCTCTAAGGGCTTGAGACCCGCCTCAAGGGCGGCGGCGGACTCAGGTTCGGCGGCAGCCGCGGGCGCCGCAGGCTTCACTTTCTCCAACACCGGCCCTTCTTCCTTGCCCCGCCCCGCCGCAGGCTGTGTTATTGCCGAAGGCACCGCCTCTGCCGGCGCGGCCGCAGGCTTCCTGGCTGCATCGGGCTTTTCTTTCCGGCCCACAGGCTTTTTCGTCTTAACAGCGGTTGACGCACTATCCAGTCTTTTCCCGGCCACAGCCACCGGCTGGCCGGTCCTGGCCTGCCGTTCTTCCAAAAAGAGCTTCACCACGTCTTCATCAAGGCTGGCCATATGCCCCTTGGCCTCGATCTTGCGCTCTTTGAGACGCGCCAGCAAGTCCTTGCTCGTCAATCCCAATTCTTTCGCTAATTCATGCACTCTCATTGTCTTGAGACAACCTTTCTTTTGCGGCTTCGATGATCTTCTCGGCCTTCTTCTCGCCGATGCCCTTGATCTGCGTCAACTGGTCAATCGATGCATCCTTGATCTTTTCCAGGGAATCAAAACCCGCCTCGATCAAGGAATCCAGGACCTTTTCGCCGACGCCGTCAAGCGTCATCTGGGCGCGGGCCTTTTTGGCCTCCTCTTTCTCCTGGACGATCTCCTGGCGCGTGCGGATATCCAGCTCCCAACCTGTCAGCTTCGATGCCAGCCGCACATTCTGGCCATGCTTGCCGATGGCAAGGGAAAGCTGATCGTCAGGCACAATCACTTGGGCCTTTTCTTCTTTCTTGTCGAGGCGTATTTCGGTGATCTTAGCCGGCGACAGGGACGCGGTGATGTATTCACGCAAGTCGTCGCTCCACCGGATGATATCGATCTTTTCGCCCTGAAGCTCCGTCACGATATCCTTGACGCGCGAACCGCGCATGCCCACGCAGGCGCCCACGCAATCCACCTTCTCGTCCTTCGACCAGACGGCGATCTTGGTCCGCTCTCCCGCCTCGCGCGAGATCGACTTGACCTCAACGATCCCCTCAAAGATCTCCGGGACCTCCAGCTCAAAAAGCTTCTTGACGAAAAAAGGGCTCGTGCGCGACAGGATGATCTGCGGCCCCTTTGTCTCTTTCTTGACTTCCAGGACATAGGCGCGGACCCTTTGGCCCTGGCGGAAATCGTCGCGAGGCGACTGTTCGCGTTTGGGCAGGATCCCCTCGGCCTTGCCCAGAAGGTCCACGACGATATTGCCCTTGTCGAAGCGGTAGACGGTGCCGCTGACAATATCGCCGACCTTGGCGCTGAATTCGTTGAAGATGACATCTTTTTCCGCCTCGCGGATCTTCTGAATAATCACCTGCTTGGCGGTCTGCGCCGCGATGCGCCCGAAATCGACGGTCTTGATCTCCTGATCGTCCATGAAGGCCTTGATCTTGCCATCCGTCCTGTCAATAGTGACCCGGATATTTTCCAGGTTTTTGGCGCCGATCGCCTTCTTGACGGCACTGACCATGGCGGATTCTACCGCCTGGATCAGCACCTCGCGACTCACGCCGCGCTCACGTTCAATGTGGTCCAGAATTGCCAATAATTCACTGCTCATAAAAGCTCCTTAATTTGCCTATAATTGGGTATTTTCCCATCGCTTACCCTAAATCTAAACTCGAGGAAACGCTCAGGGGCCGGCCCCGCCACCATCTCGCGGCCCGCTTAACGGTCCCGCTTATTTGCGGGACCAACGGCCTGCTTTGCCTTGTTAATGTTTGCCAAGGAAACCGGGATCACCCTGTCTCCATTTTTATCCGTTACCCTGATCGTCACGGTGTCGTCGGATATGTCTTCCACCGTGCCGCAATGTTCCAGCTTGCCTTCGACAAGACCTTTGAGGAAAAATCTGACCTGGCGGCCCCTGGCCCTGCGAAAATCTCCGGCGGTCGCCAACGGCCTGTCCAGGCCGGGACTAGAAACATCCAACACATACGCCTGGCTCAAAAACCCTTCTGTCTCCAGGATATCGCCGAGCTCCCTGTTGAGGGTGCTGCATTCATCAAGCGAAATGCCGCCTTCATTCCTGTCGACAAGGACTTCGAGCACCGCCTGGCCGCCCTGCCTCCGGTAGAAACGCATGTCCACCAAGACATAGCCTGCGCCCTTCAAATGCTCCTCAAAAACGGGCTTTATCCTCAGCAATATCTCGCGGCTCATCACGCTGCCTTCAGGTCTTCCTTGACGGTGTCGCCATCCAGGAATCTTTCCAAGAATGCCGGAATATATCCTGTGGGCTTAAGCTCAAAGGTAACCTGGCCATTCTCATGCCGTCTCTGCGCGGCAAAAATATCCTTTAAAACGTAATCCGACGTCTCCCCCTTGGAGATTTCCGAGATCGCCATGATCTTGCGCGAGCCGTCCGGCAGTCTGTCGGCAATGATGACCAGGTCAACCGCGGAAATGATCTGGCGCCGGATCATCTGGGCCGAGACGTTGATGCTGCCCATCATGGCCATGGTCTCCAGACGCAGGAGCGCGTCGAGACCGCTGTTCGCATGCATCGTCGTCATAGACCCGACGCGGCCGATATTCATGACCTGCAGCATATCCAAGGCCTCTTCCCCGCGGACCTCTCCGATGATGACGCGGTCCGGGCGCATATGCAAGGCATTGCGGACGAGATCGCGGATCGCGATCTCTCCCTTGCCTTCGATATTGGAAGGACGCGTCTCCATCGCCACGCGATGCTTGCCCTCCATGCGCAGTTCCAGTGTATCCTCGATCGTGATCACACGCTCATGCTCCTGGATATAGACGGACAAAAGGTTCAAGATCGTCGTCTTTCCCGAGCCCGGGCCGCCGGCAATGATGATGTTGAGATGGTTCTTGACACATGATTTCAAGAACCGCGCGGCCTTGTCGTCCAGCGTGCGGCGCGTGATCAGATCGCTCAGCCCCAGGATCCTGCGATTGGCCTTGCGGATCGTCAGGATCGGCCCGTAGGGCGCCACCGGCGCTCTCACCACATTGATGCGCGAGCCGTCCGGCAGACGTGCATCGATGTAGGGCTCAACCTCGGAAACCCGCCGGCCCGACGGAGAGAGGATGCGCTCGATGTAGAAAAAAAGCTGGGCCTCGTTCTCGAAAAAAACATCCGCTTTCTGGAGCTTGCCCTCGCGCTCCACATAGACCTCTTTGGGGCCGTTGACCATGATCTCCCAGACCGCCGGGTCCGTGATCAGGCGGTCAATGGGCCCGAAACCGAAAATTTCATTGATGACCTCTTCGATGATATAACGCCGCAAGGCATCCTCAATCTGGCCGTCCATCTTGCTCTGTACGACCGATTCGAGGACCATCTCGATCTGGCGCCGCACAACCGTTTCGTCGACTCGATAATCAAAGGCCGTTTTTTTGGCGCGCTGCATGACCTTCTCCCTAACCTCGGACTTGATCATCAGCAGCTTCTCGTATTTTTCCATATTATCCCCTCACCAGGTCCGGGTATGCGGCCGGATCCCCGCCCGGGACCTCGGTGACGGCTCCGGTCCGCCTGTTTTTGAACTCGAGCTTTCCCTCTTTGGTCCATCGGCTGCCCACGGTGATCCGCCAAGGAATGCCTGTCAGATCCGCATCTTTGAACTTAACCCCGGCGCGCTCATCCCTGTCGTCCAGGAGCACCTCGAGCCCCTGACGGCCCAGCTCGTCATGGAGCCTGACCGCCTCATCCCAGATAAGTTTGTCGCTGACGTTGACCGGCACGATGAGAACGTCAAACGGCGCAACCTCTTTGGGCCAGATGATCCCGTTGTCGTCGTGGTTCTGTTCGATAACGGCAGCGATCAGCCGGCTGACACCGATGCCGTAACACCCCATCTGGACGATCTGCTGGTGCCCCGCCTCATCGAGGAATTTGACGCCGAGACTCTTGGAATACTTATCGCCCAGTTTAAAAATATGCCCGACCTCAAGCGCATTGAGCTTCTCCATGTCCTGGTGACAATGCGGACACTCATTGATCTCGGCTTCATGTGCGCCCATCACCATCCCGCAGATCTTGCATCGGTAGACGACATCCTCACCGCTTTCCGCAGGCACCAAGAACTCATGGGACATGTCGCCTCCGATCACGCCGGAATCCGCCTTGATCGAAACAAAATCGAGGCCGCACCTTTTGAAGATCGCCTCATACGCCTGACGCATCTTTTCATAAATCTGGTTCAAACCCTCGAGGCCCCTGTCGAAGCTGTAAGCGTCCTTCATGATGAATTCGCAGGAACGTACGACGCCGAACCTGGGCCTCAATTCGTCCCGGAATTTCGTCTGGATCTGGTAGAGCGTAAACGGCAGATCCCTCCACGATTTAACGTAGGCCGCAGCCAATTCCGTAATGACCTCTTCGTGCGTCGGCCCCAGGCACAACTTGCGGCCGCGGCGGTCCTGGAAACGGATCATCGTCTCGCCCATCAGCTCGTCGCGCCCTGTCTTCTGCCAGAGCTCGATCGACTGCAGACTCGGCAGGAGCAATTCCTGGGCACCTGTCTTGTTCATCTCCTGGCGCACGATATTCTCGATACGCGCCAGGACACGATACCCCAGGGGCAGATAGGAATATACGCCGGAGATGAGCATCCTCACCATCCCCGAACGCAGCATGAGCTTGTGGCTGGCGCTCTCGGCAGCCTCAGGCGCTTCCTTTAATGTCGTAATAAACGATCGGCTCCAAAACATGAGGAGAGCTTCTTTGTTTGACGACCCGATAGATGACCAGCAAGCAAATCACAAGATACAAACAATTCTCAATAACCAATCATCGAATGCCTTTGTTTGGTTACTGCCTGCCCTGCAGGCTTAGCCCGCGAAGGCGGAGGTCCTGGGATTTGGTTGTTTCTCCTATTTTATCCTTCTGCTTGAAAAAGGTCCTGCGGCACATCCAGCCCGCGCAACTTAAAGCGCGGATAGAACGAAGGCACAGCCCCCCAGACCTTCCACTGCCCCATCACCTGTTTATTTTCTTCGGAAATTCCCGTGATTTCATAGGAAAATAGGTCCTTGAGCACAACTTCGTCATTCTGCACACCCTGGACCTCCGTGATATGTGTGACCTTGCGCCGGCCGTCCAGGAGCTGTTCCTGCATGACAATGATATCAATGGCATTCGACAGCTGCTGCCGGATGGCCCACAAGGGGATCGCCGTATTGGACGTAATGATCATCGTCTCGATACGCGAGACCACATCAGAAGGAGAGCTGGCGTGCAAGACCGCCAACGCCCCGTCGTGGCCCGACGAGATTGCCTGGAGCATATCCAGGGCTTCGCTGCCGCGGATCTCACCCAGAATGATGCGGTCTGGCCGCATGCGCAGGGAGTTCTTAAAGAGATCACGGATCGTCACCTCGCCCTTGCCTTCGACATTGGCCTGACGGGCCTCCAGGGGGACGACATGCTTCTGCTTAAGCCGTAATTCGTTCGTATCCTCGATGGTGATGATCCTCTCGGACTCATCGATATAATGCGAAAGGACGTTGAGTGTCGTTGTCTTACCGACACCTGTCGCGCCGGCAAAGATGATGTTGAGCTTGGCCCGGATCGCCGCGATGAGGAACCTGGCCATCTTGTCCGTCAAGGTATCGCGCTTGATCAAATCTTCCATCGTGGCAATATCCCTGGAAAATTTGCGTATGGTGATCACCGGCCCCACCAGAGACAAAGGAGGCAGGACGATGTTAACCCTGGAGCCGTCAGGAAGAGAAGCATCCACATAAGGGCTGGATTCATCGACACGACGCTGCGTCGGCGCCATGATCTTTTCGATCGTCTGCAGGAGTTGACGGTTGTTCTCGAATTTGATGTCCGTCAAGGCCATCATGCCGTTCTTTTCGGCATAGACGTTGTCCGGACCGTTGACCATGATCTCGGAAACAAAAGCGTCATTCAACAAGTTGCTCAAAGGACCGAAGCCGGCGACCTCATCGATCAGCTCAGAGACGATCTTCTCGCGTTCTTCCAGCGCCACGCTCAGGCGCTCGACGGAAATAATATACTCCATGGACCGGAGGATATCTTTCCTGAGCTTTTCCTTGTCCATGGTCCTCATATTGAAAAGATATTCACCGCTGATCAAATGCTGACGGATCTTCTCCTTGATCTCTTTCAAATCCTTCATCCTATTTCTCCTTCCAGGAGCTTCAAGAGGGCCTCTTCCCCTTTTTTAAGTTCGACAGTCTGGACGATCCGGCCTTTCTTGAACAAGATCCCTTTATGCTTGGAAAAGGCGATCCCGATGTCTGCCTCCCGCGCTTCTCCGGGGCCGTTAACAATACACCCCATCACGGCTATCTTATAGGAACGGCTGCGCCCCTTGCTGTGAAAAGCGCGCTTCAAAAGCCACTCTTCAATGCGCTTGGCTTTTGAAGACAAATCGACCTCGCACCGGCCGCATGTAGGACAACACACCAGCTCCGGGCCAAAATGTCGTAACCCTAAGCTATTGAGCAGAGATCTGGCGACTGCGACCTCATTTCGGGGCCGGTCGAGCAAAGATATTCTTATTGTATCACCAATGCCGCAAAATAACAACTCTCCGATCCCTGCGCTGGACTTGACGATACCATCCAGGGGCAGACCTGTTGCCGTCACCCCCAGGTGTAAAGGGTAATCGCAGACAACAGCCATTTTTTTGTAAGCCTCTATAGTATCAAGCACATGCGACCCTTTTAAAGAAATCACAAGATCACAAAACCCTTCTTTTTCAAAAATTTTCAAATAGGCTAGGACTCCCTTGACCAGATCCGAGGCCGTATCGCGGCTGCGCTGACGCAGAGAGCCTGAATTTGCGCCTATGCGCACAGGAATGCGGGCCCTTTTAGCAGCTATGACCACCTCTCTGACCTCTTGCGGCCTGAAGATGTTTCCGGGATTCATCCGGATCTTGTCTGCGCCCGCTTCTATGGCTGCCAGGGCAAGCCGGTAATCAAAATGGATGTCCGCCACAAGAGGAATGTCCGCCCGGCGCCTGATCTTCTCAAGCGCGGCCGCATCCTGCAGGTTTTCAACAGCTAAGCGCACGATCTCGCAACCAGCCTCTTCCAATTCCCGGATCTGCCGCACAGAGGCTTCAATATCGCGCGCCCGGGTTTTGACCATGGACTGGATGGCGATCGGATGTCCTGAGCCGATCCTGACCTTTCCGATCTTTACCGTTCTCGTTTTTCGTCTTTTAATCTTCAACATAACAGCCTGTCAACAGGTGAGCCGGTCATCCAATTTGCCGGTTATTTCTGGAACATTGCCAAAAATTTATCCCAATAACCGTAACGTATCAGGTCGTTGCAGAAGATGAATATCGCCAGGATGATCAGGAAACTCATCCCCACGTTGCTGACGATCTCTTCGGTCCTGGAAGCCAGGGGACGGCCGCGCAAACGCTCCAAACCCGCAAAGAAAATATGACCCCCATCGAGAATGGGGAGCGGCAAAAGATTGAAGATCGCCAGGCTCATGCTGAGGATACCGATCACGTGCAGGATGGAGGAAAAACCGATCTTGGCGGCATTGGTGGTGATAAAAAAGATCCCCAAGGGACCTGTCACCGAATCCTTGAACGACATCGTCCCAATAATGATATAGAACAAGGCCCTGATCGTCATGACGGTCATGTCCCATAAGGTCTGCGCCCCTTTGATCAAGGCTTTCCAGAGACCATACCTGACCTTGATGATCTCATCCGACGGCTTGATGCCGATCAAACCGACCTCCACCTTTTTGCCCCAGATCGTCTCAGCCTCTTTGGCCTGGGGAGTCAACACAACGTCGAATTCTCCCCCATCGCGTTTCACCTTCAGCCGCACTTCCTGCCCTTTCTTTGCGTGAATACGCCTGGTCATGTCTTCCCAAAACCGGACCGGTTCTCCGTCAACGGCCGTCACCGTGTCGCCTGCTTTCAGGCCGACATTGGCCGCGGGCATGCCCGGCATCAACTCGCCGATCGTGGAGCTGAATTTAGGATAGCCCAGATAGAAAACCATCCAAAGGCAGAAAAATGCCAAAAGATAGTTGAAGAAGGGACCTGCAAAGATCACCTGTGCACGCCGGCCCGGCGGACGCGAAAGAAATTCATCCGGCGAGCCCTTGTATTCTTCCTTATTGTCGCCGGCCATCTTGATGAACCCGCCGAAAGGAACGAGACAAAGCATATACTCGGTCGCCCCGACCTTTTTCGACAGGAGTTTCGGACCAAATCCGAGGGAAAATTTTTCCACGCGGATGCCCTGCCATTTGGCAACGAGAAAATGACCAAGCTCGTGGATGAGAATCAAAATGCTCAAAATCACGATAAAGATAATCATATATTTTCCTTAATTTTGCCTATAACAGGGTTTCTTTTCCTTGCAAAATTAGGCCCTCCGCTATGTGGAATGCGGAGGCCTACCCTTTCTGGGTTAACTCCGCACTTACTCAGTCTGCTGTTTCAGCAGACCGTGAAAATTTACGCCGGATGGCCGTCCTGGCCGGCTGCGCCAGGCCGACGGCCTGGCCCTGGCACAAATTTTCAAGTGCCCAAGCGCGGAGCCGACGCGTATTTCAGGGCCTTCTCCCGTGCGACCCGACGGCCAAAAGCATCAGCCGCAAAAATATCTTCAAGGGACCCTGCCCGGCTGGGACACCCCGAAGACGCCAGCGTCTCCTCGATGACATTCGCGATGCGCCCAAAGGTCAACCGACCTGCCAGAAAAGACGCCACAGCAACCTCGTTGGCGGCATTAAGGACGCAGGGAACGCTTCCGCCGGACCGCGCCGCTTCATATGCAAGGCGCAGACACGGAAATTTATCCATATCGGGCGCCGAAAAATCCAGACTCCCCATCCGGAGAGGATCGAGGCTCAAAACGCCGTTGTTGGCCCACCGTTCAGGATAGCTCAGGGCGTACTGGATCGGCAGCTTCATATCCGTGACTCCCAACTGTGCCAAAATGGAACCGTCCATATATTCCACCATCGAATGCACGAGGGCCTGACGATGCACAAGGACCTTGATCTTATCCAAAGGCAACCCAAACAGATTTTTGGCCTCAATGACCTCAAGCCCTTTGTTCATCAGGGTCGCCGAATCCACCGTAATCTTGGGCCCCATCTTCCAGCGCGGGTGCGCCAGGACGGCCGCCCGGGACACATTCGCGAGACGGCTCCGAGGATAGTCCGCCAACGGACCACCCGACGCCGTCAGATACACGCGTTTGACCATAGACGCATTATATCCTTCCAGGCATTGGAAGATCGCGCTCTGTTCGCTGTCGATGGGAATGATCCTGGCCCCGCGTACCCGCGCCTCGTCTGCCAGAAGGGCCCCACCCACAACGACGGATTCCTTGTTGGCCAAGGCGATCGTCTTGCCGGCATGGATGGCACTCCAAAGAGGGTAAATCGCCTCGGCGCCGACAACGGCGATAAGGACAATATCGGCCTCTTTGAGCGCGGCCAGGGCGCAAACCCCCTGACGCCCCGCCAAGACCTTGACGCCCTTGCGGCGGGCGGGACGGAATGTCCGCGCCTTCTCTTCGTCGGCAATGGCGACATAGCGCGGCGCGCACACGCGCATCTGGGACGCCAGCTTTTCGGTCCGGGTATTCACCGAAAGCCCGACAACGCGGACCCTGTCCTTAAACCTGAGCGCCACGCTCAGGGCGCTCTCGCCGATGGACCCGCTGGACCCCAGAATCACGATATTTTTTTTCATCTGACTGTCTGATCCACCCCGATGGCCTCAACGCTTCGTGAATTTCCTGCGCTCCGCGCGAGAAATTCACTCGCAGGCAACGGGGTTCCCCGCTGGCGCGGGATTTCACTGCAAATAATATTTTAGTGTTCAAAATTCGCCCTGACAACTTACGTTCGCTTGCCGATTGCGGCAGGCTCCATAAGTCTGGGGCTCATTAAAAAACCGTCGGTCCGGAAAATGCGCGGCTCGTGTAATAATGAATGAAAAAATAAAAAGCCGGAGCCGTAAACAGGAGGCTGTCGATCACATCCATGATCCCTCCCATGCCGGGAAGGATGTGACTGGAATCCTTGGCGGCACAGTCCCTCTTGATCAACGACTCAGACAAATCTCCCAATAGACCCAGGAGACTTAAAACAACACCCAAAAGGACCAGGTTCACAAAAGAAAAGATCGGCCACGGCGGCAAAAAGGATTTGCTTACCAAAGCACCGCAGACGCCGAACGCGATGCCGCCGACGACACCCTCCACCGTCTTCTTCGGGCTGATCTTGGGGATCAAAGAGTGCTTGCCCCACCTGATGCCGACCAAAAAAGCGCCGATATCCGCCCCTTTGGTCACCAAAAGCAAGCAACCCGCCAATGCCATGCCGTGTTCAAGGATGCGGACCTTGATCATGAAGCTGAAAAGCCAAGAAATATAAAAAATGCCGAACATGGTCGTCGAGATTGCGACAACGGCATTGTCGCTCTGCGTACGCGAGAATTGAAGGATAAAGAGGCTGATCAAAGCCGCCATCACGAACAGAAGTTCCCAGCCCTTTGTCAGCTCAAACTTGAAATAAATGGACAAGGGGATCACAATGCCGATGATGGTGCCGAAATACTTATAGATGGGGACCCCCTTGCGCTCGACCAGGCTGAAAAATTCATAAAGGCCCAGGGTCACAAGCCCGATGACTGTTGCCACATAAAGAAACTCGAAAAAGATACTGGCCAGGGCGAGGAGGCCCAAAGATACGGCCGAAATAATCCTTCTTTCAATCATGGGCACCTCCAAAGCGACGCTGACGTTTCTGGAACTCTCTTAGGGCACGCTCAAAATCTCTCTTGCGAAAATCCGGCCAGAGAATGTTCGTGGCATAGAACTCCGTATAACAGATCTGCCACAGGAGAAAATTACTCAAACGCATCTCGCCCGACGTACGGATCAAAAGATCGGGGTCGGGAACACCGCGGGCATAGAGGGCGCCGGCAATGACCTTCTCGTCAATGTCTTCGGCCCGGCGGCGCCCCTCGACAACATCAACAACGATATGCCTGACGGCATCGACGATCTCCTGGCGGCCGCCATAATTGAAGGCGAGGATCACCCAGAGTTTCTTGTTATTTTTCGTGAGATCCTCGGCCCTGACGATCATGTCTCTGAGCGTTCCCGGCAACCCCTCCTTGCGGCCGGCATGCAGGAACCGTATGTCATTGTTGATCATGAAAGGAAGTTCCTCGGCCAGGATGGTTTCGCACATCCGCATCAGAAAGACGACCTCTGTCTCCGACCTTTTCCAGTTCTCGCTGGAAAAGGCATAGAGCGTCAAATATCTGATTCCCAGGCTCAAGGCGTCTTTAATGGTCTGACGCACCACCGCCATGCCGCGGCGATGGCCTTCGCTGCGCGCCAGTCCGCGGCGCGCGGCCCAACGGCCGTTGCCATCCATAATGATCGCGACGTGAAGCGATTGTTGGCTATGTCTCATGTGGATACGACTCCATCCGTCCGGTCTCGCTGATCCATCCGCCGCAGAACGTTGGCGGATCACATTCGGCCGGCAGACTTACGTCATTCTCATTCCGTCAGTCTGGGCCTCATGTGAAAAAAGCCTTACACCCAAATATCTGAGAGCGAGGCTTTTCCAGCATCATTGCTTACCCCTTTGAGAGATAGCCCCTAGCTGCCGAATTCCCACCTGCCGACGGCTAAACGCTATGTCCAAAGGAGTCTATTGATGGACACGATAATCGATTTCCGGAAATATATTGTCCTTATATTCCAGCTCTTTCAGGAACCCCTCGTCAATGGAATCGCCCGCAATATCTTGGACAATCCTGAAAAAACGCAACAGGTGGTTCTTGGTCCGCTGCTGGGCGTAAGTCACATGCGTTCCTGTCGCCATGATGAAGGCCCAATCCGAACTTTGCGCCAGAAGCAATTCCCGCAGGGCCTGATTGAGGGCGCGCCTCTTGATGCCGGCGGCGTCCGGGTTCCTGCGCACCATCTCCGTCATGATCCGCGAGGCTTTATGCAAATGGCGATAGACCCAATCGTTGGACCCCTGCAGCCAGACTTCCGAATATCCCTTCCATCCCCAGCTCGACATGGAAGGCGTGAGCACCTGGTTCCTCGGATTCTCGGCCAGATACTCCGACGGGGTCACCATGCGGATCGTCTTCTGGTCAAATGCCACCTTGCGGATCAGGAATTCCAGCCACTGCGGTCCTTCAAACCACCAGTGCCCGTAAAGCTCGGCATCGTAGGGAGAGATGATGATGGGCTTACGGCCCAAAGCCTCATAAAGATATTCAACCTGCTTTTCCCGGTTGAACATGAAATTGCCCGCATGAGCGGCGGCTTTTTCACGCGCGGCATCCGGATCGTACGGCATCTTTTCGTTATCCGGCCCGGTGATGCGGTAATATTTGATCCCTGTGTTGATGCGGATGCCGTCCGGATGGATGTAGGGCCGGATATAGTCGTAATCGAGGTCAAAGCCGATGTCCCTGTAAAATTCCCTGTAATAATAATCGCCGGGATAGCCTTCGACACTGGACCAGACCTGTTTGGAAGATTCCATGTCCCGGGCAAAACACGCCACACCGGATTTGCAGTAAACAGGAGCAAAGACGCCGTATTTCGGCCGCGGCGTGCCGTGGAGAACACCATGGGAATCCACGAAGAAATACTTGATCCCGTTCTCTTTCAAAATATCATCATCGCCGGGTAGATAACCGCATTCAGGCAGCCAGATCCCCCGCGGCTTGCGGCCGAAGTTCTTTTCATAATTGGCAACCGCCACCCGGACCTGGGCGCGCACGGAAGGCTTGGTGACGTCCATCAAAGGGAAAAAACCATGGGTCGCGCCGCACGTGATGATCTCGAGATTCCCGGAATCCTGGAAACGCTTGAACGCGGAAACAAGATTGCGATGGTAGCGTTCGAAGAGGTCGCGTGCATGCGCGAAAAGGTTCAAATACATGACGGCCAGCTTCTGGAATTCCGGAAGCCATGCCGTCCTCTCCACTTCTTTGTGCGCCAGCTCAATCAGGCTGTTGATATGCTTGACATACCGCTCTTGCAAAAGGCTGTCGGTCAGCATGGAGGCGAGGGTCGGCGTCACCGACATGGTCAGGCGGAAATTGATCTTGTCCCGTTCCAACCTCTCGAACATGGCGATCAGAGGAATATAGGTCTCAGTGATCGCCTCATAAAACCAGTCTTCTTCAAGGAAATCTTCGTGCTCGGGATGGCGCACATAGGGAAGGTGCCCGTGCAGGACCATGCAAAGATAGCCTTTAAACATGCGTCTGTCCTCGTTTTTCTCATAAGCCCACAATTTACGGAACCGCCATATAACAGTCAGTGACGTAAATTATCCGGGCAAATGAAATCCCTGACACTTACCTAACCTTGACATCAAGATAGACGTCAAGGATCAAATTCGGGCCCATAACTTACGCGCACCGGTGCTTGCGTAAGTTATTGTCCTTATGCGAAATGGATCTCCCCGTGATCGCCCTGCCCAAGGCAGGGCAGGCATGGGGTTTCTTCTCTGCAGCCCTGCGCATCATGCTGCGGCTTGATTAAAAATCTTTATTATTTTACTCATCAACGCCGGCGCGTCTCTCGCCGGCGAAAAACACCACAAATAACGGAAAAACTGCCTATTAGGGATTGCGTGTCGTTTTTCTGGTGACGACAGGCGTAATCGTGCGGGTCTCGTCGATCTTGGCGGATTTGGCAACGACGGGGATGTCCTGCCTTCCGTCGGGAAGCGCGAAACGCAACGTGAAGGTCCCATCCTTCCTGAGCTTGATGGGTTTACCTTGTACCGTCACGTGGGCATCGGGTTCGGTCGCGCCGTAAACGATCAATTCGCAATCGACAACCAGCCAGAAAGGCAGCTTGACCTGTCCCTTCTTGACCGGAGAAGACACCCCCATGGATGCGATGCCGCGGGAAGAAACATCTCTCTTGAGCCGCTCCTGCCAAAGCTTGCCGACAGGACTTGACACGTTGGGCCCCAGGCCCACGGACATGCCGTAGAGTTTACGGAACTCGTCCTCGGGGATCATCCATTCTTCGTCCGTCACCCAAGACGGACCATCAAGGGGAAGCGATACCGTATTGGACCGCAAGACGGTGATGAAACGGCCGCCCGGCAGAAGAAGGCCCAAATCCACACACCAGGAAGTCCCGGGAGAACCGAAATTCAGATACCAGTTGCCGGCGTCCACATCGATGGACGTATCGAAAAACCTATGGGCATTCGTGCCGTTAAAATTGATGAAACTGACATCATAAGAACGCAGGTGCCAACGGCTGTCGCCGAAAGAATGTCCCAGTTCCTTGTGAAGCCTCTCAAGCGTGCTTCCTGAAATGTCCCAATAGGCGTGTGCCCACCAGGGATCGCGGATCTGCAACACCAGGATATCCTCGCCATAACGCCAGGCAAGCTCTTTGTGCTCCAATTCCGCCACGACGGATTTCTGATAAACAGGCTGTTCGACCACCCCTGTATAAAATTTTGCCTGCTCAACCTTCATGTCCTGCAGGGGGATCTCCTGCCCTTGGGCTACCGGCGGCCGCCCTGCCGCCCGGCCGGGCCGCTTAAGGACCTGCTTCTTGGAAATACCGCTTAAAGACAAAGCCTTTTTAAGCTTGTCTTTCAGCCTCGTCTTCGGCGCCGGCACTTTTGTCTTTTGGATTTTTTTGGCCTTGCTCTTCATAAGGCACCCCCGGTCTTAAGTCATCATATGCATCATGGAGCCCCCACGGTCTGCCCGCTCGCTTGTCTTCGACAAGCAGACAGGGGAGCCGTGGTACCTAACAAACTCACCTTCAGTACGATTAGGCGACATCTCGCCGGAGCACATCTGACTGCATTCATCCCCAGGTTTGCACCTGAGGTTTTCCCGCCAGAGGCGAGGCTCGCCAAAGGCGGATAAAAAAAGGAGGACGATCTCTCCCCTCCTTTTTTAAAAACCCATGGGCTGCAAGTTCCGGTTCACATAGAAACGGATGAAGAGGATTTCTTCTCTCTCTTTAAATCCTCAGGGGTCGCATTCGCCGAGACGGCTTCTTTTTTCTTTGTCTCCAGATCCTCGGATAATCTCTTGATCTCGCTCGATGCCGCGGCAAGACGGCTGCGCAACGATTCTAATTCCGAGACCATTTGCCGGCGTTCCTTCTCCATGCCGTCAAGCGCTTCTTCCAAATCCAGTCGTTGCGCCATCTCGTTACGAAAATTACGCCTGGAACTCCGCAGGTTCAGCGACACCCGGACAAGAAATACAAAGAGCAGAAGAACCACCACGACCAGAATAATGACAGGCTGTTGCTGCTTGCGTAGATTCATATCTGTCTTCCTGCCGTTCCTGATCTTACCTCGCACCAGCCTGAACCAGACTCAGCGCTCCATCAACGACATTCTGCAGCCGGTTCACGACACCGCCCTGGACCAACAACGGTTCATGGCGATGGAAGGTTTCGCTTGGTTCCGACAAAGAAACCGCCGTTCCTTTCTCGGCCCAGCTTCACTTTAAATTTTCGGCCGGCTCCATCATCTGTTCTTCGGCTGCGGAGGCCGCTTGCTGCGGCACCTGAGCCACTTTGCGGAGCTGCGGCAGAATAACGATTTCGACACGGCGGTTCTTGCTGCGCCCCTCGGCCGTATCATTGGAAACCACAGGCCTGAATTCACCGTAACCGATAGCAGCCAGACGCGAAGGAGAAACGCCCTTCTCGATCAAATAATGCAAAACACTCGTCGCGCGCGCCGTCGAAAGTTCCCAGTTGGATTTCCAGCCGGAATACTTGATGGGCACGTTATCCGTATGGCCTTCGATGCCGATATCAAAATCGGATGCCTCTGAGGTAATGACCGAAGCCACCTTGTCCAAGGGAACAGAAGCTTCCGTCTTGATCTTGGCCTTCCCTGAATCGAAAAGGACCTCGTCGAGGAAAGTGATAACAAGACCCCTCTCTTCCATGCTCAGGCTTACGCCCTTGATCCCTTTCAACTGCTCCTCTAAGTCTGCGCGGATCTGAGAAAGGCGGTCCACTTCATCTTGAAGCTCCCTGATCTTTTCCATGTCGGACCGGCGGCCTTTCTGGAAAATAACCGTGCATCCGGCCGCGCCGAAAAAGAACATCGCGCAGACCAATAAAAGAAGTCCATTCTTCAGGCGGAACATACATCCTCCTTCATTTTACCCATAAATTTAGGTTTCTTCCGGTGCAAAATTAACAAGTGTTCTGGCGAGGAGTCTCTCTTTAAAATATTCGCAAAATATTCAAAGGCAAAAAGTTAACGGTTTAAAAAAACGAGGCAAAACTCAAGATAACACGGCTCCTGATTTTCGTCAAGTCAAAGTTCTTGTTCAAAAATCCGACCGGGGAATTCCAGCTCCTCAAGGATCCCGCCCTGCCGCCCAAGACGTCTTTGCCTACGGCTTAAACAGCGTCGCCTCACGCCCCGAGCCTACGGAAACAAGAGCGACAGGCGCCCGGCAAAGGCCTTCGATCGCTGCGATATAATCTTTGGCTTTCTGCGGTAAGTCTCTATAAGACCGGATATGGGCCGTCTTTTTTTGCCAGCCCCCGAAAACCTCATAGACGGGCCTGGCCTTCTGCATGACCTCAAGGTCATTGGGAAAAAAACGGAAGACCTTTCCTTTATACTTATAGGCCACGCATATCCGAATCGTCTTCATATGGTCAAGGACATCAAGCTTCATCATCGCCAGGGAATCCGCCCCGTTGATCATGACCGCATGGCGCACCATGACCGCGTCGAACCAGCCGCACCGTCTCGGACGGCCCGTCGTCGCGCCAAACTCCTGTCCTTTGCAACGGATCTGCTCGTTGAGCGCGGGAGGAAATTCCGTGATGAACGGCCCTTCTCCTACGCGGGTCGTATAGGCCTTGACGACGCCGACGATCTTGTCGATCTTCGTCGGAGGAACCCCCGTCCCCGTGCAGGCGCCTGCCGAGATGGAATTGGATGACGTCACAAAAGGATACGTCCCGAAATCGATATCCAGGAACGTCCCCTGGGCCCCCTCGAAAAGAATGGATTTCTTTTCATGCGTCGCCTCGTTCAAAAGCGTCGCCGTATCACAGATAAGGTTTTTCAGTTTTTTGCCGTACGACAGGTAGGTATCGAATATCTCGTCAAAACAAAAGCCCGGATGCCGGAAGACCTTTTTGAAGATCTCGTTCTTTTCGTTGAGATTGTCCAGGAGCTTTTCGCGCAGGACATAGCTGTTCACCAGGTCGCCCATACGGATCCCGCACCTGGCGAACTTATCGGAATAACAGGGCCCGATGCCGCGGCCTGTTGTGCCGATCTTGTTGGCCCGCTTCTTCTCTCTTAAGCCGTCCAGGATCTTGTGATAAGGAAAGATCACGTGGGCCTGTTCGGAAATCTTAAGGCGGCCACGGATGTCTATACCCTTTTTTTTGAGAAGGTCCAGCTCGGTCAGAAGGACTTGAGGGTCCACGACCACACCGTTACCGATGACACAGACCTTGCCCGGATGAAGGACGCCCGACGGTAAAAGATGGAAAACAAAAGAATCGCCGTTGACGACGACGGTATGCCCGGCGTTATTGCCCCCTTGATACCTGACGACCAGATGGGCATCTCTGGAAAGGACATCGATCACCTTTCCCTTGCCTTCATCCCCCCATTGGAGTCCGATAAGTATAGTATTCATATCTTTCTTTAAGTAGTCAGTAAAAACTTATCCTGCTTACCAAACTTATTAACCTTAAAAAGCAGGGTTTTCTTTTTTGTTCTTGTATTTTGTTTTTTACTGACTGCCATCTACTGTTTACTGTCTATTCACTAAGGTGTCATCGTGAAAATTTTTCTGGCGATCTCGGGATACTCTGCCACAAAACGCAATTCATCTTCCACGAGGGGCTTTTGGTTATGGACGTTGGCGTATCTCACGAGCTCCAAGACCCTGGCCGCTTCGGCATCGTCATGGAAAACGATCTCCATCTTGTCATAGACGTTGCGGAACCCCTTGATGCCGGAGTATTCTCCGGCCGTGATCTGACGGCCCGTGTCGATGATCTCGGGCTCGCCGCGGCCGAGCTCTTCAAAATCATAAAGCTCATAATTACGCCTGTCCTTCAAAGCCCCGTCGGCATGGATCCCGGACTCGTGGGCAAAAGCGTTGGCGCCGATACCCGGCTGGTTGATGGGTATCGAGACGCCGAATGCGTAAGAAGCATACTTGCAGATCTTCCAGGCCTTCTTCAAATCAATCTTCTCGTCCAAGGCATACGCGCCCGCCATATCGGCGCCATAACGAATCGCCAGGATACAGCTGACCAGGTCGGCATTGCCGGCGCGCTCTCCCATCCCGTTCACGCAGGTATTGATATAGGTATCGACACCGGCGTCCACGGCGGCCTTGGCACCGGCAACAGAATTAGCCACCACCATCCCCAGGTCATTATGACAGTGGATCTCGATGGGGAGCTGCACCGCCTCCGCCAGTTTATGGATGCGTTCATAGATCGAAAAAGGCGTATCGCACCCCAGGGTGTCGCAATAACGGATACGGTCGGCGCCGGCGGCTTTTGCCGCCAGGGAAAACTCGATAAGATATTCGATGCGGGTGCGGGAAGCGTCTTCGGCATTAACGCCGATTGTCTCCGCTCCCAGTTCGCGCGCCAGGCGCGCGGCTTCTGTCATCTCGCGGATAACGGAGACATGGTCCAGCTTCCCCTTAAATTTGTTCATGATCATCTGGTCCGAAGTGGAAATCGAAAGATTGAGAGACTTGATCCCCGGCACGTTGCGAAAGGTCGTCGTTACGTCCTCCTTCGTCGCGCGCAACCAACCGCTGAGGCGCAAAGGAGAAATAACGCCCATCGCGGCCAACTCCAAATTCGCATTAAGGTAATTGACCTCGTGGCGCGTAACGGGAAAGCCGAACTCCGACTGGGCAATCCCCATCTTATTCAAGAGGATATTGATCATCGTCTTCTGCAGCTTCGAAAGACAGATGCGCGATGTCTGCACCCCATCCCTGTTGGTCACATCCAAGAGATAGATCTTATTTTGTCTCTCATTCTTTGTCATGAGGACCTCACTTCTTTCCTCCGGCCGCCGAACCTCTTCTTGCCGGAACATCCTTTCTCATCACCGTCTCTTCAAACTCTTTCAATGACGGCACATTGACGATACCAAAAATTTCGACGTTGTCAACAACAAATGTCGGCCCTGACGCTATTTCCAATTCCTCCGTCATGCGGATACGCTCCTTGAGAAGAGCGGCACCCTCGTCAGACAAGGCGCAGGATTTGATCTTGCGGGAATCTATTCCCGCCTCTTTGGCGCACTCATCCCACCAGCCGGCGTCCACCTGCTTAGTCCTGCAAATCAAATAGTCCAAGACACGCTTGGGATAGAATTTCTCGACACAGGCCACGCGCTTGAATTCTTCGATATCCGCCGCAGGCCCCAAGCTCATAAAACCCTTGTCGCGATCGAAGACGGCCAGAAAATGCCAATTGATTTGGAAATCCGGATGCTTATGCGCAAAAGCGGACAAGAGCTCGAAGAGAGAACGCAGCGCAGGATAGCGGTAATCGTAAAAAACGTCGATGGTCCGGGATGTCCTTTGCCGTCCCACGACATAAGACACCCCGGCGACGGCCGGCTTAATCCTGTAATAGCCGTTCTTCTCTTCAAGGTTGGAACGGAATGCCTTAAAGGCATCACTCTGCTCGGCGTCTTTATGAAAGATATAAGCCGGAAGCATCTTCATGTTAAAATCCTTGATAAATACCTGCGCCTGGGGATCACTCTCGTCAATGGAGATGACATTCATGTCGCCCCAGATGTCTTTCAGATCTGCAATGACGGCGTCGCCGCGGCACGTCAAGCAATCCTTCGGGTTGATCACCGTCAAGGTCACGCGCGGCAGCGCCACATAGGAACAACGCGCTTCCTTGGAACTGCCGTTCAGGCAAGAAGCGGAAAATCCCTGCATCCGCCGGCAATCGGCCGGCTTGAAACACTGGGGCAAAAGCAGGGCCACGGCGCCGTCATCGGGAATACCGGAAACAAGCGGCGGGGCTGAAAAATCCACCCGGCTGATCTTCCCGTCTGAGATTTTAAGATTCAGGGCCCCCACTCTCCTGGCCTGCCACCATGTCTGCAGATAAACCGTCCCCTGGACTTCCCGGGGAGTCACGGAGCCGTAGTTCTTGCTTCCGTTGATCACAATGTCGATCCCGTGGATGTCCTTGAGCATCTTCTCGTCTTCCTGGGGCGTCTGCGCGCTCAAGAGGATAACTATCCCGACGCCCTTCTTCTTGAGCTCGGGGACGAGCTGGCGCAAAACAACAGCCGGCTCCCGCCAATCTCTGGCGCCTTTTTTAACGGCGGAGGCCTCAGTGAGCCCGATAATACCCACCCGCAAATCGCCGAACTCCCTGATGACAAACGGCGCAAAAGAACCGGAGATATTAGAGGAAACAAAGGGCAGGCTCCTGGTATAAGGTTCAATAAATTTCTCTCCGAAAGAAAAGTCTTGCCCGTCGACGAGGATGGCATCATAAGCCATCAGCTTCACGGCTTCCAGATAGATACCGCTGCGTTTTTTGTCCAGCTCTTCCCCCTGCGTGTTGCCATCATCGGGTCCTGAGGCCAAGCTCGAACCCGCCTCCAGGATAAGGACATTTTTCATCTGTTTGCGAAAATCCCGGATCAAGGTCGCCCTCCTGGCGACGCCGCCATCCGGCTCCACACGGCAATCGCAAGGATAAAGAGCGGCAAAAGACTGCCCGGTAAAAATAATATTAAGTTCTTCGGCGATCGCCGCGCCGGAGAAAACAAATAATAATCCGATATAGACGGTCAAACAGCCGAGGATCTTCAAGAGACGCGACATGCGTCCTCCTATACATACTCGCACGGTTAACTCCAACGAAAACCTTCCTCATTCCCTATATAGGAATAGCGGAAAAGCCCTGGAATCTCCCAGGTGCTAAGGATTACAGCTCGACGATTTTGGCCGAGAGGATATGCGGTTGTTTTTTGACCTTTTCCAGCAGCTCGGCGCTCACGCAGCTGTCGACGTTCAACACAGACATCGCGCGCCCCCCCTGCTTTTCCCGCCCGAAAGACATCGCCGCGATATTGATGTTATGTTCTCCCATCAGTTTGCCGAGGTTCCCGATGATGCCGGGCTTGTCCCAATTCTGCATGAGGAGCATGCAGCCCGACGGGATCGCCTCGACATAGAACTCATCCACCTTGACGATGCGCGGGTCGCTCTTGGACAAAAGGGTGCCGGCAACGCGGTGAGTCTCTTTGTCGGTCTTGATCTCCAGAGATACCAAGGTCACGAATTCTTCGGACTGCAGGGACTTGAGCTCCGTCGTACGGATGCCGCGGTCTTTGGCCAGGGAAAGAGAATTGATGAAATTCACGGTATCCTGGAGCATCGGAGACAAAAGGCCCTTCATCAACGCCATGGTCAGAGGCGCCGTATCATGGGCGGCGATATCGCCGCTATAGGTGACATTAACCTCGGTCAACGCCCCTTGCGCGATCTGACTCGTGAAAGAACCAAGCCTTTCGCAAAGGTTGATATAAGGCTGCAGGGCGTGATAGGTCTCCGGGTCGACGGACGGGAAATTGGCGGCATTACGGATCCCCTTGCCGAGAAGGGCGTCGGAGATTTGATGGGCAATCTCGATGGCCACATTCACCTGCGCCTCTTCGGTGGATGCCCCCAGATGCGGCGTCAAAACAACATTGGCGCCGAATTTGGCCAGGGGGCAGTCCTTAGGAGGCTCTTCCGTATACACGTCCAGCGCAGCGCCGGCGACTTTTCCGGACTCGAGGCCGCGGGCCAAGGCCTGCTCGTCGATGATGCCGCCGCGGGCGCAATTGATCAGGCGGACGCCGTCCTTCATCATCCCGATTTCTTTGCCGGCAATCATACCCTTGGTCTCTTCAGTCAGGGGCACGTGCACAGTGATGTAATCGGCGGCACGGTAGACATCTTCCAGGGTCCCCAGCTCGACGCCTATCTTCTCCGCCACCTCGCGGGACAAAAACGGATCATAGGCCTTGACGCGCATCCCGAAAGCGAGACAGCGTTTGGCGACTTCCATGCCGATACGGCCCAGGCCGACGATGCCGATGGTCTTGTTATAAAGCTCGACGCCCATAAAATCCTTGCGTTTCCATTCCTTTTTTTTCATGGATGCGTCCGCCAGCGGGATATTACGCGATAAAGACATGATTAGACTCATCGTATGCTCTGCCGTCGATATGGTGTTGCCGCCCGGCGTGTTCATGACGATGATGCCCTTGGCCGTCGCCGCCGCCAGGTCCACGTTGTCTAACCCCACGCCTGCGCGGCCGATGATCTTGAGCTTCTTGCCGGCCTCGATGACCTCGGCGGTCACTTTCGTGGCGCTCCTGACCACAAGGGCGTCATATTCCCCGATAATCCCTTTCAATTCATCGGCCTTGAGGCCCGTCTTGACATCGACGACAAAGTCCTTGGAGTTCTTCAAAACCCCAAGCCCCTCTTCCGATAACGCATCGCTCACCAATATCTTAAACATAAAACTTCTCCGTTGTTCTACCGCTGACCATCTTGATCGTCTCGTCTATTTTAAAAGCACTTCCTGCGCCGCCTTCACTCCGGCGCCCAGCTCAAAGGCATACCCCATTTTCTTCAACACCTTCTCCAAACAGGCGATCCCGAGGATGATGTCGAACTCGCTGATATACCCCATGTGCGCGACCCTGAAGAGCCTGCCTTTCATCTCCCCCTGGCCTCCGGCCATGGTCACGCCGTATTCATCGCGCATGGTCTTGACGAGCTTTTCCCCGTCGATACCGGCAGGGACTTTGACTGCCGTCACGGCATCCGAGGCGGCATCGGTCGAGAAAAGTCCAAGGCCGAGCGCCAGCATCGCCGCGCGCGTCGCATCCGCAAGCTTCCTGTGGCGCGCAAAAATATTCTCAAATCCCTCGGCCTTCATCATCTTGAGCGCTTCGTTGAGGGCGATGATGATGCCAATCGCCGGCGTAAACGGAGTATCGGTCTTATCGCAGGCCTTCTTGGCGCTCTTCAGGTCGAAATAATATTTGGGACACTTGGATTCTTCGACGAGCTTCCAGGCTTTTTTGCTGACGGAGATGAACGCCAGACCCGGAGGCAGCATAAACCCTTTTTGAGAACCGGAGACGACGACATCCACTCCCCACGCATCCATCTGAAGATCAATGGCGCCCAGTCCGCTGATCGCGTCCACGACGAGAACGGCGCCGGTCTCTTTGGTGACTTGGGCAAAACCCTTGATATCAAACGCCACGCCTGTCGACGTCTCGCATAACGTCGAAAAGACCGCCTTGATCGCCGGTTCCTTGGCCAGATAATCCTTCAGGATCTGCGGATCAAGGGCCTTCCCCCACTCGACGTCGATGACAATCGGCTTGACGCCGTAGGCCTGGCACAGTTCCGTCCAGCGCTCTCCGAATTTCCCCCCCTGGATCACAAGGGCCTTGTCTCCCCAGGAAAGAAGATTGACCACGGCAGATTCCATGGCCCCCGTTCCCGAAGACGTCAGGATAAACACATCGTTCTTGGTCTGAAAAGCGGCCTTCAGGCTTTCCTGGACCTCTTTCAAGACAGTCTGGAACTGCGGCGTGCGATGATGGATGATCGGACGCGAAAGCGCCTCGCAGACTTCCGGCGGAAGAGGCGTCGGGCCCGGCGTCAATAAATAATTTTTTTTCATAAAACCCTCCTGTGAATCACCAATAATCAAACAGACAACGGTACTATTTGGTTATTGAATTTCAGTGATTGGTTATTGTTTGATGATTGCCTGCCTTTGGCCCTGGCCTTGCCCCTGGCCGAAGGCCGAGGGCAGGCTGAGGCCAAAGGCAGGCAGGTTTCTTGGAGCTTGGTTATTTAAGAATTGTTTAACTGTTTATCTCCTACTTCATTGCCGGCACAATCACCTCGTCGATCAGGCCGTAAGCCTGGGCTTCCTCTGACGACATAAAATAATCGCGGTCGGAATCTTTCTTGATACGGTCGAGCGGCTGACCTGTATGCTTGCAAAGGATATTTTCCAGCATCTCGCGCAGCCTCAGTATCTCTTTGGCCTGGATGGAGATATCCGCCGCCGCCCCCTGCACACCGCCCCACGGCTGATGGATCATGATCCGCGAGTTAGGCAAAGCATAACGCTTGCCCTTGCGTCCGGCGCTCAAAAGCAATGCGCCCATGCTGGCGGCCTGGCCCACGCAGTAGGTCGCCACAGGACATTTGACGAACTGCATCGTATCGTAAATCGCCAAGCCGCTCGTCACGGAACCTCCGGGAGAATTGATATAAACGCTGATATCCTTGGTCACGTCTTCCATCTGCAGGAACAAAAGCTGCGCGATCACGAGATTGGCGACGGTATCGTCGATAGGGGTACCGATGAAGATGATGCGATCCTTGAGCAGCCTTGAATAAATATCATAGGCCCGCTCCACATGACCCGTCTGCTCGATGACCATAGGAACCAGCATCTGGTTTTTCAACATAAAAACCTCCTTAATTTTGCCTATAACGAGGTATTTTTCCTACAAAATCAACTCCGGGCTTGCTCGGTCTGCCGGAACAGCAGACCAGGTAAATTTCCACCCGGCATACCTGGGCGAGAAATTTACGAGCGTTTAAGCCAGGAGAGCTTCACTCCCATTCCGCTTCCGCAAAGAGGAATTCGATGACGCGGTTAAGCACATGGTCATCGCTCGGCATCTTCTCGAGTTTCGCAACGGCCTCCAGGACCAAAAAGACCTTGACCTGCTCTTCTGCCTCTGCCTTGAATTTCGGTTCGAATTCCTTGACCCTCTCCTTGATCCGTTCCGGAGGCAGGCCGTAACTGGTCATCTGGTGCTCCGCCTCATGCTCCAGCTCGTGGGCCCGGCGCGTGACGAGCGTCTGCGGAATGACAAAGGAACTCTGTTTCAATACCTGCTGGATCAGTTCCTTTTCCAGGCGAGCGCGCTCCTCGTTCTCTTTTTTCAAAAACAGCTGTTTCTGGATGCAATCGATGAATTCCTCTTTCGTCTTGTATCCCAGGCCCCTGGCCATCTTCTCTTCGGTGAGATCTTCGGACCTGCCCTTTTTCAGCTGCTTGAGATACTCTTCGACGTCTGAAGACTCGACCTTGATCTCCTGTTTCTTCAGCTTGAGCCCCTTATATTGCTTGATCGCGATCTCAGGCTTGACTTCCACCTCGGCCTTGTACGTCAGGACCTCCCCTTCCAGCTTGACATCCGATATCTGCGGCAGGTCGATGACGTCGATCGCCTCGTCCTTGACGGTCTGTTCATAGCTTTCCGTAATCAAGCTCTTGAGCACTTCGTCTCTCGCCAGGGCGCCGTGCTGTTGTTCCAGGATCTGACGCGGAGCCTTGCCGGGCCTGTAACCGGGGATTTTTGCTTCCTGGCCGATCTTCTCATAAACTTCATCGTACTTTTTTTTGACTTGCTCCTGGGCCACCTCTATGTCAAGAAGCACCTTGTTCTCTTTTGTCTTTGTTTTTTTCGCCTTCATTCATCTGCCCCCTTGATCGTTTTGCCGCTGCCTTACATCTTGAACTTTTCCCCTAAGTACAATTCCCTCGCCCGCGCGTCGTTGATCAGATCGGAAGCAGTCCCGGAGATCAGGATGCGCCCCTGGGCGATCAGGTACGCCCTGTCCGTGATGGAGAGGGTCTCGCGCACGTTGTGATCCGTCAACAAAACCCCAAGCCCCTTCTCTTTCAATTCCTTGATGATCTGCTGGGCATCGGCCACGACGATCGGATCGATACCGGAAAAGGGTTCATCCAACAGGATGAACGACGGATTCGTCACCAGGGCCCGGGTGATCTCCAGACGCCGGCGTTCGCCCCCGGAAAGCGTATAAGCCTTGTGCTTTTTCAAATGTGCGATCTTGAGCTCCGCCAGCAATTGATCCAATCTCTTCTTGCGCTCCCTGAAAGAGATGGGCAGGGTCTCCAGGATCGCCATGATGTTCTCTTCAACAGTAAGCTTGCGGAAAACCGAGCTCTCCTGCGCAAGATAGCCGATACCGAAATGGGCCCTCGCATGGATCGGCACACGCGTGATATCGTTGTTGTCAAATATGATCTGGCCGTCCTCCGGAGGGATGATGCCGACGATCATGTAGAATGTCGTTGTCTTGCCGGCGCCGTTCGGTCCCAACAGGCCGACGATTTCACCGCGCTTGACGACGAGGTTGACGTTATCGACGACACGGCGATGATGATAACTCTTGACCAGCCCTTTGGCTTCAAGGAGATACATGGGACAACCCGCTGCCTTCTTCGGTGAAGATTTCCAGGTGCGGCCGCCCTGTCAAGACGACCCTCCTGTCCGCCGCAGTGAAGACGGCCGAATCACTGTAAGACGTATTCCCGTCACGCGTGATCTTGACGTGGCCTTCGGCCACGATCCTGTCGATCTGCTTGGTCTGGCTGCTGAAATAAATGGTCATTTTGTCCGACACCATCGACCCCTGGTCCTCGTCGCCGGTCACCTGCACATTCTTCTCGAAAGTCGCCACCTGGTGTTCGTAATCCAACTCCATCGGCCCGTCACAGGTGATCGTCATTTTCCCCGGCCCGGCCGATTTGGCCTCCGCCGGGCCCTGGGTCTTGGTCGCCGATGACGCCTGGCCGTTTCCTTGCATCGTCACGACGACATCCTTCTCAAGCTTTGCCACTTTCATATCGGATTTGGCTTCCAGCCCTTCGCCTACCGCCGTCACATTGTCCCGGGAAATATTGACCTTCTCATCCGAAGAGATAACCTGGTCTTTCTGCGACCAATCCAAGGCACTCGTCGTCAATTCCGCGCCGGTATCCGTCACGGCGCGCACATTGTCTTCCAAGCGGACCTTGCCCGTCGCCCTGTCGAACTGGCCGTGATCGGCGGTCAACACCATGTTCTCTTTGTTCCTCTCGTTACCGTAAAGATGGGCCGTGATATCGGAAACCTTGACATCATTGCCGGCCATATCCATGGAGGCGCCTTGCACTTCCCACGTCTTTTGCCCTTTCCCGTCGTAGCCGGCGATATTGAAATCTTCCATCTGCTGAGGCTCGCTGGTAGAAGGATTTTTGGAATCCGCCGCGAAGCCAAAAGCCGCCGAGGACATGGAAACAACCAATGCCAGGCCTAAAATGAGTGTTTTGACCATCACAAATAGTTCTCTACGGCTTTTCTCCACAAGCCTTGTGACTTGAGGATCAATTCAGTGATCTCGCGCACGGCGCCGCGGCCGCCCCGGTGCCGTGTGACATAGAGAGCGGCTTGTCTGACCTCGGCCACCGCGTTACGCGTCGCGACCGCCACGCCGCATATCTTCAAAACGCAGAGGTCGACAAGATCATCCCCGACGAAACAAACATGTTCATCCCGCAAGCGGTATTTCTTCAATATCTTCGCATATGCCTCGGTCTTGGCGGCATGGCCCGCGGCATTGTTTCTGTCCATCCTGTAGACCGCCTCCGCGCGCATGTCCTTGGCGCGGTGCGCCAGGCACCCCGACCCCTTGGCCGTCACAAGGATCGTCTTGATCCCCATACGCGCCAAAAGGGCCACGCCCAAACCGTCATGGACGTCAAAGCATTTGGCATCACGCCCGTCGCTGTCGTAAATGATGCGACCGTCCGTCAAAACGCCGTCGACGTCAAGAAGCAGCAATTTTATCTTTTTGAATTTGTCCCGGAGTTTTTTCGAAATCATCGAGGTTTTCCGGTGCTGATGTCCGACTCGTTTTCGCAACCCGCCGACTGTCTTTAAACCAGCCCTGCCTTGAGCAGGTCCTGGACATCCAGCATTCCGATCGGGCGCTGTTTAGCATCGACGATCGGCACCTCGTCGATCCTCTTATCCTTGAGGATCCTGAGGGCTTCGCTGGCCAGGTGGTCTTTGGGGATCGTCACTGGGTTTTTCGTCATGACGTCCTTGACCTTTCTGACCACCAGATTCTTGTCCGACTCCACGTGACGGCGCAGGTCCCCGTCCGTGAAGATCCCCATCAGTTTCCCGCCGGCATCGACGACGCTTGCGGCGCCTGCGCGCGCTTGCGTGATCTTCAAAAGGACGTCGCGCACCAGCTCGTCTTCTTTCACGACGGGATTGGCAGCGCCCCGGCGCATGATATCTTCGACCTTCAGAAGGAGCTTCTTCCCCAGCGCCCCTCCCGGATGATAAAAAGCGAAGTCCTCTTCCCGGAATCCCTTCTTTTTCAGCAGACAGACGGCAATGGCGTCACCCATGGCCAGCGTCGCCGTCGTAGAAGCCGTCGGCGCCAATCCCAAAGGACACGCCTCTTTCTTGACGGAAACATCCAGCGTCACATCGCTGTGGCGGCCCAAGGTTGAACGGGGATTCCCTGTCAAGGCAATGAGCCGCGCGCCGATCTTTTTGATCAAAGGCAGGAGCCGGACCACCTCTTCGGTCTCGCCGCTGTTGGAAATCGCCAGAACAACGTCTTCCTTGGTGACACGGCCCAGATCGCCGTGAATCGCCTCGGCGGAATGCAAAAACAGGCTCGGCGTTCCTGTCGAAGAGAGGGTGGCCGATATCTTCTGGCCGACCAGACCGCCTTTGCCCATACCTGTCACAATGACGCGGCCGCGGCATTCACTTAAAAGCCCGATCGCCTCATCGAACTTTTTGTCGATCCGGCGTATGAGGGCCCCGACAGCCTCCGCTTCGATCTTTAAAACTTTTCTCGCTTCCTTCCCATGCATCGTTTGGTCCTATTCGTTGGTCTTGCGGGCCCCGTCGGCGAGGCGGCCGATCTCACGGACCGTTTCCAGAAGACGCGGCAATTCCGATAAAGACAGCATATTGGGGCCGTCGCAGAGGGCCTTTTCCGGCCTCTGGTGGACCTCCAAAAACAGACCGTCGCAGCCGAACGCCACCGCGGCCCTCGACAGGGCGGCGACATATTTTTTCTCCCCTCCGCTCGATGTGCCGCGGCCGCCCGGGAGCTGAACGCTGTGCGTGGCATCAAAGATCACCGGATACCCCAGTTGACGCATGATCGCCAAACTCCGGAAATCCACGACAAGATTATTGTAGCCGAACGACACCCCCCGCTCCGTCAAAAGGATCTTGCGGTTTCCGCTGGAGACGATCTTTTTGATAACCTCATCCATATTCCATGGGGCCAGAAACTGCCCCTTCTTGATGTTGATGGCTTTTTTTGTCCTGGCGGCCGCGACAAGGATGTCGGTCTGCCGGCACAGGAACGCCGGGATCTGCAGGCAATCCAGGACTTCGCCTGCGGCCTTGGCCTCGTCGGCGCTGTGCACATCGCTTAAGACCGGGATGCCGAATGTCTTCTTGACGCGCTGCAGGACCTTCAAACCCTGACGGATCCCCGGCCCCCGGAAAGACAATAAGGACGTCCGGTTGGCCTTATCGTAACTGGACTTAAAAACCAAAGGGATGCCCGCCTGGCGGCATACGGCTTTCAGGCGCTCGGCCTCTTGCATCACGGCTTTTTCGGACTCGATGACGCAGGGGCCGGCCAAAAGGACAAGAGACGCCCCTCCGCCGATCTCCACATCACCGATCCTCACCTTACGCGTTTTCATTCTTCTCCTCGATCTTGTTTCGAAGCAAGAGCCACTGCTTGACCTTCTCCAGGTCCTCCCGGGTATCCACGCCGATCGTCTCGAATTTCGTTTCCACGACTCGAATGGAATATCCATTCTCCAAAATCCGGAGCTGTTCAAGCTTCTCAAGCTTTTCCAATTTCGATACAGGAAGATTTTTATAGGTATAAAGAAAATCCTTGGTATAACCGTAAATGCCGATATGCTTGTAATGAACGCGCATACCCGGCTCCTCTTCGCGCACGAACGGGATGGGACAGCGAGAAAAATACAGCGCCTGATGCTTTTTGTTTATCACGACCTTCACGACGTTGGGGTCGGCGATCTCCTCCTCGTGTTCGATGCGCCTGCAGACCGTCGCGCAATTCTGCTCGGGAACGTTCAGGAGCGTATAGGCCACGTCGTCGATCATGGAGGGATGGACAAGCGGCTCGTCCCCCTGGATATTGACGACGACCTTAACGTCCAGGTCGGCGACTACCTCTGCGATGCGCTCGGTGCCGCTGGTGTGGGCCTTGGCCGTCATGACGGCCTTGCCGCCGAATGTCTCGACAGCCGCCTTGATTCTTTCGTCGTCGCACGCCACGACTACCTCATCAAGAGACCTGGCCCGTCTGGCATTTTCCCATACATGCTGGATCATGGGCCTGCCGAGGATGTCCGCCAAGATCTTGCCTTCAAAACGGACGGATGCGTAACGCGCAGGGATCACGCCGATGGCATTCATCCTGTCAAGCCCTCCATGCACATGTCGTCGGACAAATCCTCGATTTCGCAAAAACGCCTATCGCAAAACCTGACAAAATTCATAACAACTTTCCTCTCAACCGCCGCCACGCCTCGAGAATCTCTTCCTTGGCGACAACGGCCACGCCGACCTTGCCGACAACCACACCTGCGGCGACATTGGCGATCTTGGCCGCTTCAACCATAGAGACGCCGCGCGACAATGCCAGCGTGAAGACAGAGATGACCGTATCGCCCGCGCCGGAGACGTCGAAAACCTCCTGGGCCACGGTCGGGATATGCACAGGAGCGCGGTTGTGCCCGGTGCCGGAAAAAAGCTTCATGCCTTTTTCTCCGAGGGTCACCAAAACCCCCTCGCACCGAAGAGTCCTAAGCAGCTTCCTGCCGATGCGATCGATGTCTTCATCCGTCTTGATGGAGATGCCGGCGCCCGCAGAAGCCTCTTTTTCATTCGGCGTCAACGCCGTCACGCCCTTGTAATAGCGGAAATGTTCTATCTTGGGGTCGACGGTGATGATCTTGCCGTGCCTTCTGGCCGAAGAGATGATGCGCTTCAACAGATACGGCCCGATCAGACCCTTACCGTAATCTTCAATGATCAATCCATCGACCTGCGGGATCTTCTCTTCCACCATCGTCACGATATGCCGCAGCCGATCCAAGGCAAGATGTTCCGTATTCTCCCAGTCCAGGCGCACCATCTGTTGATGGGCGGCGATGATACGCGTCTTGACCGTCGTGCGCCTTGCGGCGTCGGCGATCACCCCATCGCAAACCACGCCCTTTTGGCGCAACAGGTCCAAAAGGGTATCCCCATTTCTGTCCTCTCCCACCACTCCATATAGAAATACCTTGGCGCCCAGCGCCGCCAGGTTATTGGCGACATTGGAGGCGCCGCCGGGCATGAAAGACTGGCGCTGCGCCCAGACAACGGGCACAGGGGCCTCGGGCGAAATGCGCTCCGCCTTCCCCCAGATGTACTCATCCAGGATCAAGTCGCCGATGACCATGATCCGCGACGAAGAAAACCCGTCGAGGATCTTTTTAAGCTTTTCGTGAGTCAGCAACGCCATAGAACCCTGTCCCTCTCAGATGGTGCCGGCCTCAGTGATCGCCTGGAACAAAAACGGCATCATGATCTCGTGATGTCCCAGGATATAATAACCGCGGCCGCAGCCGTCCAATGGTCTCGTCACGATATTCTGATGCGGCCGGTAATGAAAATTCATGTCGAAATTGACTGTCGTGAAATCGCGGACCCTCCCCGTGAGATTGCGCGCAACGCTCAGGGCCTTCAAAAAAACCTCGGGCAGAATGACGGCAGACCCGAAGTTCACAACAACACCGCCTCCGTCGAGCCGCGCCACCTCTTCCGTCAGGCTGCGAAAATCACGCAAAGTGGCCTCTCCGGTCCGCGCCCCGTCGCAAGAAGGATGCTGATGGATAATATCCGTCCCCAGGGCCACGTGAACGCTCAGGAGCCGCCTGAGACGAAAACATGCCGCGGCGATGCTCAACTGCCTGTAACGAAGCTTCTCTGCCTCGATCCGTCTTCCGACAGACACACCCAATCCTAAGCCTTTGTCAGCCCCATCGGCGATGGCGCCGTTGAGGAACTCTGCCGTCTGGCGCGCCATGCCGAAGCTGCCGTCTTTAATGGTGCAGGCGACGTCTTCGGACGTGCGGCCGCAATATGCCAATTCGAAATCATGGATGATGCCGGCGCCGTTCGTTGAAACCGACGTGAAAATACCTTTTTTCAGGAACTCGACAACCAGAGGGCTCAAGCCGCACTTGACGACGTGCGCCCCCATCATCAAAAGAACAGGCTTTTTCCTCTTGCGCGCGCAGACGATAGCGGCAACGATTTCCTTTAACTCTTTTGCTTTCAAAAGGTTAGGAAGCGAATTTAAAAAAGAACGAAACCCGGCCTTTGCAGGCAGCGGCCTGGCCAAAAAAGATTTATCAACTTTACTCTTTCTTGCGTTTATGGAATAGGTTTTAAGCTTGGATATGTCCATAAAACACGACATCAGCCCATTTATTGGAAGAGTTAATTATACCAATGGGTGCCGGAGCGGTCAACATATGTTTGTCCGGCGCAGGACACCCCCATCTTCTTCCTCGTGATAGGCTTACAGACTGCCGAATCAGACGCCTGCCGCACGATTCTTCCAAAAAACTACTGCGAATAATCGTAGTCCTTCTTTTGGAGAACCCCGTTTTTGAAATACAGGATCGTCGGCGGCGAATTCAACTTGTAGATCCAGGCCTCATCATACATCTTGCCCATATAACTGATGTCGTAGCGCCGTATATCGGGATACCCTATCTTCTTTTGGACTTCAGCCTGCGTCATGCCCGCTTTGGCCTGTTCCATGAGCCCGTAGCAATTGACTCTTTTGGTTTCATCGGACGAACGCCCGAATTCGCAGATATTAGCGCAACCCGCCGACATAAACATGACCCCAAGCATCATCAGGATCGACCGCATAAGGATTCACCTCCCCTTGTGGATAATCTTTTAAGATATGTCTAACGACCCTGCGGTGCCCCCGCTTCTTGCGAAACCTTTTCTGCAGGCATGGCCTTAACCACGGTAGCGCTGATATCACGGATCGCATTCTTGTATTTCTCAATTTCCGCCTTCAGGACCATCTCCTGACCCTGCATGCGGGCGACCAAAGACTGGTAACCCGCAGAGGCAAGCCAGTCGCCAACCCCGACCCCCGCGATGAAAACAACAATAATTGTGATGGCCAGCACCAACCCTTTTATCTTCATGCTCTCCTCCTTTTTTCGATACCCGAACCCTGACGACGACCACCGCACGTCTCGGCCTGCCCTCGGCCTGCCCTTCGGGCAAGGCCAGGGCCAGAATAAAAAGCCCTATCCGGCCGGCAAAACTTTTTTCAAATCCCTACTTTGCTGCCGCCGGCTTAACCTGCTCGAGCTGCATACGGATATTATCCAACACGATCTTATAACTCTCCAGGGTCTTCTGATATTCGACGTTGAGCTTTTTGAGCCTCGTAAGCTCGACCTGGTAAGACATATTGGCAAAACTGAATGCGAACGCCGTCACGACGGCCAAAACCGTCACCGCCAATGCCACCACTGCGCTGACCTTCATCTGTTTCATACAGCCTCCTTAATTCCGCCTCTGGCGGAATTAACTCCGAGCGTATCTTGGAAATATCTGGATGCACCTGACCCCATCTGAAGGGCCAGTGTTCCGCTTTCTGCGGAACCCGTCCGAGCTCTGCGAGGACTGGTCGCAGACAGATATTGACAAGATGTTTACGCGAGGAGTCTGGTTACTTTTCTCCGCCTCTGGCGGGATTCGCCTTCTCTTCCCTCAAAATTCTTCGCGCATGCCCCATCACCTCTTCGATGCCAATCGAATCAAGACAGGCAAAGCCTTTACGGCAATCGTGGGCCAAACACGGGAAGCACGGCTGGGGATTATGCACCACGACGTCGCGAGGACCGATGGGCCCCCAGCGGCGCGGGCTCAGCCCCGCCTGATTGCGGCCGAAGATGGAAATGACAGGCGTCCCGACGGCAACGGCAACATGCACAGGCCCGGAATCATTGGAAATCAAAAGATCGCAACGTCTGAAAAGACTGGCCAGCTGAGAAAGGGAAAACTGCCCGGCTCCGTCCAAGGGATGGGTCCGGACCAGATTGAATATTTGTTCGGAAACAGACCGGTGGGCGGCATCGGCGACCACTATAACCTTGATGCCGAGTTCTTTCTGGACCCTGTCGATCAAGCCGGCAAACTTCTGCACCGGCCAAAGCTTGGAAGGGCAGCTGGCCGCCGGGTTCACGGCGACCAGACGGTCTTTTTGGCCGACGCCTAGGCGCATCAAAAAATCGGCAACAAATTCATCCGATTCTTGTTTCAAAGGCATGTAAAGCTCCTGTGAAACATCGCCGATCTCCAGCGCCTTGAGGAGATCGAAATTATACTCGACCTCGTGCTTGGCCCCTTCCTGCTTTTTGTGCGGCAAGGCCTGCGTCAGGAAATAGGCCCCTTTGCGGTCATAACCGATGCGCTCGCCGATGCCGGCCAAAAACATCAACAGATGAACGCGCAGCGTCGGATGCAATACGATGGCGGCATCGAAAGACAGACGCGCCAGATAACGGCTGAACGCCAGCGTCGACCAGAAACCCCGCTGGGCCCGGTCTTTGTCAAACACGATCACCTGGTCCAGATAGGGATTACCCTCCACAATCTCGCGGGTGCAGGGGGCGACCATCATCGCGATGAAACTCGAAGGAAAATGCTCGCGCAGAACCTTGATCACGGGTGTCGAAAGGACCACATCGCCGATCCTGTCCGTGCGCACAACGAGGATACGCTTGTAGCGTTCCCGGCAAAACCTCTCCTCCTTGCCTTCCATCATCAACCGCACGGCCAGGAGCACATCAAAAGGCGTTATGGTCTGAATGCAGGCATGGGCCCCTGTGGCACAGGCGGCCTGAGAACAGGGCCCGCAAAGAACGTTCTTGCGTACGGCAATGCTGCGGGACGACCATGGCCCGTAAAGGCGTTCATCCGTCGGGCCATAGATGCCGATGGTGGGGCGGTCGAGGTAGCTTGCGATCTGGAGGGCGCCTGAGTCGCTTCCGACGACCATCTCGGCGCGCATGATCAGCGCGCAAAGCATT
This sequence comes from uncultured Planctomycetia bacterium, assembly GCA_964471325.1. Lineage (GTDB taxonomy): Bacteria > Omnitrophota > Gorgyraeia > Velamenicoccales > Velamenicoccaceae > Velamenicoccus. Next base: position 151,294 of record CAYYFL010000001.1, read on the forward strand.
CCCAGGTTCGTGCGGCCGCAGAGATTGACGACGGGCGACGAGGCCCGTGCGCAGATCTCGCCGACAAAGACCTCGTCGCCCTTGCCGCCGGCCACGACGACCGTCTTGCCATATTTTTTTTGGAACTCCCCGATCACCTCTGCATACCCGCCGGCGGACCACTGCTTAAGACTGCTGCGCGTCCCGGGCACAATCAGGACAAATTCATCGCCGGCGCCCATCCCTTCCTGTTTCAACAGCTCCAAGAGGGCATCACTATCTTTGTGGGCGATAAAAGAGGGGTTGCGGGGACCATCCAGCCCCTTGAATTCATCGGCGCTGACAGCCGGCCCCCGTAGAGCGCTGACGGCCTTAAAAAGATGCTTCTGATAAAAATGCACCGCCCAGGAAGGATAACGGTTGTGCAGGGAGTTTTTGTAGCGGGACCTCAAGGCCCAACGGTAAAAAGTATTTTTGAGGTCAACAACGACATCGAATCCCTCTTTTTTTAACCTCCGGTAGAGCGCGATCTTTTCTTTAAGCGGGGCATGCTTATCAAAAACGATCAGCTCCGCCGCATCGGGATGGTGTTCAAAAAGATCCCTGGTGCGCGGCGCGGCGACAACGGTGATGCGCGCCGCCGGACACTCCCGTCTCAGAAAATCAAAGGCCGGCAGCCCCATCACGGCGTCGCCGAGGTTGCTCATGGTAATGTAAAGGATCTTCTTTACTGCCTGGCCTTCAGCCATCCGCGCTTCTCCAGTTCGCCGACAACTTGCTCGACGGTGATCGAACTCATGCACACATTATCCTTGCATTCCAGGTTATAACATGGGACCTGGCAAGCAGGGGCCTGGCGTCCGCACAGGATCGGAAGTTCGTCGCGGCTCAAGGGACCCGTTAATTCCGGCGAGGTCGGGCCGTAAAGAGACAAGACGCGCGCCCCGACGGCGGCGGCCACATGCAGAGGGCCGGAATCCGCAGAGATCACGATGCTGCTCTTCTGGAAAAGGACGCCCAGCTGCTTGAGCGTCGTCAATCCGCAGGCGATAAACGGTTTGGAACGCGTCAGGGAAGCGATCCCTTCCGCCAGACCGTATTCACTGTAAGCCCCCGAAATGACCACATCCATCTGGTAGTTTTCCTTCAGGACATCGATCAGCTGGGCAAAACGCTCCTTCGGCCAACGCTTAAGATCCCAGTTGCCGCCCACGTGGAGCGTAACAAGGTTCTTCTCCTGCCCCAGACGGTGTTTCCTTAAGAAATCCTCGATAAAATCCCTATCATCGGGAGAAACGAAATAATCGCAATAACGCTCGCCGGAGGGAATCCTGGAGCCCGTGACGAGATAATAATAAATATCGGCGCGGTGCATCTTTTCTTTCGGAAAAACGACCCTCTCTGTCAAGAGGAAAGCCGTCTTTTTCGTGGCGAAGCCGATGCGCCGGCGCACGCCCGCCAAAAAAAGACACAGCGTCCGTGTCAGGGACGGACGGAAGATATACGCGATGTTAAAATGTCTGACCTTGAGATCCCGGGCAAGCCGCAGTTTGCCGCCAAACCCCTTGTAACGTCCTTCCTCATCCAAGGCAATCACCTCATCAAGATAATTGTTGCCCAAAAGGAGAACCTTGCAGCGCGGCACCACCAGGGCGGCCATATAGGCGCCAGGATGCTTCTTGCGGATCGCCCGTATGGCCGGCGTCGAGAAAAGAACGTCTCCCAGCCAATTGACCTCGACGATCACGATGCGTTCCTGGGCGGAAAATGGCGATTGTTTCTTTCGGAATATGTTCATCGCGAAAACCCTTTCAGGCGCGGGTAATAGCCGCTGACCTCCAGGAAAAATACGAACATATGGCGCGAGGACTTCGAGATCCTGATGCGCCTGAGGGCGAAAAGATCCGTATCCATGCCGCCGTCCTTCTTGCTGGTTGCGACGGCCACCTCGTAACCCGCCCGGCGCGCCATTTCCTCGGTTGAACGCCTATAACCTCCGAGGGGATACGACAAAGAAACGACGGGCGCTCCGACGACCGCCTCCAGGAATGTCCTGGAACCGCGAAGCTCCTCCCAGAGAAGGGATGCGTCGTGGATCCCAGGCAGATAATAATGGCTTGTCGTATGGGAACCGATATCAATAAGTCCGGAGGCAACCATCTCCTGCATCATCTGCGGCGTCACGATACGGCCCGGGACCCCTTTGGCCACATCATAATCTTTTCCCAGGCGGCCGGCAATCACGAATATCGTCGCAGGGAAACCGTATTTTTTCAGGATCGGAAAAGCCTTGGTGTAATTATTGTCGTAGCCGTCGTCAAAGGTGATGACGACCGTCCCCGCCTTCACCTTTTCTCCCCGTTTCAAGAGGACGGCCAGATCAGCAAGGCGGACCACATGAAACCCGCAGGCATGCAAAAACGCCATCTGGCGCGCGAAATCTTGCTCTGAGACATCCAGACAGGTCGTCTGACCGTTGGGAGCGCCGACACTATGATACATCAAGATCGAGGCGCTGGGACCGCCATAAAAAATGTTCGCACAGAAAACGACGAATCCCGTCAGGACAAAAACAAGCAGATAAACAGCGGCTCGCGCCAGAATCTTTTTCATAATACGGATTGATAGACGGCCCGGGTCTTCTGCGTCATGGAATCCAGCGTAAATGCTTCGGCGACCCTCTTTTTGGCCCTGGAGGCGACCGCCTCTGCCAGAGAACGGTCCTCCAGTAATTTTTCAACAGCGGCCGCAATGGCCGGAGGATCGCCCGGCGAAACCAGGAGCCCCGTAACGCCGTCTTCGATGACCGTCGGGATCCCCCCGACGCGCGACGCCACGACAGGCACCCCCTGGGCCTGAGCCTCCAGGATCGAGATCCCAAGCCCTTCCTGCAGGGAAGGCATGACAAAAACATCCATGGCGGCCAGCGCCAAAGATGTATTACCCGCCGACGGACACAAACGCACGATATCTCCAAGTTTCTTTTCGGCCACGAGCTTCTGCAGATGCACTCCTTCCTTTCCGTCACCGACAATCACCCACCGAAGCTCCGGATGCCGGCCCCGAAGAATACCGGCCGCCAACAGCATATATTTTTGCCCCTTAACGGAAGAAAGCCGGCCGATATGACCGACCACCTTCTTGTCCGTCTCGACACCCCAGGCCTGTTTTTGCGCGGCGACCGCGGCGGCGTCCTGCGGGACAAACCGCTGCGGATCAATGCCATTATAGACCAGATCGATCCTGTCGGTCGGTACGTCGAAATCATAGGCCAGGTGGTCCCGAACCTGGTCGCTGATAGCAATCACCCGGCGGCCCCAGCACGGCATGAGCACGCGGCCCAGGCGCCTTTTGAAATACCCGTGGCATGTCGTCACCATGGGCCTGCGGGTCAACAGGGACACCAGGGCCCCCAAGACTTGCGTGACACGGGTATTGGCATGGATCACGTCGATCTTCTCGCGCCGAACCAGCCCCCTGAGCTTGAGCGCTGACACAAAAACCTTGGGACTCACTTCGCACTTGGTCGTCAACGGCAGGCGGATATGCTTGATGCCGTCGCGTTCAAGCTCTGTTTCCAGGTCTCCCCCGCGCGAGCCGATAAAAACCTTCGCCCCGTATTTGCGGACAAGCAGGGCAGCCAGCTGGTGCACATAGACGCTGACGCCGCCGAAATTGAGATGATTGGTCAAAATCAAGACATTCATACCGGATCCCCCGCAAATTGCTCGATGGCCGCAAGGACGTCTTCCACAAGGATGCCCTTCATGCACGGATGCGTTTTTTTGGCGCACGTATCCCGATAGCACGGCCGGCACCCCTTTTGGAGCGCGACGCAACGCACACCCGACGGCAGATGCCTCCTGGGATCCGTCGGCCCGAAGAGCGCCACAAAAGGAACATGCATGGCCGCGGCGACGTGCATGGGGGCGGAATCGCCCGTCACATAAACCTGACAGCGTCCGATGAGGGCCGCCAGCTGCATGATCGTTGTCTGCGCGACGGCACAGGCGGGGCGGCTTTTGGCCGTTTCCAGGATTTTCTTGGCGAAGGCCGCATCGCTTGCGGCGCCCGTCAGGACCACGCGGTTCCCTTTCTCTTCCAGGGCGTCACAAAGCCCGGCAAAACGCGAAGCGATCCAGCGCTTTGATTGCCAGCGGGGACTTGCGCCGATATTGATACCTATGACGGGCCTGTCTCCTGCCGCGTGTTCATTCAAGAAACGCTCCGCAAAAGCCTCATCCTGCGGCGACGGCCACAAATCCAGCGTCTCACCGTCGTAGGCGACATCCATCATCTCCAGCACGCGAAACTGGTGTTCCACGGGCGCCATCAGGTCCCTGGCGCCTTTGACGCGATGGTTCAAAAGAAAACTGAACTTTCCGTTGTCGTAACCGTAACGATGAGGGCTCATCGTGGCATAGCTCAGCACATGGCTTTTCTTGTTGTTCTGAAGATCAACGACATAGTCGAACCTCCTGGCAAGAAGCTTGCGGGCCAGGCGTCCGAATCCTCTCCATCCCTTGTCTTTTCCTTTGAGATCGCAGACAAGAAGTTCGTCGATGAAAGGACACCGCTCAAGGACCTCCGCCGGCCCGGCCCCTGTCAGACAAACCAAATGCGAAAGGGGATATTTTTTCTTGAGCGCCTTTAGCGACGGGACCGCCAGGATCGCGTCGCCTACGGCGCTGAATTTTATGACAAGGATGCGCTTGACGCTCACGGCCTCCTCATAGACGGCGAGGGTATCCGAGGCCATTTTCTCCAGGGAATATTTCTCCTCCACCTTTCTGCGGCCGGCGTCTGCCAGGCGCGCGGCCAAGGCCGGATCGCCGATCAACCCGAGGACGGCCTGCGCCATCGCTTCGTCGTCTTTGGGAAAAACCAAAAGACCGTCCCGGCCGTCCTCGATGATCTCGACGACACCGCCGACACGGGAGGCGATCACCGGCACGCCGACGGCCTGCGCCTCGACGACGACGCGGCCGAAAGACTCTTCGGCAATGGAAGGCATGATCAGGGCGTCCAGCCCTTTGAGGACTTCCGGGACGTCGCGCCTGTTGCCTAAAAAACTCACCGCCCCTGACAATCCCAGACGGCGCGTCCAGACTTCCAGCTCCTCCATATAATTGTCTTTGCCCGGGGAGACGCTGCCGACGATGCATCCCTTGACATAAGGCGCCGAGCGCAGGATGCGCGCCATCGCCTTCAAAAAATAGATCTGCCCTTTGATCGGCGTGATGCGTCCGATAACGCCGACCACGAACTCCTTTTCCCGGCGGACCCGCGGGCCGCGGAATGCGAACCTCTCCAAATCCACGCTGCGCGGGATAAGACGGATATTGGCCAAGGGAACGCCGAAATCTTCCATCATATGTTTGCCTATCACGGAGCTCGGCACGATCGTATACTTCCCCCACCCCATCATATAGCTGAAAATATGCCGGCTGTAATGCCCGTGCGCCGTCGTGACGAACGCGGCGCCTGTCTTGCGGCAAGCCATGAAACCAACCCACGCCGGCACGCGCGAACGGGCGTGGACGACATCGATCTTTTCTCTCTCGATGATCCGGCCGAGTTCAGCGGCAGCCTTGAACATCACCCAGAAAATCTTATTCTCCACGGGAAGCTCATAATGAGAGATACCCGCATCCCGGAGCTCTTCAACCAGGCTGCCTCCTGCGGAAACGACGACACAGCGATGGCCATGCCTCACGAGGTATTTGGACAGGTCGATCGTCCCTGTCTCGACTCCTCCGACGTTCAGCTGCGGCAAGATCTGCAGAATATTCATATTCGTAATTCGTAACCGGTAATTTGTAACTCGTAATTCTTATGAAATGACCCGCTTCAGGGCTTCAATAACGCCTGCGCGCGTATCTAGCTTGGCGGCAATGGGTTTTGTCCCGATAATCCAAGATAGCTTATCATAAATCCCGGAAGTTTTAACCAAATAAATGCAGCCGTCCGCCTGCATTTTTTCAAGAAATCTGCGGACCTTATTGCGCTCTGTGAGGCGCTCCGGCTCAAAGACGACAACAGGTTTGGCGCTGGCGACGGCCTCTGAAACCATCGAGATGCTCTCGCCGGAAACAACAAGAATATCGCTGGCATAGAGAATGCCGCCTACGGTCCCCGGCGGATTATCCTGAGCCGCATCGACGAATAGCTTGCAGTTCTCCTGGGAAGCGAAGGCCCCGTGCAGCATCCGCACAACAGATCCGGCCGTCCTGCGCGAAGTCGTGGCAAAAAGACAAGCCCCCGTCTCCTTCAGGATGCGCCGCAGTTGCGCAACAAGGATGCCGGCCAGGGACTCTCTGATGACGTAATGCCTGGAGTCGCCGCCGACAAGGAGGCCGATCTTTGGACTGCCGGCGCGCCCTGCCGCTGCAACCTGCGGCCGCCGGCTCAAAAGCATCCCGTAATCCTTCTCCATGGATTCCGCCGAGACACTGTTGAGGGAGCCTGCGATAACCGCCACATTCTTCTTTTTCGGCGGCCGGTCATGCTCGGGCATCACCACAAGATCCAACTGGCTGTAACGCAGGAGGCCCGGTTTCATGATCGCCACCGACGCCGCATCGTTTTCATGCGCCACGGCGATGTTGACGGCGGCCAAAGAAGAACCGGCGGAGACCACAACGTCAAAAACTTCCCGGCTGATTTCGTCGTATGTCCGCCCTTCCAGAAAAAAACGCAGACAGGTCCGTGCCGCGCCGGCCCCCAAGATACGGGCGATGACGGCAAGCGCCGTAGACGCGGCCCATGTCTTGAATCGCACCTCAGTCGTGCGGATCTCGGTCTCAAAACCCAGATCGCGGACCATGCCGGCCAGGGCCTGGGATTGCTTGACATGGCCGGCTTTGCCGTCGCTCAAAATAAGGACACGGCGCTGGGAGGAATATTTCCATCTCCGGTAGAACCAGAGATACTCTTCGGGGTAGAGACGGATCCATTTCTCGAAGACGGCATTGATGGCGGCCAGGTCTGCGGCGAGGCTCTTGTCGTCGCCGGCGCCGCCGGAAGGATGAAAAGCCTCCAGGAACATCTCATGCTCGGCGCCGCGTCTGCGATGCATGAAAGCCAGGATGACAGGCGCCCCCAGCTTCTTGGCGAGCTTGACCGTCCCCGTCGGCGTCTTGGCTGTCTTGCCGAAAAACGGAACCAGAACACCTTCGCGCCCGCCGTGGTCCGCCACTGACCCGAGGACTTTGTTTTGTGAAAGGTGCTCGACCATTTTTTTCAGTTCATTAACGCGAATGACACCGCACCCCTTGGAGGTGCGCAAATTGTTCAGGAACGCGTCGATCTTCTTTGTCTTTCCCTGGGGCCTTGCCAGCATCGCGTAACGCCCGCCGCCGATCAGGAAAGCACAGGCGATATTCGACAACTCCCAACTGCCCGCATGACACCCCAGGAAGACGACACCTTTGCCTTTAGCCTCGGCCTCCTGAAAAATACCCCAGCCGGAAATCGCAACATGCCGCCGCACGAAAGACGCATCCATATACGGCAGATACAATGTCTCGACAATGTTCTGCGCGAAATTCCGGTACATGGCGGCAAGGATCCGCTTGCGTTCCAAAAAGGTCTTGTCCGGAAACGCCATCTTGATATGGACGGCGGCGCGCCGGCGCCTACGGCCGTCCAGCACGCGATAAATATCTGCCGCAAACCTGGCTGCCGCCAGCCACGCCTCCAGCGGCAAGAGCCGCATGACCCCCACCCACGACCTAAAAAGGATATAGAGAACGAAGTCGAGCATTGAATTCTGCCTCATTCTTTACGATACGTATGCCTATTTTCAATACGAGAATATCCATGCCCGGGTCCGCGGCGCACGCAAGCCGCTCCAGACGCTGGGCATCTTTCTGGGTGGTCACCATCAAGGAAGCTCCTGCCTCCCTGGCCCGGCGGCAGCACAACGACAGTTCGTCCGCGCTGTAGACATGGTGGTCCCTGAAGAACGCCCTGGAAACAACCTTGCCGCCGAGGCCGGCGACTGTCTTTTCAAAAGATCCGGGCTGGGCAATGCCGCAGAGCAGCCCGACAGGCGCATCCCGAAGAACATTCGTTTCGAACCCGGTCTTGATCTTCAGATCGTAAAGGCCGATCGGCTCGTGCACCGTCTCAACGACCAGGGCCGCCGGGTTCAGCCGCAGGAGCGTCCGCTTCAGGGTCTCGACGGCTTCATGCCCGGCCTGGTCGCAACGCGTCAAACAAAAAATGGAAGCGCGCCTCAAGGCGCCTTTGGGTTCACGCAGGTGGCCGGCAGGCAACAATAAGCCGTTGCCGAAAGGGCGGCCGGCGTCCACCGCGACGATATCGCAATCCCGCCGGACGCGCCAGTGCTGAAAGCCATCATCCAGAATGATCGTACCGCGAAAACCATCGGCCTCAAGCCGCCGCACGAGAAGCGCGCGGTCGCGGCCGGCCAACACCTGCAGCTTGCCGCCGACGTTCTCCCGGATCATGCTCCCCTCGTCTCCCAGTGTCTCATAACCGCCGGACACGATACCCTTCCCCTTTGACGGCCGGCCGTATCCGCGCAGAAGCACGGCGCAGGGGCAGCCGGCTTTAAGCAACTGGACCGCCGCATATTCGGTCAAAGGGGTCTTACCGCTCCCCCCAAGAATGATATTGCCGATGCTGATCACGGGATTCCGCGGCCGCAATGATACCAACACCCCCCGACGGTAGAGCCATGCGGCGCAGACGACGGCAACGCCGTAAACGCAAGAAAGAACCAAGAAAAAAGGAAATAACAGGATATATGTCGCCGTGATCCGGCCGCAGCCGTAAAAAGACTCAAGCCCTTTCATAGGTCCATCTCCCTGGCGATCTCAGAGACCGTGCGTTCCGTCGCGCCCCTGTTCTGGCTCAGAAGCTCGCGGGCCTTTTCGCCAAGCGTCTTGCGTTCGGCGGGACTTGCCAGAAGACGGCGCAACTCATATTCCAGGTCTTGCACCGTCCCCACCTCCAGCGCTGCCCCCTGACGGATAAAAATATCGCGGATCTCCCTGAAATTATCCATGTGCTTGCCGAAAAGGACCGGCTTGCCGAAAACAGCCGGTTCGATGGGATTATGTCCGCCTTTATTGACAAGGCTGCCGCCGACAAAAACAACATCCGCCAGTTCATAAAGCGCCGTGAGATCGCCCATCGTATCCAGAAGGGCCACCTGCCCGCTCAGCAAATTATCCAACCGCGACACGAGCACCGCTTCCAGGCCGTTGACGCGTATGAGCCTGCGGATCTTATCGATCCTCTCCAAATGCCGCGGCGCAATCACCAGGCGCAGGCCGGAAAAATCCTTGCGCAAAGACTTATAAATCCCCAGAAGCATCTCTTCTTCGTTCTCATGGGTCGACCCGGCGACCCACAGCATCTGGTTTGGGGTCAACGTATGCAGCTTCGTCAGGAATGCCGGCCTGGAAAAATCGCTGCTGATATCAAATTTGATATTGCCCATGACGTGCACCCGTCCGGGATCGGCGCCCATCGCGACAATCCTGTCGGCGGATTCACGGCTCTGCATGCAGAAAAGACCGATGAGCTTCAAGACAGGCCCCACCAGCCAAGAAAGCCTCTTATAACCGGCGAAGGACCTGTCGGATATGCGGCCGTTGACGATAACGACACGGGCACCCGCGGCAGAACTCAGACGGATCAAGTTGGGCCAAAGCTCGGTCTCCATGATGACAACGAGAGACGGCCGCAGCACCTTTAAGAATTTTCTGACGACCCACGAAAGATCCAGGGGCGCAAAAACGGCAAGCTCATTATCTTTCAAAACCTTCTTGAGGATCCCGTAACCCGTAGGAGTGACCGTCGAAACGACGATCCGTGTTTGCGGCCGCCGGCCGCGGAAAAACCGCACAAGGGACTCCGCGGCCCTGGCCTCTCCGACGCTGACGGCATGGATCCAGATCGTCTTCTGATCCTCGGAGACCTGCCAGTCACCGGCGCAAAAGATGCCGATACGATCCAGGATCCGGCCGTGGACCCGCCCCCGCACCGCATAAAACGGCAAATAGACAAGGGCCGCGATGGCTAAAAGAACATCATAGAGAAAATAAATCATGGCCGTTTTTGCATCAACAATGCCCTAAACCCGCCTACCCGCCCCGTTAGAGAACGAAGTCCTCTAACGGGGTAAACCCTCTTAAGCGCGCGGGTGCGCCTTTTCGTAGACGCTCTTGAGTTTCTCGGTCGTTAAGTGCGTGTATATCTGTGTCGTCGAAAGGTTCGCGTGCCCCAGGAGCTCCTGGACCGAACGCAGATCCGCCCCGCGATTCAACAGGTGGGTCGCGAACGAATGACGCAGGGTGTGCGGCGATATATGCTCTTTGAGACTCGCCTGGCGGACATATTTGTCGAGGATCTTGCGGAATCCCCGCGCGCCGAGCGTCTTTTTGTTCTTATTCAAAAAAATGGCCCGTGATACGGCGTTGCGCTTTTGAAGATAATTGCGGATGGCCTTCAGGGCCCGGTCGCCGATAGGCAGCAATCTTTCCTTTTTCCCCTTGCCATAGACCTTGACGGTCCCGCCGATAAAATCGACATCGTCTTCCCGGAGGCCCACCAGCTCTGAAATCCTCATGCCCGTAGAATAAAGGGTCTCCAGCATCGCCCGGTCCCTGAGACCGCGTACCGTCGCTTCGTCCGGCGCCTCGATCAGGCTGACGACGTCCGTCTCGCTCAGAAACTTCGGCAGGGTCTTTTCCTGCTTGGGAGACGCGACCGCGTCCGTCGGATTCACCTTGAGATACCCGTCTTTGACAAGAAACCTGAAAAAACTGCGCAAGGACGAAAGTTTGCGCGCCGTGCTGCGCGACGCCAGATTGCGTTCCTTGAGATGGGCCAGGAAACGGCGGATCGTCAGATAGTCCACGCTCTCGACAGGCGCGTCCTTCAAGAAGATGCCGAACTCATGGAGATCGGTCTTGTAGTTCTTGATCGTATGGGTCGAGGCATTCCTTTCAATCTCCAGATACCGCAAAAACTTTTCGATATGGCGTTCCATGGCTATTCCTTAGACCCTTCCTTTAATGGCATGAGGAAGGTCTACCCTTTCTGGGTTAAAACATCACAAATATGTCTTGCCCTTCAGATAGGCGGCATAGTCGGCTACGGATTCCTCTAGAGAACGGAAAGGCGCCTTAAAGCCGGCTTTTCGCAATCGGTCCATCCTAGCCTGGGTAAAATATTGATAACGGCCCCTGAGTCCTTCGGGCATATCGATATAAGAAATCCTCGGTTTCTGCCCCAGCGCCGCAAAGAGGGCCCTTGCCAAATCGTTCCAGCTGCGCGCCTCGCCTGTCCCCAGGTTATAGAGGCCTGTTTTGCCTGGATAGACGATGAAAAAGAACATCGCCTCGACGGCGTCCTTGACATAAATAAAGTCCCTCTTTTGCTCGCCGTCCTTATAATCGGCGCGGTAGGACTTAAAAAGACGGAAATCCCCTCCGGCCGCGATCTCGTCAAAACGCCGGCATAAGACACTCGCCATTTCTCCCTTGTGATATTCGTTGGGACCGAATACATTAAAAAACTTCAGGCCTGTGGCCCGGCGGCTATATCCGTGGGCCCGGATCCACAGGTCAAAGAGATGCTTGGAGTAGCCGTAGATGTTCAACGGCCGCAATCTTGTCAACAAAACAGGATCGTCGTCAAAGCCGAGTTCCCCGTCCCCGTATGTCGCCGCCGATGAAGCGTACAAAAAGGGGACCTTCCTGCGGAACGCCCACAGGGCCAGTTCCCGGGAATAGGCAAAATTATTGTCCATGACGTAACGCGCGTCCATGCACGTCGTAGAACTGCACGCCCCCATGTGGACGATCTGGCGTACGCGGGGCATACGGTTTGAACGGACGCGTTCCAAAAGATCGTCTTTATCGACGTAATCCTGGATCCGCTTGTTCGCCAGGCCCCTCCACTTATCCGATCCGTCAAGCCTGTCGACCGCCACGATATCGTCGATCCCTTCACGATTGAGCCTTTCTAAAAAACAACTTCCGATAAAACCCGCGGCCCCAGTCACAATGATCACTTAACACCTCCGGCTTGTCCGGGGAAACTCGGCGCATCCCGACGGACCGATAAGGCCTTGATGATACGCGCGCTGACGTCATAGCGCCCAAAAGGCGAAACAAGATATATCCCGTTCACGCGGCCGCGGACAGACTCGATGATCTCCATGGCGATCGCCTCGCCCTCCCGGACCGCCATTTCCCCGTCGTCGATCCGCATGCGCCGGCGGATCTCTTCGGGGATGGAAATCCCCGGCACTTCGTTATGGAGAAACTCCGTGTTCTTGCTGCTGACCAAAGGAAGGACGCCGTAAAAAACAGGAACGCCTGCGGATTCAATCCGGTCGTGGATTTCCAGGATCCTCGAGGCTTCAAAAAGGGGCTGCGTCATGACAAAACGGGCCCCGGCGTCCACCTTGCGCCGCAAATAAGATATCTGGGCGTCGATATTTTTTGCATTGGGATTGAAAGCCGCCCCGACACACATATTCAACCCCATGCGACGGTTCATGTTCTCGATGAGCGCGATAAGCTGGACGGCGTTCAAATCATAGACGTTCGTGGCCTTGCCATGGGAACCGAGGCCTACCGGATCCCCTGTGACCGCCAAAAGCCCTGTCAGGCCCAAGGCATGGGCCCCCAGCAGATCCGACTGGATACCGATGAGATTACGGTCGCGGCACGTAAAATGGCAAACGGCTTCCAGCCCCGTCCGTTCCTTCACGCAAGCCGCGGCCATGAGGGAGCTCATGCGGCTCTGCCCCAGAGGATTCTCGGGCACGCTGATCACATCGGCGCCCCCCGCCTTCAAGAGATCAGCTGCCGCCTCCATTTTGCGGATGTCCGCGTTTTTCGGCGGAAGGAGTTCGGCAATCACGGTAAAACGGTCACGGCTCACAAGATCCGCGATGCCTGACGATTTCTTCTCGGTGGATAACGAAATCCCGCCCCGGGCCCCAGAGTCTATGGCTTTCTGGTGCAGGGTAGAGGTCTCCGAGGAACGGCTCACAGGAACCGCTCCCTTGAGGGCGCGGGCCGCCAAACGGATATGCGCGGGAGCGATCCCGCAGCAACCCCCGATGATATTCACACCTGCCTCCTTCAAGGCCAACGCGTATTGGACAAAATAGTCCGGCGTCGTCAAATAATATGTGCGGCCTTCGACGACCTGCGGATAGCCTGCGTTCGGCTGGGCGGAGACATAACCGGACGACAAGGAAGCGAGACGGCGGGCTGCTTCCAGGATATGCGCCGGACCCAGGCCGCAATTGGCCCCGATAACGTCTGCGCCGCCCGCCTCCAATTCGCGGACCACCTGATGCATATCTTCCCCAAAAGCCGTCCCCATGTTTTCCTGAAACGACATTTGGCAGACGACCGGAAGCGAAGAAACCGAACGGCAGACGTCCAGGGCCAAACGGAGTTCTTTCAAGCTCTGAAACGTCTCGAGGACGAAAATATCGACCCCGCCGGCGATCAGGGCCGATATCTGTTCTTTAAAAATGGCGCCGACATCTTCTTGCGACAGATCCTGTTCCGAGGGGAAACGGCCCAAAGGGCCGATAGATCCGGCGACAAAAATATCGCGGTTCCCCGCCGCCTCCCGCGCGATCCTGGCGCCGGCCAGATTCATCGCTTCCGCTTCGTTCTGAAGGCCGTAGACGGAAAGCCTGACCTTATTGGCGGCAAATGTATTGGTCTGGACGATATCGCAGCCGGCATCAATATATTCCCGATGCAGGGCCAGGACAGCCTCGGGACGAGCAATATTGAGATATTCACAGGGGCGGCCCGGCGATAGTCCCCTCTCATAGAACACGGTCCCCAGGGCCCCATCGCAAACCAGGACTTTTGTTTTCAGGATTTCTTTAAAGTCTTTTGTTTTCATGCGACGCCACACCGGCTGACGCGGACATGTTCGCAATCATCCGCGATAGAAACGGACAATCCTTCAATCGCCTTGCGGCGGTAAAGTGTTCTTATCTTGTGCATCCGCGGCCGGCGTCTCTTCCGTCGAAGGCAAGTCGCGCGACGTGAAGGTGCACTTCGGATAATTGCTGCAACCGTAGAAGGATCGGCCGCGGTAGGACCGCCTCAGGATGAGGTCGCCTCCGCAGCCGGGAGCAGGGCATTTGACGCCCGAAGAAATAGACTTAGAGTTTTTGCAGGCAGGGTAATCCGAACAGCTCAAGAATTTACCCTTGCGCCCCCATTTGACGACCATGGGCTTGCCGCACTTGTCGCAGATCTCGTCGGTATAGATGACTTCTTTCTTGATGTCCTGCGCCGCGAAATCCAGCTTCTCCTTGAACGGCGCATAGAATTCATTCAGGATCTTGACCCAGTCGGCCTTGCCGTCCTCGATCATGTCCAGCTCTTCCTCCATGTGCGCCGTAAAGGAGACGTCCATGACCTGAGGAAAATAGCTGACCAGCAACTCGCTCACCTTGATCCCTAAGTCCGTGGGCAGGAGATACCCCTTCTCCCGGCGGACATAATCCCGCGACACGACGGTCGCGATCGTCGGCGCGTAGGTGCTGGGACGGCCCACCCCGTCTTCTTCGAGGGCCTTGATGAGCGAACCTTCTGAATAACGGGCCGGCGGCTTGGTGAAGTGCTGGCCCGGCTCAAGATTGACCAATGTCAGGGCGTCCGCCGCAGCCAAAGCAGGCAGTTCTTTTTTAGCCTCTTCCTCGGAATCGTCCTCCGACTTGTAGAGGACGCTGAAACCGTCAAAAACAACCCGGGAACCCGTCGCCTTCAGGGCATAACGGTCCGCCCGGATCACGACCGAAGTCTGCTCCATCTGCGCCGGGTTCATCTGGGATGCCACGAAACGTTTCCAGATCAGTTCGTATAGTTTAAGCTGCTCCGGGGTCAGGTACGCCTGCATGTCTTTCGGCGTACGCTTGACGCTGGTCGGCCGGATGGCCTCGTGGGCTTCCTGGGCCAGTTTTTTGGATTTATAAACGCGCGGCGCATCTGGCAGATAGGGCGCGCCGTATGCCGAAGGAATAAAAGACCGGACTTCGCTCAAAGCCACCTGCGCGACCTGGGTCGAATCGGTGCGCATATATGTGATCAACCCCACAGGGCCTTCCTCGCCCACCTCGATGCCTTCATAGAGCTGCTGGGCGATGAACATCGTCTTGGTCGCCGAATACCGCAGCTTGTTAAAGGCGTCCTGCTGCAAGGTGCTTGTGATGAACGGCGCCAAAGGAGAACGCGACTTCATCGTCTTGTCGACGCTCTCGACCTTGAAATCCTTGACGGTGAGGTCTGCAGCGATCTTCCTGGCTTCCTCTTCACTGGTAATCTGTATCTTCTGGTCGTCTATCTTCTCCAAGGACGCCCGAAAAGACCTCTTGTCCTTGACCGCCCCCTCCTTTTTCTTGAATTCGGCATCGATGCTCCAGTATTCCTGGGGCACAAAGGCGCGGATCTCTTTCTCGCGCTCGACGATCAGCCGCAGGGCCACCGACTGGACGCGGCCCGCGCTCAGGCCCCGCGTCACCTTGCGCCACAATAAAGGACTCAGGAAATACCCGACGATACGGTCGAGGATGCGCCGGGCCTGCTGGGCGCGGATGCGGTCCTCGTTGAAGACACGCGGCGAACGAAACGCCTCGTCGATCGCCGACTTCGTGATCTCGTGGAATTCGACCCGGTAGACCTCCTGTTTTTTCAACGACATCCATTCCTTCAGGTTCCATCCGATCGCCTCGCCCTCCCGGTCAGGGTCGGTCGCGAAATAAACGGCATCCGCATCCTTGGCCGTCTTTTTCAATTCGCCCAAAAGCTTCTTCTTGCCGGGGATAACGACGTATTCCGTCTTGTATGCGTTGTCTATCTCCACACCCAGCTTTTTCTGCGGCAGGTCCACGATATGTCCCATCGAACTGACGACGGAAAAATCCTTGCCGAGGAATTTGGAGATCGTCCTGGCTTTGGCAGGCGACTCTACGATCACAATGGCTTTTTTAGACATGGCTCCCTTTTGCTGAAACCTCACAGGTCTTGCCCGTGGGCCCTTTTTGTTTCCACGATCTGCCCTCTGGGCCTGCCCCTGGCTGAAAGTCAGGGGCGACCGTGGGGTGACGTCCCCGTTTCGCCATGGTTTTGTCTACAAGACAAAACCATGGCGTAGGGATTAAGGCGTCAACTCGCATTCCTGGTGAACGACTGACCGGGAAATCTGCGGACAACCCCTTTGAGTTCAAGTTCGACCAGGATCGAAAGGATCTCCGGAATACTTAATCCTGTTTTTTGTGCGATGTTATCGATATGGGTGGGCTCTCCATCCAGGGACTGCCAGACATCCCGGACATGCTCCCTGGGATCTTCCTCGTCCCATATGCCGGCGCTTGCGGCAGACGCGTCTTCCTCGGGGCTGGATTCTCCCGAAGAAAAACTCAAGAGCGGCTTGAGCGTCTCCAATATCTCTTCGGGCCGCATCACCAGACACGCCCCGTCCTTGATGAGGGCATTGACCCCGTAGGCGTTCTCACGGCCGACCTCGCCGGGGAGCGCAAAGACCTCCCGCCCCTGTTCCAGCGCGCAGCGCGCCGTGATCAAGGCGCCGCTCTTCGCCGAGGCCTCCACGACAAGAACGCCTTTGGACAGGCCGCTGATGATACGGTTACGCGTAGGAAAATTCTGCGGCAAGGGCGGCATGCGCAGAGGAAATTGCGATACCACGGCGCCTTCACGAGCGATCTGGCAAAACATCCCTTCGTTCTCCGGCGGATAAATGCATTCCAACCCGCTGCCCAAAACGGCGATCGTCCTTCCGGCGGCGTCAAGCGCAGCCCGGTGGGCGGCCGTATCGATTCCGCGGGCCAGGCCGGAGACGATCGTCAGGCCGTATTCGGAAAGCCGCGAACTGAACATCCTTGCACTCGAAAGGCCGTAGAGCGACGCCCCGCGCGATCCGACGATGGCCAAGGCATTAGCATCACACGGCAGGAGGTCCCCTTTGACATAAAGGATGCACGGCGGGTCCGGGATCGCACGCAGGCCCGCCGGATAATCCTCATCGGCAATGCTCATGATGCGGATGCCGAGCGCATCCGCCCTGCGGATCTCGGCCACGGGATCCATCTGCGCAGGCGCCGCAAGCACCGCCCGCGCCAGAAAAGGAGTCAGGCCGGCGGCCTCGATCAACCTCTGGGGCGCCGCCTTGAAAATCTCTGCGGGGCGGCCGAAAGCATCCAGGAGTCTGCGCATACGGATGCTGCCGATGCCTTTGACCATGTTCAATAAAACAAGGGCTTCAAGATCGTTCATGTTTAAAAACGTTTAAGACCGCCTGCGCGCTTTCCTCGACGCTCAAGGCGTCGCAGTCGATCGTGTGGTGCGCCTGCGCATAAAAAGGCTGCCGTCTTTCCAAAAGCTCCTCAATCTTCTTTTTGGGGTCCGCGACATTCAGCAAGGGACGCGAAGCGTCCGCCGCCGTGCGCCGCAGAATCGTCTCAGGTCTCGACGTCAGGCATACGACCGTGCCGCTCTTCTTCATCCTCTCGATATTCTCAGGATCGACAAAGACGCCTCCGCCGCAGGCAATAGCCTGCCCTTCCCCGCGCGCCAGGCGCTTGATAAATTCTTTTTCGAGCTCGCGGAAATAAGGTTCCCCTTTAATCCGGAAGATCTCGCTGATCGGCATCTTTTCCTGAGCTTCGATCTCGGCATCCATGTCCACGAGCTTCAAATTCAGGCGGGCGGCCAGGACTTTTGCCACGGCGGTCTTGCCTGTTCCCATAAATCCTACAAGATAAATATTTCTCATTCAGCATCTCACGTTATCGTGGGCACTTCCGTGCCCCGGCCCGCTCACCAACTCGCGGGCATAGGGCCGAATATCTCATTAGTGCTTCTACGACATAGTGAAAGAATTTTATCATAATAAGGTAAAGATGGTCAATCAATTCCTTGCTTCTGTATGGGCTTTTCGGAGGAAAATGATGGTTCGGCGCAAAGAGGGCCGCTAACGATAAAAGGCCCCGGCAACTCATGTCGCCAGGGCCCTAACTTTCTCATACCACAGAAGATATGCAGACTACAGAGACCTCGTATATCCTTTGTAATTTCTCCTGGTCTCCGCGATGCTGTCCCCGCCGAATTTTTCCAAAAATGCCTGGGCCAGGACAATGGCGACGGCAGACTCCGCGACCACTGCTGCCGCTTCCACGGCGCAGGTGTCATAGCGTTCCACCGCCGCCTTGACCGCCTTCTTGGTCACGATGTCAACGGATTCCAGGGGCTTGCCGATGGTGGCGATCGGCTTCATGGTGCACTTCAGGACCACCGGCTCGCCGTTCGTCATGCCGCCTTCGATGCCTCCGGCATGGTTCGTCCGGCGGAAATAGCCCTTGTCTTTCGTGTAATAAATGGCGTCGTGCACCTTGGAACCCAGGGCGTGCGCATAGGCGACGCCGAGCCCGACCTCAACGGCCTTGATGGCGGGGATCGACATCACGGCCCCGGCCAAAAGCGCGTTCAGGCGGCGGTCGGCAGCGGCATAACTTCCGATCCCCGGCGGCAGCCCTTTGGCCGTGACGGTAAAGCTACCCCCCACCGTATCGAGATGTTTGCGCGCGGCGTCGATCTTCTTCTTCATGCGCTCTTCGTCCGTCTCGCCGCCGATCATCACGACGTCGCTTGAGACCGAAATGTCAAACTCCTTCAAGAAAAGCTTGCAGACGGACCCGACGGCGACGCGGCAGACCGTCTCGCGGGCGCTGGCCCTCTCTAAAACATTGCGGATATCCTGATGGCCGTATTTAAGGCAGCCGACCAGGTCCGCATGGCCCGGCCTGGGGTTGGTCAACGCGATCAACTCATCGATGCGGAAATCGTTGTTTTTGACGTAAAGCCCGATGGGACTGCCGAGGGTCAGGCCGTTCCTGACGCCGGAAAGGATCTCGACATTGTCTCCTTCGATCTTCATGCGGTCGCCGCGGCCATAACCCAGCTGGCGGCGCTTCAACTCCATGTTCATCTCTTTTAAATCCAGCTTCAAGCCGGCCGGCATCCCTTCCAGGATCGCCACCATGCAACGGCCGTGCGACTCACCCGCAGTCAAAAATCTGAGCATATGATCTCCTTAATTCCGCCTCTGGCGGAATTAACTCCGAGCGTATCTTGTGAATATCTGGGTGCACCTGGCCCCATCTGAAGGGCCAGTGTTCCGCTTTCTGCGGAACCCGTCCGAGCTCTGCGAGGACTGGTCGCAGACAGATATTGACAAGATGTTTACGCGAGGAGTAACGCTGCTTTCTTTAATCCCTCCGCCTCTGGCGGAATTAGACCCTCCGCTATGTGGATTACCTGGCTCCATCGGATGAGCCATGCGGAGGCCTACCCCCTTATGGGGTTAACTCCAAGCTTCGGCAAAACTCTGTTTTGCCAGCGGGAAATTTTTCCGACTCGTCCTGGAAAAATTTACAAGTGTATAAGCGAGGAGTCGATAACAATAGAACCTACAAACCGAATAAAAACGCCAGGATACGATCCATCCAGAACAGGCACAACAGCGCGCCGAGCGCCAGATACGGCCCGAACGCAATGACGCTCTCCTTGGTCCTCAGCTTGATGATGATGCCGACCACGGCGCCGAAAAGGGACGCCAAAGGAAGGGCCAGGAGGGCCGCCTGCCAGCCCAAAAATGAGCCGACCATCGCCAAAAGCTTGATGTCCCCGCCGCCCATGGACTCTTTTTTAAAAATAAAATCTCCGACTAAACCGAGGATCCACAGCGCCCCCCCGCCCACGACGATTCCCAACAGCGATGCGCGCAGTCCCAAGAGATGTGTCGCCACATGGTGGACCTGGGGAAAAAGAATGCTGGCAAGCAGCCCGACGACAATGCCGCCGATGCTGACTTCGTCGGGAATGATACGAAAATCAATATCCACGAACGTTGCGACGATCAGGCCGCAAACGAAGACCGCAAAAACAAAAAACGGCACGCTCAGGCCGAAACGCCGATACAGCATCAAAAACAAAACGCCCGTCAGCAACTCGACCAGAAAATATCGCAAAGAGATCGGCTGGCGGCAATCACGGCAGCGGCCGCGCAACAGAATATAGCTGACCAAGGGAATATTATCGTACCAGCGAATGGGATGTTTGCAGGAAGGACATTGCGAGGCCGGCTTGACGATGGACTGCTCGCGGCCCATGCGATAAATACAGACGTTCAGAAAACTGCCGATACAGACTGCAAAGAGAAAAACAAAAACCGCCTGCGTCAATTCAAACATGTATCCTCTCTAACAATGCCTGCCGCATCACATCGACGGGCGCCGGCGTCCCCGTCCAGTGCTCAAAAGACAGTGCCCCTTGATACAACAGCATGCCTGATCCGTTAGCTGTCCTACACCCTGCAGCTTTCGCCGCCGCTAATAGTTTAGTCTCGGCGGGATTGTAAATCAAGTCATAAACAAACAAACCCGGCCTGAGCCAATCATTTTGGACCAGCAAAGGATCTGCGGGTTTCATGCCAACGGGGGTGGCATTGATCAGGATGTCGGCATCCGGGATGTCCAGCTTCTCTATGGCCGGGACACACGAAATGCCGGCATGAGGATAATAGCTTTTGACGCTCTTGGCCAGGGCCTCGGCCTTTGAGTCGTCGATGTCAAAGATGCGTATCTCCGCAGCCTCCCGTTCCGCCAAACCGAAGACGACGGCCCTGGCGCCGCCGCCGCCCCCCAGCAAAGCAACGGTCTTTCCGCGGACACCCACACCATGCGCTTCCATGTCTTTCAGAAAGCCTGTTCCGTCCGTATTGAAACCGTCAAGCCGGCCATCCTGGCGGACGCAGACGGTATTGACGGCGCCGATCATCTTTGCGCCGGAGGAAACAGTGCCGGAGAGATATTTCAAAACGGTTTCTTTATGCGGAACTGTGACATTGAACCCTTTGATCGTCTTTGCCGGGACCGTCTTTTTGAAAAAAGTCTCCACGTCCTGCGGCGCAACTTCAAAAAGTTCATAGACGGCGTCCATGCCACAATGCTTGAATGCCGCATTGTGCATAAAAGCCGAATAGCTGTGTTTAACAGGCCAGCCTATTAAACCGTAAAGCTTTCGGGTTTCCGTCATCATGGTTATAGGGGAAGAGTACCGTCCGGGCCCTTTTTCTTGGAGGCAAGCTTATTGACGGCGTTCAGGAACGCTTTGGCAGAAGCCTCGATCACGTCTGTGGAGGAACCGCGGCCCATGGCGATCTTTTTGCCCGACTGGACACGGACGGCGACCTCGCCGAGCGCATCCTTGCCCGACGTCACGGCCTCGATCCTGTAATCCAGGAGGCGTGTTTTGATCCTGGTGATCTTCTCGATGGCTTTATAGCAGGCGTCCACGGGACCGTCCCCCGTCGAGGTGACGCTGAAACTTTTGCCCTGTTTCCTGAGGCGCACGGTCGCGCTGGGCGTCACATGCGTGCCGCTGGCATAGGAGACGGCGGCCATCTGCCAGATCTCGGCGGGCTTATTGATCTCGTCTTCGATGAGGGAGACCAGGTCTTCCTCATAGACGTTCTTTTTCTTGTCCGCCAGTTCCTTGAATTTCTCAAAAGCGCGGACGAGCTCATCGCCGGAAACCGCGATACCCATCTCCGCGAGCCGCTTTTCAAATGCATGGCGGCCCGAATGTTTACCCAAAACAAGGCTCGTGCCGGTGAAGCCGACGTCCTCGGGCGCGATGATCTCGTATGTCGAGCGCTTCTTCATGACGCCGTCCTGGTGGATGCCGGACTCATGACGGAAGGCATTGTTGCCGACGATCGCTTTATTGGGCGCAACCACAAAGCCGGTCAATTTGCTCACCAGCCGCGACGTCTTGTAGATCTCCTGCGTGTTGATGACGGCCGTGACATGGGGAAAGCTGTCGCGGCGGGTCTTGACCGCCATGACGATTTCTTCCATCGACGCGTTGCCTGCGCGCTCGCCGATACCGTTGACCGTGCACTCCACCTGACGGGCACCGGACTTCACCGCCTCCAGGGAATTGGCCACGGCCAGCCCCAGGTCGTTATGACAATGGACGGAGATGACCGCACGGTGGATATTCGGCACGCGCTCATGGATCGAGCGGATCAAGGCGCCGTACTCGGCCGGATAGGCGTAGCCGACGGTGTCCGGGATGTTGACGGTCGTGGCCCCGGCTTTGATGACGGCCTCCAGCACGCGGAACAAGAATTCCGGTTCCGTGCGGGAAGCGTCCTCCGGGGAAAACTCGACATCCCGGGTGTATTTCTTGGCGTATCTGACGGACTCCGTCGCCAGCCGCAGAATCTCGTCTTCGGCCTTCTTAAGCTTATACTGCATATGGATCTTCGACGTTGCCAGAAACACGTGGATCCTGGCGCCGCCGCGCGCCGGTCTTGTCGCCTTGTAGGCGGCGTCAATATCTTTCGTGACGGCGCGGGCCAAGCCGCAAATCACGGCCCCCTTGACCGTCGAAGCGATACGGCTCACGGCGCGGAAATCTCCCGGCGAAGATATGGGGAATCCCGCTTCGATGACGTCGACGCCGAGCGACACCAGCTGGCGCGCAATCTCGATCTTCTCGCGCTCGTTGAGCGTGGCGCCGGGCGCCTGTTCGCCGTCGCGCAAGGTTGTGTCAAAGATGATCAGTTTATCCATAACCTCTATTTCTTCATCCACGGCATCATGTCGCGCAATTGCTTACCCACTTTTTCAATCAGATGCTCGTCGCCTTCTTTAAGCAGACGGTCAAAATTCGGACGTCCGGCAACGTTTTCGGCAATCCACTCCTTGGCGAACTTGCCTTTGACGATCTCTTTCAATATCTTCTTCATCTCTTTGCGCGTCTTCTGGGTGATGATGCGCGGGCCGCGCGACAGGTCGCCATAACAGGCCGTGTTGGAAACACCTCTCCTCATCCCGGAGATACCGCGCTCCTGGATCAGGTCCGTGATCAGCTTCAATTCATGCAAAACCTCGAAATAAGCGATCTCCGGCTGGTAGCCCGCCTCGACCAGCGTGTCAAAGCCCGCCTTGATCAATTCAGAGACGCCGCCGCAAAGAACGGCCTGTTCGCCGAACAGGTCTGTTTCCGTCTCTTCGGCAAACGTCGTCTCGATGACGCCCGCCGTCGTGCCCTTGATCCCCTTGGCATAAGCGAGAGCGATCTTCAAGGCATTGCCGGACGCGTCCTGATGGACAGCGACGAGACACGGCACGCCCTTACCCTCCTCGTACATGCGGCGCACGAGAGCCCCGGGCCCCTTGGGCGCGATCATGATGACATCGATATTCTTCGGCGGCTTGATCTGCTTGAAGCGGATGTTAAAACCGTGCGAGAAAACAAGGACCTTGCCTTTTTTCAGGTTCGGCTTAATGGCATCGGTATACACCTTGGCCTGCACATGGTCTTGTGTCAGGATCTGGATGACATCCGCCTGGGCCGCGGCCTCGGCCGCGCTCACGGGAGTAAAACCATCTTTTTGGGCCAGTTCAAAATTGGGCGTTCCCGCCATCTCGGAAACCACGACATCCAAACCGCTGTCGCGCAGGCACAGCGCCTGGCCGCGGCCCTGGATCCCGTAGCCGATGATCGCGATCTTCTTGCCTTTCAAATAGGAAAGGTCCGCATCGTTGTCATAAAAGATTTTCATAAAACATTCCTCCTTAATTCCGCCCCTGGCGGAATTAACTCCGAAGCCTGCGTTAGTTCATTTCACGAACGCCTCTGGCGTTTGTGAGTGAAATGAACAAGCGCTTAGGCAAGGAGTCAGGTTAATTTCCTTAATTCCGCAATTCCGCCTCTGGCGGAATTAGACCCTCCGCTATGTGGAATGCGGAGGTCTACCCTT
>CAYYFL010000002.1:0-164920 GCA_964471325.1 uncultured Planctomycetia bacterium
CCCGGACCTTGATGCGGTAGACAAGCTTGACCCGCTCGGTGGTCGTCTGAATGAATTTAGGCGTGAATTCGGCCTGGCTGGAGACAAACGAGACCCTGCCTTTGTATTTTTTCCCGCGGTAGGTGTCCGTCATCACGTAGGCCTCCTGGTCGAGCTTGACGCGGCCCAGGTCCGTTTCGTTGATGTAGGCGGTCACCCAGATGTTGTTGAGATCTATGGCCGTAAAGACCGGCGCGCCGACCTGCACCACCTCGCCCGCCAGGGCGCTCTTGACCAGGACATAGCCGTTCAAGGGTGCGACGAGCTCGGCAAAACCAAGGCGGGTCTCTGCCAGCTCAAGGTCCGCCTTCGCCTTCTCGACGTTGGCGCGGCTCGAATCGTTCTTGGTCTTGGCCTCGTCGCGTTTCTGGGTCGAGATGGAACCGGCCTTCCAGAGGTTCTCGGCGCGCGCATAATCCAGCTTGTCTAAGGAATACTGGTATTCGGCGGCGTTGAGCGTGGCCCTGGCATTGTCTCTGACCTTGGTCAACTCATCGGTATTCAGGCGCGCCACGATATCGCCTTCCTTGACGACCTTGCCCTCATCCGTCAGGAGCTCCAGGATCTGGCCGGCGACCCTAAAAGAAATACGGACGTCGTCGCCCTCGATCGTGCCGGAAACCTTAAGGAGCTTGGCATCCCTCTCCTGCTGGGTAACGCCGTAGAGATAAGAAAAAACCGCGATCAACGCCACAAGACCGGCGAGCGCAACAATCCTCATTTTCTTCGGTATATTCGGTATCTTCATGTCTTTTTCTCCGCTTTGGAAGGAACCTCGCCGGGCACGCCCGATTTCTTGCCGTTTGAAATTTTCTCTTCGACGGTCAACCGGCCCATATCGCGGTCCAGGGCCGCCTGGGCCATCGTATAATCATAGACCCCTTCGGCAAGGGTCTGTTCGATCTGGGCCAAAGACACCTGCGCATCCAGGACATCCAGGTTTGTCCCTACGCCGTTGTCGTAGCTGACGACGGCGATCTGCAGCGCCTCCTTGGCCTCGGAGACACTGTCTTTCTGAGAATCGATGATCGCCTGCGCCTCACGCAAATTCAGGCAATCCTGGCGGATCAAGAGGGCGGTCTGGTCGGCCGCATCCTCGTGGCTTAACTGGGACTGCGCGTAACGGGCCTTGGCTTCCCGGACTTTGGCCAATGACGAAAAACCGTCGAAGATGGGGACGCGGACGGAGACGCCCACGTCCCAGTTATTGTGCTGCTGGTTGAACATATCAGAGTAATCGTCCGAACGATAGTAATACTCGGCGCCCAAGTTCACCTGGGGCCGGTATCCGGCGCGGGCCGCCGTGATGGACCACTTGGCAATATCAATGCCCAGGAGTTTCAAAATCATCTCCGGCCTATGGACATAAGCCTTTGCCAAAAACTCCTCTTCGTTGACGGCGATCGGCTGATAGATAAGCTTGCCTTCGACCATCAAAGGATCATAGA
Source organism: uncultured Planctomycetia bacterium (assembly GCA_964471325.1). Lineage (GTDB taxonomy): Bacteria > Omnitrophota > Gorgyraeia > Velamenicoccales > Velamenicoccaceae > Velamenicoccus. The sequence continues at coordinate 1,488 of CAYYFL010000002.1, forward strand.
CACCCAGTCCCAATTCCTTGTTTAAATCCGCCCTCGTCAGACGGATGGCGTTCTTGGCGCGGATCAGCTCCGGCATCACCTTTGTCACCTGGACCTTGGACTGGAGAAGGTCGAAACGCGACGCCGTGCCTTCCTTGTACTTCTTTTTGACGTCCTCATAATGGGCCGCGGCCTGGTCGAGCAGGTCCTGCGCGATGCGCGCGATCTCGTAGGCCAACAGCAAGCCGAAAAACAGCCTCTTGGTCTCGAATTCCGTATCCAACTTGAGCGCCCTGAGCGTCTCTTCCTGGACCTTCAGGCCCAACTGCTGCTGCCTTAAATTCGCCGTGTTGGCGCCGCCGGTATAGATAGACTGATCGACAGTAACGCCCCATCGGTTGTCGTTTTCATAGCCGACATAAACACCATAATCTTTCTTGCTGGAGACGGACGATATGGCCTTCGGGACAGAGCCTGTACGCGCGTAGCTGCCTTCAACGTTCACCTGCGGCAGAAAAACGCTCCTGGCGTCCAGGATCTGGGCCCTGGCGGCATCCACTTCTTTCTCCTGGATCAGGATGTTCTTGTTATGCTCAAAGGCCGTGCTGATCGCCGCCTCGATGGTCATGGCCTTGCGCGGCGGCGCTTGCTCTTGTTCGCCTGCCTGTGCCGGCACGCACGTAAGCCATGAGGCGATGCCCAAGACGACCACGACACCCAGCCCTTTTTTGAAGAGCTTCTCATATTTCATCACCAATTCCCGCAGCTCCGCATAAACAGGAGACTTGGTGTTGGCCCGGAAAAACCTGGCATTGGCCTTGTATTCACTGACCAGCACCCCCTTTTTCTCCAAGCCATTGATGGTCCTCTGGAAGACGCCGGGCTTCTTGCCGAGCATGCGCCCGATCTGCTGCATATAGAACGCTTCGTCGGGATGGGTGTAAAAGAGTTTCAGAAGACGGATCTTGTTTTTGGTCAATTCAATCATGGCAGGACGACATTCTTTTGTATGCAAATACATATAATTATATGTTCTTGCATATAATCATATATTTCTGCATACTATTATATCTATGTGCATACAAAAGACAAGGAATATTTTTCTTTGGACTCAACAAAAACAAAAGGCGGCCAGGAGGGAAGATACAAAAAGGAAAACGCGCGGTCATGCCGCCGGCAGCGGCCGGATGATCACGGTGTAGACGGCCTTCCGGGCCGGTTTTTTATCCTCCTCCCAAAGGCGGACGTATTTGAGATAGATCTTTATCTTGCCGGGACCCAGGGCCTTAAAGAGCAAAAGATCCTCCCCTGCTTCGCCGGCGCGGCCGTCCGACAGTTTCTTGTATTTGCTGCAGATGAATTCGGCCTTTTTCTTGTTGAGGGGGCGCGCCAACACCCATTGGTACCCTGTGGTCCGGTTGGCATCAAGGGCGATCACAAAGACCTCCCCCACTTTTGTCGTCACCGTCCGGCCGCCGGCGGACACATCGGTGCCGGCAGCGAACACATGCGCACAAAAACAGAAAAAAAACAGCAACCCTATCCCCCGCACGGCGGACAGACGTCTCATATCACTCTCCCGCGGCGTCCTGTTTCTCTCCCAGACATTGGCGTATTCTCTCCAAAAGATCATCGGATTGGAACGGTTTAAGAATGAAGTCGTCGGCCTGGCATTGCTTGATTTGCTGTATGATCGCCTCGGGATGGATGGCCGTAAAAATGATGACGGGGGTCTTTTTCAAGGCCGGGTCTTCCTTGACCTGCCGGCATACCTTGAAACCGTCGACGCCGGGCAAGCGGAGGTCCAAAAGGATCAAGTCCGGTTTCTGGAGCCTGATGACCTCAATGGCAGCCAAGCCGCTGCCAACCGCCTCCACGTCGTAGCCCGCCTTGCGCAACCGCAGGCCGACCAGTTTCTGGATATCCGCTTCGTCGTCGACAATGAGGATCTTCTTAGGCATGGGCAGAGGAGTTTTGTTGTAAAGGCAGGGTGAAACACACGACCGCGCCCTGGTGTTTTCCCGGCTCGATCCAGATGTCGCCCTGATGATGCTTGATGATCTCTCGCGAAATGACCAAACCAAGGCCTGTCCCGCCGGTCTTGCGATATCCCTTTTCCTGGATCTGGGCAAACCGCTGGAAAAGCTTAGGGATATCCTCCCGCTTAATGCCTATGCCTGTGTCTTCGACGGACACCAACACATGGGGGCCGCGGCTGGACGCAGAAACCACGACGTTTCCCTTTTCGGTAAACTTGATGGCGTTGCTCAGGATATTGCTCAAGACCTGCGCGATCTTGTCCCGGTCGAAGAGACAAACGAGAGGTCCGGGCCCCAGGCGCATCGAAAGGTCCAGCCCCTTCTTCTGGGCCGAGAAGGCCATCGTCTGGACGACCTCCCGGATCAAAGCGTGGAGATCGTTCGGCTTCATATCAAAAGCCATCCTCCCCGATTCCAGCCTCTGAAAATCAAGGATATCGTTGATCAACCGCACCAGCCGCTCAATATTGCCCTTGACGATCTGGAGACAATCTTTCTGTTCGGCGTTCACGGGCCCCAAGCTGCCGTCGACGACCAACTGGACCCCTTCCCTGATGGCGGCCAGGGGTGTCTTGAGCTCATGGGAGACCGTCGAGGTAAATTCGCTTTTGATCTTGAGCGCTCTCTTCAGGTTATCCTCGGCCTGCTCCCTTTTGAGGTTCGTCTGCCGCAACGACTGCGTCATTTTATTAAAAGATTTTGCCAGCCGTTCGACCTCGTCTCCCGAATGAATGTTCACCTGGTAATCCAGGTCCCCGGCCGCAACCACTTCCGTGCCGCGGCTGAGCTTCTCCAGAGGCTTGACCGTCATGGTCCCGAAGATAAAGGCGAAAACAAGAAGAAGCGTCAACATGCACCCCTCCGCCAGGACCAGACGCAGCAGGAACAGGTATAGCGGCCGCATTATCATGTCTTTGTCCTGAACGATAATAACCTTCCAGTGCAGGCCGTTGACCACAAACCATGGATGTACGACATCAGCATAAGCCAGAAAAACGCCGGCCGGCCTCTCACGAAAACTGGAATCGTTGACGATCATCCACTTGCGGCCGCTCTTCTCCATGGCCTCGAATTCCGGCAGGCTGCGGCTCAAAGGCTGGACGCCGACATGAAAAAGGATCTCGTTGCGGCTGTTCAACAACGTGATACTGACATCCTGCTGTTTTTCATAATTTACCAGGATATAAAAGAAGGCGTTGATATCCACAACGACCTTGAAGACGCCGACAAGATGGTGTTTCGTATCCCTCAAGGCAAATGCCAAAGGAACCGAAAAAACACCGCTGGAGGCATCATATTCCGCCTCCCCCACATAGACACTTCCTTTCTGGGCAACCGCCTTCTGCCACCACTCTTCATCGGCCTGATAATAGTCCGTTGTCTTTCCGGATGCCGCTACCAGGCCGCCATGGGCGTCCGTCAAGAGAAGTTCGCCGATCATGTAGCTGTCTTGTTTCTGCAACCGGTGCAGATCGTCGCTCACATCCCTGTCGAGATATTGCCTGTAGGAACCATCCTGCGCGATCCGGGGCCACTTCTTGTCGATCTCCTGCATCTGGGAGACGATCTCTTCGGGATTGATATCGCGATAGCGGCTGTTGGCGACGGCAAGGACATCTCCATACCCCCTGAAAGCCAGAAGCGCGGGGAAATCCCGAACTTTTTCATCGATAATTGCGCTGAGCGCATAAGCAAGTTGCTGCGCAGCGCGGGCCTGGTTGGAACCGATAGTTTCGAGCCGGGGGAGATAAAAATAAAAATATCCAGAGAGAAAAGCTGTGCAGAGGATGGTAATGATGGAAAGGCCGATGAAAACGATAAACTTCTTTCGGATGCTCATAGGTCACGCTGGTAAGCGTCGCAGCACAACAGAGCGCAGACGGTCGACAAGCCTTGTTTATATTATACACCCGCGGGGACCAAAAATCCTCAAAAAGACTCCCTTGACAATACACAAGGCCGTATGGTAGCTTAAAAAGAAGATTCCTCCGCATGGGGCGAGAGGACGCTGTCGAAAAGGAGGACGCATGAGAAATGCCGTAAGGTTGATTGCTGTCTGCGCTCTTGTCTTGAGCTTGGCCGCGCCTGCCATGGCAAAGACCCCCGGCGATAAATTGGCACGCGGTATCGCCAATGTCGCAACGGGTTTCCTCGAAGTGCCTCAAACGATCGGACAGGAATGGAAAGAAAGCAACAATGCCGCCGTGGGCATCTTTGCCGGATTTTTCAAAGGCATAGTCCAGGCCGTTGTCCGTACAGGATCGGGCGTCTGGGATGTGCTGACGTTCCCGGCCGCTATCCCCAAAGATTATGAACCTCTGTATCACCCGGACTACGTTTTCGATCAGGTAGAACAAGCAGACAAAACCGGAAGCAAATAACGGACATCTGCCGTCGAAATAAAAAAGGCGCCCTTTCCAGGGCGCCTTTTTTTGGCTTCCACAACGGTGGTCCGGGCTAAAAATCAAAGAGTTGGATCCTCATAGCCGAGCTTGCGCGCCTCCTGATAACAAAAAGCCGCCTTCTCGAACTCCTTGAGCCGGGTATAGGTCAAGGCCAGATTGACCCATGCCGCGCTCGAGGAAGGATCCAAGGCAATGGCCCGCTCAAAATGCCCGACCGCCTCCCGCGGCCGGCCGGAAAAAACCAGCGCCATGGCCAGGTTGTTATGCGTCTGCGCATCTGAAGGGCGTAGACGTAAACTCTCCCTCAAAAAATTCTCGGCGGAAGCATAGTCTCCTTTCTCCAAAAACAGGACGCCAAGATTATTCAGCGCTTCGGGTGAAGGCAGGCCGCCTTCAACAGCCCTGACAAAGTACTGCTGCGCCTTCAATTTTTCACCCAGACGATAATAGACCCCTCCCATATTGCTGAGCGCTTCCGGCGAATCCGGATCGAGCTCCAAGGCCCGGCGGCATGCCGGCAAAGCATCCTTATACCGGCCCAAATCCGCATAGGCCTGACAGAGATTATTGTAGGCAGGGGCGTAGTCTTCTTTCAATGCGATGGCCTTCCAATAAAAATCCAGGGCTTCCCGCGGCCGCTTTGTCTGTCTATAGTACTGGCCGAGATTATTATAAACCTTGGCGTACCGCGGCGACATCTGGAGCGCTTTCTCAAAAAGCTGCCTCGCCTCTTCATAACGTTGCTCTCTCATGTCAAGGATGCCCAGTTGGTTATAAATCCTGGGGCTGTCCGGCGCATAGACAAGCGTCCTCTCATAGAAATACCGCGGGTCGCGCCAATAGCCGAGCTGGAACGCCGTCATCATCGCATAACAGACGACGAGCAAACCCGCCGCCGCCCAAAGACCGGTACGCCTTGCCGTCCGCCGCGGGGCCGCGTCAAAAGCGCCGTCCCACAAGGCAGCCACCACCAGAAAGAACCCCGCCGACGGCAGATAAAGCCAGTGCTCGGCTATAGCGGCATTCAAGGGAATGAAATTGGAAACAGGCAAGAGGCCGATCAAGAACCAGCAACACCCGAAAAAAATCACCGGCCGCTTTTTTGCCGCAGACAGGCATAAAACCACAAGTCCTGCAAAAACACCGACCCCCGCCATCACAACAGGGTCCCTGAAAGAATAGGCCTTGAGCCCATACTCCATATGCAACGGCCAGGGGAAGAACAGAAGACGCACATACGTTGCGACGGCGGCAAAAAACCCGGCGCATCTCTGCATAAACGGCAAGGCACCGTGTTGGCTCAAACTGGGAATCCCCAAGGCTAGATAACGGACGGATGCATAAAAAATAACCGCTGCCAGCATCCAAAACAATTTTCTCCAGGAAGGCCTTGTCGTGGTAACGACGTGCGTGATGAGGCATAAGACCGGGAAAATCAGGCTACTTTCTTTAGCGAGAAGCGCCAAGACGAAACAAAAAAACAAACCCGCATCATAAATGAAACCTCTCCGGGACAATCCCTGAAGATAACAGATCAAGGCGAGGCAGATAAAAAACAGGGAAAGGATATCGGCGCGGCCCGAGATATAGGCGACGGCCTCCGTATGCAGCGGATGCACGGAAAAAAACAACCCCGCAAGACATGCCAACAGGATACGGCGGAAGAGAACCCAGAAAAGAAGCCCCAGCAAAAGAGACGTCAGACCGTGAAGAAAGACGTTTGTTGCATGGTAACCAAAGGGATCAAGGCCGCAAAAAGAATAATTCGCGGCAAGAGAAAAAAGATGGAGGGGACGGAAAAAATTCCACTTCTCCCCCGCGCAGGCACCCAGATCCGAGGCCATGGCCTTCAGGAGCCCTCCGGCGCTCCGCAAGGCGGGATTATTTCCTATAAGGTATTCGTCATCCCAAAGAAAAGGAGCGGACAGCACCCTGGCATAGACGAAAAAAATGAGGGCGAAAAAAGCAAAGCAACAAATGAAAAAAATAAGACGTCTGCCGGAAGGATTCTTTTGAGATAAAAACATCTGCCGCTCCGCTAAAATCTCACCCGCACGCGCCTCCGTGATCTTCAGGAGGACGTCGCGCACAAGCGCATACCGAAAAAAGAAATCCCAGGTGCCTCATACGCCTGGAGAGGTCCGCCTCGGCCCAGCTTCAGAAACTCATGTATCCATGCGCCTGGCAGGACTCGCCCGCCTCACCATTTTGGTGGGCAAGGCCTCGCCTTATCATTCGAAACGATAAGACAGAAACCCTTGCTTAATCATACCGCGCTCGGAGAGAATCGAACTCTCAACCCCTAGTTCCGAAGACTAGTGCTCTATCCAATTGAGCTACGAGCGCAAAGCTCTTATAGCTGGCGCTCCCTGCCTGCCCTGCGGGCGCAGCCCGCGAAGGCAGGTATCCAGTTGAGCTTACAGGCGCGAGAATCTCTTCGTATCCCATAGCACCTTAAAGGTTGCCCGCCTCACCCGCCAAATTTGTTTTACAAATTTGGCGGGTGCGCGAGGTCTCGCCAATGTTCTGCGGCGGAAGCTATGGACGCAAAAAAAATTAAGAATGAACAATGAAAATCTGAAACATCATTGATCGTCCTTCATTGTTCATTTTTCACTTCTTTTCTAACAAATGATATCGCAATTCCTGCCGAATATTTTCTTTGCTGTTTTCAGCGTTGATTTCGCCGGGACCTTGACCCAGGCCTGGGCCGGCGGCCTGACGGGCGCGACGATCTGGACGCGGCCGGGATTGATCTGCCGGACGGTTTTTTCCATGAGCCTCAGGTAGGCGGGGCTGTCGTTGATGCCCCGAACCAGCATGATCTCCAGCCACAACCCGCCGCCGAACATCTTGCGGAAACGCTTGAGACCGTTGATCACGTCTTTAACCTTTAAGCCCCCCGCCGGCCTGTCGATCTTATCGAAGACACCCTGCGTCACAGCGTCCAGCGAAGGGATGACGACGTCGGCGGCCAAAAGGCCGCGCCGCACACGGGAACGGACCAGCGTCGATGAATTTGTGATCACAACCACAGGTACATCCGTCATCCTATGGACGGCGCGGATCAGGCGGCCGAGGCCCGAATGAAGGGTCGGCTCACCCGCTCCCGAAAACGTCACATAATCCAGCTTCATATCTTTTGGCTGACGGGCAAAAAAAGTTTTCAGCTCCTCGAGGATATCGGAAGTCTTGATATAAGCCTTCCTTTCTAGCGTCTTGTGCGTCGTCTCCTTCAGCTGGCAATAGACGCAGTCAAAACTGCACACCTTGTGAGGGACCGTACTCACCCCTAAGGAAAACCCAAGCCTGCGTGATTTCACGGGACCATAGACGTATTTCACTTCTACGCCTCCCTTAATGAACAAAGGATAGCCCTCAGGGGCTATCCTTTGTCAAAAAAGCTCTCTTCAGCGCGTACCGGTTATTTAACCACCAAAACGCTGTTCTCGCTTCCGAAAGAATTGATGGTGCGGCGCGAGCAACCCGGGTCAACGATCCAGGAGCCATCCACCACAAATTTATATTCGTATGTTCCGGCTGGGACTGATGCAGACGCCCTCCAGATGCCGTTCTTGTCTTTTTTGGCGGTCAGGCCGTCCGGTTTCCAACTGTTGAAATCGCCGGCCACACCGACCCAGTTCGCCTTTGGTGCCGAAAGCTTGAATTCGATCTTCTTGCTTACCAGACTCTTCTTAACTGCCATAGACGCCTCCTTTTATCAGAACAAAAATATTCTAAGCACTCTGCGAAGGTTTGTCAAGCATGAAAAACACCGACCATTTTCGCCGGCCGTCTCCGCGCCACGCGCCCCCTTAGATAGCGACGACGGCGATACGCCAGCGGTCGGCCAACTTGATGCAGACTTCCCTGTCGATCACCAGGGTCTTGTGGGCCTCGATGGCCAGGCAGCGTGCCTTGACTCGGCGCAGATTCTTGATCGTCCGCGGCCCGATAACGGGGATATCAAAACGCATGTCCTGGTTCGGCTTGCTTACCTTGATGACGACCACGCCGCCGTTGGCCACCTGCCCGCCGCGGCGGATCGCGGCATCCGTCCCTTCAATGGCCTCGACCGCAACGATCGACCCGTTCTTGACAACCAGGGTCTGGCCGATATCGAGCCCCGCCACGCGCTTGGCCATGTCGAAGCCGAGACGGATGTCCGCCCATGTCTTCTCATCGGGCTTCGTCTTCGTCAGCACCCCTTTCTCCGGTAGAAATCTCTCCAGAAGAAGCGTAGAATCCACCAGTTCGATATCGTGCTGGGCCAGCATATCGGCCACAGCGCTAAAGACGGTGTCCGGCCTCTTGTCTTTGATCGCGCTCAGGAGGCGCTGGAGCATCTCGTCCCCCATATCCTTGTAAAAAAGATTCCGGGGATTCACCTGGCCTGCCATGATCACTTTCTTGATCTCTTCCTTTTCAAAGATCTCAAACATCCTGGCATAATCCTTGAGGGTCAACCAGTAGACCCTCTTGACCAAAGGGCCGATCAGCAGAGACGTATCTTTCTTGATGGCGATCGCCACGACATCAAGCCCGTGCAGGGAGGCTTCCCGGGCGAACAAAAGAGGAAATTTACCGTTGCCGGCAATGAGGCCGATCTTTTTTGTGCCGTTCAATTTGCTCAGTGACATAGGCCCCGGCTCGAAGACGCAATAAAAGAAACCAGATGGTCGATCTCTTTGGACACCTGAAGGGTCTTTTTCATCTCTTCAAGGGCATGTTTTTTGTTCAGACCCGATTGGAAAAAGATCCTGTAGGCGGCTTTCAACTCGTGGATCGACTCTGCCGGGACGCCGGCGCGCTTGAGTCCTACAAGGTTCAAACCGTAGAACCTGGCGGGATGGCCGTCGCAGGTCGAATACGGGGGGATGTCCGTGACGACCTTGGAGCATCCACCGATGATGGCGAGCGTGCCGATACGGACAAACTGATGGACCGCCACGAGCCCTCCCACGACAACCCTGTCTTCGATCGTGACGTGGCCTGCGAGCGTGCCGCCGTTGGCAATAATGCAATGGTCGCCGATAAGACAATCGTGGGCGACATGGCTGTAAGCCATGATCAGGTTATGGCTGCCGATAACGGTCGCCGCCCCTTCCGTCGTGGCGAGATTGACGGTCACATATTCGCGGATGATATTGTTATCGCCGATCAAAACACGGCTGGGTGCCCCGGAATATTTAAGGTCCTGGGGGACGGTGCCGATGCAGGCTCCGGTGAAGATCTTGCACCCCCGGCCGATCGTGACATCATTCTCGACCACACAGAAACTGCCGACGCGGGTGCCGGCACCGATCTTGACCCCGCCGCCAATCACGCTGTAAGGACCGATCTCGACATCTTTATCGATCGCGGCGCCTTCGGCGATAAGGGCTGTCGGATGGATATGCGCCATAGATTACTTCTCCACAAGGGCAAACATAAGTTCCGCCTCCGCCACCATTTCTCCGTCGACAAAAGCCTGCGTCGTCACCTGGCCGGTCCTGGAACGGAGCTTGCCGACGATGACCTCGATCCTGAGCTGGTCGCCGGGGATAACAGGTTTGCGAAACTTAACGTTATTGGCTGCCATGAAGAATGCGAGCTTCCCGCGGTTCTCCGCAGGACTCAGCATCAGGACGCCGCCGACTTGGGCCATCGCCTCGACGATCAAGACGCCGGGCATGACCGGACGGCCGGGAAAGTGCCCCTCAAAGAAATAATCGTTGACGGTGACATTCTTGATGCCGACGGCCCGCCGGCCTTCCTCCATGGAAATGACGCGGTCCACCAGAAGAAAGGGATAACGGTGCGGCAAGATCTTCATGATGGTCCCGATGTCCACTTGGGCTTCCCGCGGCGCGCACTCCGCCGCCTTGATGGCCGCGACATACTGCTTGTCCAGCTGGTCTTTCATCTTTTGCGCCAGCCGCAGGTTCATCGTATGGCCGCTCTTGATGGCAATCACATGCCCTTTCATCGGCATGCCCAAAAGGGCCAGGTCGCCGATCAGATCAAGCATCTTATGACGGATAAATTCGTCCCCGAAACGCAGGGTGTTCTTGATGACCCCGTTTGTGGAAACGACAAGCGTATTCTCGTAATTGGCCCCCTTGCCCATGCCGTTCCTCATCAGCTCCTGGGCCTCCTCTTGAAGGCAAAACGTCCTGGCAGGGGCCACTTCTTTCTCAAAGACGCCGGCATCGATTTTAAGGTCCAGGAACCTGTCTCCCAGAACAGGATGATTGTAACTCAAGGTATAGGAAATCCTGAAATCGGATGACGGGAACACCGCGATGGCAGAAGTCTCGCCTTCCACGAACAAGGGCGCCGTGACCTTGAACGTCCTGCGGGGCGCTCCCTGTTCCGTCACGCCCGCTTTCTTGACGGCCTCGACGAACTTCAAGGCGCTGCCGTCCATGCCCGGCACCTCGGAACCATTGATTTCGACAAGGACGTTGTCGATCCCGAAACAAGAAAGAACTGCCATCAAATGCTCGATCGTCTGGATCTCGGCGCCTGCGCAGCCGATGGCCGTGCGTCTCGACTGCTTTTTGGCCGCCAGGGCCGCCTGGATATCCGCGCGGACCATGGGTTTCTCAGGCAAATCCACCCTCTGGAAAATAACGCCCATATCGGGGCCGAGAGGACGCATCCTCAACTCCACATCCTCGCCCGTATGGATACCCTTGCCGCGCAATAAAATTTCTTCTTTGATCGTCTTCTGCAACGCTTATCCTCGCTGTTTTAGGCGCTCTTCGAGCTCTTCAACTTTCCTTTTAAGTTCGTTGACAGCCTTCACCATATCCGGCAGGCGCTCGAAAGCCGCATACATCTTCATGGCCTGATGATGGGGCTGCGCCGGATAGCCGAAGACCATGGTATTGGGAGGCACATCGCGCATGATCCCGGACTGCGCCGCCAGGATCGCCCCGTCGCCGACCTCAATATGCCCGACCAGGCCGACTTGTCCGGCGATCGTCACGTTGTTACCGATATGCGTGCTCCCGGAAATGCCGACCTGCGCCACGATCACGCTGTTTTTCCCGATCACAACGTTATGGGCGATCTGAACGAGATTATCGATCTTGGTCCCGCGGCCGATGAGGGTCTTGTCAAACCTCGCCCTGTCGATCGCAACATTCGCCCCGATCTCCACCTCATCCTCTATCACAACCGTCCCTGTCTGGGGAATCAGTTTGTAGACACCATCAACCTTGGTATAGCCGAAACCCTCGGAGCCGATGACGCTGCCGCTCTGGATAAAAACCTTGTTGCCGATCGTCACGCGCTCGCGCACCGAGACGTTGGCATAAAAAATGCAGTCGGCGCCGATTTGTGTGTCGTGGCCGATAAATGAACCGGCATAGATGACGGTGCGGTCCCCGATGACCGCGCCTTCTTCGACAACGACGTACGGACCCAAAGCGACGTCCTGGCCGATCTTGGCGGTTCTGGCGACCACGGCGGTCTTGTGGATGCCCTTCGGGTGGCGGATGACGACGGGATGGAACATTCCGGCAACCTTGGCAAAAGCCAGGGACGGATCAGAAACGCGGATCGACGGTTTTTTACCGGCGGCCGCGGAGAAAGGCACGATCACCGCACCGGCGCGCGTCGTTTCCAGAAGAGACGCATAACGACGGTTAGCCAAAAAGCTGATGTCCCCTTCCCCGGCCTCCTTGAGACCCGCCGCTCCCGTGATCACCGTCTCAGGGTCGCCGGAGAGCTCCCCGCCGACAAGTGCGGCAATTTCCTTTAACGTTCTGCCCATGCGACCTTCTATCCGCAAAACATCGAAGACTTATCTTCTTTTTGACGGCTGCTTTTTGGAATCCTGTTTATACTGGTTGTTCAACAGATCGATGATATCCTGCGTCACATCTGCCCCGGCCGCCCCGTACAGAAGCACGCGATCGTTCAAGATAAAGTCATACTGGTTCTTTTGCGCATACGACTGGATGACCTTCTCGATGTCCTGGAGGATCTCTTTAAGTCTCTCGTCGCGCTCTTTTCTCAAATCCAGGGCCACCTGCTGGCTCTCTTGTTTCAGCTTGGCGTTCTTTTCGTCCAGCTCTTTCTGCTTGGAGGCTTTTTCTTTCTCGCTCAGCAAAGGCATTTTGTCTTCGATGGCTTTGATGTCATCGGCCAACTGTGTCAGGTCTTTCTCTTTTTCCTTTTGGATCCGACCGAGCTCGTCGTCAAAGACTTTCGTCTTCTCATATTTATCAAACGTCGAAGAAAGATCGACATAGGCGATCTTTCCGGCTGCGAGAGCCACGCCGGCGGTCATCAAAAACATGCATACGAACGCTAATCCCCTGACCATCGTCTTCCTCTTCATTTCTTTCCTCCCTGCCTGCCCTCTGGGCTCAACCGCGAAAGCAGGCGTTTTTGTTTTTGACAAGGATAACCACGAATGTCCGTCAAACCCTCCGCACGAATCTTCCTTGTTTCTTGCCCGATAAACGCTCCATCAGCGTAAATTCCCGTCTTTAAAACCCGTGACTCATGCTGAAATGGAAACGGCCTTCCTTGCTTTCCTTGCCCGGCTGCTTGTTGAGCGGGATGCCGTAATCGAGCTTCAACGGCCCGATCGGCGTCTTGATGCGCACGCCGAAACCGATACCCGTCTTAAAACCTCCGAGGTCAAAATCGGACACCTTTCCCCAGACGCCGCCCGTATCGATGAACAAAGCGCCTTTGATGAACTCCACGATCGGGAATGTGTATTCGATGTTGAAGATCATCAGGGCCTCGCCGCCCAGGGGATCGGAAGTCACGGGATCTGCCGGCCCGACGCTGCGCTCCTCATAGCCGCGGATCGTATTGGCGCCGCCGGCATAGAACCGCTCGTAGATCGGCACTTTCTTCTGGTCGCCGTAAGGCGTCACAATACCCGCGCGGGCCTGAAGCTGGAGGACATTCTTGCCGAAAGACGGAAAATATTGCGAGGCCAGACCGAAAATTTTGTTGAATTTCTTGTCGCCGCCCATGGGGCCGCCGGCAATCTCATAGGAACCGCTCAACACCAGGCCGCGGGAAGGATTAAAGACATTATCCGTCGTGTCGCGTGTCAGGGTAAATTCCATGCTGCTGATAAGATTCTTGCCCTGTTCGGCCTTAAGATCGTCCATGGCCGTAGAATCAACGCTCGAAATATCTACCTGCTCCAAACGATAAATGATGCCTCCCTTGACATATTCGCTGAATTCCTTACCCAGACGGAGGTCCCCGCCTATACGCTTTTCACGATAGCCGTAACCCACGTCGGAATCCTTGTCATGGACGCGGCTGTAGAGGTCAAAACCGAAAGAGATCGGATGGTCGAACATCCAGGGTTCCGTGAAACTCAATTCGAAATTTTCCCTCACGGATCCCAACTCTCCGCGCAGCTTCAGGTCCTGGCCGGCACCCGTGAATGTCTTCCAGTTCTGCCAGTCGAAGTTTTTCTGCTCGATCTCGACAAACCCGACGAACTGGTCGATCGAGCTGTAGCCGCCGCCGAAACTGAAAGAACCGGTCTTGGCCTCTTTGACGTCCACGACAAGATTGCGGTTGTTGGGCGCACTGCCCTGCTCCGTATCGTAGTTGATCTCATCGAAGAAACCGAGGTTGTAAAGCCGCTCTTTGGTGCGTTTGAGCTTGTCGCCGTCGAAGCGTTCGCCGGGTTTGATCCTCAGTTCGCGACGGATGACCTTGTCCTTGGTCTTGATATTCCCGCGGATCAGGATCCTGTCGACATAAACGATATCGTTTTCCGTGATCGTATACGTGATATCGACCTTTCCTGTTGCGGAATCCAAGGCCGCGGATTCATTGATCTGAGCGTAAATATACCCTTTGCCGAAATAGAATCCCTGGAGATTGGCCACATCCATCTTCAGGGAGTCATAAGTGAAAACTCCTCCCACCGGGCAGGCCTTGATGCTGTCGGAAAGCTCCTTGTCGGTGGCCTTGACATTGCCCCTGAACGTGATGCTGCCGACGCTGTAGGATTTCCCTTCTTCGACGTGGATACGCAAATAAATATCCCCTTTGGCGTCGTAATCAAGGCGATAATCAACGGCGGCATCCAGATAGCCGTTTTTCTGATAAAAATCCTTGATGCGTTCCAGGTCGTCGTTGAACTGGTCTTCCTTGAAATAACCGGGATTGAACCAGCCGGCGCGCTTGGTCTTGATCAATCCCAGGATCTTGCCGTCCGGAAAATGGAGATTCCCATCCACATAGATCTTCTTGATCTTGATGCGCCGGCCTTCATTGATTTTGATGGCGATCTTGGCCTTGTTCGTCTTGGGATCGGTGGTCACGCTCTGGTCCACCGTCACGTCAGGCTGGCCCTTCTTTTCATATTCTTTCTTGATCAACGTCAGATCGTCCTTGAGAACGGCCAGATTCATATACTGCCCTTGTTTAGACTTGAGCTTGCGCAGGAGTACGCTCGTGCGGAACGTCTTATTGCCTTCGATGGTGATGTCTTCGATGATCGGCCTCTCCTCTACCTTGAAGGTCACCTTCAGGCCGCCCTCGACATCTTCCAGATCCAGGCTGATATCCGAGAAAAAGCCGGTCTCATAGAGCCGCTTGATGTCGTCGCGGGCCGCTTGCGGAAAATAAACTTGTCCCACCCGCGTTTTGAGCTTGGCCATGATCGTGGCGGTACTGATGGCCTTGTTGCCGGTCACTTCAACGGATTTGACGATCTTGGACGGGGTTGCTTCTGCCTCTTGAGCCTCTTCTTTCTGGGCGAAGACAGAAGCAGCGCAGCAAAGGAAAACGATACTTATAAGGTAGGTTTGAAGGCGTCTCACTGTAGCTCTATGATTGGTTTTCTCAACCTATTCGATGCTCAAAGTTGATACTGAGCGGATTTTCGCGCATCCCCCGCCCCCCGATATGAATGCAAGTGATTTCCCGCGAATGTATCAAATTATACGAAAGCCTTAACCGAAAGTCAATCACTGAGTTATCATTCCGCGCGCTATCCCGGTATCAGCCGTTTTGCGCCTCGGCGCCGGCCAAATTCTCAAAACGCGTATACTCCTTGATAAAAGCAAGCTTCACAGTTCCGACAGGGCCGTTGCGTTGCTTGGCGATAATGGCCTCGGCGATGCCGCGATTCTGCTCCGAAGGATTGTAATATTCCTCCCTGATCAAAAGCACCACCACATCGGCGTCCTGTTCGATGGCGCCAGACTCCCTCAGGTCCGACAGTTGGGGCCGGTGGTCCGTACGGCTTTCCACGGCGCGGGACAGCTGGCTGATGGCGATCACAGGGACATTCAACTCCCTGGCCAGCGCCTTGAGAGAACGGGATATCTCGGAAATTTCCTGTTGTCGGCTCTCCACCCCCGCCGTGCCGCGCATGAGCTGCAGATAATCCAGGGCGATCAGGCCGATATTGTGATGGGCCTTCAGCCGCCTGGCTTTGGCCCTTAATTCCAAAACGGAGATGCCGGGCGTGTCGTCGATAAAAATAGGCGCTTCGGACAGCTTGCCTGCCGCCGTCGTCAGGCTCGGCCAGTCGGACGCCGAGAGATAACCCGTCCTGACCTTGTGGGCGTCCACACGGGCATGCGAACACAAGAGCCGCTGGACCAGCTGCTCTTTGGACATTTCCAGACTGAAAAAGGCCGTCGGGATCTTCTCGATGATACTGGCATATTCGAGAATATTGATGACAAAAGCGCTTTTCCCCATGGAAGGACGGCCAGCGACGATAATCAAATCTGAGGGCTGAAGACCGGCAGTCTTAATATCGAAATCCGTGTAGCCCGTCGCAACTCCCGTCACATGAGCTTTGTTCTGATAGAGCCGATCAATTGTCTCAATAGAATCCTTAATGATGTCTTTGATGAGGATAAAACCCGCCTGACCTACGCGCCTGTCGGCGATCTCAAAAATCATCTTCTCGGCGCGGTCCAGGACATCGCCGACCGCATCTTCGGTGTCATAGGCCTCGGTCACGATCTGGGTCGCATGGTGGATCAAAAGACGCAGGACATTTTTCTCTTTGACGATGCGGGAATAATGGGAGACGTTCGCCGCAGTAGGGACGGTATTGGTCAGGGCCGTCAGATAACTGGCGCCGCCGACTTCCTCGAGAACGCCTTCATTCCTGAGTTTCTCGATCAACGTGATCAGATCGACGGCCTTGCGCTGATCATAAAGCTGGACAATAGAAGAAAATATCTTCTTGTGAGCGTCTTTGTAGAAGTCTTCCGCCGTGAGGTTCTCGACCGCCAGGCCGATGGCGTCTTCCTCGATCAACATACAGCCCAGCACCGCCATTTCCGCTTCGATATTCTGCGGGGGCAGCTTCTCGATAGGCGCCAGGGCCCCGGCAGCTCCTTCCTTGTCATGACGTTTCGGCGATTTTTTCATAGAAGAAATATGGAAACCCCCGAAGGGAACATCACCAACCACGGTTCATTGAATCTGCTGATTCAAACCACAAGAAATCTACGAATTCTATAAACTCAAAGGATTCGCTTTTCCGGCCTATTTCTTGACCACCCAGACCTTGATCTTTGACGTCACCTCAGGATGAAGCCTGACGTCGATATCATATATGCCCAGCGCCTTCAAGGGGGCCTCCAAGACGATACACTTTTTTTCCACGTCGATCCCCTCACCGGCCAGGGATTTCTGGATGTCCTGGACCGTCAAACTGCCGTAAAGTTTCTCCTCTTCATTGACCTCGACGGTTATGGTCAGGGAAAATCCGTTAAGCTTCTGGGCCAGCTCTTCGGCCTTCTTTCGCTCCTGGACAAGCCTGGCCTGCCGTTTCTTCTGCTCCAGCTCCATCTGCTTCAAGGCATGGTCCGTCGCTATCACAGCCAGGTTCTGCGGCAGAAGAAAATTACGGGCAAAACCGTCCTTGACCTGTTTGACATCGCCAATCTTGCCAACCCCGGGAACATCGGATCTCAAAACAACTTTCAACATAGTAACCTCTCAAGTAACCAATAATCGAATTCCAAGCAACAATAACCAAACAATGATCCATAACCAAATTCACAAAACCAAGCACTTTTTTTGTTCATGTTTGGCCATTGACAACTGGATGTTGGGATTTGTCTGATGATTGTATCTTGATTATTGGTGCTTTTATGATGTTCTTTAAATCAATTTTACTTTTTCAGATACGGCAAGAGTGCGATAAAGCGGGCCCTCTTGACGGCTTCGACAACACAGCGCTGATGTTTGGCGCACGTTCCTGTCACACGGCGCGACAGGATTTTGCCGCGTTCACTCACCAAGCGCTCCATGCGCTTCAAATCTTTATAATCCAGATTGTTGACCTTCTCTTCACAAAAACGGCACGTCTTGCGGCGGAAACGCCCCTCAAGATCGTCCCGCCTCTCGCGTCTGCGCGCACCCGGTTTGGCCGGACCTCTGCCGCCGCCGTCACGCGATCCTCCCCGTCTCCCCATCTCTCTTTTTTGATAAACCATAGATCTCCTAACCTCCTTAATTTTGCCTATAACAGGGTTTCTATTCCTTACAAAATTAGGCCCTCCGCTATGTGGAATGCGGAGGCCTACCCTTTTCTGGGTTAACTCCGCACTTACGCAGAAAATTTGTGCCGGACCGCCCTGGCGGAAATTTTCAAGTGCCCAAGTGCGGAGTCAACGCCTATTCCTTACACATGGCCTTATCGGATGGGCCAGTGCGCCGCTTTTGCGGCGGCTTGCGCCGTAAATTTTTGCCGGATGGCCGTCCTGGCCGGCTGCGCCAGGCCGACGGCCTAGCCCTGGCAGTAAATTTTCGAGCGCCTAGGCGAGGAGTCAATGCTATTACCTTAGCTCACATCCTCCGCCGCATCCTGACCCCAGGAAACATCGTCGGTATCCGCACCGAGTGTCGGCGCAGCCTGTTTTTCGTCAACCGCAGGAATATGCTCTTCAGCAGGGGCCTCACCTTTCTGGCCCGCCTGCCCCAAAAACTGGATCCGCTCTGCCCTGACCTCGACGACGCTCCTTTTTTTGCCGTCGTTGCCGTCCCAGCTGCGGGTCTGCAGGCGGCCTTCCACGAACAACGGACTGCCTTTACGCAAATACTGGTTACAGACCTCTGCCTGCTTATCCCATGCCACGACCGTAATGAAACATACCTCCTGTTTCATCTCCCCCGTCTTGTCCTTGAAACGGCGGTTTGTCGCCATCCTGAGATTGACGACCGCCGTTCCGCCGGGCGTATAGCGCAATTCCGGATCTTTCGTGAGATTGCCGATCAAAAAAACCTTATTTAAATTAGCCATGACAACTCCTTGCTTTGTCTTCGACCTTTCCCGTCTGCCTCATCTTTTCAGCAGCCGAAGAATCAGGATCAAGCGGCTTTCTTCTCGTCGAGCCTCAGGATTATATATCTGAGGATGTTTTCATTAAGGCCGTAAACGCCCTTTAAGGCATTGACCACCAGAGGATCCGCATCAAAATTGACCAGATAATAAAGGCCTTCTTTGTAACGGATCCCGCCGCCGATGGGAAACAGATCGTAGGCCAGCTTACGCCTTTCCGCCCACACCTGATCCTGGGTCACGATCCCCTGATGCTTGACGACCTGGTCCTTGATCCCTTTAAGAACAGTATTCTTATCCTCTTCTTTAAGATCCGGTTTGATGATGAACATCGCTTCGTACTTTTTCATGCTGAAATAACCTCCTTAATTTTGCCTATAACAGGGTTTCTATTCCTTACAAAATTAGGCCCTCCGCTATGTGGAATGCGGAGGCCTACCCTTTTCTGGGTTAACTCCGCACTTACGCAGAAAATTTGTGCCGGACCGCCCTGGCGGAAATTTTCAAGTGCCCAAGTGCGGAGTCAACGCCTATTCCTTACACATGGCCTTATCGGATGGGCCAGTGCGCCGCTTTTGCGGCGGCTTGCGCCGTAAATTTTTGCCGGATGGCCGTCCTGGCCGGCTGCGCCAGGCCGACGGCCTAGCCCTGGCGGAAATTTACAAGCGTTTAGGCAAGGGGTCAGTTTTTCTTTGCATTAAATAAATTCATGCTTTTGTCAATGCCGGCCTCAAGCCACGTCTCCATGGCGTGGACAGCCGCCTCTATCATCTCCTCGACAGCCGGCTCTTCCCGGACGGCAAACTTCGCAAGCACGTAATCCGCAAGATCGCCCTCCTGCGCGCCGCGGCCGATACCCAATCTCATCCGGTTAAATTCATCCGTCTTGATATGTTCGATGACGGACTTCAGGCCGTTGTGGCCTCCGGCACTCCCACGGGCCCTGAAACGCATCTCTCCCAACGGCAGACCCACATCATCGCAAACCACAAGAAGGCCCTGAGAATGTAATCTTTTCTTCCGAAGACACGCGGCGACGGCCCTGCCTGAAAGATTCATATATGTCTGCGGCACAATCAGATAAATCTTGGATTTAAAGAGCTCGCCGGATGCCACTAAACTCTTCAAGAATATGCTCTTCTTGAGCTTCCAACCGTGCTTGCGCGCCAATGCCTCTACGGCCCTGGCCCCCGCATTATGCCGTGTCAAGCGGTATTGGGGGCCCGGATTCCCTAGGCCGACAATCATTTTTGCGCCGGATCCTTGAGCCCTCATCGCCGCGCTATTCACTCTTGGTTTCTTCGGTTTCTTCAGCCGGCTTCTTCTCTTTCTTGATGACTTCCGGCTCGGCGCTCGCCGCTGCCCCTTCGGCCGCAGCAGCCTCCACAGGCGCCACCTCTTCCTTAAGAGGCGCCAGCAAAGAAAAGACAATAGATTCTAGGTCGTGTTTGATCACAACGCCCGGCGGTACAGAGATATCTTTCAAATAGATCGTATCGCCGATCTTCATGCTGGAGACGTCGACCGTCAACTTCTCGGGGATTTGAGTCGGCAGACATTCAACCTCTACTTCCCAGATGACATGTTCCAGCGTCCCGCCTTCCTGTTTGACGCCTACAGGTTCGCCGACGGCAGCCACAGGGACCTTGACGACGATCTTCTTCGTCAGGGAAATCTCGTTAAAATCCACATGAAGGATATCGCCCGAAACAGGATGATTCTGGATCTCTTTGATCAGAACCGCCTTTTCTTCTTCTTTCTTGCCGACGGAGATCTTCAGGGTGATCACCATATTTTCACCGCCGTGATGCGCATGCATGAACTTGATCAAGCGGCTGTGCTCGATCTTAAGAGGCAAAGTCTTCTTGCCTTCCCCGTAAACAACGCACGGCACAAATCCTCCACGGCGCAGGATATGGCTTTTGCCGAGCTCGGCGTCTTCCCGCACCTTCGCTTCCAGATAAATCGCTTCCATTGTCGTGTTCTCCTTGATTTTGCCTATAATGGGTGACTTTTCCTTACAAAATCAACCCCGAGCTTACGCAGGAAATTTTCCGGAGGCCGGTTTAGCCGGCCGGAGAAAAAATTTACAAGTGCTTAAGCGAGGGGTTAACATATCTCCCTCTTATATCTCAAATCTCTCATCAAACAAACAGCTGATCGATTCTTCGTGGTGGATCCGCTTGATGGCCTCCGCCAAGAGGGGCGCGACGGACAAGACCTTGATCTTGGAACTCGCCTTGCGGTCATCCTTCGGGATCGTGTTGGTGATGATCAATTGCTCGAGGATCGAACTTTCGATCTTCTTGACGGCATCTCCGGAAAGAACACCGTGGACAACAGCCGCATAGATCTTTTTGACTCCCGACCGCCTCAAAGCGTTCGCGGCCTCGATCAGGGATCCGCCTGTCGCAATCAAATCGTCCACGAGGATGGCATTCTTGCCTTCGACTTCGCCGAGGATATTCATGGCTTCTGCCTTTTCAGGGGAGATGCGGCGCTTATCCACGATCGCCAGGCCTACTCCGAGCCTCTTGGCGTACGCCCGCGCGGTCTTGATACCGCCGACATCGGGAGAAACCACGACATAATTCTCCAGCTTGAGTTTTGAGGTGATGTATTCGACGAAGACATTAACGGCAAAAAGATGATCTAAAGGAATATCGAAAAACCCCTGGATCTGCCCGGCATGAAGGTCCATCGTCAAAATGCGGCTGGCCCCGGCCACGGTCAGGAGGTTCGCCACAAGTTTAGCTGAGATCGGCACGCGCGGCTGGTCCTTGCGGTCCTGGCGGGCATATCCGTAATACGGCACGACAGCCGTGATGCGCCCGGCGGAGGCGCGCTTCAAGGCGTCGATGATGATTAAAAGCTCCATCAGGTTTTCATTGGGCGGCGGACAGGTCGGCTGGATCACAAAAACATCTTTACCCCGGACATTGTCGTCAATCTTGACCCTGATCTCCCCTTCACTGAAACGCTCCACCATCATGCCGCCAAGCTTCTTGCCCAGCTCCTTGGCGATCTCCTCTGCCAACCCCTTGTTGGCGTTCCCTGAAAAAATCTCAAGCTTGTTCATATCATGGCTCCTGATGTATCCGCCACTAAAACGTTGACGGATTAATTCGGCCACATGACTTACGTCACTATCGTTCCGTAAGTCATGGCCTCAATGAATCTCTCTGTGCTCGCCCTGCTCGAGGCAGGATAGGCACGGGGTTTCTTCTCTGCAGACCTGCGCATCGTAAGATATCGGAAAAATTTCTTGCCCGGGGCTGCCGGGCACCGATTTTTTCCTCTACTCGCGGGGTAGCCCAGAAAGGACAGACCTCCGTCTTCCTCTAAAACGGAGGGTCTAGTCCAGGAAGGACAGGTCTCCGCATACCACATAGAGGAGGACCTAGCCCAGAAAGGACAGACCTTCCTCATTCTACATAAAGGAAGGGTCGGATTTCGCCGCAGAATGCGGCGAAATCAAAATTATTTGTGTTTGGGTTTCAGCGCCCGGGCCGGCACGCCCGCCACAACCGCCCGGTCCGCGACATCATGACGCCGCGTCACGACACTCCCGGCGCCGACCACGGCCTTCTTGCCGATGACAACCGGCGCGATCAAAACCGCGTCGCTGCCGATAAAAGCCTGGTCTTTGATAATAGTCTTATTCTTCTTCTGTCCGTCAAAATTGGCGACGACGGTGCCGGCCCCGATATTGACTCTCTGGCCGACCTCCGTATCGCCAAGGTACCCCATGTGGTGCATGACGCTCTCTTCCCCCAGCGTCGCATTCTTGACTTCGGCAAAATTCCCAACGGCCACCCGGTCGCAAAGGACAACCCCCGGCCGCAAATGGCAGAAAGGCCCGACGGAACAATCGCGGCCGATCACAACGTCTTTTTCAATATAAGTAAAGGGGCGGATACGTGTCCCGGACCCGATGGTCGCGGCCGGATCGATAAAAGTCGACTTCGGATCTTCGATGAAGACACCCTGTTCCTCGAAAAATTCCAGAATCCGCATCCGGATGACCTCTGCGGCTTCCCGGAGGTCCCGGCGCGAATTGACGCCCAACACTTCCTGAGGGTCTTCCGCGAGAACCGTCTCGACCTTTTTGTTGGAACCAAAAAGCCAACTCAAGACATCCGTGAGGTAATACTCACCGCTTCTGTTGTCGGGCCTGATATGCTTCAACCCTTCCAGGAGATCGTCTTTTTTAAAACAATAAAGACCCGTGTTGATCTCCCGCACAGCCTTTTGGGAGACTGTCGCATCTCTTTCCTCGACAATCGCCAGAAAACGACCCGCATCGTTGCGCAAGACCCTCCCGTAACCCCGCGGATCGCTCAAAAATGTCGTCAATACGGTGCAGGATGCGTTGCTCGCCACATGAGCTTCATAGAGATGGCGCACCGTCTGCGGACGGATCAGCGGCGTATCGCCGTAAAGCACCATGACGTCGCCTGAGTCTTTCGGGATCTCCTTGGCCGCCGCAGCAACGGCATCGGCCGTCCCGAGAGGATTTTTTTGGAACGTGACAGCCACAGACTTATCGAGGACCTCGCGGACTTCCGGCCTCTTGGGACTTAAGACCACGATGGTCTTTTTGGGCTTCATCGACGCGGCGGCGGCCATAACGTAACTCAGCATGGGCCGCCAGGCCACTTCATGCAAGACCTTCGGGGTGGCGGACTTCATCCGCTTCCCCTCTCCCGCAGCCAAAACAATAACGCACAACTTTAACATAAGCTTTAGGAATTCCCCAAAGTTACCCGTCTACGTATAACGCGCAGATAGAAACCGGAAGGCTTGCTGACCTTTCGGCTGTATCTGTTGCCTATGGAAAGGTCAGCAATTACATGATCGCAGGAACACGTCATGGCCTTGTGGTTAACAAGCTCTTCGACGTATCCACCGAAGGTAGACTTGCTCAGAGCACAGTACTGAGCCTGTCGAAGTACAAGCCCCCGAGCTTGACTCTGCGTCACTGGACACGGGGGGACGCGTCAATATATTATTTTGGTTCTCGCCAGGCCAATAATCAAACTGCCCAGCCTGGGCTCGAACCAGGATACTCAGATCCAAAGTCTGATGTGCTACCAGTTGCACCACCGGGCAATGCCTTAAAAATCTATCTCATTCTTCGCTGTCGTGACCTGAAAAGGAAGAAGGGCCTTTGGCTTTTTCGCTCTCAAAGGCATCTAAAACCTTTTTCTGCAAGTAATCCCGGAAGGCCTGGGTGATCGGATGGGCGATATCTCTATGTTCAGATTGAGCGCCATCCGCATTGGATTCTACAGTCACCGGCCGCATGACGGCCGGCAATTGTGTTGCGCACTGGTTGCAATATTTGCTGCGGACCTCATTGCGAAAATTACACTTGGGGCATGCTGTCTTGAGCTTTCGAGAAGGCATGGCGATAAAAAGGCCGCTGCCCCCCTCGATCACTTTAATGTTCCTGACGACGAAAGCGTTGTCGAACGTCACCGTGGCATAAGCTTTAAGTTTCTTGTCAGGACTATCCTTGAGAAAAACCCTCACCTCAGTGATTTCCATGGATCGTCCCCTTCCCTTTGTAACCGACCAAAAAATACAATGATTACAGCGTTGCGGCGATAAATACGTGACATTTATCTGAAAGCCTGGCGCGCGCCTTATCATAAACCCGCTGCGCGTATTTTTGGTCTTTACATACAACAAAAAGGGTCGGCCCGCTACCTGACATGTGTAGCCATTTGAACCCGAGTTTAGAAAGATCAGTTCTTAACTCAGAAACGAAACTATATGATTCTATTACAATTTCGCTTAACCGATTGTAAATCTTCCTGTTAAGAGAACGGAAATCTCCCTCTTTAAGGCAAGAGAGTAGTATATTAACATTCTCATTATTCTTTGTCAACGTTAAAGTTTTTCTTGGATTTTGGCCTATTCTGCTCCTTTGAGACCCCCTATCAAAGAGTGCATAGACATCTTTGGTCATAATGTTCTTTGGCGGAACAAAAAGAACGTGCCATAAACGCACTCGGGAAGGAATCGAGACGCCCGTCAGATCGCCTCCGCGGCCCCGGCCGATGGCAAAACGCCTTCCGGAAACAAAAAAAGCCACATCGCTGCCCAGACGGTTGGCCAAATCGACCAGCACCGGCCGGCTTAGACGCATCCCGAAAAGCCTGTTCATGCCCAAAAGGACGGTAGCGGCATTGCTTGACCCTCCCCCCATGCCGCCACCCACAGGAATCTGCTTCTGGATTTCGATCTTGACGCCTTTCTTGACGCCAAAGGACCGCCGTAGCAGATCGGCAGCCTGCCACGCCAGATTAGCAGCATCGGAGGGAACCAAGCGACTGTCACAAGACAAGACGATCTCGTCCGTCTGGATTTCCGTTAAGCGGACGGCGTCGCAAAGAGAGATGCGTTCAAAAAAAGTCAGGAGTTCGTGGTAGCCGTCGGGCCGCCGGCCCAGGACATCGAGATAAAGATTGAGCTTGGCGGGAGAGGAAAGTAAAAGAGAGTTAGCGGAGGCCATTGGACTGGGGACCTCTTATGCCAAAATGGAGTGGGCGCCCCTGATGATGTCAGCGCACGTCAACTGGTATTCCGTCAGCAAGGCCGCCTCATCCCCTGATTGGCCAAACCTGTTCTTGACACCGATGCGGACGATCGGTGAAGGATGTTTCTCGCTTAAGGTTTCCGCAACAGCCGAAGCAAGTCCTCCCGTCACAGAATGCTCTTCACAAACCACGAGTCCTTTCGTCTGACGGGCGGCCTCCACAAGGATGTTTTCATCGAGCGGCTTAATGGTGGGCATATTGATAACACGGGCGGATATCCTGTTTTTGGCCAATTCAGCGGCCGCCTTCAGGGCTTCCTGGACCATGATGCCGCACGCCACGAACGTAACGTCGCTGCCCTCCCGCAGGAGACCGCCTTTCCCAAGACGAAACTCCGGCTTCTTGTCGATGCTTGGCACCTTGGCACGGCCCAGGCGGATATAAAACGGTCCCGAGGTCTCAAAAGCGGCGAGAACGGCCTCCCGTGTTTCCGGTCCATCGCATGGCACAATAACAGTCATGTTGGGGATGGCCCGCATGATGGCGACATCCTCGAGGGCCTGGTGGCTGGCGCCGTCGGGACCGACGGTGACGCCCGCATGGGTCGCCACGATCTTGACATTGAGTCCGCTGTAACAGATGGTGTTGCGCACCTGGTCCCAGGCGCGGCCCGAGGCGAACATGGCGAACGTGGACGCAAAAACGACCTTCCCGCAGGACGCCAAGCCCGCCGCCGTCGCCATCATGTTCTGTTCAGCAACGCCGAAATTGAAAAACCGGGATGCGAATTCCCTGGCAAAAAGCGCCGTGCGCGTCGAACCGGAGAGGTCCGCATCGCACACCACGACGTCCGCCGTGCGGCGGCCGAGCTCAACCAGCGTCTTGCCGTAAATATCGCGTTGATAAAACATTTCAGCCATGGTATCGGTCCGATTCTTCCTCTACGATTCGCCCAGCTCTTTCATCGCCAGGCCCTCTTCCTCCCGGCTGGGCGCCCGGCCGTGGAAATCCACGACGTTCTCCATAAAAGAGACGCCTTTCCCCTTGATCGTCTTGGCGATGACGATCGTCGGTTTTTCCTTGATCTTTTTCGCTGTGGCAAAGGCCTTATGGATCGCAGCCATATTATGTCCGTCGATCTCAAGCACATACCATCCGAAACTGCGCCATTTTTCCGCCAACGGCTCAATCGCCATGACTTCCATGACCCGGCCGTCGATCTGAAAACCGTTGTAGTCGAGGATAATGCAAAGGTTATCGCATTTGTAGTGCGCGGCAGCCATGGCCGCTTCCCAGACATTGCCTTCCTGGATCTCTCCGTCCCCCAAGAGACAATACGTCCGGTAATCCTTGCGGTCCAGTTTCGCTGCCAAGCTCATCCCCAATGCCACGGAAAGCCCTTGCCCCAAAGACCCGCTGCACACCTCAATGCCGGGCGTGTGGCGCTCCGGATGCCCCTGCAAGAGACAACCGAACCGCCGCAGTTTCCACAGCTCTTCTTTCGCAAAATACCCCTGCTCTGCCAAGACCGCATAAAGCGCCGGACAACAATGTCCTTTCGACAAATGAAAGCGGTCGCGGTCCGGCCAGGAGGGATCCTTGGGGTTATGGCGCATGACAGCGTAATAGAGACACGTCAGGATATCCGTGCTGGACAGAGACCCGCCCGGATGGCCCGATCCGGCGCGCGCCAGCATCTGGACGATCATGATACGGATCTCCCTGGCCTTATCTTCCAATTCTTTGATTTTTCTTGAATCCAAAAGCATAGGTTATCTTTCGATGATCTTTAGCTTTTCGCGAATATCCCCCTGGGATGGATCCAAGGCAAGGGACATCTCCCATTGTTTTCTGGCCTTCTCCGTTTCACCCTGCCTTTCATAGGCGGCAGCCAGATGATTGAGAATTACCGGATCCACC
The DNA here is from genome assembly GCA_964471325.1 of uncultured Planctomycetia bacterium. GTDB lineage: Bacteria > Omnitrophota > Gorgyraeia > Velamenicoccales > Velamenicoccaceae > Velamenicoccus. The sequence continues at coordinate 28,669 of CAYYFL010000002.1, forward strand.
ATGACCTTCGAAGCCTTTTCAAGAAACGCGACCGCCTTGGGGGTATCGCCGAGCTGAAAATACACCCATCCGAGAGTATCCAGGTAGGCGCCGTTATCGCCCTGGGCCTCTGCCGCCCGCAAGGCCAGATCCAGCGCTTCAACAAGATGCTCTCTTCTTTCGGCATACAGAAATGCCAGGCTGTTGGCGGCATCAATATCGTCGGGATAATACTGCAGGACCTTTTGAAAGAACTTTTCGGCCTCTTGACTCGACCCTTCTTCAATGGAAACCAGCCCCATAAAAAACAAGGCTTCGCGGTCCAACGGATCAAGCGCTAAAATCTCCTGGCTGTATTTCCTGGCCGCGGCAAAATCACCTTCCAAAAAATAGAGCTGAGACAGGATCCGTCTCAGCTGTGTCTTTTGCGGTAAGGCCGCGGCATCTTTGAGCAGGATTTCGCATTGTTCGGCGGCCTTCTTGTAATCATTGAGTTGCGCATAGATCAGTGCCAGAACATAACGGGTCTGCGCGTCGTCGGGCTCCAGAAGGAGGGCCGTCCGGAATTCAGCGGCGGCCCTTTGCAAATCCCCAAGCCCTGCGTAATCCCGCCCCAGCTGAATATGGGGCAAAGACGACTTTTGATCCAGGCTTCGTGCCCGGCGATAATGGGCTGCCGCTTCTTCAAACGACCCGAGACGGTCTGCCAGCAACCCTTTCATATAAGCGCCGTAGGAAGAAGATGCTCTGCGGACACTTTCATGGACGGACACACAGGAGATATTCCCGGCCGCCGCCAAGGCCAACAGGCTGCAGACAAAAAGAAACCGCCTCTTTTTTAAAAACATCTCGTCAGCATCCCGCAAACCCCGTTACAGAACCTTCTCTGACAGGGCAAAAACTTCGCAGATACGGGACTAGCCCCATCCCCCTCCTAATAAAGGGGCGGACGGGCCTCTCATCAACCCCAATCTCTCTTCTTGAGGTGTCTGAGTTTGCGACGCATCTTTTTTCTCTTGTGAGTTTTGATCTTGCGTCTTTTTCTTTTTCTGCCACAAGGCATACGCCCCTCACTTTGTTCGAAAGAGAACGGGTGCTCTCGGATGCCCGCGCCCTGCCCTCCGTTTTCAGACGATCAATTTATTCAAAGAATACTCGATGATCCCCTCGGCTCCGGCCTCTTTGAGTTCGGGGATGATCTTGCGCACCAGTTTTTCCTCGATGACGGTCTCAACCGCGACCCATTTTTCGTCGGAAAGGTGCGAAATCGTCGGCTTGCGCAAAGCCGGCAGGACACGGAGGAGCTGCGGCAACGCCTTGGCCGGGATATTCATTTTAAGGCCCACCTTGCCTTCGGCATCAATGGCCCCGCGCAGCAGCATAATGACCTGGTCCATTTTCTTCTTTTTCTTCGGATCTTTGACCGATTTCTTGTTGGCGATGAACTGCGTTGTCGAGGTGCAGATCGTGGCGATCTCTTTCAAATTGTGGGCACGCAGACTCGATCCTGTCTCGGTCAGCTCGACGATCGCATCCACGAGGTTAGCGGCGACCTTAACCTCGGTCGCGCCCCAGCTGAACTCTACGTCCGCCGCAACATTATTCTTCTTAAAGTAGTCTTTCGTGACTTCGACAAGCTCGGTGGCGATCCTCTTGCCCTGAAGGTCCTTGACGGACTTGATGGGAGACTGTTCCGGGATGGCCAATACCCAACGGACAGGATTCATGCTCTGTTTGGCGTAAGCCAGGTCGGCCAGCTTGACAACATCAGAACGATTCTCCAGGATCCAATCATTGCCCGTGATGCCGCAATCCAGGACCCCGTCTTCGACATAGCGGGACATTTCCTGCGCCCGCAGCATGATCGGCTGGATCTCGGGGTCATCGATCACAGGAACATAAGACCTGGAGCTGACAACAATGCTGAAACCCGCCTTGGCAAACATCTTGATGGTCGCCTCGGTCAGGCTGCCTTTCGGGATACCTAATTTGAGTTTTCCGTCGTCTTTAGTCATCATAGCGGGGGTCATTATACATTTGAAAATATGCTTTGTAAAGGAAAAAGTGGCGGAGTATAATTAAGACTTTGATAAATAACACCTGACAAATCAAGGGGTTAAATATGTTAAGACAGCTCCGCAAAAAAAGGGTCGCCAAAAGAATCTTCTATGTACTTGCCGTCCTCATCATCCCGGCATTCGTCATCTGGGGATCAGCCAGCGTCATCAACAAAAAGGACCGTATTCCGAACGTCGCGGGCCGGATCTTCGGCAAAAATGTCAGTTACGACAGATTCCAGCAAGCCATGCAGGCCTGGAAAACGCATATCCTGCTTCAATACGGCGAAGAGGCGGAAAAGAACCTCCGGTCCCTTTTAAACCCCATCAATGGCGCGTGGGACCGTCTGATCATGCTTCATGAAGTCCGCCGACGCGGCATCCGCATCACCGATAAGGACGTCGTCGACCATATCACCCGCCTGCCCTTCCTCCAAAAGAACGGCCGCTTCGATCCTCAATCCTATGACCTTTTCCTGAAATATACCCTTCGCATGGATGCGCGGCAATTCGAAGAACAGGCGCGGCAGGACATTTCCATGACCAAGGTCTATGAAGAGGTGACGCGCCCGGTTACCGTCACCGACGATGAAGCGCGGGCAGAATACAAGAAGCAGCATACCGAGACGCGCCTGCGCTACGTTCTCTTCTCCCCGCAAAGTTATAAAAACAACATTACCGTAACAGATGAAGAGCTCAATAAATATTATGAGACATCCCGGGAGGCCTTTAAGGTCCCGCCGCAGATCAATGCCGTTTTCTGCATGATCCCTTATGACGAGAAAACAACCGAAGAAGAAAAGGGCAAGGCGCAAGAAACCATGCAGAAGATTGCCCGAAAGGCCAAGACTGCCGGCCTGAAAGCAGCCGCGCAAGAAGCAGGGCTCGAAGCCAAAGAAACCGGCTTTTTCGGATTTAACGATCCCATTCCCGCCCTGGGATGGCTGCCGCAAATCAAAACAGCTATCTTCGATACGCCGCAAGGCGCCATCACCCAACCGCTGGAAACAGAACGGGGAATCTATCTCTTCAGCATCCTTGAAAAAAAAGACGCTTATATCCCTGGCTTCAAAGAGGCCCAAGACAGAGTCAAGGCCGCCCTCGTCGAAGAAAAAGCCACACAAATCGCTTTTCAGAAAGCCCAGGAATTTTTGAATTGCGTGAGGGCCAACGAGACAAAAGAACAGGAGCAGACCGCGGAAAAAACGGGCAAGACGACCCGCCGCGCTCCTGTGCCCTTTGGCCGCGCAGCCGAAAGCATGGGGCTGAGCGTCAAGGAAACGCCGCCGTTCACCAGGAATTCCTATATCCCCGAGTTGGGATTGGCGACCGTCCTCAAGGATGCCGCCTTCGGCTTGAAAAAAGACGAGATTTACGATAAACCCGTGAGCACACCCCAGGGTTTCCTCGTCATCCAAAGCCTGCAAACACCCTCTCTCGACGAAGACAAGCTCAAAAAAGAATTCGACGATTTCAAGAAAAGCCTGCTGGAGCAAAAACGCAACGAAGCCTTTAACACGTTTTTCGAAGACTTAAAAAAACAGGCGCATCTGGTCAGTTACGTCAACCAGATCGGCCGTTACGGCATGCCTGTTGCTGCGGCTGAAGGAAAGTGAAGCTCCGCCGACAGGAGCCGGCGGCTTCCTACTAAATGTTTCCCAGGTGGACGTGTTTGAGCTTCTTTTCGGCGATAGCCTGCGCCTCAAAAAGTTTTTCCGGCGGGGTCGGCGGGATTGTCATTTTATAGCAGGGAAAGTAACGGGAGAAGTGCAGGGGGACATTCGGACCGACGTTGGCGGCAATCCAGTCGACCAGTCGCGAGATCTCCTCGGGGCTGTCATTGAGTGTCGGGATCAGAAGATTTGTCAGCTCGACATGGCACCTGCCTGCCATGGCCTTGATCGTCTCCAGGACGGGTCCGACACGCCCCGAACATACCTTTTTGTAAAAATCATCCCGGATAGACTTAATATCGATATTGGCTGCATCGATATAAGGCAGGAGTTCCGCCAGGGGCTCCGGATTGACAAAGCCGTTGGTCACCAGGACATTTTTTAATCCAGCCCCCCTGGCCGCCTCTGCCGCCTCCACAACAAACTCATACCAGATAAAAGGCTCATTGTAGGTATAGGCGATCCCAAAAGAATCCAGGCGGCGCGCCAGCGCGATCAAATCCTCGACCGTCATAGGTTCTGTCGGCGTCTGGACTTCCCGGGAAATGCTCCAATTCTGGCAGAAAAGACAGGAAAGGTTGCACCCAACAGTGCCGGCAGACAAGATCATTTCGCCGGGATGAAAGTGATACAGCGGCTTTTTTTCAACCGGGTCAAGCGCAAGAGAAGCCACCCGGCCGTAATTAAGAGTATAGAGGCTGCCGCCTTGGTTGGTCCGGACACCGCAAAATCCCTTAGCCCCCTCCTTGATCCGGCAAAGTTGAGGGCAAAGCCGGCAGCGCACGCCACCATCCTGGCTCTTATCGTAATACAGCGCTTCTTCCATGACCGGCTCCCTTGTTTCACTGATCCGTCCGCCGATGTTCTGGTGGCGGACGCCACAAGGCATGGCGGATTGCTTCACCTCGGTTCGGTCTTGGCCGAAGGCCGAGGCCCTGGCCAGAGGCCGAGCCAGGACGAAACAAAAACACCACCCGCTCTCATAGAAGAACGGGTGGTGTGGTCTTTGCGGAGCTACTCCACCTTGATCGCGTTCACAGGGCACATATCCGCAATCTCCTGCAGATTGCAACTGGAACACTGCTGGGCCTTGACATGAGCGATGCCGTCATCCTTGACTTCAAATACTTCGGGACAGTTCTGTTCGCACAGGCCGCAGCCGACGCATGTGGCCGCATCAACGGTAACTTTTGCCATTATTGTCCTCTCGATTTCCCGCTGAACTTGTTTGTCTGATGTCGACCCCTCGCCTCTATCAGCGTTTAAGTCAGAAACGAAGGGCCTTCTTTTCTTATTTCAAGTTTTCGAACATCTCTTCGTGCGTCACTTCTTCGGAAAGGATATGGGTCGCCAACTGATAAACCACATCCTCCTTGCCGAAGGTTTTCTTGGCGATCTTACGGTAAACCTCAATAGCCCCGCCTTCGGCCTCCATCACGAACTTGATGATCTTGTCGTAATCATCCGTTTCTTTGGGCGGCGCCGGATACGGGAAATTGGCATTCTTCTCGATCTCCCCGAACGCCCTGAAGGGCATACCGCCGAGCTTAATGATCATATCCGCCAGTTCGCCCTGGTGTTCCAATTCGTCTGAGGCAATCTTCTTGAGGAACTCTTCCATATCCTCATAGCCCTTGCCGGAAACCACGGAAGCCATATAAGTGTAAGCGTAATACGCCAGCCACTCGTCGCAATAGGCGCGATTCAGATCTGCAACGAGTTCTTTGATATCGACTCCCGATGTCTCTCTGAATTTTTTACCCATCGCCCCTCCTTTTTCCTCGCTTCGGTGTTTTTCTTTTTTTGTTGTCCCCGCCCCTTTTCTTCTTATCCCTGGACCGCGCGGAGTACCACTTTAGCATAATCCGCCAATTTGCTCAACTCTTCTTCTGAAGGCACATACTGGACTTCGAACGGAGGACCGATCGACTCCAATCCCATGGCTTCAACTTCACCGGCAATGCGCCGTGATGCGCCCTCGGCCCAACCGTAAGAACCGAATATCCCTACTTTCTTGTTTCTGGGTCTTAGCCCGCGCAGGTATGTCAGAAAACCGCCCATGGTCCAGAACATATCGGCGTTGAGAGTAGGCGATCCCAAAAGCAGGACGCGCGCATCCAGCACGTCGCGGATGATCTGGCTGTTGTCGCTGTTGCGGATGTTGTAAATCTTCACCTCCACGCCCGGGACGGCGATCTCCTCCGCCAAAGACCTGGCCAGCTTATCCGTTGATCCCCACATTGTATCGTAAACAATGACGACCTTGCCAAGAGTCTCCCTTCCGGTCCAGCGTCCATAAGCCTCAACGACGCGCATCGGATTTTTGCGCCAGATGGCGCCATGGCTCGGGCCGATGATGTCAATGGGCAGATGCCATGCCGTGAATTCTTCAAGCTTTTTTGCAATGATGTCGCCCAGGGGCATCAGGATATTGCCGTAATACTTAGCGGCCTCCTCCATGCAATAATCCTCGCCTATTTCGTCGGCAAAACGCAAAGGATGACCCAGGTGCTGGCCGAAGGCGTCATTCGGCAAAAGAACCTTGTCCTCCACGCAATAGGTAAACATACTGTCCGGCCAATGGACCATAGGGGCCGTAAAAAATAAAAGAGTCTTGCGGCCTATCGAAAGCCTGTCTCCTGTTTTCACCAGATGGAATTCCCTGTCGCGAATGCCGTAATGCCTCAAGAGCCCTTCTTTTCCCTTCGGGGTGCAATAGATTTTAGCTTGGGGGGCGGCCGCCAGGACCTCGAGGATGGAACCCGAATGGTCCATCTCCACATGATTGATGATGAGGTTATCTATCTTCGCCGGGTCTGCGATCGAGGCCACATGGCGCAGCAGGTCGCGCCCGAAATCTTTTTTGACGGTGTCGACCAGGGTGAGTCTATCATCCACGATGAGATAAGCGTTGTAGCTTGTCCCCTGAGGCGTACGATAACCATGAAAATCCCTGATGTGATAGTCAACAGCGCCGACCCAGTAAATCTTATCTCTCAGCTCGACGGTTTTCATGATACACCTTCTTTTTGCGGCCCCGGCGACTGTTCATACATCTCAAGGCCCTGCGTATCCCTGATAACGGCACCGGAAGGCCCTCCCAAGCGCACCTGTCCCGTCTCGTCGGAATAAAAAACAAAACGCCCCGAAGTATTCATCTTTACGGGAGACGCCTGGACGGTAAAATGACTCTCATCTTGCTTGATGTAAGAATAGACGTAGCCGCTGGCATTGTTGGGGTCGCTTACATCATCGGTAACGGACCTGGAAATATATTTTTTCAAGACATCGAGGTTCACGGGATAAAAGCCCAACTCCTGTTTATAGGTCTTGGCGGCATTAACGATGCTGAGCGTATACATGTAAGCGGTCATGTCGTTCAACCTCATGATCTGGCTGCGGAGTTCCGGATAGAACTTGATCAGGGTCCGGTTCAGGGCCGGCCCGACGGAAAGCGCAAGGAATGATATCAATAAAAACGGCAGGATAACGGCGGACGTCACCGCCCGCCAGACCGGGACACCATAGAGTTCGCGTACGCCTATCAAAATGAGGGCCAAACCCCAGACCGACGCAAACAATCCCCCCACAACAGGAAGCGCATAAAAAATGTCCGCCGCACTCTTGTAGCAAACAATGAAAAAAACCGGAAAGAGGGACTTATCGAACCCGAGGACAAGCTTGATGCCGGCCGAAACAAAAACCAGGGTGACGGCCAGGACCAAAAGCGGCCTCAGGACGAAAAACGGCGAGTGCATGGCCGAAAAGGTGACAAGCGACATCTGGGCCCGCAGTTCAGGGGAAATGACATGGCTCGAAAGATGTTTCAGCCAAAAGATGTTGACGACATCGAAGGTCAATTTGAGATATCCCAAGAGGAAGGCAAAGACCAGCGCGCGGATGACCCTCTGGCGGACAGGAACACCGCCGGCGCTCTTGAGTGTCCGGAAAAAATCAACGGGACGCAGCAACAATGAAGCGACGGCAACGGCCAAAGACCGCAGCAGGGCCCCAAATCCGTCTGCTTGTTCCCAGGCGACGATGGAAGAAGTCGGAATTCTCTGCGACATAGATGAAATCAGGCGAGTTTGCGGAAATTATCTTTGGAGACGCCGCACTCAGGGCAAACCCAAGTGTCGGGGATGTCCTCAAACCTTGTGCCTGGCGCAACGCCGTTGTCAGGATCGCCTTTGGCGGGATCGTAAATGTAGCCGCAAACGGTGCACTCCCATTTTTCCATTGGTTTTGTCCCTCCCGGGGCATTGCCCTGCAAAACCAACTCCCGGTCTGCTTGATAATTTATTCCGGCCGGCCGGCCGAACCATGGAAAAAATTATCAAGCGCTTCAACAGAGAGCCGCATAGATTTTTCTTATCCCTGCACCTTAAGCGGAAAGGCCGTACTTACGGATATTGTAATCCGCGACGGCCTGGATTTCCTTGAGACCTTTCTCGTCCTTGAGGAGATGCTTAAACCGTCCTTGGATCTTGAGGTATTCCTCGACGGGCTTGACAGAGGCGATCTTGCGCGGGACGAGTTGGCCGTTCTCGTATTCAAAAATCGGATAAAGCCCTGTCTCGACCGCAAGCTTGGCCACTTCGGATGTCTGGGAAGATTCATGCCTCCACCCCAGGGGGCACGGCACATGGATCTGGATGTATTTCGGCCCTTTGATGCTCAGGGCCTTCTTGACTTTCTTCTGAATATCCTGAGGATAGCCGACGGAGGCTGTCGCCACATAGGGGATGCCGTGGGCGGCGGCGATGTCCGGCATGGGTTTCTTGGGCCTGGGATTGCCGAAAGAAGCGGACCCTGGCGGAGTTGTCGTTGTGTTGGAAGTCGTCGGCGTCAAGCCGCTGCGCTGGATCCCCGTATTCATGTAGGCCTCATTGTCATAGCAGACATAAAGCACGTCGTGGCCGCGCTCCAGCATCCCGGAGAGCGCCTGGAGGCCGATATCGGCCGTCCCACCGTCTCCGCCCTGCGCAATCACGTTGATCGCGTCTTTCTTGCCCAGATACTTCAGCCCGGATTCAACACCCGAAGCCACAGCCGCGCAGTTCTCGAAGAGTGAATGGATCCACGGCACGCACCATGCCGATTCCGGGTATTTCGTCGAGAACACTTCCAGGCAACCGGTATTATTGGCGATCATGGTGTTTTTACCCGCAGCATCGATGACAAGGCGCGCCGCGATCGCCTGACCGCATCCTGCGCACGCTGTATGACCCGGTTTGAATAACGTTTCTGTCATGTTGACTCCTTAATTTTGCCTATAATGGGTAACTTTTCCTTACAAAATTAACTCCGCAGCTTCGGCAAAACTTCGTTTTGCCAGGCCGTAAATTTTTGCCGGATGACCATGGCAAAAATTTACAAGCGGTTAAGCAAGGAGTAACGTTTATTCCTTAATTTTGCCTACTATAATGGGTAACTTTTCCTCCCAAAATTAGGCCCTCCGCTCATTCGGAATTACATGGCTCAATCGGATAAACCATACGAAGGCCTACCCTCTTATGGGGTTAACGCTCATTCCGTCTCCGCAAGCAATTCCTGCTTTAAACCAATAAAGGCGCAATCCACCTGCTTGCCGCCCAGCGCCTCATAAACGTCGAGGATAGACTTGACCCGGATGTCGCGGCCGCCCAATCCCAGGACAAAACCGCTCGTCTTGGGAGCCTTTGTCCCCAAAGACGACAAAGCCGACGTCACGTCCGTGTAAAAGGGACCGAAGCCCCCCAGAGAAATGCTCTTGTCCACGACCGCCACTTCCTTGGTATTCTTGAGGCTGGCGACGATCGCATCTTTCGGGAAAGGCCTGTAGGTGGCTATTTTGACCAACCCCACCTTCTTTCCCTTGGCGCGCAACTCGTCGATCGCGTCGCGGATCGTCCCGCAGACAGACCCGGCCGCCACAAAAGCCTGCTCGGCATCTTCCATCCGGTACGTCTGGATGAGGCCGCCGCTCTCGCGGCCGAAAGCCTTCTTGAACTCGGCGGCGAGCCCGGGGATCTTGCTCAAAAGCTCCCTGTGTGTCTCCTGGACCATGTAGCGGATCTCCAGATAATAATCCGGATCCGCCAGATACCCCATCGTCTGGGGATTATCGATATCGAGCTTATAGGTCGTCTTGTAGGCAGGCAGATACCGGTCCACCTCTTCCTGCGAAGGCATATCCACAGCCTCCATGCCGTGCGTGAGGATAAAACCATCCATATTAACCATCACGGGCAACATGACATCCGGATCTTCTCCGAGCTTGTAAGCCTGCAGGTGCAGATCAACGGCCTCCTGAATGCTTTCGGCAAAGAACAGGACCCATCCGGAATCTCTGACGACCATGACATCCTGCTGATCATTCCAGATGTTGATCGGGGCTGAAATGGCGCGATTGGCCGTCGTCATGACGACGGGGAGACGCATGCCGGCGATATTAAAAACAACTTCAGCCATCAAGAGCAGCCCCTGAGAACTCGTCGCGGTATAAGAACGTACGCCCGTGGCTTCGCCGCCGAGAACCACGGATGCCGCAGAGTGCTCGCTCTCGACGTTGACGAACTGCGCGTTCAACTCCTTGTTTGAAACCATCTGGGCGAGGTCCTCAACGATATGCGTCTGCGGCGTGATCGGATACGCCGATACGACGCCCGGCCGGCACCTCTTGATGATCTCTGCTACCGCATGGGAACCTTCTACAAACTCTTTCATATGAACATCCTCTCTGGTAAATAGATCCCGACAAAATAAAACCGGGGGCAGGCTATATCTTTTCGTCCTCGGAAACCATCTCGATGTCCTTTTTCGGACAGATGGCCGCGCAGCTCCCGCAACCCTTGCAATAATCCAGATCACAGCCAAACATGTTCTTCCCTTCGCCGGAGATGATCCCTTCGGGGCAAATATACACGCACATCCTGCAGGCGATGCAATTCTTCCTGAGAAACTTCGGCTTGACTTCCGTGCGCCAGGAACCCGTCTTGTTGGCGACGCTGGAACCCGGCTTTGACGTCATATGACCTTTCATGCAAGTCTCCTTGATTCCGCCTCTGGCGGAATTAGACCCTCCGCTATGTGGAGTGCGGAGGTCTACCCTTTCTGGGTTAACTCCTCGCGTATCTTGAGAATTTATGGCTGCCCGCCCGAGCTCTGTAAAGGCTGGGCTGGCCTGCCCTGGCAGGCCGAGACATAAATTGTCAAGATGTTTACACGAGGAGTAAGCTTTATCCCTTCTATCCTACTTTTTCTCACCCTTCACAAAATCAAATCCGCGCTTCAGCGCCTCGACGTTCATGTCGACGACCTTCTGCCCCTTGCCGCCGAACCGCTCACGGATGGCCTTTGTCAAATCATCAAGCGTCAGCTGACCCGTCGCCGCCGCATAGGCCCCCAAAAGCACGGTATTGCCCAACAGGGTCTTGCCCATGATATCCATGGAAATCTTGTTGCCGGGAACAATAAAAAGCTTCTGTTTCCCTTTGGGTTTGGGGATCTCAACGCCTTCCCTTTCATTCACCACCGCGACGCCATCATCCTTGAAACCGACATAGCAATTATATCCTCTCATCAGCGTCGCATCCACGACGATCAGATAATCCGGCTCATAGACCTGGCTCCTCAGACACACAGGCTTATCATCGATACGCACAAAAGCGTTCATCGGCGCGCCCATCCGCGCGGCGCCGAAATGAGGAAAGGCATAGGGAAACTGACCTTTCAAAAAATAAGCGTAACCCAGAATGCCGGCTGTAGTGATGGCCCCCTGCCCGGCCCTGGCGTGTATCCTGATCTCCTTCATATGAATGCCTCCTTAATCTCGCCTCCGGCGAGATTAACTCCGAGCGTATCTTGTAAATATCTGGGTGCCCGTCCGAGTTCTACGAGGACTGGTCGCAGACAGATATTGACAAGATGCAGACGCGAGGAGTAACGTTTATTTCCTTTAACCTTCCGCCTCCGGCGAGATTAACTCCGCCACCCGGCCCAATTGGATGGGCCGGTGCGCCGCTTTCTGCGGCGGCTTACGACGAAAATTTTCGCCGGATGGCCATCCTGGCCGGCTGCGCCAGGCCGACGGCCTAGCCCTGGCCGAAAATTTTCAAGTGCTTAAGCGAGGGGTAACATGAACTCTTTGCCGCAAAGGATTTTCCATTATATTAGGTAAAGAAAATAAAATCAAGGATATTGATTGCGAAAAAACGAAGACCCTCAAGACACGAAGGGCATTTTTTCAACGCACGATCTGCCGCTCATTACAAGCGTCGCAAAGACCGAAGAACTCCAGTCTGTGCGAATAAATCCTGAAGCCTGTCAGGGTGCGCACCCTATCATCCAGCTCTTTGATGGAAGGAATGCGGATATCGTAGATTTTGCGGCAATTCTTGCAGATAAAGTGATAATGCGAATGCACGACGGCATCGAAATGGCTGAGGCCCGTACCGAAGTCCAGTTCCCAGATTTGACCCTGTTCTTTCAAAATCCGCAGATTACGATAGACCGTACCCAAGCTCAGACGGGGGAACTTTCCCTTGAGCTTTTTATAAATCTGATCCGCAGTGGGGTGTTCCCTGGTGTTGGTCAAAAGCTCCAGGATCTTTTGCCGCTGCTTCGTGATCCGGTAGTTTTGAGACATCTTTTTCATGGTCATCCCCCAGGCGCACCCCACAGGGCCGCACCCACAAAAAAACTCTCCATGATTGCATGGCGGCCTTGCAGGGACAAAAATTCCTTTCAGGTCTCCTTAAAGCCGTTGCCGATGGTTTGGAAGGCGGGAAAATCTCGTGCCTGCTCGAGTGCGACGGGTACTAAATAATAATCATTCTTATTATTATTTTAAGGATTTTGGGGGATCCTGTCAAGAGAGTCTTTTGGGGGTGTTTCAGCGCCCCAGGAGCTTACGATAATTACCCGGCAATTCGTTCCCCGTCCAGACGACATCCCCGTCAGAGGAGATCAAGACAAAAGTCGGCACGCCGACCACGCCGTAGCTTTCAGCGACGAGGGTGTTGACATCCAAAAGGACCGCAAAAGGCAGCTGTTGTCTTTCGATGAACGCCTTCACCTTGGCCTTGCTCTCGCCGGCATCAATAAGGAGAAGCTTGATCTTGCCCTCTTCCATCTTCCGGCGTTCACTCGCCAGCAATGGAAGCTTTTCGCGGCAATAGGGACACCATGTGGTGAAGAAAAAGAGAATGACGCCGCGGCCGTGCAAATCCCGCAGCGCCACTTTGGTGTCAGCGGTTGTCTCCAGTGTGAAATCCGGAGCGATGCTGCCGACCAACTGTGTCCGTCTCACGGATGCCGAAGCTGAAACGTTGTGGACGCAAGAAAACACGGTCAATATCCAGACAAAAATAAAACAACGGACCATCCTCAGCCTCATATCAAAGCCCTCCCCATGTTGACAAGAAAATATTCTCCGGTCAGGATCAAAAGCACGCCGCCGATTTTTTCGATCGTATACATCCATTGGCCGGACTTGGGCATCCCTGCCAGCAAACCGCTGAACGTCCCGGCCAGGATCAACAAAGCCCCCATGCCGTAGGCAAAGCTGAAAAGAAGAAAAACACCGTAAAAAAGGTTCTGTTTGGTCGCCACATAGACAAGGATGGCGCCCAGCACAGGGGCCGTGCACGGCCCGACGATCAACCCCGAAGTCATCCCCAGGAGGAAAACAGAAAATTTTGACTTGCGTCCCTTGATCTTATTTAAAAAGAAATTCGGCAAGTGCATTTCAAAGACCCCCAGCATCGAAAGGCCAAAGACAATGCAGATGTTGCCGATGATGAAGAAAGAGACGGGGCTGGAACTGATCTGTCCGAAAATCTTCCCCGTCATGCTGGCAAAGACACCGAGGATGCTATAGGTAATGGCCATGCCGAGGACATAAATGAGGCTCAAAATGAAAGCGTGAAACCTGTCTTTCTGGGCACCGGCGCCGATATAGCCGATCGTCACGGGCAAAAGCGGATAGACGCAAGGCGAGAAACTCACCAGGACGCCTGCGCCGAAAACCAGAACGAACTCAAATGGATTACCACCCGAAATCATGCCGTTCTGCCCTTTCTTAAAGAAGCTGAGATCCATCCCAGATAAGAGGCGTTGCCCGCGGCGATCGGCATCGCAACGATCTCGCAAACACTGTAGCTATGCACCCGGCGGACTTCCCGTATGATCTTCTTCAAAAGCCGCTGCTCGGTCTTGGCGATCAAAAGCGATTCCCTGGCCGTGTCAATCTTTCCCTGCCACCAGAAAAAAGACGCTATGCCCTTGACGATATTGACGCACGCACAGAGCCTTTTCTTCAAAAGCATGTCCGCCAGAGTCCTGGCCTCGGGGCCTTGCGGCGCCGTCATGAAAACCATGCAGTATTTCATCTTATCATTTTTCCTGCATCAGGTAGCGGGAAACACCCAGGACCGCCTTGGCGCCTTCGCCGGCGGCCACGATGATCTGTTTTTCAGGCACGGTGGTGACGTCGCCGGCGGCAAAGACGCCCCGGACGCTGGTCCTGTTGAGGCAATCGACGACGATCTCGCCGGCATCATTCCTGTCCGCAAAATCCGCAATCTCGCTGTTGGGGATCGAGCCGATCTCGACGAAGATGCCGCTCACAGCCAATTCCCGCGCCTTTCCCGAAACTTCAACCTTCAGAGATTTGACAAACCGATCGCCCGCGATCCCAACTGTCTTTGCGTTATTCAGAACCTCGACCCTCGGCGATGTCTGAACCTTGCGGCGCATGATCTCGTCGCCGCCGAGGGCGGGATTGATATCGACGAGATATACCTTCTCGGCGATGTTCACCATCTGCAACGCCGCATCCAGGGCCGAGTTGCCGCCGCCGATGACCGCCACCGTCTTTTTGGAAAACAGCGGCCCGTCGCATGTCGCACAGTAACTGACGCCCTTGTTGCGAAATTTCTCTTCGCCGGGCACTCCCAGCCACCGGGGCCGGCGTCCCGAGGCGATCAATACTGAACGGCACGCATAAGAGGCCTTGGCGCTTTCAACGGCAAACCCGCCGCCGGCCCCTTCGGCCTGCCAGGCAATCCGCGTCACCGCCTCGCCGTTATGAAAGGTAATGGCGAATTGACGCAGATGCTCTTCGAACTTGGCCGCCAGGTCCGGCCCTGTGATGAACTGATAGCCGGTATAATTCTCCACATCGGCGCTTAAGGCCGTCTGGCCGCCCAGGTCCTTAGACACAAGGACAAAGTCGATCTTTTTACGGGCGGCATAAATCGCAGCCGTGATCCCTGCCGGGCCTGCGCCGATAATGACAAGATCCAGCATATCTTAAAGCCCCAGCTTCTGATCGATCCTGGCCTGGTCGAAGCCCACAATCACTTCGCCGTCGATCACCAGGACGGGCACGCCCATCTGTCCTGAAACATCAACCATCTGTTTCAACGCTTCTTCATCGGCCGAGACATCGATATTCTCAAAAACGATGCCTTTGTCCGACAAATATTTTTTTGCGCGGATGCAATAAGGACATGTCGGTGTGGAATACACTTTGACTTGAGCCATATCGACCCCCTATTCGAACACCTTGTTCAACCAGACGGATTGCTCCGTAACATCCATCGAACTCTCCATCTCCCGGCGCTGGGCGTATACCTTCTCCTGCTGAACGGCCTTCAGGTGCAGGCTTTCCTCCTTGATGATTTTTTTGAACAATTCCTTCTCGACGGGCTTGATCCTGGACTTTGCAAGCTTCTTATAATAAGCCAGGAGCTTCTCCTCAAGCCGGATGGCCATTTTCATCGCTCCCAGAAGGGAAAAACCATAGGGTTTCAGGCCTGGATCAACGATCTTTTCGGCCGGCTGGTAGGACTCGCCGGACAACTCCTTATACTTCCTCCCCAAAATCTCATGGTGCGCTACGGACTGGTGCTGCAATTGACGGAAACGTTCCTTGGCCCGGCCGTTGCGCACGTTGGCAGCTACATACTTATAGAACTGGGCGGCCGCATGTTCCAAATCCATGGCGCTCTTCAATTCCGCCGCTGGCCCGCCGGTACCGGCGTCTTGACCCAAAACAACCCGGATCTGCCCCTGGATCTCTTCGATCTCGGGAAAAGTCTCCTGCCGGGCCGCCAACTCTCCCCCTCTGAAATACAAAAGCGTCGGGATCACCCGTACGCCGTAATCCTGCCAACGCCGGCTCTCGTTGACGTTGAGCCGGAAAAAAAGCATCTGGTCCAGGTAATCACGGGCGGCTTCACGGACGCGCTGGGCCATCGTCTTGCAGATAATGCATTCCGGACTGGCGCACTCGACCAAGACGGGCAAAGATGCCTTCAACACCAAGGTATTGAATTGCGTATCGTTGATCTCTATCAATTTGACCATAATTTTTCACCTGTCCCGGTCATCTTACCACGAATAATATGCCTGCGCAACGCCGCGCAAAATAGAAATGCGCTCAACAAAGCCTCAGGACGGACACCTGGCGCCCTGCCGCTTCTCCCTGGCGCCGGTAGGAATAGAATTCCCCGTTCCGGC
Source organism: uncultured Planctomycetia bacterium (assembly GCA_964471325.1). GTDB lineage: Bacteria > Omnitrophota > Gorgyraeia > Velamenicoccales > Velamenicoccaceae > Velamenicoccus. The sequence goes on from CAYYFL010000002.1 coordinate 44,885, forward strand.
AAGACGTGCAGATACCGCTTTCCACGATCCTTCCTGCCGGCACGCCGCACGCCTCCAACTCCGCGCGGGCGCACGAGGCCAAATCCATGAAAACGTCTCTTTTGCGGCGCACAACGGCTGTAGGGAACATAGAAACAAATTCCCCGCCTACACGGTAACAACAGGACCCTATGGCCGGCCCAAACGCCGCCAAGACATCCTCGGGCCGGCTGCCAAAACTTTTCGTCATCGTCGACATTGCACGAGAAACAATCCGCAGATGCAGACCCCGCCAGCCGGCATGGACCATCGCAATGACTCTCTTTTCCGTATCAAGCATAAAAACAGGCAGGCAATCAGCCGTCAAGACCGACAAAGAAACCCCTTTTGTGCCGGTCACGAGGGCGTCCGTGTCCTGAATGGCTGTCCGCCGCCCTGCGACGCCGGCCCCCCTGTGCTGCCGGCCGACGGCAAGGACGCGATCGCCGTGCACCTGGGAGGGACAGACAAGCTCCCCTGTGTCGACGCCGGCGGCCGCGAGCGCACGGCGCCTGTCAGGATTCTCAAAAGATATATCCAAAGGCCGCGTTGTAAAAAACGCCTGCGCCCCAAAAGCCTCAAAGACTTTAAGCCTGTAGCGGTTCCTTTCCTTGTGAAGAACAAGCGCCTCTGTCATTATCCGGGGATTTCAACGATCTTGGTATGCGCGTGAAGACCCTGCCTGATGCGGACATCGCTCTTGCGGACAGAGAAATGCTCGGCGATAAGTTCAACCAAGGCCTTGTTGGCTTTGCCTTTTTCAGGCGCAACGCTCACATAGACCTTCAGACGGCCGGCTTCCTGCACGACCTCATTGCGGGAGGATTTCGGGATGACCTTGACTTCAAGAATCACGAGGCCCCTCGAGCTGTGCGGCGTCGTCCGCCTGGCGCAGGTCTTCGATCTTTTTGATCTGTCTGTCAAGCTGGTTCTTGCGCGTAGTGACAAGCGCATCATATTCTTTGCGGGCATCTTCCAGCCGCTCGCCCATCTTCTCCAAAGACGCGCAGAACGCCTGATATTGTTTTTTGAAAGATTCGAGGACGGAAAATATCTGGCGCGTCGTGCCTTCCAGACGGAACATATCCATGGCCTGGCGGATCACCGCCAGGATCGCGTAGAGCGTCAGGGGCGAACAGAAGATCACGCGCTGCTTCATGGCCTCATCCAGGATCATGCGGTCATTCTGATTGATAAAGGCATAGACCTGCTCATTCGGGATAAATACGATCACGTAGTCCAGCGTCCGCTCCTGGGGATCGATATAATCACGCGTCGTGACTTCCTTGATGCGCTGGCGCACATCACGCAGGAACTGCGCCTTGTAGGCATCCTTCTCCTGCTCGTTTTTGGCTTCAAAAAACCTCTGGTAATTCATCAGGGGAAACTTGACATCCATGTTGAGCTTCAACCCCTGCGGCAAGAAAAAGGTATAATCCGGTCGGGTCTGCCCCTGGGCCTTCTGTTTGGCATAATTGACGCCTTCGATAAAACCCGCCAGGCGCAAGACATCCTCTGCCATGCGTTCCCCCCATTGACCAATGGCCTTGGTCGAGGCCAGGGCCGTCCGGAGATGGTCAGTCGTCTCCTGGAGCCTGGAGGTCTCGACGTTCATCCTCTCGATGTCCTTCGACAGGTTGGCGAATTTCTCCACGCGGTCCTTCTCCAGGCTGTTCATGAGGTCTTTGACGCGCAACAATTCCGCCTTCATCTCTTCCAGCGTCCTGTCGATGAGTTCTTTTTTGCCGGTGAGGTCCTTCTCGCCCATGGCGCTCAAGCCCTGGAATTTCTCATGCGCCAGCTTAAGAAACTCCTCGGAATTCTTGGAAAGCGCCTCCAGGGACAAAGTGGCGAAAATCCCCTTGAGCTGATCCACGGCCTGGGTCAACTGCTGTTCCTGGCCCAGGGCTGTCTTGCGTCCCAAAAGGCTTTTCAACCAAAAAACGACAAAAGCCAGGACCAGACCGGCGGCCATACCGATCAGAATCTGTAAAAACGGCACACTCATGCACACTCCATTCTAAGGATATCTCCCTCTTTGACTTTTTTAAGGATGAGGGGATCGCCGACGATCCGCCCCAGGAAGGTGACGGAACTCGCCGGCATGATCTTGCCGCCGCGGCTGTTCGGCGTCATGCCGAAAAACAGACAGAAACACGGCCCCTTCGGCCAATAGGCCACATCGCCGACCTCCACCACGTCGCGGGCGTATTCTTTTTCAAGCCCGGCCCTGGGCGCAATATAACAATAAACCTCCTGACCCCATAATTCGGCTTTTGACTCCAAAGGAAACCTAGAAATAATCAGTCGGCTCGTTTTAGACTCATTGAGCTCGGCAAAAACCGTGACTTCCGCGATCGTGATCTTGATACGCATACGGCCCCATTATAACGTAAGGAAACGAGAACGTCTACGCCCCGGCCTCGTTCATTTTCCGGTCAGCGTGTATTTCTTGACCATCGCGCAAGGCTTGTAGGATTCCTTGGCCTGACGCAACCCCGGCACGCCAAGGTCCTGCTCCCTGTTGACGAAATCAAACCCTGCGGCCGCGGCGGCGCAAAACATCTGATTGATTGCCTGGTAAATCCCTGTACAGACATCGTTCGCTTTCTCGATGTGAACTACGAATGTCCGGGGATTCAACGCCTCGCCGATGGTCACAGCTTCCACCTTGCCGCCGACGCGGATCATCGCCCCCCTGACGCCGAGGCCTTCAAAATTCTCGAGGATCTCCTTGACCGCTTCCCGCTCATGGGCCAACCCTTCGGTGCGCTGGCAGTCCTTGGCCAGACACCACTCTTCCTGGAAAGACAGGCAGCCCTCCACATCCTCTCTCTTCATTTCTATGAATTCGAAGGTGCATGTTTCCTTAAACCGCTTAATGAAATTCCTCTTGCCGTCATAGGCTGCGCCCTTCAGCCCGATCAGGTCGCTCGTGCGGTAAAGGTAATCAAAGTGACCCCTCTCTTCCCGGACGGCAAAGCGGCCGGACGTCCGTAGAGGAGCGGCTGTCTCTTCAGGCAGGCGCACGAAGACCACCGGCGCGCCGACCGATGAATAAAGGCATTGCTCGATCACTTTCCGCTTTTCTGCCGCCGGGCACAATGGATCAAAAATATCCAGGCGCTCCCGGCGGCGGGAGACGACCAGGACCGTTTCACCGAGGCGCGAAAGGCAAAAATCATATGCCTTTCTCCAGGCAAAAAGGTTCGTAAATGTATACTCCGAGATCGTCGGAGGATAAACGGTGAAGAAACGGTCCAGGAGAGCCTTGTCATCCCGCCGCAACGGCCGCAGACGAGGGAAAAAAGGAATATCCGCCATATCTTTCGTGTCGACAACCATGCGGGCACCTGCGGAGAAGATCAACTCCAGGGGTTCATTTCAACAACCTCTTCTTCATCAAGACGATAGCGATACAGCACGAAACAACACCCAGGACAAACAGCACCAGCATGTCCAACGCCATCCCCGCCCCTGGACGGCCTAGGGCCAGACCCCGCAAGACGGAAACCAGATATGTCAAAGGAAAGAAACGCGCGACGGCCTGGGCCCATCCCGGAAGGGTTTCGAGAGGGAAGAAGACGCCGCTCAACAAAAACATGGGCGTGATAAAAAGAAAAACCGGGAAATTGAACATCTCAATATTCTTCACCAGACCCGTGAAACACATGCCCAGTCCCGAAAAGACCATTCCCGCAAGCAAGGCGGCGGCAAGAACCCACAGCCCCATCGGCAAAACGATCAGCCCGAAACCCAATAGGACGACGAACATGATGGCCGCCGCCATGAACGCCTTGGTCGCCCCCCAGACCAGCTCCCCGAAAATAATATCTTCTATGGTCAGGGGCGTCGAGAGGATGGCGTCGAATGTCTTCTGGAAATACATCCGGACAAAAGAAGCGTAGGTCGTCTCGAAGAAACCGTGATTCATGACGGCGACGGCCACAAGTCCCGGCGCGATGAAGGCCATGTAGGAAACGTCGGCGTGCATATAGGAAACTTTCTGGACAAGCCCGCCCAGCCCGATGCCGAAGGCAAAAAGATACAGGACGGGTTCAAGCAAAGGCGGAATGAAATTCACTTTCCACGTCGCCAGATAGACGTCGAAATTCCTCTGCCAGACACGCCAGAATTTCAAACTGAGATTTTTAAAAATCATACTGTTTGAATAACCAATCTCCAAAACACAATAACCAAGGAATACCCAAGTTCCAATAACCAATTAAAAATTTTGTTTGCTCATTGGATATTGAGAATTATTTGGTTATTGTTTTTTGGTTATTGGTCATTTTGGTGTATCAATCCCTCAAATTCCTTCCTGTCACCTTTAAAAAAACATCCTCGAGGTTCGCCATGCGCAAAAGGCAGCGTTCCTCTCCGAAGCGATCGACAAGCAGCCTATAGGCGGCAACACCATCGTCAGTAAAAACATAACAGTGAGTGGCCGAGGCCTCAAACGGCAGGTGCATATCACGCAGCGCCCGGACGACAGGCGGCTCGGCGCTGGAAATCTCGACGACGTGACGGCCGACATTCTTAGCCACCAGCTGACGGGGAGAGCCTTCCTGGACGATCCGGCCCTGGTCCATGATGAGCAGACGGTCGCAAAGGTGCTCGGCCTCATCCATATAATGTGTCGTCAGGACGACCGATGTCCCCTGACGCTTGACCTGAATGACCGTCTCCCAGATCTGGTGCCTGGCCTGCGGATCGAGGCCCGTTGTCGGCTCATCCAGGATCAAAAGCTCCGGCTTATTGAGGAGCGAACGGATCATCATCAGGCGCCGCTTCATGCCGCCGGATAATTCTTCGATCGCCGCTTTTCTCCTGTGATAAAGGCCGATGAAATGCAGCAGCTCTTCGCAGCGCTTCTCCACGTCGGGGCCCGTGATATCGAAATAGCGCGCGAAGACACGCAGGTTGTCCCAGACGTTTAGATCGGGATCAAGATTGTTCTCCTGCGGGCAGACCCCCAGGCGTGCCTTGATCCGGCTTGGTTGCCGGCGCACATCTAACCCCAAAACCTCCAGGAGGCCGGCCGTAGGCGGGATAAAACAATGGATCATCCTGACAGTGGTCGTCTTGCCGGCGCCGTTGGGCCCCAAGAGACCGAAACACTCGTGAGGACGGACGTCGAAATCAATGCCCGAGACCGCCGCCGTCTCTCCAAAATTCTTGGTGAGCTGCCGGGCCCTGATGACAGGCGGGGCGGCGGAAGAATCAACAGACGTCATCATCTAAAGGTCCCTCCCTCGCATTCAGGGCATTGACTTTCGATAAACTCGAGCGACTTCGCTATGTCCTCAAAAGGCGGCAGGCCTGCGGCCGCAGTCTCCACATACTCGAAAAATACATCCCCGTACCTATCCGTGATGAAAAGGGCGGCGAAGGCCTCCCTGTCGGCAAAAGAGATGAATTGGCGCAACACCTTCATCTTCTCGTCCGAAAGGACGACAAACGAAAGACGATGCGCCTCATACAAAGCGCCGACGACCTCCGGACAGGCGGGACAGACGACGGCGATAACGGCGTTTTGCTGCCTGATGGCGGCCGCGGCCTCGTCGAGCCGCATCAAAAAATCCAGGTCCGGCCGCGTCATGAAAAACAGGACCAGGTTCTTTTTGCGTTTATAACTCGAGGAGTCGAACATCTCGCCGTCTTTAGCCTGGAGATGGAACAGGGGAATGATGCTGCGTTCCGGAACAAGGGATTTCGCCATGCACGCCTCCGACGGCGTTTCCGTAGTTTCTCTTTAGGAAAGGCCCGGCGCACAAAGAGACGCAGCGATCGTTGCAAAGGCGCGCTCGCTCAAATCCTTGCGCGCAAACTCCTTCTCGCTGCCGCCGGACAAAGAGATCGTTTCATGGACGACCACATCCACATCGATCGAACGGTGGCCCAAGAGACGGAAAAAATGATCCATGAACGTCATCTCTCCGTACCAGTAGACCTGCCCGCGGTTCTCAGGCGTCAAAGGCTGGCCGTCAAGGGTGCGGTAGCGCAACGTCACGGGAACGACGCCGCAGCCCGCTTTCAGGGGCGCTTCAAAAAAAGCCGATTTGAATGGCAGGAGCTTATCTCCGTTCGTCGACGTCCCCTCCGGAAAGAAAAGGACATTTACCCCCTGACGCAGGACGCCGGCAATATCATCGATATACTCGCTGATATGGTTCTTCCTTTGCCTGTCGATGAAAAGGGTCCCCGACAATTCAGTCATGGCCCCGATCAAAGGCCAGCGCTTCAACTCGCTCTTGCTGGTATAAATAAGGGGGGAAAGCGCCCCCAGGACAAAACCATCGAGATAACCGACGTGGTTGCTGACCAAAAACAGGCCGCCGGCCGGCGGCCACCCAGCCCCCACAAGGCGCATGCGCACGCCAATCAGGCGCACGAAGCATGAGGCGAGCGCCCGATTCAGGCAAGCGATCGGAACCCACCGCCTCTTCGGTCTCAAGACAAAAAAACTCAACCGCACAAGACAGGCGGCCAGGAGAAAAACGATAAAACACACGACACACGGGATCAGCTTGAGTAAACGCCTCATGCGTCCTTTCTCGGACGCATGCGATCCACATATGCCGAAGAGATCTTGTCCATTTCCAGGAGCATGAAAAAATCGACTGTGCCGAATTCTTCGTCAAAGACAGGCTCGCCGCAGACAAAGGCGCCGAATTTGAGATATGAACGGACCAGAGAGGGAATCTTGAGCATGACTTGCTTCTCGCGTCCCTCAACGCTGCAATGCCGGTCGAGCCGGCCGAAGGCCTTGGCTGCCGCCGGGCGCACACGCAGGGCCGCAGGAGCAAAATGATCGCGCTTGAGCAAAGCAAAGATAGCGCTGACATCCGCGGCATCCGTCGTATAGACGCTGGGGCAACCCGTAATATACTTGACGCGATGCCGACGGACATAATCGATAATTCCAGCCCAAAGGAGCATGACGATCGCATGGCGGCGGTATTCCTTATGAACACAGGACCGACCCATTTCAAGAATTTCGTCCTTGATGCCCTTAAGATTGGAAAGATCGAATTCATTCTCGGCGTAGAACTTCCCCGACGGCCCCAGCCGCCGGCCCAACAAAAGCCGGTAAGTTCCAATGACCGATTTTTTCGCTTTATCGATGATAAGGATGTGGTCGCAGATATCGTCGAAGGCGTCGCAGTCCAATCCGCGCGCGTAAGAAGCCTCCAGCCCTTTCTTCATCTCAAGGTTAAACACCTCGAAACGAAGGCGCTGGGCGGATTCGATCTCTTCTTTTGACGATGCCAGCTTGATCTCGAAATCGTTCATGACAGGACAGAAACAGCCGCTCCGGACGATGGAGCCTCCACCAGATGAACCCAGAAAAAACGGGAAAAACTGACATCACCCTTCTCGCTTGACGCCCCCCGTACAGCCGCAGCAAGCTGCAGCCTCACCTATGAAAACGGGGCCACCACCGGGGCGTGGCACGGACATAGGCGACGTACTGATCGCCGAACCGAACGGTCAGGGATCTTTCTTCTACCAGGACAAAAAAATGCATGATAAAAAAAATAGCCGCCGCGTAAACCAGGATACCCCAGGAGCCGAGCAGGAAACTGCTTCCGAGAAGAAAGATCACAGTCCCCAAGACCATAGGGTTGCGCACATAGCGATAAGGCCCGATGGAAACAAGCTTTTTGGGATGAAAATACGGCAGCGGCGTCCCTTGCCCCTTTTTGATGAAGAGCATCACGCACCAAACAGCCAAAGCATATCCCAGAAGGGAGACGGGGCCGCCAAGCCACTTCAGAAACATGCTATGAAAACCGCCGATCTTCGGGTCGATAAAGCGATGGATGAGATACGGGCATCCGATCCACAGACACATGATGAAACTGCCGCCGATCAAAAAAGTCTTAAGGCCGTTATTCCTCTCTTCCCTGTCGCAAATATTGATGAACATGACAATCTCCTTGCCTAAAATATTCCGGCGGCAAAAGAATGAACTGTGCGAATTTAAAAAAACCGCAAAGCCTCTCTTCTTCAGCCTTGCGGTCAGTCTCAATCTAAAAGCATATCGCGTTCTTGCATCACAAAATACAAGTGTCTTGCTTGAAAATTGTCGGGCCGGATGTTCACGATGCCGGTCTCATGGCTGGCCTTCCACAACGGCCTTAAGGATCTTCTGCTCCTGGAGCGGCCTGTCGGAACCGTCCACAGATGTTGCGGCTATCTTCTCGACAACGTCATAACCGCCAATGACACGGCCAAAAATCGTATGGTGCATATTCAGCCACGGCGTGGCGGCCACGGTGATAAAAAACTGGCTGCCATTGGTCCCCGGTCCGGCATTGGCCATGGCGAGCAGCCCCGGCGCATCAAAGGCAACGTCCTTGCTGACCTCATCCTCAAAGGGTTTTCCGAAGATGGAGGCGCCGCCGGCGCCCGTCCCCGTCGGATCCCCGCCCTGGATCATAAACCCCTTGATCACCCTGTGAAAGACCACGCCGTCATAATATCCTTTTTGGACCAGGCCGACAAAATTCTTACAGGCCAAAGGGGCCACATCATCGAACAGTTCGAGTTCGATATTTCCCTGGTTCGTCTCTAAGACGACTCGTGTCTTGTGCGGGGATGTCTCTTGGGCTCTTGACGTCATCGTTAAACAGAACACACACAGCCATGCGAGGAACAGGCGTTTTCCCATGCGTTCCTCCTCTCAAACCACAGGCAGATTGAAAATTTCATCGATTTCTTCGAGTTGTATGGGTTTATGGATGAATAGATCTCCGCCGAGTTTCTGGACAATCCCGCTGTCGACAGCCGGGAAACCGGAAATAAGGACGATCCTGGCTTCCGGGTTTCTCTGACGCGCCCTCTCGACCAACTCCAGGCCCGTAAGATCCGGCATGCTGCAATCCAAGAGGAAGTAATCAAATTTGTCCTTTTCGATGAGCCTCTGGGCTTCCTGACCGTCAAAAGCAGCCGCCACCTTCATTTTCTTCCTCTCAAGGTACCTCTTGAGATAAAGGCAGGTGTCTTTTTCATCGTCAGCAACCAGGACTTTTCTCGAAAGAGGCATGTCATTCATGAAAAATATTCTACTATGCCGCTGAAATATTGCAAGGCTAATCTCGGCGGTCCGGCCGGATCCCAAAAAAGTGCGGCGCCTCACGCAACGGAAGAAAAAATCGGAACAATCCTGATCGGACCGGCTTCAAACACCCCCTGCCATCAGGAGCACAAACAGACCCCCAAAAAACCACAAAGGAAACCGAGCGGACGATCCAAGCAACGTTCTCTTCGCGACCCTTACGGTCTCTTTTCCCAAGCAACGTTGACTTCGCCTCTTCTGAACTTCATGAAAGCGACGACAGCCGCCCAATGCGAAATACAAAATTCGTAGGGGCCGAGCAAGATCCCTGCGCCCCTTTTTGATCCAGTTCCCAGGAAGGCCAAAAGGTAAAAGACGGCCTGGAAAGCGAAGAAGGCCGAGAAAAAAGGCCCCCGGCGCAAAAGGAACGCGTTGGAGAAAAAAAGAACCGGCAAAAAATAAGGAACGATCAACCTCAGGAGCTTGTGCGAAATCATCTGAAAAGCGATCTTGCTCTTGGCAGGGATAAGCAACTCAGGCATCAAGGCAAAAATCTGCATTTGCCCCGCAAAGACGCCCACCTTCCGGATGAATTCCTGCGGCACCATCTCGGCCGCCATGCCGTAGGCCTTGGCCGCAGGCTCAAAAACAACCCTTTTGCCAACGGCAACGGCATTCATCAACGTGTAGGTATCTTCCAGGACCACGTCAGGCAGATAGTGAAAAAACTCTTTGCGCACGGCATAAATCCCGTCCGCCGCCTCAAGAATAGAGCCGATATTGCCTTCCAGGCGGCGCAGCCATCTTTCATAGAACCAAGAGAAACCGAGACGCCGGAGGTCCCCTCCGGGGATAAGATCGCCGCTGACGGCGCCGACCTCCCCGTCGGCGAATGACCGCACAAGATTCCTGATGGCGTCTCTGGCGAACCTCTGGCGGGTATCGGCAAAAATATAGATGTCGCCCTTGGCGTCCTTGGCCATCTTGTTGAGCATGGCGGCTTTACCGAGATGCTGAAAAGAAACCGTGTAGCGGATGCTTTTTTCTTCGGCGAGACGCTTGATGGCACGGTAGGTTTCGTCCGTTGATCCGTCCGAGCCGACCATGATCTCCAACTTATCCCTGGGATAGTCCGACTCCAGAAGGTTTGCGACCTTGACTTCGATATGCCCGGCTTCATTATGCGCCGACACGAAAACCGTCACCGACGGCAAGATATCCGCCTTCTTGACGCGGCCGGACGACGTCAGTTGCATCAACAGCAAGAGTAACGGATAACCCAGGTAGGCGTAAACGACGAGCACCAGGCTGAAATAAAAAATGAAACTGAACATATTTTCTCTCCCTGTCCTGCGGGAACGCACCGTCCCCGCCCCTCCCGGCTTACCTTGCGCCCCTCGCCCCGCCGGCCAAAAACGCCGCGCGGCGGAACCTGTCGTAAACCTGATAGCCCAGTGCCCGCCTCAAGGAAGACCTCGTTCTTTCCATGGCCTGGACGCGCAAAGACGGAAAACCGCCCACGATGGACTTGAAGGTATTGAGCCCATAGCCCTTCCTGACGGGGAAACGCCGCAAAAGGAACATATGCTCATCAAGAAAATCGTTATAGCCTGTGTCTAAAGCGCAAACGGCCCTGAACCCGACATCGCGAGCGATGGTCAGGACTTGCTTGTTATAAAAACCGTTGGGGATGGCCAAAAAATCAACCCGCTTGCGCGTGTACTTTTCTAACACCTGCTTGGAAAGAATGAGTTCGTTGAGCACCGCGTAATTGCTCTGTCCCGTCAGGAAAGCGTGCGACATCCCGTGAGAGCCGATGTCCATGCCGCCCTTCGCCAACTCATAGATCATCGTCCAGTCCATCCGGCCGGGCTTGCCGATCTCGTTAACGACGATGAAGAATGTCGCGCTGAAACCAGCCTCTCTTAAGATCGGAAAGACAAAATCGAAATGGCTCCTGTCCCCGTCGTCAAAGGTCAGGACAACTTTTTTGCGCGTATCTCCTGTCACCTCTTCGGGTTTCAGGGGGCGGCCGTCGGTCCTTTTTTCTCCTCTGACATATTCGCGTTCCGCCAGAAGGCGGGCCAGCGACACGCACGCATAACCGTTGTGGTGGAGATATTCCATTTGCCGGCGAAAATCATCCTGCAGAACATTGAGGCCGCTGCAGGCGGCATCCGGCGAGGGACAACAGTCATGATAAAGCAAGACAGGGATCTTGTTCATGGATATCTTAGTATACAATTTTTATGCCGCAAAAGCTACGGCCGTCTTACCACCTGCGGCCATAACCCAAAAATACCGCGCTGCCGTCCGACCTTTTCAGCAGACGCAAAAAAGCCTCGCCGCCCCCTATTTTCCCGGAAAGAGTGACCGCAACGCCCAGAGGTTCGCCGCGAGGAACTGTCAACTCGATCTCCGCCGTGACGCCGTTTTTCAAGCGCGCATATCCCCCAAACGCCATTCGCGAACGACAACCTTCCTTGTGCGTCAGCTCAAAACTAAACCCGTGCGTCTTGTCAAACCGCCACTTTCCGAAAAAGGTCAGCTTTTTCTGCCGCGGCTGGACCGCTCCCCCAAGGACAAAAACCAGCCTGTCCGAGAACGCGTGCTCCAGCGACGCCTCAAGATCAATACGCGCAGAGGTATCTGCGGAATTGCCGTACGTCAAGCAATACGTCAGCCTGTCGCGACCGCCGACGACCCAGGAACCTTTAAATTCAAGCGACTGAGGGCTGCGGCCGGTCCCTGAAAAACGGTATGTCAGCTCATGATTCCTGTTGACCGCCCAGGAACCGCGGAACCGCAGGCGGTCGGGCGAACCCGACTCCCTCTCCACAAGAAAATTCAGGCGATTGCCCGTATCCACCTGCCATGAACCGCCGAACGTCAGCAGGGTTATCTTTTCCTTACCGTCTCGATCCCGGCCATTCAAAGTAAAAACGAGCTCGTGGCCTGAAGCGCTGAGCACCTCGGCCCCCAAAACCAGCTTGCCGCCTGCAATGTGACGGCTCCACTTATCCAAAGAAAGGACAAGACGGTGCCCCGCATCCAGCGCCCAGCTCCCGCGGCATCTGACCTGTTGAGGCTCATCCTTGGCCACAGACCGCTTGACGTGATAGACAAGCTCGTTATCCTTAGATATCTTGAACGTCCCATCCAGGACTTGCCGCAACCCTCCGCCGGTTAAGACCAGCCGTTGATGAGGATCGATCTCGTATTTGATATGTTCGGCAGGGCCGAAACCCTGTCCTTCAGGGCGGCCAAACCGGCGCCGCCCGGCATCAATCCCGAGCAGGTCTCCGCCGGTTGTTCTGTGCTTAGTTGAAGGACGAACCGCTGAAGCGTCAAGGGAGTTGATTTTTCTCATCGCTTATCCGCCGGCTTTCAGGCATGCAGGACGCCGCAGGCGCCGGCCAATTTCTTGCGCAAATCAAAAAGGGAATCCCTCCCGTCCACGCCGACGCGCCGCAACTCCAGAGGGTTGACTTTCGCACCGTTGATCCCACAGACGACAGTAAAAGCGGCCTTGATGCCCAATCCTTTCAGGATCCTCAATGTCTCCCGGTTGTAGTCGCCGTAAGGATAACAGAAAATGGGCCTTGTCTCGCCTTCCTCGAACCATGAAGCCAACGCCGCCGCTCCCTGCTCAATCTCGCTCTTCTGTTCCTCCGGCGACAACACACCCAAATGGGGATGATTCACCGTATGCGAACCGAACGTCACGCCGTTACATGCCATTTCTTTGACGGCCGACCAGCTCAGCATGTCCGGGCTCGGCAGATGCTGATAACGCGGCCTTTTTTTATCGGTCCCGATCATGCCCGTGATCAAAAAAATAGTCGCCGGCAGGCCGAATTCTTTCAAAACAGGGTAGGCATTCGTATAATTATCCCTGTAGCCGTCGTCAAAGGTAATGACGACCTTCGGCCTCCTGGAGCCGACGGCGGCGGATATGTCGCGTCCTGCGAGGACCCGCAGCAGATCATCCATGGACAAGACGTCGCAATTCTTGGCGAGATACTCCATCTGCCGGCGGAACACGGCGACAGGCACGGCCAGATCGTGGGGCGGCAGCTGGTCCGTGACGCGATGATACAAAAGAACGAGAAAGCCTTCCCGCCTTCTGAAAAACGAAAAAAAATAAATGAGGGTGGTTACGAAGGAAACGAAATATCTCTTGGGAGATCCTGACATTTTCGCAAGATGCCGAGGTTTCTTCAGGATCGAAAAACGGCTCCAAAAACGCCCCGCGGCAGAAAACTAATGGCCGGCGCGGCCCGCCGCCTCAACCCTGCTTGAAATACTCCACCGTCTTCTTTAATCCTTCCTCAAATCCCACAACGGGCCTGAATCCCAGGGACCGCCCGATCTTGGAAATATCGGCTCGGGTCCTGAAGATGTCGCCGGCCCTGACCGGTAAAAACCTGGGCCTGATCTTCTTGTGGAAAATCCTGTTCAGACTCTCGACGATATGCAAAACCGTGTTGTCCCTGCCGTTGGCAACATTGAAAACACCGTGCTTGATGCCCGGCGCGGCCGCGGCGAGGATATTGGCACTGACGACATTGTCGATATAAGTAAAATCGCGGGACTGCCTGCCTGTCCCGAAGACAGGCGGTTCTTCATCATGCATGATGCAATGGATGAACTTGGGGATCACAACGGCATACTCATCGTCCAGGGCCTGCTTGGGCCCGAAGACGTTGAAATAACGCAGGACGACCGTCTCAATGCCGAAGAATTCGGAATAAATGCGGCAGTAATATTCGCCGGCGAGCTTGCTTAAGGCGTAAGGGGAGATCGGCTTAGGACAAAAATCCTCTTTTTCGGGGAAGCGGTCGGCATCGCCGTAAACCGAGCTGGAGGATGCCAGGACAAAACGCTTCACCTGCTGGGCGGATGCCGCCTGCAGCATGTTGAGCGTCCCGCCGATATTGACCTCATTGTAACTTTCGGGATACTTGAGGGACCGGGGCACGGAACGCAAGGCCGCCTGATGCAGGACATAATCCATGCCGCAGCAGGCGCGCTGGCAGGCGGCCTTGTCGCGGATATCTCCCCGGATGAGCTCGTATTGCTCAGGGCCCAGATCTTTGGCAAACGCCAGATTGGACTCCCTGCCCGAGACGAAATTATCAAGGACCCTCACAAAATGACCCGCGGCGGCGAGTTTCTCGGCGATATTGGAACCAATAAAGCCTGCGCCGCCGGTGACCAGATACCTCGACATGCAACCTCCTGATTTTATTCTTCCGACGGAAACAAAGCCGCCGGCCCCTGCCGGGAGGCGTCGCTTACGGCACTATAATTTGACAACCTTGGGTGACCGCACTTTGACGGCATTGCGCGTGTCAACGATCAATCTGGCGTGTTCCACGATCATCTGACGATCGAAACAATCGTGGTCCGTGACGATCACGACGCAATCGGCCTTCTTGAGCATCGCCGGAGCCAGCCGGCTGCTCTTCATCTTAAGCTGCATATGTTCGAAAAACGGCACAAAAGGATCGTTGTAAGCCACCTTGGCCCCTTTATGCAACAGCTCTTCCATGACATCGAAAGCCGGCGATTCCCTGTAATCGCCGACGTTCTTTTTGTAAGCGACGCCCAAGATCAGGATGCGGGCCCCCTGGATGCTCTTGCCGCGTGCATTCAGGGCATCGGCGACCCTGGCGACGACATATTCCGGCATGGCGCCGTTGACCTGGGCCGCCAGCTCGATGAATCTCGCCTCAAAACCGTATACACGCGCCTTCCAGGAGAGATATAAAGGATCAATGGGGATGCAATGGCCGCCCAGGCCCGGGCCGGGATAAAATGCCATGAATCCGAAAGGTTTCGTCCGGGCCGCATCGATGACCTCCCAAACGTCGATGTCCATCTTATGACACATCAGCGCCAGCTCATTGACGAGCCCGATATTGACGGAGCGAAAGGTGTTTTCCAGAAGCTTGACCGTTTCGGCGACGCGAGTCGAAGAAACAGGATACACCGTGTCGACCGCCTGTTCATACAGCGCCCGGGCGGCCGCGGTGCAGGCCGGCGTCACTCCGCCCACAACCTTGGGGATGTTCCTCGTCTGATATTTCCGGTTGCCCGGATCCACCCTTTCCGGCGAAAACGCCAGGTAAAAATCCCGGCCGGCCTTGAACCCCTTGGCTTCAAACAGGGGCAAGAGCACCTCTTCGGTCGTGCCCGGATATGTCGTGCTCTCCAGGATGATCAGTTGTCCCTTCTTCAGATACCGGGCGATCTGTTCGGCCGATTGGACGATGTAAGAAATATCCGGTTCTTTGGTCTTGCGTAAAGGTGTAGGGACGCAGATGTTGACGGTATCCACGCCGCTAAGCGCGGTATACGCTGTCGTCGCCGACAAAAACCCCCTGGAAACAAGATCTGCCACTTCAGACGAAGACACGTCCTGGATATAGGATTTTTTCCTTCGGATGGCGTCGACCTTGGAGGCGTCAAGGTCTATGCCGACGACCTCGATGCCGGCCCTGGCAAATTCGACCGCCAGCGGAAGACCGACGTAGCCGAGACCGATGACGGCGCTGCGGACTTTCTTTTCCTTGATCTTCTTGATAAGATCCATTCATCCTCCCCAAAAATTACAGATGGCAGACTGACGCGGCCAAATGCAGAAGCCGCGGCATAAAAACGATAATGCCAATGACAAAAGCGTTGACCGAAGCAATGAATACGCCTCCGGCAACAATGTCTTTCAACAACTTGACGTCCGGATGGTAGCGGTCGCCGTGCACGAAATCCAGCAAAAGCTCAAAGGCCGTATTGGCCGTTTCGGCGATCAACACCAGGGCGATCGAGAAAACAATAAAAATGAACTCAATGGGCGTCACTCTCAAAAACAGGCAAAGCGATACAGCCGCCGCGCCGAAGACAAGATGGATCTTCATGTTGCGTTCATTGCGGACCACAAAAAGGATCCCGTCCAAGGCCAGCTTGAAACTTTGGACTAATGTCCGTCGATACATCCTTTAGCTCTCCGTCTGACGAACCCGGTATTCCAACAACAGCACCAGCCCCATGCCGGCGCAGGCGCCCAAAAGAACACCGGCGGCTACTGCAGCCAGAAGGTTCGGCGCAACGGCCCTCGAAGGCATCTGCGGCCGCTTATAGACGATGAAAGCCCCCCTGTGCCGGGCGATAAACATATCATCAAGAGTGCCCACCACGGCCGCGGCTTCGCCGGGGTTCCTGCTCCTGAAAGAGATCTCAAACAGATTCTGTCCCTTCAGACGCACAGCAATCTTCCTTCTCAGTCCCAGGATCAGCTTTTCGTACTCTTTTTCCGTCTTAAGGTCCCGCGCGAGGTTCAAATGATCCACCACCTGCACAAGATTGTTGATATCGACGATCTGCTCGCGGATCATGGATATGCGGCGGCCGACACTGCTGCCAAAAAAAGGAAGAGGCGTCCTGGCCTCCTCGGCTATGATAAGACTGGAGGATTCATAAACCTTCGGCTGCACGGCCCAAAAGATCACACCGCCGATGAAGCCGGCGATTGCAGGGACCCATACGTACCACCTGCGGCGCAGGAACATTTTTTTATCATCGAACATCAGCCGTAAAAAATCCGCAAGAGAATCACCCATCGCATGCCTCCTAATCCTTCAAGTGCCCGCTGCGAAGAATATCTCCCTGAACCCTTCAAACCTTCTTTCTGTTATAACGTAAATCGGCGGCTTTGACCATAGTTTTCTGCCGGCCGCACGCCCAGACCTCGGAGATACCCGGAGGGCCGGACAGGAGCGATCTTGAGGGATTCGGCATCGGCGTCCTGTGGGAAATAAAAGTTCTTCAGGCGAGTTCAACCATCTTGTCGATGGCGCGGCGGGCGCGGCGGCGGATATCGTCGGAAACAGAAACGACGGTCTTGTTCTCTTCCAAAGACCAAAGAACCTTTTCCAGGGTCGTGCGTTTCATGTTGGGGCAGACCGCGTTTTCCGATGCAGGATAGAATTTCTTGTCCGGGTTGTCCTTCTGGAGCCTGTGGATCATGCCGGCCTCCGTGCCGACAATGAATTCCCTGGCCGAGGATTTCTTGGCAAAGGCGCACATCTTCCCCGTCGAAAGCACCTCGTCCGCAAGCTCAACGACCTCAGGCCGGCATTCGGGATGCACCATGACCTTTGCGCCCGGATGCTGGCGCACCTTTTTGATGATATCCTCGGGAAGGATCTTGACGTGCGTGGGACAATACCCCTCCCAGGCGATCAGGCGCTTGTTGGTTTTTTTGGAAACATAATCCGCAAGATATTTATCGGGAACGAAAATAATCTCTTCATTCTTGAGCTTGGAAATAATATCCACGGCATTGGTTGATGTGCAGCAGACATCCAGCTCGGCCTTAACATCCGCGGGTGTGTTGACATAGCCGACGACAATGGCCTTGGGGTGGCGCGCCTTGAGCTGGCGGACATCCTCGGCATCGATCATGTTGGCCATCGGACATCCGGCCATCGGATCGGGGATCAGGATGGTCTTGTCGGGACACAGGATAGAGGCCGTCTCCGCCATGAAATAGACGCCGCAGAAAACAATGACTTTTTTGTCGGACTTGGCGGCAAGCCGGCTGAGTTCCAGCGAATCCCCGCAATGGTCGGCGATATCCTGGACCTCGGGCAGCTGATAATTGTGCGCCAGGATCGCGGCATTGCGCTCTTTTCTCAATCTGTCGATCTTCTGAACAATCTCCTTATTATGAGGCATCAGATTTCCCTTGTTCGATCCTGGCCCCCCCGAGAACCAGGTCGTTGTTGTAAAAAACAATGAACTGCCCCGGGGTGACGGCGCGCTGGGCTTCGGAAAAAACCACCTCCAAACGCGTCCTGGTCAGGCGCGTAATCTTCGCCGGGACTTGCGGCTGATTATACCTTATTTTGGCTTCTACATACCGATTTTTCTCAAAATTCCGCGCGCAGTACGCGCAGAGCCAGTTCGGCCCGACGGCGGTGAGGCCGCGGCTGAACAACGCTTCCCGGGGGCCGACAATGACTTTGTTTTCTTTTTCGTCCAGCCTGACCACATAAAGAGGGTGGGCTGCGGAGATCCCCAAGCCCTCCCTCTGGCCGACGGTATAATTGAAAATACCGCGGTGGCTTCCGAGAACGTTATCGCAAAGATCCGTGATGGCCCCGGGCCAGAAACAGGCCCGATTCAAACGTTTCCTCAGGAAGGCGCGGTAATCGTTGCCGGGCACAAAACAGATCTCCTGGCTCCCCGGCTTGTCTGCAACCGACAGTCCTCTTTTCAGGGCGGTCCTGCGGACCTCCTCTTTCGTCATGCGGCCCAGCGGAAAGAGAATGCGCGCCAGCTCCCTCCTTTTGACAAGACACAGGAAATACGACTGGTCCTTTTTCTGGTCTATCCCCTTCCTGAGGACATAGGCCTTCCCTTCTTTTTCCAGGCGCGCATAGTGCCCCGTCGCCAATTTTGCCATGCCCAGGGCACGGGCCTTTTGCAGCAGCTTCCCGAACTTCAGGTACTGGTTACAGCGCACGCAAGGGTTGGGGGTACGACCTGAAATGTATTCAGAGACAAAATCAAGAACAACCGTCTCTTCCAGATCCCCGGCAAAATTCAAGACGTAGTGAGGGATACCGATATCATGGGCGACGCGCCGGGCATCTTCAACTCCCTCCAGACCGCAGCAAGCCGGCCGCCGGCCCGGCGCTATTTCCGCCTGATGCCGAGACAAGGAAAAGCACATCGTCACGCCGACGACGTCGTAACCCCGCTCTTTGAGGATGAGTGCGGCGACGGAAGAATCCACGCCGCCGCTCATCGCGACCATCACTTTTTTAGCCATAAGGCCTTACCAGCTCCATGTTGCGCCCAAATTCACGGTCCGCCCCTGTTCCGGAATGCCTTCAATATCCTGAAACTCGGCATTGAAAAGGTTGTACACCTCGAAAAAAACCTGCCATCGGCGCGCGACGTCAACGCTGACCTTGTCGCTGACGACCACCCAAGCCCTGCGGAGGGGTTTCTTTTTCATGAGGATGTCCGCGCGGTTACGCCAGGCGCCAAACCGCTGCTCAAGCCCCAGATCGATCATATGCTGAAGGTAACTGAACCCATATTTATAGATGAGACCCTTGTCATGGAGATCCTTGTTTGTATAGGCGTACCGCAGATCACAGCTGAAATGCCTGTCGGCATCCCAGCGTCCGTAAAAATTGACGCCGACCGTGAAGGCCTCGCTGATATTGCGCGCCACGAATTTCGGATCGGCCGCAGACATCTTGGTGAATTCGATCGTGTCGAATTCCTGGCGGACAAACCCTCCGGCCTCGACGCTCAGGCCGCCGCCGAGACGTTTGCGCCATCCCGGCTCAACGCTGTAAGCGGTCTCGGGCTTGAGATTGCTGTCGCCCGCGGTCGTCGGATCGCTGTAATAAAGCTCGGTGAATGTCGGCACGCGGATGAGGCGGCCGAGGGAGACATAGACTTCTTCCGCTTCTCCGAGCGCCTTCTTGAGTAAAAACGAACCAGTCCATTCTTCTTTGAAAGTGGAATAATCGTCGAGGCGGACGGCGGCTCCGGCCGATATCTTTTCCGTTACGTTCCACGACGGTTCCGCCTGGAGGGACCAGCGGCTTCGCGTGTGGTCGCCGAGATTGCTGGAAACAATATGCTCCAGGCCGTACTCGGCGCCGGAGGAAAACTTCCCTCCTCCCCACGGCACCGTGACGGTGCCACCCCACGTCAACATGTCCGTACGGTGATGGTTCAGGTAGTAGTCGGGGTTCTCGATGGTCAGGATGTATTTGTCATAGAGCTGACGGAAGGCAAACCGCGGCTCGAACGAAAAATGCTCGCCTTCGTAGACCATGCGGGCATCCACATTCTTGACATTGACCCATTCCTTGGAAGGAAACCCGCGGCCGGGCGTATAAAAATCGTAGGCACCGTATTCTTTCTCGTTGTAACCGGCATCCAGATAGAACGACACTTTATCCTTAAAGAGCCTGCTGGAGCTGAAAAAATTGCTCATGCGGGCATCGGTGTCATAGCGGGAGCCGGCCGTCGAATAATTCCATACGGAAAAACGGTTTTCCGTCCCCAGGGCCCCATAATAAACATCCAGGGCCTGCTGGGCCGTCGTTTTGTTCCCTCCGGAAGCTGTCAGGCGGTTCTTTCCCTTTTGAGGCCCCCGGAGGACGAAATTCACGGCGCCGCCGATCCCGTCGGGGCCGAATTTGGCGGAGGCTGAGGCGGGGATGATCTCGATCCTCTCGATATCCTCCACGCTGAAAGAAAGGTCAAGGTCCTGGTGGGCTGTCTGGGGGTCCTTGACCCGCACACCGTTCACGAGGATCAAGACCTGCTGGAACGTCGAGCCGTTCAAAGAAATGTCCCCCTTGATGCCCCGGGCGCCGCGGCCCTGGATATCGACACCCACATAATCCAAAAGGTCCTGAGGGGTCCTGGCGGGGAGACGACGGATCTCTTCCTGTGTCAGAACGGCGGAAACGGCCCCCTGCCCTGCGCTTCCATAAGGCAGCCGGCGGACAATGATGGGCTCCAGATCATTCTCTTGCGTCGCAACCGCGGCATGACCATGAGAGGTAAAAACCTGCCAAAAAAATATCAGACACGCGACTCTGGCTTTTTGTTTCATGATCCCCCTGACTGGTACGGAGACCCCCCAAGAAGAGGGCCTTTTAAGGTTTGCGATCATAAACCTTTTGGAACGCTGCCGCTTAAGGAAGCCTGTTTTCTCTAACGGGATAAAGCGGAGACATGGCGCGCAGTTTGGCGACGACCTTGGGAAAGACGTCGAGGAAACGGTCCACCTCTTCCTCCCGTGTGTAGCGCCCAAGGGTCAGGCGGATAGAACCGTGACAAAGCTCATGAGGACGACCGATGCTCAAAAGGACGTGGGACGGCTCCAGGTCGCCGGAGGTGCAGGCGGAACCCGTCGATGCCGCGATGCCCAGCATATCAAGATTCAAAAGCATGGACTCCCCTTCGATGTATTCGATGGAAAAATTCACGTTATTGGGCAGCCGCCGGCCCGCATGGCCGTTCAGATAGACCCGGTCGATCTTCTTCTGAATGCCGGCGATAAGCTTGTCGCGCAGACGCGTCTGCACCGCGATTTCTTCAGCCATGCGTTCGCCGCAAAGCTCAAGGGCCTTCCCCATACCCACAATCCCCGGGATGTTTTCCGTCGAAGCGCGTCTGTGCCTCTCCTGGCCGCCGCCGCGCAGGAAAGGCGCGATACGCGTGCCTTTCCTGACATAGAGACAACCCGCCCCTTTGGGACCGTAGAATTTGTGGGCCGACAGCGACAAAAGATCCACACCAAGCTCTGCGACATTCACGGGGATGTGGCCGACCGTCTGGACAGCGTCGGTATGCATATAAGCGCCTCTCTCTTTGACAAGCGAAGCGATTTCCTTGATCGGCTGGATAGTGCCGATCTCGTTATTGGCGTGCATGACGGACACAAGGACCGTCTGGTCGGTCATGGCGGCGGCGATATCTTCGGAATGGACCAACCCCTCCCTGTCGGGACGCACGGACGTCACCTTGTAACCCATTTTCTCCAAGAAACGGGCCGGCTCGAGGATAGCGTGATGCTCGATGGCCGTCGTCACGACATGGTTACCTTTGGCGGCATTCGCCCAGAGAACGCCAAGCAGGGCGAAGTTGTCCGCCTCCGTCCCGCTGGCAGTAAAAATGACCTCTTCCGGCTTGGCGCCCAAAAACGAAGCGACTTTCTGGCGCGCGTCCTCCATGGCCCCTCTGGCCTCGCGGCCGAAAGAATGGATGCTGGAAGGATTCCCGAAGATCTCGCCAAAGAACGGCTTCATCGCCTCCAGGACCTGCGGGTCTGTCGGCGTCGTCGCCGCATAATCAAAATATATTTTTTCCATTGTTTTCCTTGTGGCTTAACGGATGCCGCCGGGTCCGGCCTTCATTCAAGCTTCCCATGCGGTAACCGCGGGGGTCGATTTGCATGTCCGCATATCCGGCCATCTTCAGCATCCCTTTAAGCCCGACCGCGCTCTCCAGCAACCTCATCTCTGCAGGATCGACTTCTATCTTTGCCAGGGGACCGAAATCCCTGACGCGCAGATTGCCCCGGATACCACAAACATCCCTGACCACCTCTTCGGCTTTCTGGATGCGTAAAAGCCTTCGGCGGGTAATGACAGAGCCGTAAGGGATTCGGGAAGCCAGACAGGCCATGGCCGGCTTGCGCCAGGTCGCAAGCCCCAATTCCCGAGAAGCCAGGCGTATCTCTTTTTTTGTCAAGCCGGCATCGCACAAGGGAGAAACGACCTTCGCGGCGGTTTTCGCCGCAGCGCCGGGACGGTAATCCCTCAGGTCGTCGGCATTGGAACCGTCGATCACATATCTCATGCGATGACGTAACGCGACCGCATTGAGTCTCTTAAAAAGCTCTTTTTTGCAATGATAACAGCGGTCTGGCGGATTCAAACGAAATACGGGGTTTTTGAGCTCGTGTGTGCGGATAAAACAATGCCGCACGCCCAGCCGCCTCGCCGCAACCCTCGCGTCCCGGGCCTCGGAGGCCGGATAAGTTCCCGACAAAGCGGTAACGGCCAAGATGTGTCCTCGGAGGACACGGCTGGCGACCGCCAAAAGAAACGTGCTGTCTACTCCGCCGGAAAAAGCCACGACTACCGACCGAAGTTTCTTCAGGCGCAGCCTGAGCTTCCGGAGTTTCTTTTCAAGAGTCGCGACCATGGCTGCCTTAGGCCGCCAAGACCTCTTTGACTTCCGGGACTTTTTTCTTAAGGATCCGTTCCACGCCCATTTTGAGGGTCATCTGCGACATGGGGCACGACCCGCAGGCGCCGGTCAACCGCAAAGTCACCTTGCCGTCTTCCGTCGCGCTGACCAATTCCACATCGCCGCCGTCGGCCTGAAGCATGGGCCGGACTTCTTTAAGGGCTTCCTGAACTTTTTCTTTAAGCGACATACTTCTCTCCTTTTTCTCTGCCTTAAATACCTATTTTAATGCCTTCAAAACTGCCTTCATGAACGCCGGGAGGTCTTCGGGTTTGCGCGACGTGATGAGGTTGCCGTCCACGACGACTTCCTCATCCACAAATTTGGCGCCGGCATGGAACATATCATCCTTGATGGCAAAAAAGCTTGTCACGGTCCGGCCTTTCAGGATGCCCGCCGATGCCAGGACCCAGCCGCCATGGCAGATCGACGCCACGATCTTGCCCCTGGTAAACAGCGTTTTGACGAACTGGTTAACCTCTGGGTAACGCCTCAGGACATCCGGAGCGTAACCTCCAGGGATGATCACCGCGTCAAAGTCTCGCTCAGCCGCTTCCTTAGCCGTAAGCTCTTGAGGCATCTCATAGCCGTGTTTGCTTTTATAAACCTTGCTGCGGCCCGTCCCCACGGCAAAGACCTCGTATCCCGCTTCCTTCAGCCGCAAATAAGGATACCAGACCTCCAGATCCTGATACATGTCTTCAACGAGAACGGCGATCCTCTTAATGGGCACACCTCGACTTCCTGAGCAATTCATCCAGTCCGACAGAATCCAGGTATCCTTCAATCTTCTTTTTGAGATTCTTCCAGACATCTTTCAACACGCAATCCTCCGAACCCTTGCATGCCTTGCCGCTTCTTCTCTTGCGGCCGCAAATGAGTTCAAAAACTTCCCCTTCCACGGCCTCCAAGACGCGGGCGACGCTGATCGATGCGGCCGGCGCATTCAGAAGATATCCACCCTTGGCACCCCTGACGCTCTTGATGAGGCGGCGGCGGCGAAGCTTCAAAAGAAGCTGCTCCAGATAATCCAAGGGCAGCCCCTCTTTCTCAACAATACGGCTGATCGCCACGGGC
The DNA here is from genome assembly GCA_964471325.1 of uncultured Planctomycetia bacterium. Lineage (GTDB taxonomy): Bacteria > Omnitrophota > Gorgyraeia > Velamenicoccales > Velamenicoccaceae > Velamenicoccus. Next base: position 68,841 of record CAYYFL010000002.1, read on the forward strand.
CCCTTGGGGCCGTCGGCCGCGATCCTCAAGACACACCTGAGCGCATAATCGCCTTGCGTCGTGATCCTCATGGTTTTCTCCAAAAGCCATGATTGCACAGATTCACAAAAGGATTACCTGCCTGCCGGCAGGCACAGATTAACGTTAGCACTGCGTCTGTGTCGTCATCTTTGAAAATCTATGAAATCAAGGCCTCTCCTCATTTTTATTTTCAGGGGCTTATTATATTATACCCGATGTTTTTTGTCAAGATTTTATCCGCCGGCCAAAGAAAGAGCGCCCCTTGATCGAGGCGCTCTTTCGAAACGCTCCCCCGGAACAAAGAAGATTAATCCGCGGGTCCGTTATCCGTTTCGTCCATCAACGGGCCGTCTTCCATGCCGCTCAGATTATCCGGCATCTCTCCGGATTCCTCGGATTGCCGGGCTTGCGTCTTGGCAACGCTCTCTTCGGCCCTGGCGGCATAGGTATCGGGATCTTTTATGAATTCATCCTTGCAGGCCGCAGAGCAGAGATTATAGATCTTCCCTTTGTACTCTATGGCGTACTTGCCAAGGTCTTTTTCGGGGATCTTCTTGCCCGTCACCGGACACACCTTATTGTCGACGGTCGCAACAGTCGTCTGCGGGTCCGTCGTACGCATTTCCTCCTCCGGCATCTGGGTCTGAGCGCAAACAGGGGCTGCACCGCAAAGAAAAAACGAAAACATCAACGCCATCGTCCGCATCTTCATAACTTCCTCCTTCTTGATTTTGCCATGGATCAACGAGACCAGATCAACCATACAAACAAATATGCCGCTGCCACGGCCGCCAGCGTAAACGGCAGGCCCATTTTCGCAAACTGTCCAAAACCGACCTTATAGCCCTCCTTTTTGAGCAGGCCGCAGGCGACGATGTTGGCCGAGGCGCCGATAGGCGTGATATTGCCGCCGAGGCTGGCGCCAATCAAAAGGCCGAAAAGAAACAGCGAGGGCTGAATGCCGAGCCTAGCCGCCATCGACATGGCTACCGGCAGCATGGCGGCCAAAAATGGCACGTTATCCACGAAAGCGGAAACAAAAACGGCGACAAAGACCAAAAGCGTATAACCCAAAAAGATATTGGAGCCGACGAGCGAAGAAAGAAATTCCGCTGTCCTGTCGATCCACCCTGTATGTGTCATGGAGCCCACGAGGATAAAAACGCCGGCCAAAAAAAACGTCGTGTCCCAATCTAAAGCTTTGATCGTCGCACGCACGCCGCCCTTGAAAATAAATTTCCGCCAGAGGATCGCGACAATGCCTGCGATCATACAAAGGACCCCGGCCATATAAGAAAATCCCCTGTCAAAAAATGACGAAAGCGCCAAAAAGATGACGAGACCGGTAAGCAAGGCCGTCGGAAACAACGAGAGGACCTTTTCGGTCAACTGGATATGCTCTTTCTGACGCAAGGAACGGAAAAAGGCATAAAGAACAAAAAACGACACCAAGGCCCCCAGCTCAACGGCGAAAAAGATACTCGGCCGGCCGTGATAGAAGAAAAAGTCCATAAAGGTCATCTTCGCATAGCCGCCCAAAAGCATGCTGGGCGGATCGCCGATCAATGTCGCCGCCCCCTGCAGATTGCTGGAAATGGCAATGCCAATCATCATCTTGACGGGATTGATCTTGAGTTTCTTCGCCAGAGATATGGCGATAGGCGCCACGATCAGGACGGTCGCGACATTCTCGACGAAAGCAGAGATGAAACCTGTCATGGCACAGATCAATAAAACAGCCCAGCAGGTATTCCTGGCTTTGTTGATGATGAGCTCGGCGATATAGGCCGGCATGCGGCTCTCCATAAAAATATCCGCAACGGCCAGCGTCCCCACAAAGATCCCCATGACGTTCCAATTGATCGCCCGGAAAGCTTCGGAAGGTGCAAGCACACCCGTCGCCACCAGAACAGCCGCTCCCGCCAAAGCCAACGCCGTACGCTTGTGTGGCAGAAAAACAAACAAAAGATAGACCACCACAAAAACAGCGATAGAAACCAACGAATGATCCATAAAATACCCTTACCTGAACCGGTTCAATAAAGGTGAAAAAATATTCATCCCCAACAAGGCCAGTATCTGCGCATCAAAGGGAGTGCGGTTTTGTGTCAGGACAAAAACCAGCAAAGCGACAGCCATACCGAAGACAACCTTGCCTTTGGTCGTGACAGGGGTTGTCTTGGGTTCAATCAGCATGACGAAAATAAAAAAGGCATTTTGATATTGTATTATATCCCAGAGGGGTGTTTTTTGCAAAAGAGCTTGGACGCCGAACAAGGCAAGATAGGCCGCAAAATAGCCAAAGACGATCCCAGTCTTTCGAATGCGCCAGACAAAATAGATCCCAGCCGGAACAAGAATATACCAGGCATCGGCTCCTCTCCACTGCAACGAACCGCCCCAAAATACTGTGGCGGTAAAAATCCCAAAGGCGGCCGGATTGAAAAGGTGCTTTCCATGAATGCGCAGGAAGTGCTTGGAGGCCATGGCGAAGAGGCCGGCGGCGGCAAAAACCTGCCACGGATAGATCCCCGAAACGACATAGGCGATGATGAGGCCGGATATCGCCGAACTCTCCGTCAGGACAAATCTTTTTTCTCTGAAATAAATAAAGAGGGAATCGGCCGCGAGGGCCGCGATAACAGCAACAAGCACAAAAAGCAGAAATGATGTATCCTTGCCGGCCGCCGATAAATAAACAGCCAAGGCAGCCAAAAAAATGATCATCTGCCCCTTGAGGGAGAGAAATTTCATTGGACAATCAGGACCGCATGCATATGGGCGTGCCCTGGACCGCAGTAAACGCTGCAATGGGCATGGAACGTGCCTTTTTTATCCGCAACAAATTCGGCGACCGCAGTCCGGCCGTATACCACAGTGACGTTGACCTTAAAATCCGGTATCGCCAAACCATGATCCACATCGAGGCTCGTGACCACCAGCCGCACTTTTTCACCAAACCCGACGACGATAGTGTCCGGCTCGAATTTGTACCTGGATGCCTTGACCTCAACAACCCTGACATTGTCCTCTATAGTTCCAGAAAAAGGAAGGATCGCTTCCTTCTGTTCGTGAGGAACGGTAGGGCCGGCCCCATGGAGCGATTCGTCCGCCCAAGAAAGAGAGCCGGCCAGAATAATGAAAAACAACCCGACTGCAAACCTGTCGATCGCTTTCATAGGACCATTTCTCCACGCCTCTTTTAGTCAGATCTTTCTTATTGATTTTGACGGAGCAGTTTTAAACGGCGCTCCTCCCGCCATGAATAAAGACATGGCACGATGAACCAAGTCACCATTTCCAAGATCATGCCGCCGATTGAAGGGATGGCCATCGGCTGCATAATCTCCGAGCCCGTGCCCTTCAGGAACATGACCGGCAAAAGGGCAACGATCGTCGTGATCGTCGTCAAAAAAGCCGGCCGGATGCGGCCCAAGCCCGCATACACCGTCGCCTCGACAACGTCCTGGCGGGTCCTGATCTTGTCTCTTCTTTCTTTGAAGACATCATCCAGATAGGTAGTCATCAAAACGCCGTCATCCACGGCCACGCCGAAAAGCGCGATAAAGCCGACCCAGACCGCGACAGAAAAATTAAAACCTCGAAGTATATTGTAAGCGGCCAACAACCATATCCCGCCCGCCAGCGTCACGGGGATCGCCGTAAAGATAAAGATGCTCTTTGGGACAGACCGGAAATTCATATAGATGATCATGAAATTGATCAAAAGGCTGATCGGCAAAAGGATGAATATCCTCTTGGTAGAGCGGACTTGGTTCTCAAACTGGCCTGACCACTGAATAAAATAACTCGGGGGCAGTTTTAACTTCTGAGCAACGACTTTTGAGGCCTCCTCGACAAATCCAACCATATCGCGACCCCGAACGTTCATCAGCACATAAGCACGCAGAAGGCCGTTCTCGGAATTGATCATCGCAGGCCCTGTCACGAAATAAATATCCGCGACCTGCACAATAGGAATCTGGGCGCCGGCGGCCGTCGGAACAAAAATTCTCTTGAGGGCTTCGGGATTATCACGCAATTCTCTTGCATAACGCACCTGAACGGGATATCTCTCCCTGCCCTCAACGGTCGTTGTGACGTCCTCGCCCCCGATACCCGCCTCTATGACATCCTGCACCTCTTTGACAGTGATCCCATAACGGGCAATCTGGTCGCGCTTGATCTTGAACTCAATATAAGGCTTGCCGACAATCTTCTCGGAATATAGGTCCACCGCACCCGGGACCGTGCGCACAATATCCTCGACCTGCTGGGCGATTTCCTCGATCTTTTTTAAGTCCGGCCCGAAAACCTTGACGCCCACGGATGTCCGGATGCCCGTCGCCAACATATCGATACGGTTAATAATAGGCTGGGTCCAGATATTAGAGACACCGGGGATCTGCAGCGCGGCATTCATCTCCTGGATCAGCTTCTCCTTGGTCATGCCGCGTCGCCACATGGCCTTGGGCTTTAAGGTGATGATCGTCTCGAACATCTCCACCGGCGCCGGATCTGTCGCGGTCTCGGCGCGCCCAAGCTTTCCGACAACCATCTCAACTTCCGGAAAGGACTTGATGATCTTATCCTGGACCTGCAGCACCCGATACGCCTCGGTCAGGGAAACGGCCGGCCTCAGGACGGGCATGAACAAAATAGAGCCTTCATCAAAAGGCGGCATGAACTCCCGTCCGATACGCGGCGTGACCGCAAACCAGCCGCTTAGGGCCGCCAGGATCAAAATACTGCCTATCCAGGACTTGGCCTTTTTGGGCAGAATAAAAACGAGCGTCCCGATCGCAACGGCCAGAAAAATAAGGAAAGCGATAATATTTTTCGGAATAACGAATGGAAGCGATCCGATAAACGCTGTCCAGGGTATAAGAAGGAATGTCGTGCGGTGATCCAGGACCCAGCGCAATATTATTTCATACCGATTCTGCAACTTCTTGACGAGAGGATTCTCTTCCGGCTCGCGCAGTCTGCCTTTGAGGCCATAAAGACACAAGACTGGCGTCAAGGTAAGCGCGATCACGACCGATGCCAGAAGCACGAGGGTCTTGGTCCAGGCCAGAGGATGAAAAAGCTTTCCTTCCTGCGCTTCCAGGGCGAATACGGGGAAAAACGAGACGACCGTCGTTAAAATCGCCGTCATGACGGCTGAGCCGACCTCGGATGCCGCACTATAGATGACATCCAGTCTGCTCTTTTGGCCCCGCGTGATGGCGTCTTTTTCCAAAAGGAGATGACGATAAGAGTTCTCGGTCATGATAATGCCCATATCCACGAGGGCACCGATTGCGATCGCAATGCCGGAAAGAGACATGATATTTGAATCAATCCCCAAGTAATACATAGCGATAAAAGCGATGAGAACCGAGAAAGGCAACGCCAGACATATGATGATGCCGGCAAAGATATGCGCCAGAAAGGGAACAACCACGGCCATCGTAATGATCATTTCAAGGATGAGCGCCTCTTTCAAGGTGCCAATGGTGCGATGGATCAATTGTGTCCGATCATAGAACGGCACGATCTTGACGTCCGAAGGCAGGCCTTTTTGTATCTCCTTGATCTTGTCTTTGACGCGGTGGATGGTCTGCATCGCATTTTCGCCATAACGCATGACGACCACGCCGCCGACGGCCTGCGTCCCTTCCTTATCAAGGGCGCCACGCCTGAATTCCGGTCCCACCTGAACCGTCGCAATATTCTTGATGTAGACAGGGATGCCGTTCTGTTCCGCGACAACAATCTCTTCGACATCCCGGATGTTTTTGATAAAACCAAGCCCGCGCACGATAAATTCCATGCCGCTCGCCTCGATGACCTTGGCGCCCACATCAATGTTGGAATCCTTGACGGCCCTCAGGACGTCTTCAAGCTGGATCTTGTAACTGAGCATTTTGTTGGGATCGACATCGATCTGGTACTGCTTGACGAAACCGCCGACGGTCGCCACCTCGGAGACGCCTTTGACGGCATTGAGCTGATAGCGGATAAACCAGTCCTGCAGGGTCCTGAGCTCGTCGAGGGAATGCCCCTTGCCCTCGACGGTATACCAGAAAACCTGTCCCAGGCCCGTGGCATCGGGGCCCAACACAGGCATGACGCCGGGAGGCAATTTTGCGGCCGCAATATTGAGCCTCTCCAAGACCCGGGAACGGGCCCAGTAGAAATCGACCCTGTCTTCAAAAATAAGATACACTTCAGAAAACCCGAAGGCGGAGGACGCACGGATCGTCTTGACGCCAGGCACCCCTTCGAGGGTCACGGACAAGGGGTATGTCACCTGGTCTTCGACGTCCTGGGCGGAACGGCCGGGCCAGTCTGTATAGACAACAACTTGTTTTTCGCCGATGTCGGGGATGGCGTCGATGGGAATGCTGGAAAGGGCATAAGCGCCCCAAAAGATAAGGGCGCCATAGATGACAAATACAACGAGAGGCGTTTTTAAACAATAGGAAATGATCTTGTTGACCATATATCCCTCTGACTAAAGCCTTGGAACTGTTTTAATGCCTGTGCTGCGTTGGAACAGGCGCAGACTCCTGGATCTCTTGATGTTGCTCGGGAGCCCCTTCCGCCGTCATATTCTCTGCTTCGCCTTTGATCTCCTGCGCACCACCCCACAGGACCGACATCCCTCCGGTGAGCTGGCTTTGTGAATCGATAAGAAAATTGCCTTTGGTAACAACCTTCTCATCGCCTGTCAATCCACTCAAAACGGGGTAGAAAATCTGGGACTGACCGTTGACGACAGCTGTGGCCTCAGGACCAACAGTCACTTCTTTGCCAAGAAACGTGCCATTCCCGGCATCCACATAGACGATCTTACGCAGCCCCGTATCCAACACCGCATCCCGCGGCAGAGCCAAGACATCCTCGTGGCCGTCGGGACCTTGATACACGCTCCGGATGACGACGTCCGCATACATCTCAGGCTTCAGTTTCTCGGCCGGATTATCAATCTCCAGCCTCACCCTGGCTGTTCGGGTCCTGGGATCGAGAACCGGCGTCACGGATTTGATGACGCCTTTAAAAACCTCGCCGGGGTATGCCGTCGTCGTGACTTGGGCCGTTTCGCCCGCCTTAACCCAGGACAGATCGTATTCATAAACATCCGCGTAAACCCAGGCCTTGTCTTCTGGCAAAACCAGGTTCTCCTGGGCAACGCCTTCTTTTTCCAGCTGAGCGATCTCTTCATCACTCATGCCCAGAAGGCGCAGTTTGAACCTCGACTTGTCCAAAAGGTCCTGCGCCCGCGCAATCACGTCCGGATCAGGACTCTGGGAGACTTTTTGACGCGTTTCAAAGGCCGTCAGATATTCTTCCTGGGCCACGGTCAATTCTGGATCGAAGGCGATCCTGCCGACCGTGCGGATCTCTTTTGTAAGCCTGAGCCGTGCCAAAGGTTCAATAACCACGCCGGCCAGATTCGTCTGTTCTTTCGTCAGATGCACGCGGCTAACCACAGTTCCTTGCTCAGCGGCAGCCCTTGCCGGCGCCTCCCGATTCTCATAAACAGGGACATAATCCATGCCCATTTCATCCTTCATGGGCGTCGGCGACGTCACCTCGGGATGCATGGGATTGCGGTAATAAAGAGGTTTTTGGGACGCTGGCGCCGCCGTTATCGTGCCAGGCACGTCTTCTTTCGCGAGCTTCCTGAGGGGTTTCTTGCATATCGGACAGACCTTTATGATCTGGCCTTTTTCAAGAAAAGAATGACCGCCGCAGATACAGACAGCGTCCGCCTGGCCGAAGTCGCAATGCGGGCAATGGCCCTCTTCCACAATCCCGCAGCCGTAGTAAACGGTCTCATCCTGGGCCGCAGCCGAGGAAGCCTGTAGAGCCGCAGGCGCCGCCGACCCTTCTTGTGAATAAACAGGGATAAGTGTCATGGAACAGATAGGGCAGCTCCCCGGCTTATCCTGCCTAACCTGAGGATGCATCCCGCAGGTCCAATAAAAGACTTTCTTTTGCGCAGATGCCTTATGCTCCCCCCTCGCCGTCTTCAACAAAAATACGACAGCAAAACCCGACAAAAGAATAATCGCCGCCAAAACAATCCACTTTCTATTTTTCATGTTTCGCGTCCCTCCCTGCCGGTAAAGTCTTGCCTACGGCCTTTTCCAATTCCGCAAAAGCAATCCCGTAGTCGATCAACGCCTTATAATAATCCAGCTTGAATTCCAGAAGCATGCGGGTGCTGTCGAGGACATTCAAGAAATCGACCTGATCCGCTTCATAGCCCGTCAGGGAAGACTTCAAGGTTTGCTCGGCCTGGGGCAGATAAGCATTCTTATAAAGATCAATCAGCTTGCCCGATGCATCCAGCTCCGCATATTTTTCTTTGACCTCCAGAAGTACGGCGTTCTCCTCATTCCTATATTCAGCTTCCATCGCCTTGAGCTCGGCCTTCATCTCCTTGACATTGAAATCCTGTTTCTGCCAGAACCAGATGGGCAGTGTGATGCCGACCATGCCCGCCCATTCTTTGAGATGGCTGTCGCGCTCCATTCGTTCGTATCGGACCATAAAATCAGGAAGGTATTCCTGCTTAGCTAAGGTGACGGTCTTCCTGGCGCGCTCCACAGCCAGGCGGAAAGCCTTGAGTTCCTGCCGGGATTCTTTGGCGGCTTTATTCAAATCCGGCAACGAAAGAGCGACCAACGGCTCTTCCTGCAAGGCGATGTTGCCGAGGTCCTGGCTCGGGTCCTGATTAAGGACGACATTGAGCTTGGCCTGGACAACCTGGCGCCTTTGTTCAAGCATAACCAGCTTGTTATCCATCTTGGCGATCTCCACCTGCGCCTTCAGGACATCCTGCTGGCTGGTCTTGCCCAAAGAATACCTCGACGAAGCGGTTGCGTTCAATTGCTCCAAAAGCAGTTTGTTCTCCCTGACGATCTCTATGGTCTTGTAGATGAACGACAGTTCGGCATAAAGGGCCTTGACCTCGGAGATGACCGCGTTCTTTTTCTCCTGGTATTGAGCGTAAGCAATCTGCGACTCTTTGGCCGCGATCTGCCCCCTCAACAACAATTTCGTAGGAAACGGGAATTCCTGGGAAACGCCGAACGTGCGCATCACGCCGGGGTCGTCCGTCGTCATATTCACCATGCGGGGGATCATCCTGTTATATTCAAAATCAAAACGTGGGTCTTCCAGGGCGCTGGCCTGGGGGATCCTGGCTTTCGCGGCTTCATACCGGGCTTCGGCGACGGCCACCCCGGGATTGTTGTTCAGGGCGGAGCGGATCAGATCATCGAGCGTAACCGTCTCTGCGGCAAAGCCGTTGGCAGCCGCAAACAATCCCAGAAACGAAACAACAAGGGCCCTTTTCATGGCTATCTCCTGAACTTATTGATCAGCTCCAAAATCTCCTTGATCTTACAAGTCTTGTCCGAACGGGGACCTTCCTTGAATGATTTGGCCACACAACCCTCCAGATGCTTCTGGAAGATCTGCGTTTCGACGTTCTCGATGGCGCCGACAATGGCATGGAGCTGCGTCAAAATATCGACGCAGTAGCGCCCTTCTTCGATCATGCGGATGACCCCGCGGATCTGGCCTTCGATGCGTTTGAGGTTATCGAGCTGCGGACGGTGGGACGGCGGAACAGCAGATTCAATGCTTCGGACTTTGGCTTTGGTCATATATACCCCCTACAGGTATAGAGTATATACCTCCCTGTCAGTCTGTCAAACCTTTTCTCCTAAAACCGCGCGAGGCAGTCTTTGGCGGCCTTGCACCAGTAGATGCAGGAATCTTTTTCTGCATAGATGACGTCCTTCTTGCATGACGGACATTTACGCTTCGGCTCGTCGGAAAAAAATTCGACCTCCGTGCCGCAGGAGGGACACTTGATATACCTGACCTTGACGTCTTTCTCCCTGCCGGGACATTGAGTAAACATAAATAAATCTCGGGGTGCCAGAGAAGAGGCTTCTACTTTGGCACATTGACACTCTGATACCCCATTATACTAAATACTTTTTTGTTTCTTCATCCGCCAACGGCGCTACAGTCATAGTCTGTATCCCGTCGCCGCGCCGGACACTCACGGAAACTTCGTTTGAAATCTTGGCCGCATCGAAATACCTGGCCGTGATGCCGGCCGCAAGACGCAGGACGCCCCCTTGCGAAAAATCCCCGCGTCCCAGGCCCGAGGCACCGGCCGCGTCATGCGCAGGATAAAACAGGTAATCGCCTGCCGATGCCAAGACCTCCAATCTTTCGTTCTCGTGCTGGTTTTTCCCTACGATCAGCTTGGCCCGGTCGGTGAGCCTGAAATACCTGCCATGGTTCAACAACTGAACATCTTCCATTGTCAGTTCGTCGTGGTCGATCAAATCCCGGATGCGGCGGGAAAAAGCCGGGTCTGTCAAAAGGCAGCCGCCCGCAGGACACGGATAATCTTTGATATTGTAGTCCTCGGCCAGCTTCATCTGGGGTTTGCGGCCCCGGCCGCTGATATTCAGAAGTTTCTGACGGTCCACCCACCCTTCTGTTTCGGCGATGGTCGGCTCAAGCAGCCGGGCAGACAGGGGCCGCAAAACCAGGCCTTTGACGCCCGCCTCGCGCTCAATGATATGCATCGCATCGCGCCGCTGAGACATCGGACGCTGGCCCAGCACTTCGCCCGTGATCAAAAACTTTGCCCCCAATTCATCCATGAGCTGCCGCGCTTTTTTAAGCATCAAAATCCGGCAATCGATGCACGGATTGATGTTCGAGCCGTAACCGTGCTTGGGCGATTTAAGGACTTCAAGAAAATCCTTTGTGACATTGACGATCTTGAGAGGGATACCCAGCTGCTCTGAAACGAATTTTGCTTCATGGCGGCAGCCTGCCTTCCCGTGGCCCATATCGTTGTCGCCCCTCGACTCCGCTCGGGACTCCCTCGGCCCCGCAAGAGAAGAATGGCCTCGGTCGCAGCGGCAGAACGGCGAAACAAAGTTAGCCGCAATGACATCCACGCCCTGCTCCAGGACCACCTTTGTGGCCAAGGTCGAATCCAGGCCTCCGGAAACCAACGAGACGGCTTTTATTTTCATAGGATCAGGTTCAGGGCCCCGCCGGCGATCAGGGTCGCCGCGATCATAATGCCGGTGGCCGCAAGAAGATATTTCAAACCCAGTTCTTTCAGGAAAATGATGAATGTCGCGATACAGGGAAACGACATCGACAAGACGACACAGGCGATCACCGTCTGTTTAAAACCCATCTGCAGCGGCAAAAGCAGTCCTGCAGCGATATCCTTACGCAAAAAACCAATCAGGAGAGGAAAGGACGCTTCGCCGGGAAGGCCGAGGATGGTGCGCGTGACAGGCGCAAAAATGCTGCTGGCGGCCTCAAGGACGCGGAAGTACTGCAAAAGGTTGACGACAAGAACGCCGACAATGACGAACGGAAAGGCATCGATGATGAACTCCCTGACCCGCAGCCAAAGCTTGGAAAAAATGATGTTCATCGGCGGAAACCGGTAATGCGGGATCTCAAGCACCAGCTCCGGGCTATACCCTTTGAGCACCTTGTTGAGCACAATCCCGATGACGAGCCATGCGGCCAGCAACGTCCCGAAGACGATTGCCAAGCCCCCCATCCCCCACGGCCCCAGAAGCTTGATCATCATCGCCTGGAGCGCGGCACAAGGCACGGCGATGGAGATCAATGTCGAGGCGATAAAACGTTCGCGCTTACTCTCCAAAACGCGTGTCGCCATGATTCCCGGCACGTTGCATCCAAAGCCCAAAAGAACGGGGATGATGGCAAAACCATGCAAACCGACCCTGTGCATCAAGGCATCCAAAAGGAGCGCGAAACGCGGCAGATACCCCACGTCCTCGATAATCCCCAGGATGAGATAAAAAGAGATAATATAGGGCAGCACCATATCGAATTCGACATAAGGAGCGGTCGTCAACAGGCCGATCGAGTTTTTGAAATCGATCTTACCGCCGATCAACTCGCCGATCAGGATGTGGTGGCCGAATGTCCCCGGCTGCAGGAAAGCGCTGAGCTTCGTCAAAAGAGGCGCGTACACATCGTTGAACAAAGGATCGAAGACGTACTGGATCAGACCCTCGCCGATGAAACGCACACTCTTGAAAACAGCATAAATGACACCTATTCCGATAAGCAGGCCTGTGAACGGCCGGATCGAGAGGTCCTCCATCATCTCGCGCAACGTATGATGTCTGTGTGTCAGGCGCTGGGCCTGGCTGACAATAACGCCGACGGCGCGCCAGATCTCTTCATGGGTCCTCTGCTGCGGCGGCCGGGGGACACCCTGAAAAAGACGTTCTCTCAAAACTTTGATGCCCACGCCTGTCACGGCGCAGGTCGAGATGACCGGGACACCCAAGAGTTCCTCAAGCTTGACAATGTCGATATCAATACCCCTGTGTTTGATATCGTCGCACATGTTCAAGACCACGACGACAGGGTATCCCCTGTCGATCAAATCCAGGGTCAGATGAAGGTTGCGCTCCAGGTTCGTGGCATCGACGATGTTGAGAATAAAGCAATCTTTCTCCCTGCAGCAGACATCATCGAGAAACGCACAGGTGACCTCTTCGGCTTTTGAGGTCGGCTCCAGGCTGTAGGTGCCCGGCATATCGATGACCTCAAACGTCTCCTCTCCCGCGCTCATGACCCCTTTACGGTATTCTACCGTCGTTCCGGGGTAATTAGACGTGATGACGCGCACGCCCGTCAGGCGCGCAAAAATGACGCTTTTGCCGACATTGGGATTGCCGATAAGGATGATCTTTTTCATGGAACTCCATATCCTCGGCCCTGGCTTTGCCCCTGACCTTGCCCGAAGGGCATGTCGAGGTCAAAGGTAGATCCGCGATCTCTAAATGGACCCTCCTGCGCCCCCGCCTTTTGCATTCTGCAAAAATGCAGCGGGGCTTCGGAGAAGTCATCCGCTTGGAATCTCCGCAACTATCCAGTGACATCTCGCCGGAGAATCTTTCTTCTTACACCAACGGGTTTTAAATATCTGGTCTCTTCGCGAAGGCGGATGAAGACTTGACGGCGGGTTCTGCGCTGACCTCAACGATCACTTTTTCAGCCATGCCATGCCCGAGGGCCAGGGTCGTATGCCCGATCCGGACGGCGACAGGGCCGCGCAGCGCAAAGGCGCTCAACTTCACCAGTTGCTCGCCCGGCCGCAAGCCCATCATCGAAAGCCGGTGGGCCACCTGTTTGCCGCCGGCGAGCTCCACGATCCTGGCCTTCGATCCTTTTTTGAGCTGAGTCAGAGAAAGCTTAAGCATGCTACGTTAGATTATAGGGGAAGGCGACGTTTAGTCAAGGAGCTTCGCTCCCTGGACCAGCCGTCTCTGCTGAAGCCTTTCGCGCCTCGAGCGGGCAACGTAGAGAGGCTCGCCTGTCTCGGGATCCAATCCCGTGTAATACATACAGGACGATCGCGTCATGGGCAAAGGGATGAAATCCTGGATCTGCCTGGGGGTGTAGCCCATGGCCCTGGTAAACGCCGCCAGTTCTTCGGCTTCTTCGGCGCCGCAGCCTGGATGAGCCGTGATGAAATACTGGGCCAGATATTGCTTTTTCCCAAGCTCTTTGTTCAGAGCCGCATATTCCCTGGAAAAGCGCTGCAGAATGTTTTTACGCGGCTTATGCATCAGATCACAGACGCTATCTGCGACGTGCTCCGGCGCGATCTTGAGCTGACCGCTGACGAAATACCGGCATACAAAACGAAGGTATTCCCGCGCCTGTGGCAGCAGAAGAAGCTCATAGCGCATCCCGCTCTGAATATGCACCTGCCTGACACCAGGCGTCTGACGCACAGCCTCCAGCATCTGCGCCTGTTTTTTAAAATCCAGCTCAAGGTTCGGACAGACCTCCGGCCAAAGACAATCGGCGCGGCTGCACCGGTATCCCCGGCTGCAAGAGGCAGCATACATATTCGCTGTCGGCCCTCCCACGTCCGTGATGACTCCTTTGGACTCCTTGTCGGCGGCGATTTTGGACGCTTCCTGGACGAGAGAGGCCGTGCTGCGGCTCTGGATCACCTTGCCTTGATGCAGGGACAAGGAACAAAAAGAGCATGCCGCCAGGCAACCCCGGTGGCTGACAATGGAGGCCTCGACGGTCTTAAGTGCCGGCACCCCGCCATAACGCATGTAGTCCGGGTGGCAGCGCCGGCTGAACGGCAGGCTATAGAAACTGTCCATCTCGTCCTGCGTCAAAGGCAGGGCCGGCGGCAGCTGAATACAAAAACGCGTGTCCGTCTTTTGCGCAACGATACGCGCCGTAAAAGGATTGGATTCCTTGCTGTAAAGATTGAAAGCTTCGACGAATTTCTTTTTATCAGACCGCACCTCTTCGAACGACGGCAGGACGACGGCACGATCGAAACCGTCGCAGGACTTACGGATGATCGCCGTACCGCGGATATCATCCATCCGGTCTATTTTTTCTTTCCCCTTGAGCCTGGAAGCGATCTCACCCGCTGGGCGTTCCCCCATCCCATAGACGAGCATATCGGCCTTGGCGTCAAAAAGAATGGAGCGCCGGACCGTATCCGTCCAAAAGTCATAATAAGCGAGACGCCTCAGGGAGGCCTCCAGGCCGCCGATCACGACGGGAACGCCGGTAAAGAGCTGGCGCAGTTTCTGCGCATAAACGATCGTCGGCAATTTAGGCCTCAACCCCCTGGCGCCCCCGGGGGAATACTTGTCTTCTTTGCGCAGGCTCATGCCCGAGGTATAGAGGGCCAGCATGGAATCCAGGTTGCCTGCCGTGACGCCGAAAAAAAGTTCCGGCCGGCCCAGCCTGAGGAAATCCGCATCTTTCCTCCAGTCAGGCTGTGCGATCACGCCGACCCTGTAACCCAGGGATTCGAGGTATCTCCCCAGGAGGGCGACGCCAAAACTCGGATGGTCGCAATACGCATCCGCTGTGACAAAGATCACGTCGCAGGCATCCCAGCCGCGGGCTTCCATGTCCTGGCGGTTTATCGGCAAAAAATCCTTGCGTTTCATGGCTCCATTATATCATGCGCCAAGCCCGGAGGCAGTCCGCTGAAAAATAAAAAGCCCTCCGGGCGGATCCTGGGGATCCCGGAGGGCTTCTTAAAAACGCCTCTTACTTCGCACGGTAGAAACGCAATTATGTTCGTTGCGTCCGTCTCAGCCAGTGCCGCCTCAAGCTTTTGGAAATCACTGCGGTAGGAACAGTAAGGCTTTCTCGGTGAACTTCCAGATATAACCGCCTCAAGCTTTTGGAAATCACTGCGGTAGGAACAATGAAGATTTTATAGTGCGAAAGCCTTTTGCCGCCGCCTCAAGCTTTTGGAAATCACTGCGGTAGGAACCGCTCCGACGTGCGCTGGCGGCTGGACACCAACCCCGCCTCAAGCTTTTGGAAATCACTGCGGTAGGAACTCAGCATGCGGTCCAGCTTGAGTTCGAATTTCGTCACCGCCTCAAGCTTTTGGAAATCACTGCGGTAGGAACTTTAGTGATCTGCCCCTCCTGGAGGGCATGAAAACCGCCTCAAGCTTTTGGAAATCACTGCGGTAGGAACAAAATGACGCAAGGCGTCTTAGATCGTCCGGCCTCCCGCCTCAAGCTTTTGGAAATCACTGCGGTAGGAACTAAGCGTATGTGGCTTTGGCCCTGCCTTCTACTTCCGCCTCAAGCTTTTGGAAATCACTGCGGTAGGAACATCGCGCCGTAATTTGCATCGCTTCCCCAACTTTGTCCGCCTCAAGCTTTTGGAAATCACTGCGGTAGGAACGACAGCCGAGATGAGGACATTTTTGACCGGGAGCCCGCCTCAAGCTTTTGGAAATCACTGCGGTAGGAACGCTGGCTTGAGGACGTATAGACAAGGGGGTTTGACCGCCTCAAGCTTTTGGAAATCACTGCGGTAGGAACACAGGACGAGGCGGAAATGACGCTGACTTTAGACCGCCTCAAGCTTTTGGAAATCACTGCGGTAGGAACTTCGAAGAATGGTCAACGGGAGCAGCGCTCGTACCACCGCCTCAAGCTTTTGGAAATCACTGCGGTAGGAACGGCGCCACATATATCTCGCAGTAAATAAAGGATTTAACCGGTGCCGGGCGAGCACTACCCGAAAAATTGAAGACTGCGAGATTCGTCATGGCTATAAAACTCCTTAATTATTCAAGAATCAAGTGATAACGCCAACGAGCGTCTAAATTGCCCACAATGACAATTATCGCGCTCGCATGCCGCAGCGATTTCAAAGAACTTGTAATCCCAATGGCGGAAGGATTATGGTCGGTGGCCTTAGCCAAATTTATATTAGCATGGAACTATCAAAAATCAATCAAATAACTGTCACGCGCGTTCGGCCGGCATAAGGAAGCCCTATGGCTTCTATGACTAAATTTGTATCGTCGGATTCCTTGCCCAATGAAACAAATAACACCTGGTCTTCCTCATAATGCAAGATATCAGAGAGTTTTGTTTTTACTTCAGCCAGCCGCTGTCGATCCAGGGGGCACTCAAAGACCGAAAGCTGCAGACGACAGCCATATTCCTGAAGGACTTTTGCAACACGATATAAGCGACGAGGATTGGAAATATCATAACAAACCAAAAAACGGGTTCGGCCCATAAGTTATCGCGTCGTAAATCCGAAATAGCCTGACGCCTCTCCTCTCAAAAACCGCCACATTTGTCTTGCCTGGACATCCAAGGCTCGGCGGTAAGAAATTTTATAACCAAACTGCGGATGAGATATTTCCGTATCCATGCGTCTGTTGTATGCTTCCCAGAAAGCACGACGGCCTTCTTCATTCAAGAAAACCCCCGAGGCGCTGGCAATAAAATCACTTTTTTTCATCTCACCTCTGTTAATAAGACTAATGGCTACACTGTCCGTAATAAGGGGTCTGAATTCTTCCATAAGATCAAGCGCCAATGCGGGCCGACCATAACGAGGCTGATGCATAACGCCAAGAAAAGGATCAAGACCGACCGCATGACATACTCCTGTCAATTCTTTGCAAAGGATACCATACCCCATTGAAAGGAGAGCATTGACCTCGTCGCGCGGAGGCCGCTTGTTGCGACCAGAGAAATCAAAAGAAAAACCTTCGCCCTTTTTTAGCATCCCGCTGAAATTTCCAAAATACAGTGCCGCTGCCATACCCTCCAGTCCTAACAGTTTAGTCACCGTATCTGCTTCTGCTGTCCGATCTTTCAACGTTAATATCTGGTCAATTACCTGTTTGGGCGGATCGCCATTGCGCATCAACATGACTCGCTGATTATGTATCTTGGCGCGGATTATCTCGCGCGCAATTTTTAAACAGATCGACGGTTCTTCGAACAAACGATACTGCCCTCGACGCGCATCTACTCCGGAGGCGGGTAAGCCGCGCAAAAGTCCGATGAAACGGCCGGAAGGCGCAAAAAAACGATACATCTATGTCATTTTCCAAGAATACCTGAGCTGCCTGCGCAGTCAATTGGACGGCTCCATAGAGGTAAACAATGCGAATTTGTTGGGATGGCAGTTTACGAACCACCTCACCCTTAATGGTTACCATAACCTGTCCGCCTTTAAGCCCCACCTGCGCACCAGGTGTTTGAACAATAAGGACCTCTCCTTCATCATTTTCAGGACGCGGAGCTCTTTTTATATCCGCCTCTCCAGCGCGCTCATCCCAAAATCGAGATTCTCCAGGAAGACAAATAGGATAGGCGGAACAATAAAGACATCGCGGATCATCTTTTAGCGGCGGCGGACATTCCCCTTCCGCCGCAAGAGCTTTTGCTTCAGCAATTTTTACCATGCATTCTTTAACTCGTCCTTCGGATATATCCACCTTTACCCTGCGTTTTTCTTCGGCGTAATATACAAAGGCATCTTTAATACAAATGCCGTGTTCACACAAAAGCATCGTTTGGGCCACTACCTGCATGGCGTCAGGTTCTTTGGCAACGCGCTCGTTTTTGTCATTGCGACATGCTAAACCTTTCTTGTAGTCAATCAAAACAACGCCCCCTTCTTCTCCCTCTATGATATCCACCATACCCACGAGACCAAGAGATTCGCTCTCCATACGCAAGGAGCGAATTTTAGCCCCTTCCGACAAATCTAAATTCTTTATGTCTTCCAATGGAGTCGGCTTATCGACGTTCTCATGGATATGAGAACCTTCTACCGTGTCTGCATTTTCCTGAAAAATATTCTCAACCCATTGATAATAAAAAAGACGGGGGCAGTATATAAAGTTGTGGAGGTTACGTACGCCTATCTTTGGCTGTGCTTCCAGCGAACCGTCGGTGCGCAAGTCAGAATCGGTCATAATATATCTAATTTTGGTATCCTGCCTTTTTCAGTCTATCATTATTAATGCGACGGCATAGTTCCCATGATAGGCGAGTAACTGCACCATTTTTCTTGCCGAAAATAGCAGAAGCATGAGCTAAGGGAGGATGTTGACATTCTTTGATTTGAGCGAAACCATAAGCAGCAATTTCCATTGGATCATGAAATAAATTCGTATTCTCACCTTTTAAAACATTTGAATCATCTACAAGATTTTTAAATTCAACTCTCTTGTTAGCGTCAAACTGGACATATTCACGTTTGTTATCTCGACGAATTAACCATTTGCCTTTATTTTCACCAGAACTCCCTTTAACTAATCGTACTCTCGAATGTGCGTGATAACAAAGTGGTCCAGCAATTGCGCGAAGACCAATATTAACTGCGGCATTGATGTCCGCTTGGCGTATGGCGGGTATTGGTTGATCTTTTTTTATGGCGGCAATAAATAGCGGTCCCCCATTCTGCGGCAAAATAAGACGGATGCTATTGGATCCGATTGCTGTCAATTTATCCAACCATTCAAATGCTTCACGTGCAACGACCTGCTTCTCGATAATCTTCCCCCAAAAGGGCCTGTCTTCAACAGTGACTTCAACAGCCCGAAAACCAGGCGCTCCACTCCGACCATCAAATTTAGAAGAATAACTGGCAAATACTTCAACCACAGGAATCCCGAAGGGTTCTGCCAGTAGCTTAACCTTTTCGTTGATTTTACGATGGCACCACTTCATCAGCCGAGAATTTTCCGAACGAGAACGGCTTTTATCAGTCTTGTATCGTGATAAATCTTCCAATACAATAAAATCAACTGGAGATCGACCTGGAATAACTTCATATTCTCCGTGTATATCTGCTTTCTTCCGCTCTTCATCAGACAAACTATGATTCTTGAGGCAGATGCCCAATGCTTGGGCAATAATAAGATGTGCGGTTTGATTAACGCGTTCTTCTTTGAGGCGAACGATTTTATCCGTGAGATCAGGACACGGATCGTGTAGGATCTCACCGCGGACGATAGTGCCAAATTCCGGTTTTATTCCAATTTGATGCCGAAGTAGTCTATTCAATGAAAGCACGGCCCGACGAAAATTTTCTAACTGTTCAATGCGCGCAATCGACAATCCACGTTGACCACGCAACCACGGTGTTTTAGCCGGTGCAGGGCCACCACTGACTAATAAATGAAGTGGCTTACCTTTTTTATCCTTACCTCTTTCAATCCACTGCCATGTGTCTTCACGTAAAGGCAAGACTCGATGAGCAATCTCAAGTAATGTTTCCACAAGTAGACATCTTAGATTAGCCGATGCATCAGCAATCAATCTTTGCAGTTGTCTAATGCTAGCTTCATCCATCCCATTGCTAGCAAACCCTCCCCAAGAAGCAAAATAAGGTACTTTTCTGATTTCATCCAGCGTCTTGTCCCATACATCTTTATACTGTTGAGTTAACCGCCAAGACCACCGAAACCATGTTTTATAACGTGACAGGGCTCCGTGATAAAGGTCAATAAGTTTGTCATTCTGCTCAGGGAATGAAAATCTCTTGGCATTATCGCCGAGCCAATCCTGCGCTGCAGCTACAAGTTCATCCTGTTTTTCGCTGTGCAACAATTGTCTGGCTAAACTTACGGCGTCATCATATTCCAATTGCGTAGCATTTCTTCCCTTTTTCCTGGAAAGCTCAATCTGGTTCTTACCTTCATGTAACACTTTAGCATTCTCACCAGGAAGCCGAAGGCTGCCAGCGGTGCTTAACCTAGCAAACCATGATTTACCACCAGCTTGCCCCAGTTCGACAAAGACCTTGGAGTCACGTTGTGTCCACGCATGGAGCAAAGCATAATCAGCAGCCCGCCGTTGACTAAGGTCAACGGCCAAACAATAAAAGCCTTTTTCTTGAATCGTCGAATTATGCCACCAAAATTGACTGGGTTTTTGATTTTCCTTTAACTCCATTCCCGGCCAAATAAGATGAAAGCGTTGTTTAACTTTATTCCTCTCATATGACGCATTCATTTGTTTTTCCCAACGGGCTTTCTTTCCAATCCTTTCCTCCAATTTGCTTACATCCAAGTCTACCGGAAAATTGAGCACCATATGCAATTCACGCTTTCGTCCAACGAAATCCGGCATCAAGGCCACAGCAGGTTCCTTAACCTTGCCTTTGCTATCACGGGTAAAATATCCAAGATCACTTTCTCTTAGGCCAAGGGCAGCCATCATTGGTTGGAGCCATCGAGAACTGCTTCCATCACTAAGATGGTCTCTGATCAACCGCGGCGCAGAGTAATGAAGGCGGACACGACAGGGATTATATTTCTGGTCACTATCCTTTATAACAAGGGATGCTTCAACCAACCCACCATTGATATACTTGACGCCGTATCCTTCTTTTTTAATATCCGAGAACATAAATAGCCGTCGCGAGAAATTCGGTTCAGCAGACGTATAGCGGACTGCTTCCTTTAGACGTTCCAGCTCCTCGGCGAGTTCACGCGCATCGGCAGCCGCGTACACAACGTTTTTAACCCACCCTTTTTCCTTTCGTTCTTTTGCCTCCCCTTCTGTATCATCGCGCCAAATATCCCAATAGTCCCGTTCGCACAGTTTCAGGAAAAAAGTGCTGTAGCCCATGTCGAGCCTATGTTCCCGCTGAAAGTCCATCACGGCATCCCGCAAATCTTCCTCTTTTAGATTATCTTTTGCCTTCTCAAACAAATCCAGCCATTCTCCCCGCAATTTTCCAAAGCCGCGAAGGCTGGCACGAGTGGGGCCGTAAATTTGGCCGATTGCACATTCCGAACTTTCTTCATTCAAATCAGTAAGTAGCTTAATCAACTTGTCGTAACGTGGATCTCCTTTCAAAATGGGAACTTCACGGTCATCCTCTTCCTCTGTCTCTTTTTTTGGTTTCCAACTCGGATTTTCGCCCATCATGTAGTTTAATTCAGCTTCAACTTCTAATCGCCGCTTTTCCCTTTCTTCGGTTTTCTTATTAAATTGATTTAAGGTTTTAAGCGCTTCTTCAAAAGCGCATTTGTCGAAGTCAGCCCACGATGGCTTTGTATTATTCGACCACGCATCCAAGACAGTAAAGGCCTTAAATATCGGCTTGTTATCTTTTCTGGCTAATTTGATTGGATCATCACCAATTTTTAAAATTCGTTCCTCCAAGCCTTCCCAATTACTTGACTGATTGTCCTGTTTTCTACGACCTGCTTTCTTTATTATCTTAGGTTGAGGCACCACAAAACGGATATAATCAAAGGTAAACTGACAAGGAAACGCCTTAAACAAAACACCAGCATATGTCTTGTTGATATTAATACCTCCGCCTCGCACCCTTTCCGTAATTAAACTACCTCCTGGAACAGAAGCAAGATGCTTTATCTGTTTATCTAGAAAGTTTTTCACGTCTTTTTTATTTTGTCTCAACCAATTATTGGTTCTCTTGGCAAGTTCAGTGTCATTTTTTATTCCCTTAACTATGCCTTGCAAATGTTCAAAGGCTCTTTTCAATAAATCGCGTCCTTCCTCTTCGCTAATCTGGATCCTTGGGACACATTTAACCAAACTGGAAATCTTCAACGATTTCGCAAGTTTCTTAATCCTCTCACTGGCATCTTTAGCCCAGAGGGACGCACTCCAATCACCAGATCTAGCTTTCCGGGCGAGTTCTTCCCTAGAGTAATCCCAGTTTTGCTCCCTCTTCAATACATCACAAAACTTACCCCAGTAGCTTTCTGATGCTTTCTGTGGTTTCAAAGATCTTGTCCTCTCTGCCAGCAATGCAACGGCGAGAGCACATGTCTCTCGATTCTCCGATGAAATAGACACGATCTTCTTTAGGGCATCTTTAAATGATACGGATTTGGAAAACCCCAGCCATGAACAAACAGAATCTTTTAAATTTTTTGCCGGCGTGACTGTCTTTCTGGGGAATTCCTTCCAAGCTTCTTCAATTCGCTTGCGCAATTTATTAATGGGACAACTATCCAGTAACCCTTCTGCCATCGCTACTAATGCGAGGGTGTAATAATTCACCGCATCCTGGAATAATTCGTGGTGCTGCCAGAGGACATCCTGCCAATCTTTCAACTCCTCCCAGTCATCGGCTGATATACCTTTTCTTCCAGGTTTAAGCTTTTCAACTTTCGTGACCCTGCCTTGATAAATACGATTCATCATTCACCTCGATTTTTACCGCACCTGAACATCGTGTCGCAGATCCCTGTCATCAATGGCGGTAACTAATATCTTAAGTTCGCAAGCATCTTTTGCTGAATTATCCTTTGTTACTTTTACAACAATATTCCTGATCTTATCACTGTCAACATCCTGAGAATGAGCCAGAGCCGGCAGCCACTTCATATAAGCGCCGATGGACTTGCATATCTTCTGCGAATATTCTCCATCAGGATAAATCTTATTTTTTGAAAAATAAATCTTGAGTTCGTTTATGCCTTTCTCTCGCATGACATCAAAAATAAACTCGTCCATAGGAAGCATCGAAGCTACCCAATTCATCAGGCTGAAAAAAGAATGCACGAGATTGTATAGGACAGACTTTATCCTTTTATAAGATGATCTTATCTGTTTATTCGATTGTCGTTGGGTTAATTGTGATTTCAAGGTTTGAGAACCCTCTGCTTTTCTTCATTTTTCAAATAATTATGTCCAGAGACGATCGGGCGCTTGAGACGTTTTTCCAAAGCGTCAACAGATGCGACACGACGAACTCGAAACTATTCATAAGAAACCATTCAAAAGGATCAAGGAACTCTTTGCATAAGGGACATACATAATCAACTTCTCCGATCTGGATGGCATTCTTATAATCGTGATCGCATCGCGATTTAGAATCATGGGCCTCGGAGAAGTTGGTGCGGTGTTTCTCAATTTATTCCGCATGAATTTCTCCAAAAATATTTTTCACGAAATGACTTCATCAATTATTCCTATTGATCAAATTTACCGCGAGCGTTACAATTACTTCCCTGTCTTTAGGGTCGCTTTCGGCGATCATGAGCGTCAAAGCGACCAGCGCATTGTCGGCTATCCGCTTACAGCCGTCTTCCCTGTAAAGCAAACCGTTGTTCTCAAGAAACCACAAAAAGATCGAAGCGGCAATCCGTTTATTGCCGTCAACAAAAGAGTGGTTCTTTACGACGAAATACAGCAAGTTTACCGCTTTTTCCTCTACGCTGGCATACAGTTCCTTCCCATCAAAAGTCTGGTAAACCGAGACGATCGAACTTTTGAACGATTGATCGCGCTCAACTCCGAAAAGATCGGAACCGCCGAATTTGTTCCGTAATTCCTTTACCGCTTTTATTGCTGCTTCATAGGTCAGTTCAAACCTGGCTTCTTTCGAAATCCTTGATATCTTGAGCCGTTTATAGTCATAATCGTCCAATAACCCTAAAGCGAGATTATAGTCACTAATAACCTCGATAAGCCCAAGCGCTTCTTTGTATTCGAGTTGTTTTTTGTCTTTAGTGCTTGAGATAAGCTTAATGGCCCTCTGCAGAGCGTGTAGCTTAACCTCTTGTTGCTTAAGACGCCGTTCGTTGATCGTATAGCCGTCAACTAAGTGGCGAACCAAAACACTTGTAGCCCAAATCCGGAATTGAGTAGCTCGTCTGGAATTCACTCTATAACCGACAGAAATAACAGCATCGAGATTATAGAATTTAGTGGCGTATTTTTTCCCATCTTTTGCAGTATGTTCCATTTTGGAACATACTGAATTTTCTTGTAACTCCCCTGATTTAAAAATGTTATACAAATGCTTTGTTATCGCCGGGCGCTGGGTGCCGAACAGTCGGGCAATCTGTTTCTGACTCAGCCAGACCGTTTCCTGCTCAAGTTTGACCTCAAGCCGCACTTGCCTGTCCTTAGTCTGATAAATTACTATCTCTCCCTTGGAAGCAATCCCGTTTTCTTCTTTATACGTCATGTCGTGTCTCCTGCCCGCGTGCCGACAAAAAAACCTTCGCCGGCCAAAATCTTGGCCAACGAAGGTTTTTATTATTTTAACGTGGCGGATTTATCCCCTCAAACTGCACCACGATTCAACCTGCCTGTTTGTTCTACTTTAGACCCCGGGTAAATATTTGTCAATCTTTATGTTTAACAAAAAGCCCCCGCTCTTTAAAGAAAAATCTATCAGAGCTTAGCTCTGATTAAAGTTTATATGTTTAACAAAAAGTCCCTACTCTTACGAAGCAGGGACTTTTTGTTGATCTGTGTGATCCGTTTCTTCTAATCAGTATAATCGTTCTTCACTTCATCAGGGTATTGGTAATGACAAAGGACGCAAAGACGATGGAGACCATGGACATGAGCTTGATCAGGATGTTCAACGACGGCCCTGACGTGTCCTTGAACGGGTCGCCGACCGTATCGCCCACAACAGCGGCCTTGTGGGCAAAAGAACCCTTGCCGCCGTGATGGCCTTCTTCAATATACTTCTTGGCATTGTCCCAGGAGCCGCCGGAGTTGGCCATCATGATGGCCAGCACAAAACCGGTGACAGTCGCGCCGATGAGCAATCCCGCCTGCGCCTCAAGGCCGGCCAGCAATCCCACCGCTACAGGCGAGACGATCGCAAGCAATGCCGGCAGAATCATCTCTTTCTGTGCGGCTTTTGTCGCGATCATGACGCAGCCCGCGTAATCCGGCTTGGCCTTGCCTTCCATCAACCCGACAATCTCCTTGAACTGACGCCGGACTTCCACGACAATGCCCGATGCCGCGCGTCCGACGGCCTGCATGGTCAAAGCGCAGAAGGCAAACGGCAGCATGCCGCCGATGAACAAACCGATGATGACCTTGGGATTCATGAGGGAAAGATCCAGGGTCTTTCCGAACACGATCACCTGATCGTTGAATGCGGCGATCAAAGCCAGGGCCGTCAATGCCGCAGACCCGATGGCAAAACCTTTGCCCGTGGCCGCCGTCGTATTCCCCAGAGAATCCAGGGCATCCGTCCTCTTGCGCACAGCCGGATCCAGCTTGGACATCTCGGCATTGCCGCCGGCATTATCCGCGATAGGGCCATACGCATCTGTAGCCAAGGTGATCCCCAGCGTCGAAAGCATACCCACGGCAGAAATGGCAACGCCGTAGAGTCCTGCATTGAAATTGGTCGCGCCGCCGGCCAAAAAGTAGCTTGCCAATACGGCAATACAAACAAGGATGATCGGCACCGCCGTCGACAGCATGCCGACCGCCATACCGCCGATAATGACGGTTGCAGGACCCGTAAGGGCCGCATCGGCCACTCTTTTGGTCGGGCCGTAACCGCTCGAGGTGTAAAACTCGGTAGAAATACCCAGAAGGACGCCGGCGACAAGGCCGGACAAAATCGCCCAATAGACACCCATATGCTCCGCCCCCAAGCTGTATTTCACAAGAGGATAAGAAGCGATCAATATCAGAATAGCGCTGGTAAAAACACCTTTTCTCAAGGCCCACAACAACGCGCCCTGAGAAGCATCTTCCTTGCTCCTGACAAAAAACGTCCCGATGACAGAAGCCAGGACGCCGACAGCCGCCATGACCATGGGGACGGTCACGCCGCCCACGCCTAAACCTGCGGCGACGCCCAGGGCTGACGTTGCGACGATGGAACCGACATAGGACTCATAAAGATCTGCGCCCATCCCTGCCACATCACCTACGTTATCGCCGACATTGTCCGCGATGACGGCAGGGTTCCTCGGATCGTCTTCAGGGATGCCGGCCTCGACCTTACCGACCAGGTCTGCGCCCACGTCCGCGGCCTTGGTGAAGATCCCGCCGCCGACCCTGGCGAAAAGCGCCTGGGAACTGGCGCCCATGCCGAAGCAAAGCATGGTGGAGGTGATAACGGCGATCTTATCCTGCCCGGGCGCCAACGGATGCATGTTGTACCACCAGTTCAAACCAAAATACCATATACTCAAATCCAAGAGTCCGAAACCGACGACCAGAAGCCCCATCACGGCGCCGGCCGAGAACGCCACGCGAAGCCCTGAGTTCAGGCTCTTCTGGGCGGCGTTCGTTGTGCGGGCGCTGGCATTGGTTGCCATCTTCATCCCGAGAAAACCGCAAAGACCCGAAAAGAAACCGCCGGTCAAAAAGGCAAAGGGAACGACCGGAGCCAGGTTCCCCAGCTTGACCAATATGTTCAGAATAACAAAAACGACGACAAAGAAAATCGCAACGATCGTATACTGGCGCTTCAGATAAGCCGCGGCCCCAACTTTTACCGCCTGCGCGATCTCGCGCATCCGCGGCGTGCCTTCGTCCCGCCGAATGACGGTCCACGCCAGAAAACCGGCGAACCCGAGGGCTAAAAGCGAACCCGCAGGCGCCAAATACAACAAGTCAAACATGTTCTTCCTCCCTTGTTTTAAATGAATCTCCCCGTGCCCGGGGATTTCTGCGGCTTGATTAAAAAGAGCTTCCTGTCCAAAAAAATAAAAATTTTTCCCTTACTATAATACAACACGTCTGTTTTGGCAAGCGTTTATTTAGATGTTACCAGAGAAGGCCGCTCCAAAGCGCAGCGCCCAGCCCCAAAAAGACGGCCGCCATGGCCAGCTTGATCAACCCCAGGCGCTTTTTGGCAAAGGCCTCAAAATCCCTTGAGGTGGCGCCGATGAGGGCGAGGACCAGGACGACAATCAGGGGAATGATAAACATGAAGTTGTAGATGAAAAGATAGAACAGGGCCCTGATGCGCATCGAGCCTTCCCTCAGGACGATAACGATCGTCGGAAGATAAAGCTGCCCTGTGCAGACGGCCTCAAGCACCGATATCAGGAACCCCACGACCAGGGCGCTGATAAAGAGGCCGCCCATGGCCTTTCTTTTTTCGCCGGTGCCTTTGCGATAATACTCTCCCACAATGGCATGGATCTTGTTTTTGACAATACGGGGCAATTGCAAAGCCATATCATCCGTCCGGCCCGTCTTCTTATAATAAAGGTAGTCCCGGACCGCCAGACACCCCAAAAAGATACTGAGCGCCCCCACCAGGAAATACAGCGCCTTGGACAACCAGAAGATCGTATCAATCCTGTAGAGGACATTGAAAAGACCCAGGCCGATGGCCAGATACGTCAAAAAAACCGCCAGGATATAGGCGCTGCCGATCAAAAGCATCTCCCTGCGGCGGTAGCCCATGAGACTCAGAAAAGAAACAAAAAATACGATCACGGTGAATGCGCAAGGGTTGATCCCGTCGACCAGACCCGCTCCGATGACGGCAAGCGGACCGAAAGACCGGAAGTGTTCCAGGATGTCAACGCCGGGCCGCAGGGGCAGGACTTCTGCCCCGCCGCCGCGAAGCTGCCCCTCGATGGCGGATTCCAGGTGGTCGGCGTTATCCGCCAAACCGATCAAGACCCGCTTGCCGACCACAACAGTCGGCGTCCCCAGCTTCTTGTCTATATCCTTTTCCAGCTGCAAAAAAATCTCGTAATTCTCCCTTTGGAGGATATCCAGATACGTCCAGCGGACGCGATTGCCGAACTTCTCCGCCAGCGGCGGAATGACATCATGAAGCAATCTCACACAGGCCCCGCAGTGAGGCTGATGAAAAATCTTGACCTCCACAACTCCGCCTTCAGGCGCATCAAAAGCAGCCAGACGGCCGCCGAAAGACAAAAACATCCAAAATCCCAACGCCAGAACCAACACGGTCTTGTATCTCATGGCTCCCTCTCGTTTAAAATCCTATCTTTCAGCCGAAGTCAATTTGGAAGTGATCTCCTCCATAAGGTCTTCCATGGCGAGGATACCCACAAGCTCAGCCCCCTTATAGACGGCGGCCATATTCTCCTTTTGCGGCTGGAGACGCGAAAAGACTTTATCCAGGCTCTCCTCCTGGTCCACCCGGACGATCGGACGGACCAAAGACGGCCAATCGCGGAACTGCGCATAAAAAATATCGAAAATGTTCACCATGCCCCTAAGCTCCTTGCCGCTGAAAACAGGGAAACGCGTAAAAGACGAAGCGCGAATCTTCTGTTTCAAGGAAACAACGTCTTCGCCGATATCAAAACTCATGACATCTTTCAGCGGAATCATGATGTCTGCGGCGCGCGTCAAGGTCATGTCGAAAATCTTGTCGATCGCCTCCTTTTCCTGGGGTTCCAAGATCCCTTCGCGAGAGATGTCCTTGATCAGGGATTTGATCTCGTCTTTGGTCAGGAAAGGATTCTTCTTGAGGCCTGTCGGGCTGACCAGGCGCGCGATCGCCGCGGCCAGAAACCCGAAAAAAGCGACAAGGGGCAAAAGGACCCTGGAAAAAAATTCGACAGGACCGGCCAGGGCCAGAACCAACCTGTTGGCATGATACCGGGCGACGGTCTTGGCCAGGAGCTGCGCAAAGATAAACGACAACGGCGTCATGATCAGCGTCGTCAACAGGGCCGCATAGACCGGCAGGATCTTGGCGAAAACGGCCGTTGCGCAGGCGGAAGAAACGACGACAGAGAGATTTGTCCCGACGAGCGTCGTCGCCAAAAGACGGTCCGGTTTTTTCAGAAGGTCATGGACGAGAACGGCCCTTTTGTTCTTTTTCTCAATCAGGTGCATGAGCTTTAAAAAATTCACGGACGTGAAAGCCGTCTCTGCGCCGGAGAAGAAGGCCTCGCCTATCAATGCCAGAACAATGAAAAAAAGAAGAATGCTTAAGCCCATTTTTTAAGAACCATGCTTTTGATGCGGCGGCCTACGACTTTTTCCACCGTAAATTCGCCGTCCTGCGTCTGAATACTCTCGCCTTCAGACGGGATCTTGCCGAAGATATCAAGGAGAAAACCCGCCATGGTCTCGTAATCCCCTTTTTTGATGCGCAGGCCGCATATCCGGACAGCCTCTTCCACCGGAACTTTTCCGTTCAAGCGAAAAACGCCCTTACCCAGCGACTCGATCATCCTCTCCGGCGCCTTGAATTCGTCGTTGATCTCCCCAAAGATCTCCTCCAGGATATCCTCCAGCGTCACAAGCCCAGAGGTCCCGCCGTACTCGTCGACAACGACGGCAAGCCTCGTGTCCTGTTTATAAAAATCCTTGATCAGGACGCTGATCTTTTTTGTGGCCGGCACGAACATGACGGGTCTGACCAGCTCTGTGAGGGGTTTTTCGGTCTCGAGGAACAGGTCTTTGGCGGCCGCAAAACCCTGGATATTATCGAAGGAGTCCTTGTAGACGGGAAATCTGGAATGCAGGCCGGCGCGGGCCGCCTCCCGGGCCCTCGGAGCGTCCCAATCCATAGAGATCGCCTTGATGTCCATGCGGGGCGTCATGATCTCCTGGGCCGTCGTCGTGGTCAGCTCCAGGATCGAGACGACCATTTCCTTCTCGTTTTTGCCGACGATACCGTGCTTGTGGACGACCTCGATGACGGTCTTGAACTCTTCTTCTGTCAGGGTCGGTTCCTTTTTCGGCTGCCACCCCCTGGCGGAGATGATCGCATCGCAGATTTTCGTCGACAAAAACAAAAAAGGACGGAAGAGACGCTCAAAGACATAGAGGGGACGGGACAAAACATAACTCAACCGCTCATTGTTGTGGATGGCAATGGTCTTCGGCGTCACCTCGCCGAACAAGAGAAGGACAAAGGTCGTCACGCCGATCGAAATGCTGACACCCGGCTGTCCCAGAAGATCCATCGAGAGGGATGTCATGAGCGCGGCGATCGCGATATTCACAAGGGTGTTTCCGGCCAGGATGGTCGTGAGACACCGCAGGGGGTTCTCCATGAGCCTGACGATCTTGGATGTGTCCCTGCCGCTCTGGGCGAGCCTTTTGATCTTGATGGAATCCAAAGAAAACAAGGCCGTCTCCGAGGCAGAGAAAAAAGCCGAGAAGGACAAAAAAACAACAAGCAGGCCGAATTTAAGAATAACCGGAGATGCTGTCATGGTTTAGAGGCGCAGCCGCAGGCTCAGATCGAATAACGTCCGGACAAGAAAAGACTTCAAAAAAATCACAAGGAAGATCGCGATAACAGGAGAAATATCGATTCCGAAACGGAGCATCGGCGGCAAGATGCGGCGGATAGGGGCCAACACGGGTTCTGTCACCGTCTGCAGAAACTGAACGATCGGATTGAAAGGATCGGGACTGACCCAGCTGATCAGGGCCCGGACGATGATGATCCAGTAATAGGCCGTCAAGGCCATGTCGAGTACCTGCGCGGCCGCAGACAATAGATTTGAAACGGCAAACACCTGGCTTAAACCTCCCCCTTGACCCTGTAATGTTTATAACAAATCCGCCGGGGACGGTCAAGCCCCCGTTTGTCACGCATTCAGGACTTATGGCACTCCCTGGAC
This sequence comes from uncultured Planctomycetia bacterium, assembly GCA_964471325.1. GTDB lineage: Bacteria > Omnitrophota > Gorgyraeia > Velamenicoccales > Velamenicoccaceae > Velamenicoccus. The sequence goes on from CAYYFL010000002.1 coordinate 99,559, forward strand.
CTGCTCTTAGGCCCTCGTCTCCTGTGAAGGCGGATGGCAGAGGCTTTTCTTGAGCGCTTTAAGGCCGGAAAAAAGATAATCCGGCTTCTCGCGTCTCAGCTCTTTAAGACTGCTCGAGCCGGTAGCAATGGCGACGGTCGAGATGCCGGCGCGCCTGCCTGTCTGGATGTCAATCACCATATCTCCGACATAAACCGCCTCAGACCTGCGGCCCCCCAGATCCTTGAGGATCCTGCGAAGGATCATGGGATGAGGCTTATAATACTTCCTTCCGCCGGCAGGGGAAAGTTTGTCGGCGCACAGGATCTTGTCAAACATGCGCCCTGCGCCCAGATGCCTGATGATAACGCGAGTAAAGCGTGCCGGCCGGTTGCTGGCGACCGCCGTCCGGATCCCTCTTTTTTTAAGGTCACAGAGAAGCTGCCTGGCGTAAGGCATCCAGCGGACGTATCTCTTGAGATCAACGGCATGCCTTTTCCTGTAACAAGCCAGGACATGCGGCAACCGGGCCGGCGGCACAAAAGGTTCCAACAACTTCCTGTCGCCCCACCCGACAGCTCTCCTGATGACGGCGGCCGGACGGGACGGATAACCTTCCGCACGCATGCAGCTGTTAAAACTTTTCACAATGGCGGGATACGCGTCTATGAGGGTCCCGTCCAGATCAAAGATAAATATTTTTTTTCTCGTCATGGAATAAAGAACCCCGTTAAGGTGCCGGACTTAACGGGGCCGGGTCATATCTCCGAACTTTCACCACATTCCTTCTTCAAAAGACCAGGACTGCCGCTCAGGACGGGTTCTGCGCGTTATCCGTTTCCGTCACAGCGTTCATCGCCGCAACCTCTTCATCCACCTGCCCCTGATTAACGGCCGTATCTCCTTGATCCATCACATCCACCGAAGGCTCTGCCGTCGTATCCACCGTCACATCTGCCGGGGCCGCCTCCCCCTGTGACGCGGAAGAAGTTTCGGCAACCGAGGAAGAAGTATCCTTTGATTTTTCAGCAGCCGGCCTGTCCACGACGATCATTTCGGCGACACTCTTTCCATCCTGCACCCTGTAATCCGCCGTAATCCGGTCACCGGCCTTGATCTCTGAAAGATCTTTAACATTCTCGAACAATGTCTTGCCGGTCAACAGCAGCGTCGTTTTGACCTCCTCATACGTATTATAATCCAGGTGCTTGATCGTTACCGATGGCACTTCCTTGTCCGTGCTGACAACCTCGCCCCACACCCATTCTGTCGGCGCCTCTTCGTCCTTGATCTCCATCACCTTGGCCTGCGGCGCTGTCTCCGCAATGGCCTGCACCGCCTTCTGATCAGCCCCTGCCGAGACGGCCGCGGTCGCAGGAACCGCCGATGCTGCCGTGGCCGCCGGCGCCGCCGTTGTCTGCGGCGCGCCTTCTGCCGGCGCCTGTGCCGGCACCCCTTCTTCAGCCGGAACTGCCGTCTCGTTCATGACGGCGGGGGCCGGCGCCTCATTCATGACAACCGGGGCTTGCATCGCATTTTCAACAACCTCTGTCGTGTTATCCGTCGGGGCCGCTTCTTCGGCATTCTGTTGCGCCTGCGAGACAGCCGCCGCGGCAAAAACAAAACAAACTGCCGCCAAACCGACACTCTGTTTCCTCATGGTGAACATCCCGCACCTCCGTTTGTTCTCGACACCAAAAGTTTGGCTGCGGCACCTGCCTGTCACGACCGAAGGTCGGACAGGCGCGTGCCACCGGGCCGCTCACCTTCTCGCGGCCGCGCTAAACGGTCGGACTTATTCGTCCGACCAGCGCCCTTAATTTTGCTCCTAATAGGTTATTTCCTTATAAAGCTAGGCCCTCCTGGCATAAATTTTCAAGTGGTTAAGCGAGGAGCAATATTTCCTTTATCCATTAAAATACGTATTCAGCCTCTCGGCAAGTTGTGCGCAGGCCGTAAATGCCTCTGCCGTCAAGGCGACCGAAAGTCCGCTGCAACCGCAGCTGGTCGTCACGAGGGCACCATTGGCCAACAGCTCCCGGCGGGCCATGAGCTCCTGCCATAGACGGTCCAGAAGCCCGGGGCTTTCGATATCCTCATTGTTAGGCACGATCCCGACGGCAGGAATACCGCCCCTCTTCAAAAACCTGTTGACGGCCTTATCATACAAAAGCAACTTATCCAAATAGCCGTAGGCATCAAAATTCAGGATATCGATGTCACTGTCGAGAACCAATTCCCAATCGGTATTGCCGCAGCAATGCAACCCCGCCAAGGCGCCGTTCTCATGGATCACGGCGACAACCTGATTGATCTTTTCCGTGATCTTCTCCTTGGACAACGCGCACTGGCTTGTCCCTACGGCAACAAGATACGGCTCGTCGATGAAAATGATGACTTTTGTCCGGTCCGTCACGCGGAGCTGACGGATCAGCCAGGCACTCTTGAGCGCCAAAAAACCGCCCAGCATCTCAAAAAAATCCTGGTTATATACAACCGGGCTCTTGTTTTCATCCAGGAGCGTAAGCCCCAGGCTGACAGGGCCGATCAATTGGGCCTTGACCCACTGATCCCATCCTGCGGCCATGAGCCGCTCCGTCAAAACATACAACCCTTCGGCATACGGCCGGCTGATAGAGAAATAATCCACTTCGGACGCCTGGATGTTATGAAAACACTGCTCAAATTTTTCCAGGTAGTCGTCTTTCTGTGTGTCCACCCAGACGCTTTTTTTTACCTCGTCCACGCAGATGCCCGGAAGGTTCTCCGTGAACTGAACATACATATTTTCACAAAAAGAACGGCGGGGCAGCTGCGGCCAGAACGGGATCTGCCGCTGAAAACTCCCCAGGACGCTGTCCACGGCGGCCTGCGGTTCGACGATCGAAAGGCTTCCGACACCTGTCGCCAGAAAGTTCTTGTGGAGGTCTTTTAAGATCAGGCTCATAAGATCAACAATTTCAACAGCGGCCCGCACCCTAGGCGGATCTTTTCGGCGGGCGCGCGGAATCCCTGATGATAAGCTCTGTCGACAAGATGATCTTATTGATCTGGCGATCGGGGTCCTGCATGCGCAAATAAAGCTCTTTCACCGCTTCCTGGGCCATCTCCTTGATGGGCTGACGGACTGTCGTCAGGGCGACGGGACCGTAAAGACAGACAGGATCATCATCAAAGCCTACGATGGATATATCTTCAGGTACCTTGAGCCCCCCCTCGATAAAGGCCGAAACCATCTCCATGGCCATGTCATCGGAAGAAACCAGGATGGCCGTAGGCCTGGCCGCCATCCCCAGGATTTTTTCGGCGGCCGCACGCGCAGACTTGCGCGAATAATCTCCGCGCAACACCAGTTCTTCGGTCGTCGCCAGGCCCGCATCTTTCAAGGCGGCCTTATAACCCTCCAGGCGGTCCTGGGCGGCCTGCGTCGCCATGTCCCCCGTAACAAAAGCAATCCGGTTATGGCCCAAATGGATCAAATGCTCCGCAGCCGTCTTGGCCCCGGCGGCATTGTCAACGCTGACGCTGGAAACATCCATGTCCGTCGCCAGATAATTCATCAAAACCACAGGAGTCCCCGCCTTCAGAAAATCTTCGACATGCTGACGGTTGTTGATCACATCGGCAAAGACAACGCCTCCGACGGCGGCGGCATTCACAGACGTCTTTCCGTCCGTGAGATGCAACAAAAAATCAACGCGGAGATTGTCGCAGGCGATACCGACGCTGCGGAAGACTTCCATGGCATAGAAAGAATAGAAGATGCCTTCGTAGCGCGGGATCTCGAGGCCGATCGTGTAATTGGACCCGCTGGCCAGTCTTTGCGCAGCCAGATTCGGCTTGAAATTCAAGCGGCGGATCACCTCTTCGACCTTCCTGCGGTTATCTTCTTTTACGGTAGGAAATTTATTGATAACGCGGGAAACTGTCGTGATGGAAACGCCGGCGGCGCGGGCGACATCCTCAATGCTGACAACTTTTTTTCTTGCCGTCATAACTACCCTAAATGACCTGTTTATCTTTTTGGGATCTGTTTCATCGGAAGCTTTCCTGACGGGAAAGCTTCAAAAAATAAAGGTTAAGGTTCAAGCTGAGGTTAAGAAAATTTGGCAATTCTCAACCTTAACCCTTCCTGTCCCGGCGGGCTTGCCGCAAGGCAAACTCCAAAAACAGGCTTAACCTTAACCTAAGCTAACTGACGAGATCGCCGATCTTGAGCTTGGACCCCGGGGTCACCGACTTAATGTCTGCCGCCGAGATCTCTTTGCGGATCTGGATCACCTCTAGGCTTGCAATCTTTTCCGTGTTCCTGTAGACGTTAAATGTCTGGCCGACCTTGACGCCGTCTTGTTCGCCCATGTCAATGATCACGAAATTATTTTCTTCATTGATGGCCAGAATCTGTCCGGCCCCGGGCTTACCGGCCGGCGATGCGACCTGCGGCTCCGCCGCCTTGACGACGATCGGCTGCAGCTGAACGACCCTGGCATCCTTGGTGCTGGCTTCTTTGGCCTCGGTCCTGGCGGCCTTCAGGTCGTCCTTCACCTGGATAATCTGGTCCACACGCTCCTGCAAGATCTGGTCCAGTTCGGCAAGGCGTTTGGAGAGGATTTCGCGCTCCTGTTGGAGGTCAACGAGCTTGCCTTCCAGCGACGTCTTCTTATCGCCCAAGGCCATGAGACGGCTCTTGAGCTCAAAATTTTCCTGCCGGATCGATTCCAGCTGATCGGCAATGGCCTTCTTGTCGCGTTTTTCCCGGACAAGATCTTCGGAGAGGCTCTCTGCCAGCTTTTCGTTATAAACCAGCTTTCTCTCCAGATCCATCCGGGCCTGGTTAATGGTCTTGAACTGGAGGTCGAGCTTGCGCCCCTCCTCCATGGCATTCTCGCCCTTCAGTTGTGCATCCGACAACTGGGACTTCAAATTCTGGACCTCGATCTCCAAAGCGGCCTTGTCTTTCACGAGCTTCGCCCAATAAGCATCGTCCTGGGAGGAGGTGGTGGAAACAGTATAAGAGACACCCCCTGTTTCCTTCAGCTTGGCCACCTCTTCCGTCAAAGACTTGTTGTCCTTGATCAGCTCCTGAAGACGGTCGACGGCGCTCGCCCGCTCTTTGGTCACGAGGTCAAATTTGGATTTGACATCATCGCGCTCCTTAACGGCGACGTCGAATTTCCCGCGCAGCTCGCTGAGCTCCGACTCCAATTTCTTCTTGGCGATCTGCAGATTGTTAAGCTGGTTGGACAAACTCTGGCGCTCAGAAACAAATTCCTGTTCCTTAATGGCAAATTCGTTACGGAGGGCTTTATTGACGGTATTGAGCTGGAAGGCGATGACAAGCGAAGCAGCACACACGACGGCAAGTCCAACGAGCAATATTTTTATTTTATTGTTCATTACACCTCCTTTATGACCTCGCCGTCCTATCGAGGGGAATGGCCCATATATAAAAATAAAAGAAAGCCACTCCGAAGTTCAATCCGGCCCACAGGTTAAGTGTTTTGCCGGATTGCGCTCTCATTTGAACTTAGATATATCATAATAAAGACGCATGTGCAAGAAAAATTTAAACGAACGTATCGCCTAAGCAAGAGAAAGTACAGGGGTTATGACGCCGACGGAGAAATGAAATAGCCTTTTGTCGACGGAAATGACAGCCAAGCCTTGAAACTCTGTGAAGCTCCACGGTCTTGGGCCTTGTCAGGCAGGATTTTCCCATCCACGGATCATATTACTTCTTTTTTTTCAGGGATTTAAGAAGGGAGAAATCAGTCGTTAAGGGCGGCGAAAACCTGACGCGTGACAAGGCTCGCAGCGCCAAGGGCCACGCCGTTTTCGCCCAAGCGGGTCGGAACGATCTTGACGGCCCCGGCGGATTCCTCAAAACACCATTCGCTCACAGCGCTCTTGACCTCTTCAATCAAAACAATACCAGCCTCTTCGATGCCGCCGCCGATCACGACCATTTCCGGATTCAGAAGATTGACCAGATAGGCGACGCGCAGCCCCAGGCGCCGTCCGGCTTCGCGCACGACGTCCACGGCCGGGGCCTCTCCTCTGCGGCACGCCTCGAAGATCCCGCCCACGCTCGTATCAACGGCTTCCTTCGACACTCTGCTCCCGCCGGAGCCGTGGCCTTTCTTCCATTGGAGACGTTTGACGTATTCCGCGCCTATCCCTAAGTCCGCCTCCCATCTTTCCAAGAAATACGGCGCTTCTTTCCTGTCGCTATGGATGGCCACTTCGCCGGCGCAACCGCTTGTGCCGCGGTAAATCTCGCTATTGATCATCAGGCCGCAACCTACGCCGGAGAACATATATAAAAGATTCCTGATGTCCGAATCCAGCGCCAGCCATTGCTCGCCGAAGCAGGCGAGCGTCGCGTCGTTTTCAATGACGACAGGAAGCCGGAACTCCCTTTCCAGAATATCTTTCAGGGGAACAGTAACGTCCAGATAATGATAGCCGTTCTCTATCTTTTCCGGCCAGCGCACTTTTTCTTTGGCCGCGTCAACGATGCCGCCGATACCGATACCGATACCCTTGATCCTCTGCCTGCAGCCTTTCACCTCATCCAGCAGCTCCGCTGTCGTCGTCAAAAGGGAATCCACGACCTCGCGGCAGCCGGAGCCGGACTTTCCGTTCTTGACCTTATGCAGGATCTTGCCGCTCAGGTCCGTCACGACACCGATCGTCCCCAAGAGGTTGGCCCCGACGCCCACCGCATAGCCGGCGGATGTATTCAAATCCAGAAGCAACGGCCGGCGCCCGCCCTTGGAAACGTCGAATTCCTTTTCGAAAACGATCTTCTGCCGCAGGAATTCGTCGACATAATTGGAGACGGTGACGACGTTGAGGCCGATCAGGCTGGAAATGTCCGTCTTGCTGATGGGCCCGCGGCGGCGGATGGCGTCCAGGATGAAAAGATTTTTCCTGGACCTTTCCGAAAGATTCTCCCCTTTAAAATAAGATTCTTTCATCGTTCCTGATCCGTTTTAAAAATGCAGAAACATCTTTGCGTTTGTGCGCGTAGGCGATCACAAACGCCCAGAAACTCATGTTGCGCATATAATGGTCGCCGAACATGAAACTGCCGTCAACCGACGACACCATGTCCGGCTGGTTCCAGGCATTCAGGGCATTCATCGAAACATTGTCCCAGGCCTTCCTGGCGAGGGCGCACCCTTCCTCCTCCATCCCTTCATAAATGGCCAAGGCCGCCAGGATATAGGTCATGCTGATCCAGACGTTCTCTGCGTGTCCGTTTGACTTGTCTTTTTCGCCTGAGGGCAAGACAGCGTTCACCACCCCGTATCTGGAGGCTGAACCATTAAGTTCAAAAATAGTCGCAAGCGCCTTTTTGACTTTTTCGGGGGAAACAATATACCCCAGCCCCAAGAGATGCGCGATCCACTGCCCCACCAGCTGAGATGCCGTACAAGAAATGTTGACTTTCTGAAAGCGAAGTTGATGGGAGAGTTGCTGTTCTGACAAATCCTTCTTACTATCATTATAAGCTATAAAATAACCCTTGTACCACAATTTTTTTTCAAACTGGGTGCGGCCATTCTTAAACCAGTTTTTGACCTCGCGCGTAAACTCTTCGTCCTGCAGGTGCATACCCATCTTTTCCAGGGCCAGGAGGGCCGCCAAGAACACGCCACCCGTATACGCCGTCACGCCGTAAAGCTGCCAGAGGTCAAAAGTCGTATCCGCTCCCTCGCTGTCAGGCAGAAAATCCTTATTTTTGTCCGTGGCCGCAAGCCAGTAAAAGGCTTTCTTGACAAAAGGATACATTCGTTTCAAAAACGCCTCATCGCCCGTCAAAAGATATCCTCGCCAGACCAGAAGGATAAACTTGGCGTTCAGGTCTTTCCAGAGCAGGCCGTTGGTGCTATTAGACGGCAAGTCACTGCGCTTGTTGCCCAAGTCGTGCGGAATATACCCCTGGGGCCTCTGGGCTTCGGCAAACTGCGTGATCTCCTTGATGTCGAGCTGCGTAAAAAACATGGCCAGGGCGACAGACGCAAAAAACCTGACATCGAGGGTCCCCAAAAGAGGACATATCTCCGGCGCCTCAAAAAACCCGAAACGCTCCCTCTTGGTCCAGTGGCTGCCCGAAGAAAAAGGATAAAGGTTGTTCAGCAGGGCATCCTTGATCCATGCGTCCATTTTAAGACCCAGGAGATCTTTCACCCACCCCCGCGTGGCGGCGTAAAGGCCGGCGGCATTTTTTGAAATATACGCGCTCGAGTCGTGGACGCCGCGGAACCAATTCTCATACATCTTGCCTTCGGCATATGCCGGGAAAAACCATGTCCAGAAAAAAGTAATTGTGATCGACGTTTTTGGCTTAAGCACGGCCTGGGCTGCCAGCGCCCCGCCCAGCTGCATGCTTTCGGACGCCACGGCACGCTCGCTATTCGTATTAGGCAGCATCCCGTCGCGGCTGAAGGCGGCCCACGCCTCCTGGAGCGAAAAACCGTTCCTGTCGAAAACAAAAGGCCGCGACTGCATGTTCCACTCGCCCAGATATGTGCAAACGAGTCTTTTGTCTTTAACCACTCCCAGCGCCATCTCTCCGGACAAAGGGTCTGCGGCGCCCTGCGTTTTCTTATTAAAGAAATTCACGGAAAGGCATTCCGGCGTTTCGTGCACCTGGTTAAACCGGCCCACCATCCAGTCCCCAATCATGTTGCGACCGCAGGCCAAGAGCGAAACAGTCGCCGTCTGAGAGGTGGGGTTCGTGATCTTGAAACGAAAAAGGGCGGCCGGCGTGCCGGATTTTTTTTCGTCCTGAGGAATTAACGGGGAAAATGCCTCCATCTCGCAGTGCACGGGGATCTCATCGTCTTTGTAGTCCAGATGGGCAAAGGGATATTTGCCGTCAAAGACGATCGACGGAATGCCGCTGCACCCGGCAGGGACATTGGTCTCAAGAAGCCTGGCAACTCTTTTCTTTTTGGTGGCCGCAAAAATACCAAAGTGAAAACCAAGGATGCCCTTTCGTCCCGATAGATCAGAGGAACAAACAGGCCTGTGGAGACTGTTGAGAAACGTAAAATGATCCAAGCCGCCGTGAGGCAAAATCTCCATCTTGCCGGCGCCGAGACCTCCCAGCGGAACCCCTGATCTTACATTTTGGTCGGATGTATATATTGGCATGTCTGTGTCCGTAACTCGTAATTAGTAATTTTCTTGAAAAAAGCGTATTACGAGTTACGAATTACTGGTTACGAGTTGCTGTTTCTCTATTTGTACCATCTCAAAGCCGGCGCCTTCCAGGCCGTTATTCCCCACAACAGCCACATGCGCCACTTTAATGCCTTGCGTATCGTATGACGTCGTCAAGGTGGCGCTATTGGGGATATTGGCGACAGCACCTGTCTCGCCGGACCACTCATAAGCATAAACAGGTGTCATGCAGCCTGTCACAGGATTGGACGTCGTGACACTAAAAACAATGTCGTCGTCCACCGGTGCCTTGGCTGGCCGGCCCGTCAGATCCACATTCAAAGACATATCTTGCGTTTTTCCATCGGCGGCCCGGCCGAAGATCCCTTCAAAAAACAACCGCAGGGCATACTTCATGGGTTTCTTTTCTTCGATCTCCTGGAGGCGCTCGCGGCACAAAAGCACAAGTTCATCCTTTTCCATATCGGCCCCCTGGGACGTCGCGGCCGTGATCAGTTCTTCATAATAAACCTTTGCCGCATCAAGTTGACCTTCCCACTGACTCAACAGCCCTGACTGATAAAGGGCGGAAAGGGCCAGGCGATCGCCGGGATAAGCAGTCTTGATGTGCTCAAAAGATGCCTTCGCCCCCTTGATGTCTTTGGCAGCATAAGCGCTCAACACCCCTATGCGGAACTCGACGCCGGCCTGATCGGGAAAATCAGGGTAGTCCGAAAGGACCTTGCCATATTCCCGGAGCGCCCCCTCGAAATCTTTTATGCGCTCAAGGTTAAATGCCCTGGTATATTGCGACGGCGCCGCAAAAGCTTTCTGACCGGCAAGATCAAACGCCTTCTTGTAAAGATCTTCGGCATAAACAGGATCAAGGGCTTCTTCATGGCCGTGAGCAGCGAATTTGTCGGCGACAAGAACGGTCTCTTTGGCCAAAACTTCTGGATTGCCGGCGAACTGCTCCAGATATCCTTCAAAAAGCGTTTTGGCCAGATAAATATTCTTTTGTCCAACAAAAGCCAAACCTGCCTTCCTCAGTTCTTCGGGCTCCGGATGAGACGACTTGAGCGCTGCGGCGTATACCTCATAAAGCCTGCGGGAAAGATTCTTGTCTTCATAAGAAGCCAGGGAATCGGCCATCTCCTTAACCAAGACCATCGTCTCCGGCTGCGCAAGGGCGCCCTGCGCTTTGTTGACCACGTCATTAAACAGTCCGGCGGCTGCCTCAGGATCGTCTTGCGAGGCGATAAGCCACCTTAAATAAGCGATACGCAGCGCCATGTCCTGCCGGTTCGAAACGAACTTCTCGGCCTTCGCCAAATCTTTTTCCATGGCTGTTTTAAGCTGCGCCCCCTGGTCATAGACCCCTTCCCAATTCTTGGTCTTTTTCCAGGAATCCAGCTGTGCCTGGCGCGCATAAGCGCGGTAAAAATAGACGTCGGGCAGCCGCTCGAACCCTTTTTTCAAGAGAGAATCCAGATAGGCGATCAGCTCGTCAAATTTTCCGCCCCCCACATACCAGGCGACGATAGACCTGAGATTTATCAAACCCTGGGGGTCATCGGGAGCAACGGCAGTTTTGAGCGCTTCGACCGAAGGGGCGGCCGCCGGCGCTTCCGTTTCCGACGCCTCCGGGACAGAGGCGACGGCCGAAAAACATAGCCACCCGCAAACCGTCAAAAAAATGATACGCTGGGACATAGGGCACCTGAAAATCATAGCGGGACCTCCGGCAACAAAGCCCGAGACTCCTTTTTTCTTCTTAACAATATCCCTCCCGAGGCAGAGGAATTCTGCCGGGGGATTAACGTTTGTTTTTTCCGGCGGCCGCAGAACGCTCCGGGCCCTTGATCGAAGATGGCTTAGAAGGATGTTTCCAGAATTCGCGTATGGCGTAGTAAGCCCTGCGCGGCACGCGCTTGTTCAGGGCCTGTCCGGAAGATGTTTTCTCCTCTTCGGGCAGGAGTTTCACGAGACCGAACCATTCTTCATTCATGTTCATGTTGCGCTCGGCCTTGATATCGAAATAATAGGCGCCGTTCGACCAGTTGGATTCCGTATCATGGACGAACAAACCGTTCGCATCCCATTCGTCGTGTTTCCACCATTCGTCCGTCCACTCGAACATGACGCCGCCGATGCAATTGCCGACGCCGCCGCCCGCGGCTGCGGTTCCGCCGAGATTACGATAAATCTCCGCCCACTGGTACTCCAGGAAATACGCCTGCATGTCCTCGTCTTCCTTCTTTTCGTAAGCATTGTAGGCGTCGGCGCCGAATTCGACGAACAAGAGCGGTTTGTCAAAGGTATCTTTCAGGGTCTTGAAAATATTCCCGAATGTCTTGCCGCGATAAATGATGCACCCGACGATATCCACATCCTTGGCGAATGTGCTGGCCACATCGAGACAGATGAGTTCGCCGTTACCCATGACCACGGGGTGATCGGGGTCGATCTTGTGGATCTCCTGCGCGATCTCATTGACCAGGGTGTAATACGTCTCGGCCCTGGCCAAAAGGCACTGGCGCGGGTCCTGTATCTTGTCGATGCGTTCGCTCGACCATGGATTGATCTTGCCGCTGAAAGAATAATTGTTCTCGTTCCCCAGGACCCAGAAAAGGATCCCGTCTTCGTCCTTCAGGGCCTCGACCATCGCCAGGACATCAGCCTTGACTTTTTTCCGGAAATCTTCATCGTCATAAAAAGGGGCCGGATAATTCCAGAATCCCAGCCAGTGCCCCATCATCGTGCGGATGCCGAATTTCTTGTAAAGGTCGGAGACCACCCGGCGGACGGCCGCCATGTCCTCTCCAGGCTGATAAAACCTCACTGTGTTGATGCCCATCTTTTTCATGAGCTGGCCGTCCAAGAGCCACGGCTGGGCCGGGTCATTCCAGAAGTCATAGTCGTGCGATTTCCCGACGGGGATCGGGTTGTAACAGACACCTTTGACGATAAAAGGCCGGCCGGCCACCACGAGCTGATACTGACCGTCCTTCAGGGTCTTGACATAGGCCTTCTTTCTGGCCGCAGGGGCCATGCCGCAGAGGCAGAGAACAGACAGCAGAATACAGAAAACAGGAAAAAGCCTGCTTCCCTTGCCCCGCTTTCTGTACTCTGCCCTCTGTCCTCTGTGCTCTGAATGACCCATCTTTACTCGTACTTTATCTCATCAAGGTAGAACACGGCGCCGTCCGGATTGACATCCAGGTTCGTCGCCCAGGCAAACCCTCCGATAATATAAGAAAGGTCCTTGCCTGTCAGGTCGATGGTGTATTGCTTCCATTCCTTATCCAGGACAACCGGACCGATACCGGCCGTATCGGAATCGGAATATTCTCCCATGATCCCGCCGACCTTGAACTCCTCGATCCTCTCGCCGCCCTTCTCGCCCCTGGCCCAAAAGGTCAGTTTTTTGGCGCGGGAAAGATCAAATCCTCCGTCGACACCACCCCAGTTGTTCGCCGGATACTGCCAGTACATCCCTGCCCAGCGCGCACCGTTGGTAGCCTTGTTGTCATAGGTGATCTTGATGCAGGTCTTGCCGAAATACGGATTGTCCGTCGAACCCACATCGATCTTCAGATCGCTGTAATCCCCCATCCATCCCGAGGGGATGAAATGGTTCTGGATCGAGCCCTTATCCGCATAAATGTAGAAAGGCATCTCCTGTGTCTTCTTGCCGGCCGGTTTGAGCGCCGGGTCATATTCGAACTTGATATCGTCGATATAGAACGTCGCGCCGTTAGGATTGGAATCGGCGTTGGCGACCCAGCACAAAGCCCCGTTGATGTAAGACAGGTCTTTGCCCGCCAGGTTGACCGTGTACGGCGTCCATGTCGTCGTCAGCTCGATCGGCCCGACAGAGACTTCCGTCGTATCCGGATACGTCCCCTTGATGCCGCCGACAGCGATCTTATCGATGACTTCTCCGCCTTTCTCACCGCGCATCCACAGGGTCAACTTATTCAACCCCGTCAGATCAAAACCGCCTTTTTTGGAACCCCAGTTGTTCGCCGGGTTCTGCCAATATACGCCTGCCCATCCCTGGTTCTGCGTCTTCTTGGCCGTGTAGACGAACTTGATCGAGGTCGAACCCGAATGCGGATCTCCCATATACTTATCGTCCATGGAAAGATCTCCGAAATCCCCCATCCATCCCGAGGGGATGAAATGATTATCCGGCGATTTCGCATCCGTATAAACAGGAAAACTCTTGACTTCACCCGTCGCCTTTTCTTCTGCGGCCTTCTCCTCTGCGGCGCATACGTTCCAGCTCACAGCCAGAAGAACCGCCAAACCAACAATCCACTTCCTCATACCGCACCTCCTTGGTTTTGCCTATAACTCGGTATCTTCCCCTCAAAACCAACTCCGCGCTTACGCAGAAAATTTCTGCCGGCGGCCCCAAGGCCGATCCTGGCAGAAATTTTCAAGTGCCCAAGCGTGGCGTCAACACTTCTTTCCTGTTTTTGCCTCTAAACAGGTTTTTGCAAAATGAACTTATCTATTTCCACAGCTTTTCAAACACATAATAGCTCTTGCGCAGCTGACGCAAGAACGGACTCAATTTCCCGTCCCCCTGGCCGGCGACACCCAGCCATTCTTCATGCATGAACCCGTCGGGGAAAGGACCTATCCACAAACCCTTTGTATCGTGAATGGCCGGTTCATAGCCTTTCCACCACTCATCTAAGTATTCGAAAAGAAAGCCGCCGATGGCATTGCCTGCTCCGCCGCCGAAAGCTTCATTATCCGCGATATCGCCCCAGGAACCCGTCAGATATTCCATCTGCGCCTCCTCGGCCTGCTCGCGCGTGTAACAGTAAGCATAGGCGCCGCAACCGTATTCCGTGATGATCGCCGGCCTGTCCGTCAACCGCTTGACGTCCGCCCAGAAAGAGCCGAATCCCTGATCGCCCCGGTACGCATTGGCACCGAACACATCGATATCCGGCGCATTGGCGGCATAACGGTCCAGGTACAGCACATCGCCGCTGGCAATCGCGACAGGATGATTGGGATCGAGAGACTTGATGAGTTTGGCCGCTTCATTGGCAAACCTGAAGAAACTGTCCGGTTTTTTGTCGGCGTTACAGGCGACGCCGTAGACATTTTCATTGCCCAGGAGCCACATGAGCACAAACGGTTCATCCTTATATTCCATGACCATCTTGCGGACGGATTCCAACATGTTCTTCTGTTGTTCAGGATTATCGTAATCCGTGCCTTCGTGCCAGCTGGCGCCGGAACCCAGCGCATATTTGCCCAGGTAATCACCGATGACGACGCGGATGCCGTATCTTTTGAATGCATCCCTGAAAATCTCCTTTTTCAAAGGCGTCGGCTGATGATACATGCGCAGGGTATTGATCCCCATGCGTTTCATCAGCTCAAAATCACCGACGGCCTTCTCGCCGGGATCCTGCACGTTGTTCCAGTTGGCGTCCACGAACGCATCATAAGGACCGTCGCACTTGCCGTTATGGTTGTAATCATATTCCATCCAGCTCACCAGCGAGCCGTCGTCCGGGCTCTGGCCGACCTTCACGGGCTGGTAGGTGATGCCTTTGATACAATAGGGCTTGTTGTCGACAAGCATCTGCCAATCGCCGTTCTCATATTGCACCAAGCGCACCTGTCCGTTGCCCAGGCGGCGCTTGATCCGGCGCTGCATGATCTTCATGTCGACGTATTTCCTGACTTTGTCCGAGATCGTCTCCGGGATGTGGTTTTTCACGATACGGCCGGGGTTCACGATGAAGACGTCGTTGCGGATGTCGTTGTCGAAACCGTTGTCGATCCTGATGGAGGCGCCCACAAGTTTCATGTTCACCTGCGGATATTTTTTGCAGAGATATTTGATGCGCGCGATGGACGCCGGCCCGACGTACCACGGCGTATGCCAATACGTCCAACCCACCGTCTGAGGAAAATGAACAACAACGGCATAATACGCCTTGATCGCATGCTTGATCAGGCCGGACTTCTCCAGGATGAGGGCCGTGTAATATTGCCGGATACCGGGCGGTTCAGGCGCCATGGCCCATTTGATGAAAGCGGCCTCCAGGTCGGGAGAGCGGACAAAATCCCAATGGCTGCCTTCGAGGCGTTTCTCTTTCTTGACCTCCTGGAATGCCGGGTCCCAGCGCACACTCGTCGTATTGGGATAAATCCCTTCGCCGACGGCCTCGGAAAGTCCATCCTGGGATTTGACGACATACTTATAATCTTTTGTGCCGGGATCGACGAACTCTCCGTACTTCTCGTAATCCACAATCTCTTCCTTGCCGGGATCGGACAATTCGATCTTCGTCTCGGGGATCGTCCCGCAGCGCTCGGCATTCGGGTCTTTGCCCTGGAGACGGTCCATGGCCTCCTGAGCCACCTCGGCTGTCTTATAAAACCAGCCACGGGGATCCCACCCCTGCGCATAGCCGTAATCGCTGACGATCACACCGAAAGCGGTAATCGCGTCGTCTTTCTTGCCTTCTTTTTTCAAGGCCTCACCTTTAATAAACTGGACCTGTGCGACATTGTTCAAGGTCGCGTAACTATTGATTTGCTCGGTAGGAGGAAAATCTTTCAGCGACGCCTGCTCCTTGGCCGCCTCCCGGCCGAAACGCCGCATCACCTCGTCTACCGTCGCATAAACCTTCTCAAAATCACCCTCATCTTTGGCCTTCCTGGCCACGGTCACCATCTCTTCCAAGGAGGCTTCCGCCGGAGCCGCCTCAGGCGCCTTTTGACTGGGTTCGGCAACGGCTGCGGCAACCGGAGCCCCTGTCTCCCCCTGGATCATATTCGTTGCCGCCGGAGCCCCTGCCACAATCTCCTGGTTTTGAGCAGATTCATCCTGGGCCCAGGAAAGCCCAGAGAACAAAAAACAGAATATAGAGAACAGGAAAGCGGCTGCACGAAGACGGATAAAAGAACTTAAAAACTGGAGGCCAAAAAAATGCCGCGTCGCGCCCATAGGAAACCCCGCATATCTTTTTTCATCTTTTTGGATGAGTCTGTTCATCTTTAAATATCTCTTACCTCTGGGATTAACCGACCACCGCGCCAGCCGTGATCCCCTTGATGATGAACCGCTGCATGACCAGATAAATAATCAGGATGGGCACAACGGTGATGGTCATGCCGGCCATGAGCAGCGGATATTGCGTGATGTGCTCGCCCTGGAAGACCATGAGGCCTCTCTGCAGGGGCATCAGGTCCTTCGACGACAAAATCAGATTCGCCAGAATGTATTCGTTCCAGACGTTGAGGGCGTTATAAATGATGATGACGGCGATAGCAGGCTTGGCCAAGGGCAGGGCGACATGGCGCCAAATCCCGAGACGCGAGCATCCGTCGATGCGCGCGGCGTCTTCCAGTTCCTTGGGCATCCTGTCGAAAAACGTCTTGAGCATGTAAATGCTGAAAGAAAGCCCGACGTTGATCATGCAGAGGATGTAGGCCGTGCGCGGATAAAACTGGTCCTCGATAAAAGAGGTGATCCCGAAGACAACACTCTGGGGGAAAACCTTAAGCAGGAACGGCGTCGCGGCAGCCGTCGTATTCAACAGGACATTGCGGACATTGTTGACCAAAACATAGAGCGGGACGAAACTGCCGGGCAAGGGGATCATCATGGCCGCCAGGAACATGAAGAATAAAAGGTTCTTGCCGGGAAAATTCATGCGCGAGAACGCGTAGGCCGCCAGGGACGAAACCATGACGATACCGAAGACGACGACAACCGTATAAAAAAGGGAATTCAGGAAGTACACGCCGAAGCCCCCTTTGGTCCAAGCCAGGTAAAAATTCCCCCAATGCATGGCGCGCGGGATGACGCTCATATCGGAGAAGATCGTGCTCTGGGTCTTGAGGGAAGAACCGAACATCCATAAAAGAGGAAACACGCATGTCACGGAGACAATAATGAGGAAAACGTTAATGAAGAAGCCCGATGCGTGCTGCGCAGCCGTGTATTTGTTAAGTCTCATGCTTTTACTTTCTCTACGGGCTGCCGCCCGTAGCATCTTCTTCCCCACGCGGAAGCGCGGGGCAACTTATGCCTGTTTCAATTTACGCGATATCCCCATCTGCGCAAAAGAGACCATCATCAGGATCACACCGAACGTCAACCCTTGGGCGCAGGCGTAGCCGAACATCGAAGACCCTTGCATGGACGCCAGGATCCTCGTCACAGGCACTTCCGTATGATAACCGGGACCTCCACCGGTCATCGACAAGATCAAGACAAAAGCCTGCATAGATCCCAGGATGGTCAAAATCATAACCAGGACGAAGACGGGAATCATGAGCGGGATCGTCACGTTCTTAAAGCTTTGCCAGACGTTGGCGCCATCAACCTTCGCCGCCTCGTACAATTCCTTCGGGATCGTCTGCAGGCCGGCCAAAAGGATCATGAACCCCCAGCCGAAACCCTTCCAGCTGTGAATGATGGCGACGCACGTCAAGGCCGTATTCGGATCTGACAACCAGTTATGCGCCAGATGTTGCAGCCCCAAAAGACCAAGCGTATAGTTCAGGAAACCGTAATCGCCGTCGTAGATCCAGCGCCAGATGAGGCCCACAACGACCTCGGAGAGGACCGGCGGGATGAAAAAGATCACGCGATAAAAATTCTTTGCCCTGATCTGACGGTCGCAAGCCAACGCCAAGGCCAGGGCCAGCGCATTCTGGAACGTCAGGGCGATCAGCGTGATGTAGCCGGCATTGCCCATGGATACCCACCAGATCCTGTCCTTCATGATCTCGAAGAAATTGGACAAACCCACAAAAGTCATCTTGGGCGAGATGCCATCCCAGGCATGATGCGACAGCTGAAGGACTTTGAAAAAAGGATAGATATAGAAAATCGAGAAAATCAGCAGGGCCGGCACGACGAAAAAGAACGCCGACAGGCTCTTCTTGATGAGATTAGCCAGGACCAGGAAAAGAAGGGCCAGCGTTACAGAACCATAAGCCAGAACCCAGAAGACGGCGGAATCGTGAAAAAGCAAAAAGAAAGTTTCCAGGGCCGCCAGAAACAAAACGGTGCCGATCACCTTCTGCTTGGGCGTGGCATTATGCATGAGGTTATAAAACTGTTTGATCTTTTCGGCAATCATTGTCTTTTACGGATGAGCCTCTTTACCGGTCCGTTCCTCGTGGCTCACTTCTGTTTCGCCATTTCTTCAGCTTTGAGCTTGGCCAATTCCTCGGCCAGGCCTTCCGGCGTCTTCTCCCCGATGATGATCGACTGGATGCCCTTATCGAAGCGCTCAATGACCTTGGGAAGTTCGTTCACCGGCCAGATGTTCGGGTGCGTCACATTGTCCATCCCCTTGGAAAAGTCCGCCAGGATCTCCGGGATCGACCCGGACACCTTCCTGTTGGAAGGCAGGTTGCGGGTCGTCTCCGAGAGATACGCCTGCTGTTCGGTCGCTGTCAGCCATTTCAGGAATGTAACGGCTTCCTCCTTCACCGCCGAACGGTCGTTGACCAAAAGCGAAGAGCCGGCCCCGCCCCAGATATACATGGGGTTTTTAAGATTGACCTTCGGCGGAAGCATCACGCCGTAATCCAACGACGGGTTCATGCCGTGATAGACATTGACGCACCAGGAACCGTTAAAGGCAAATGCCGAGCGCTCATTGGCGAAATTCTGCTCGGCTGTTTTGTTCACCATGGTCACGATACCTGACGCCAGCATGCCGCGGTCGGCCATTTCCTTAAAAAGACTGAAGACCTTGACCCAGTCGGGATCCGTGTAAGGGACTTCGCCGCGGATGGTGGCAAAGACCTTGTCCGGCCCCATGATATTGAAAGCGAAGTTCGATGCCAGGCAGTCGATCATCCAGATCTCGCCCCAGCCGCTGACAAGCCCCTGGGTACCGGCTTCCTTCAGCTTCTGGCAATCGGCGACAAATTCCGCCCAATCCTTCGGCGGGCGCGCCGGGTCCAGTCCCGCCTTCTGGAAAAGCTTTTTATTGTAGACCATCTGGATATTCATGACGTCTATCGGCACGCCGTAGATGCCCGCCTCGACGCCATAAGGATTGTCCGTCCTGAATTCGTTGACCGCCAGGGCCTTTTCATACAAGAGGTTCTTCCAGGCCCCTCCTTGCTCTTCCATCGCGCCTGTCAGGTTGGCCACATGGCCGGCTTTGATGAACGCCGCAAAATCCCGTTTTTCGCCGAGAAGACCGAAGATGTCCGGCAGCGCGCGCGCCTGCGCCGCGGCCCGGACCTTCTGCGAATAGGCATCGGAAGGGGCATACAGCTCGAAGACGACCTTGATACCGGTCTTGGCCTCATATCTTTTAGCCAGTTCCTGGAAGGCCTCTTCACGGTCCGTCATCCAGTGCCAGACGACGATCTTTTTGCCGGCGGTCTGGGGCCTCTGAGCACCCTGGGTGCCGCAGCCGCTCATAAAAACAGTAGACAGTAAAAACAAGGACAGCGAAGAGAGCGTTTTCTTAAAAATGCCCAAGCGGTTCATCATTGCTTTCCTCCGTTCTTGTCCGTGGCGCGCCCTCAAAACCGCGCTATCCCATCACCACGCGGACCTTGTGCTCTTTGCCGTCGCCGAACGACTTGACCAGCGTCCCTTCGATCCTGGTGCCGTCGACGTAAATTTCTTTTATGCCCTTCTCAACGCCGTTGGGATTTTCGATCTCGACCTCATACACATCCCCGCGGAACGGCCGACGGACAGAACATTTCTTCCAGGACGACGGCAGACAGGGATCGATGCGCAGGCCCGCATAATCCCTGCGCACGCCGAGGATCCATTCGGTCGCCGCCATAAACGCCCAGCCCGATGCCCCCGTGATCCACGTGAACTGGCCCTCGCCGTAACGGTAAGGGTTCTCCGGCCCGACGAGATATTCGGCGTAGACATACGGCTCGGCTTTATAAAGATCGTAACTTTTCTGTTTGTTCGGCATCAGCTTGCATATGGACTCGTAAGCCCAGGTGCCGCGTCCCGCTATGCAAAGCCCCACGATCATGAAATGCGCCGCGTGGCAGAAGACCGCCGCGTTCTCTTTCGTCCCCTCGGAGAACATGCTGATGCGGCCCAGCTCCGGCCTGAAATGGCTGAAGGCCGGGTAAAAAAGCGCCAGACCGTGCTTGCCGTCGAGATATTTGGCGGTGCTCTTGAGGATCTTGTCCGACCTTCCTCCATCGGCCACGCCGCCCAGAAGGGCCCACGCTTGCGTATTCAAAAAGATCTTGCCGCCGTCGTAATCTTTCGTGCCGTAAGCAATCCCGTCGTCGGTGAACCCTCTCTTATACCACTCGCCGTCCCAACCCACCTCGTTGACCCTGTCGGTCATGGTCTTGGCCTTGCGGCTGAATTCCTCAGCCTTGGCCGCATCGCCCGCCAGCTCGCAGAGTTCGACGAAATATTTCAAAGAGCGCACCAGCGCCTGGGCCAGCCAGACGCTCTCACCCTTGTGTCTCTTGCCCGCGGCATCGATCGCGTCGTTCCAGTCCGCGTGGCCTATTTTCGGCAGGCCGCGTTCGCCGACGTCGTTGAAACAAAAATTGAGGTTCTTCTCGAGATGCTCAAAAAGCGTGCCTTCCCCGTCTGTCGTGGTGCCGCCCTTATACTGAAGGTCGATGTCCCAGCCGCCCACCCACTTGTCCCTGAGATACGGCACATAGGCCTCAAGAATGCCCTTGTCCCCCGTTTCCTGGACATAGGCGCGGACCGTCGCGGTCAGCCAGACCTGATGGTCCTTGTTCGGCCGGTGCTGGTTGGGGCCCGACGTGTCCGACCAGCCGGGCGCTGACGTCCCATCCCGCCGGATCAAGGCTGCGATCTGCAGGATGCGCTTGCGCGTCAACTCGTGGTTGATGGAAACGATCGCCTCCGAATCCTGGGCTGAGTCACGATACCCGCGGCCGCCGGAACCCTCGTGATAAAACGACGGGGAACGCGACCAGAGATTGCAGATATACACCTGGTATTTCATCCAGGTGTTGACCATGGTGTCGAAATCGCTGTCCGGCGTCTTGACGACGATATTGCCGGCGATGCGCTTCTTCCAGAGATCCCGTGTGCTTTCAAGCGCCTTCTTGACCTGCGCCAGGTCCCTGTATTTTTCAACGAGCTTGATGGCGTTCGACTGCCCTTCCGTCTCGCCCAGGATCACCACAAATTCCTTTGTCTGCCGGGGCGCGAGCTTCACGGTGTGCTTGAAACAGGCGATCCCGTCCTCGCCGGAACATAAGGCCGTATTCCTGAACTTGCCTCCCAGGATGGCCTCGGGCTTCTCCTCGGTGTTGTAACGTCCCAGGAATTCCGTCTTCCTCGTGGCATATCCCTTGACGTCAAGGCTGGAGGCGAAAAAGCTGAAATTCTTGAATTCTTTGATATTCATCCCCTGCCAGAAGGCGGTCTTCCATCCGAAGATCAATTTGTGGCTCTCGTCGAACCACATCCGGTTATAAAGATTCATGATGTTGCGGTAACGCAGCTCTTCGTGATAGTCGCCGACGAGCCATTCGACATAAGGATAGAGCTCCAGCTTCTTCTCTTTGTTCGTCTCGTTCGTCAAAGAGACGAGCCAAAGTTCGCAATCGTCGTCGACAGGGACAAAATAGGTGATCCGCGACGCAACGCCGTTGTATTTTTGCGCGATCGTCGTATAGCCGAGGCCGTGACGGCATTCGTAGGTATCCGGCTCAACCCTGATCGGTTGATATGTCAAAGACCAAACTTTGGATCTTTTGCTGCCGGCGCGCTCTTCCCGGGCGTAAATGTAGCGGCCGGGCCTGTCGAAATTCTTGTAGTCCGGGGCCCACCGCAGGATCCGGTCTGTGCGGCAGTCGCGGTAGAAGCTGTATCCGCCGGCGCACTGGGAGATGATCGCGCAATATTTGTCGTTCGTCAGATAATTGATCCAAGGGGTGGGTGTTACGGGATGAGAAATAATGAATTCGAGCCCGTCAGATGAAAAATGTCCGTACTTCATGTGCTTTGTCTCTTCTCCTTTTTTAATGAGTAGACACTTTATGGAACCGTCGCCTTATGACAGGCGACATAAAGTGTAGGCCGGAGCTTTCCTTCATCGGAAGAGGAAACTCCGCCCTTGCTGGGCTGGAGCTTTCCTTCATCGGAAGAGGAAACTCCGCCCTTGCTGGGCTGGAGCTTTTGCGCTCGGCCGTCGCGCCTGCCTGCCGCCAGACAGGAATTAAACCCCGCATCAACTTTTCTAAAGAGGTTGTCTTAATGACAAACGCCTGTCTGCAATTCCATTCCTTCTCTTAAAAGCCAAGCTTATGGGAAAAGTTGGTGCGGAGTCAGGTTCAGGCCGATAACTTACATCGCTTTGCTCTGTAAGTTATGCCTTCACCTAACCTATTGATAATTATAGATAAAAATATGTTTAAAAAGTTTATCATAAGCAAGGTAAAAGTCAAGAAATACTTATGCAAATTTAGCGTGCGGAAAAAGGGTAAAAAATATCACGGCGGGAAAACAAAAGCCTCTTCTCGTGCGCTTCTAAAATCTATCCGGAAATCCCCTAAAAACCTGCCTGACTGTCCCTAAACCCCCTGCCACCAGCGTTCCCTGAGCTGCTGCGGATGATGATCGATGACGTAATCCAGGATGCACTGCTTATGGCAGTCTCGAATTCTCCTAAATGCCAATCCTGTCAAATAGTTATATTCCTCCTGAAAACCTTGAGAATGCTTCTGCCAGATCACTTCGGATTCGACACACACCGTTCCCTCAACGTCAGGAAACTCAAACATAACGTTGAGCTTGTCCCCTGGTTCATGTTTTTCAACTGTCTCCACACATGCGCCCGTTGTGCTGAGATCCTTCGTCCTTGCGTATCCTTCGTTATGCTTCGCAAACCCCATGTAGCGAATTGGCAAGATTATGTTCCAACGGACCGAACCTCTCTTCTCATCCATTGAACACCTCCTTAATCCCACCTCCGGTGGGATTAGCTCCGAGCGTATCTTGGAAATATCTGGCTGCCCGTCCGAGCCCTGCGAGGACTGGTCGCAGACAGATATTGACAAGATGCAAACGCGAGGAGTAACGTTAACTTTCCCAAAGCCTCGCCTTCTCTGATCCCGCTCAACTTTAACCTTCTTCTGCCTCTGTCGCTTTCAGTATCCTTGCCATGCTCATGAGACGCTGCCTGTCAAAAGCAACGCCGGTACGCCAGAGAGGTCCATCCGCTTTCGACCACACAACGCGCCCCAGAAGATGCATGGGCTCAAAACCGTCCGGAAAATCCAACCACAACTCCAACGGCGTTTTGGGCCGCAGCTCGCGGACAGTGTCCATGCAGGTCCCACCGCCGCTGATATCCTTGCACGCTCCTTCCCCTCGTGTGCCGATTTTCAGGTCCTTGAAGTGAACAGGGACCCTCTTCACGAGAAAACGGCAGAATGTCCGCTTGTCATCCGGTCCCGGCAGATCGCCGGGGACAATTTCAAGTTCGTTTCTTTTTGTCTTAGGCATGATTTTATTCTACCTCCTTTCCGAAGATTTTTGAAGATAAATCTCATGCTTCTAACTCATTGCAAATCCCCAAGTTATCGTGGAATCCTCCCGGACTTTAAGCCCGGGGCTCCTTTTTTCTTGGGAACAATTCCCCTCGCAATCCTACGGCTGCCCTCCCCCGGGGGTTCCCTCCCAGAGGCAACCGCCATTCATCTCCGATCACGGCCGGGAAATTCTGGCCGTGAAATCAAGAGACCTCTCAGGGGATCCTTATGATTGCGCCTGTCCCCACCTCCTCTCTATCACCTGCCTGAGCTGACAGGGAACCTCGTCCGTCGAAATCCTCAATCGTATAAAGGCCGCCCCGAAGCGCTGAAAGATCGGATACGAACACACGGTTGCCGCCCGACAGCTCATCGTCAAAACCAAATAAAGGCACGGACACCGACGACAAACGAGAGACGGCGCCGGCTGCCGGGCCGGAGGAAACAGCCGAAAAATTCAGGTTCATTACATCCTGTTGCCGACGTCCTGAGCGGAGCGAAGGGCTGGAGATCGAGCTATCCGAGTCGTCACCAACCTGACCTCCGGAAACTGAAACCATCCGGTTGATCTCCGTCTTGAGCGTCTGGGTGATGAACGGCACAAAATTCTGCGGCACCCAGTCCGGCGATTCGGCGATCGTGACCAAGGGCGTGGTCACGCCGCTCGCAGTAAACAAACGCTTCAGGAACCATGTAATTACTTGCCCCAGTTCTGATTCAATCTCCTGCCGGGGTGAACCGAAGGCGATCTTGCGGTAAACCTCTGATTTCATATTGCCCTGCTCGACAAAATAATCCTCGTCGATATCGACCAGAACGGGCCTCTGTTCCCGGCGGAAATCAGGAAGGTCGGACAACCGCAAGACATGAACGCTGATGCGCCGGCTGTTCACAACCATTTCTCTTTCCGACGGCTTGTCTTCGCTGTGCGACGGGACCACATAATAAATCTCATCGATCATGCCGTAATAGACGGCCGGATGGATAAAACTCCCTTCCTTGAAACGCAGGCCCCACAGATCGGCATCCGCGCATTCTTCCCAGCCTGCGGCTGCCGGAACAGCCGTATCCGCGTGGGCATCGGCATGGATCAGAACGGCACCCTTGACGCCCGCAAGCGCCCAGGTGTTAAAAGCCAAGCCGTGATCGGGCATCACCTGGACATGCGGTTTGCCAGCGACCGGCCCAACAACGGCACCGGCGGGCGACGAGAGGGATTTGATTTCTTTCTGGATGGCTGCCACCCTTTCTGCAAAAGGCGGATGCGTTTTCAAAATCTTCCGGCGGTCTTCTTCCCCGTCTTCCTGGACGGCCTCTTTGTCTCTTTGAAACCTGTCCTGAGACGCAAGCCTCAGAAACAGCTGGATCGACGGCTGATCAAGGAAATGGGACTCGAGCTTGGCGAGACTGCTCACCAGCGCCTCCGGCCGGTAGCGGGCTTTCGAGAGGCAATGCACGGCAAAGGCATCCGCTTCAAATTCCTGGCGGTGACACAAAACCTCCCAAGGCCCTTTGTTTTCACCGACGGGCCAGCCATGCCTGGACACAAACCTGAGATACTCGAGCGCATGCTTCTTTCTCTTGTGCCCCAATTCGTGCGCAAGCACGGCGGCCAGTTCGTGGTCGTCGAGAGCGCGCACGGTAGGCTGCCCCAAAAAGATAAAGGAACCTGTCACCGAAGCGTTGTATTCGTCGATCCACTGTTCACCCTTGCTGACAAGCAGCGGTTGACGGCCGGCGATGCGGCTCTTTTTCATCAACCGTTGTAAAATCCGCCTGGACCGGACATAATCCCCTTCGCTGAAATGCAGAAGCTTGTAAGCACAGAATATCTCCAACGCCCGTCGGGCCTCTTCCATCTTGAGATAGTACTTTGCCCACATCATGAAGTCCGGCGTCTCCGGCAATGTCAGCAAAAGCCTCAAGGCCATGACCTGGTCGGTAAGCGCAGCATAATCTTTCTGAAGATCAAGCCACTCTGTGAAATTTTTAAAGAAAAGGAGGGGGATTCTTTCCTGCCTGAAGGCCTCCATGGTCCTTCCAATCCTCTCGCTGCGGAAACGCAGCGTCCTTCTCTCCACAGGGACGGCAGGGGAAGATAAGCTGTTGCCTGAATCAATCCGGCCGGCTCCCCGGGGAGGCGCGACCAGAAAAACCAGGCGGCCGTCCGGCTGCGCCGCGAGGGAAAGACCGCCGGACGATGTCCAGGAGACATCGTCCAGAAGAGAAAAGTTGATGATATCGCCGTATCCGCCGCGCAGGACGGCCGGCCTTCTCTCCGGCTTGATGAATCTCATGTAAAGGCTGCAGTCGCCGGTCCTGCCGTTGACGACGGAAAACATCGTCTTGCCGTGATTCATGGTCAACCTGAGGGCTGAAGCATAAAGGATGCTGCCGAGGGCCTGCCTGCGGTACCCCTCCTTAACACCAAGGGCATAGCAATCCTGGAATTCCGCTCCCTGTTTTGCGAACGCGGAGGTCCGCGCGGCATGCAACATCTTGCTGACAGAACCGCTGTCGCCGCCCCATATTTTTAAAGCGCCTCGGCGGGCCTCAAACAAACCCTCGTCCATGTCTTCCTGATGGTATGCCATATGCATGAAGCCATCGGACGGCGTAAAACCGACATCCACATAACCCACCAGATCCATGACCTGGCGGCGAGGCGATACATCAAAGGCCTCGACCGTCAAACCCGTCACGTAACGCGCATCCGCCCCTACGCACAGCATCTCGCTGAAGAGAAAACCGTAATCCCTGCCGCCGAGCGCGATCTTTTCAAATCCCTCCTCAGCCAGACGGGTCACGTCAAACACCGCCGGGGATCTTTGTGCGTCCGCAGGAGAATCCGCCACTGCCGGCGAGACTTCCCTCGGCTTCGCCGAGAGGCGAGCGCCGGTTTTAATCAAACCCGGCGAGCTTATCCCGTCGAGGACGGCCCGCACCCTGGGCTTGCCGATGATATCGCAATTCAACCACCCCCGCCACGGGATGGCCTCAGGGTCATAACCCCGGCTGTGCTCCTGGGCCTGCCTGAGATCCTCGAAAAATATCCCGATCATACCCGCAAGCCTAGGACTCTGGACATCGGTAAAACGGATGGAATAGCCGAGGCGGAGGGCTTCATAACGCAAGAATTCAAGCACGCTCAAGCCTACGCCGCGGAACCTGGCCGCTGCGGGATGGTTTGCCGTCCAAATGACTGGAACATTGATTTCTCTGTTCTGTGAATCTATCTCTACATGGACCCTGTTTCCTCTGACGGCCTGTCCGTTACAAACGATGTCATAGACAAACGAGCTTTTTCCCTTTTCTTGGGAAATCTTTTCTTCCGGCACCAATGCCACGTCCATGCCGGAATCGATGATATTTCCAAAGGATATCCGACGGTCCCCCAAGGCCCCTTCAATTCTTTTTTCCGCCGGAGAGCTGAGAGAATCGGTTTCACATGCAGAAAACAGCCGTTGCTCGGTAACGCGGTTGACAAACGCCTCCGTCTGGCTCTCATAAGCGAACTCGCGCGCAAATTGCCTGAACATTCCGATTTCCGTCACCGCAAAAGGCGCCAGCTCGGGATAATCGAAGATGTTCGTCAGTCTGAACGGATGATGACGGACAAATCTCGTATAGATTATCTCCAGGAAACGGATACGGATAACCTCAACGATGTTCCTTATTTCGTCGACGCTAAATTTCCTATGAGCGGCTCCATCATAGGCTGCCACCACCCTGAAGAGCTTCTCTCCGTCGTAAAACACGGGGGTGGCCGCTGCGTTATGGCCTAACACCAGATTATTGATCTCGACGATCCTTTCGTCGGACTGGGAGATACAGAAATCGAACAAACCGACAACTTCTCCCATATCATCGAATTTAACGTTTTCTGGGTGCAAGTCATTATGAATAGGGACGATCGCCGAACCGTTGCCTTGATACCGGCGTCGCGCTATTTCGGCCTGGCCCATAAAGAACATGAAATGATCTACGAATGCCTGCTGTTCCGGATGTCTTTGGGCCTGCGGCACCATCAATACCTCATCCATATATCCGCGCAACGCTCCTTCCAAATCGTCTAGAATTTCCAAGCGTTTTTTCCACAAACGGCTTCCCTCCGGCACGAATCCTTCCATGCTGTTATTAATCCTTGCCGCCAGGCGGCCCATAGCCTCAAAGTGTATCAAGGTAGCATCTTGGACCGAGATATTCTTACCTCTCTCAACGAATTCCTCGGCCCGGTAAAAACTGCTGTCTCTTTCCACAAAATATCTATCGGCGCCCTGGTCATCACTATCTATTCTTGGATAGAGGCGGGCGACGGGGAGGCCGTATTCATGCAGCCTGTTCGTCACCGAAACAATGTACCTCAACTCTTCCTGCGCCGCTCCTCCTCTGCGCAATATGACTTTACGGGACGATGTTTCGATCAATACCGGCTTGTGTTTGCTGCCTGTGCCGTTGTGCATTTGCCGGGCGTCGACAATATTCCGTATGCCGAAGTGATCCCTGGCGATTTCCTTGGCCAGCTGGATACAGCTTTCATTGCCTTTAACGACTATGGGGCCGAAGAAAGAATTGGCCAAAATATAAGGTTTAATACCCTCCGATGATGAATGCGCAGTCTCCCCGGCAGGGGACGTCCTGAGCGAAGCCGAAGGGCTGGAGGACGAAGCCAAAGCATCAAGATTTGTTTCCCTCTGAGGACTCCGTCCTGAACCTGGCCTCGGCCTTCGGCGGGAGCCGAAGCCAGGGCCGAGTGAAGGGCTGGAGAAGGAATTATTGGAGTGTTTCAGCGCAAGGCGGATCTCCTCGATGGTTTCCACGATATGGATGGCGGCGACGCCGTCGCTCGGAGGATGTATCTGTGTGCGAATCGCCTCAAGAAAAACTTTTAATTCGTGATATAACGACGGCTCGGCGTCTTCGCCCTCGAGGACATTTTGCCCCTGCAGCTGCCGCAGCAGCGTCGCGTCAGGCGAGTTCGGATCGAAAATGGCATCCGGCTGGGCGGACGCGACAAGCAACTGAGTGAAAGCGGGCTCATGTGACCAATCAAAAGTAGCGCTGAATTTGCTGCCATAAACGGTCACATAAACGACTTTACGTGTAAAGTCTCGATCCATTGTAAGGGTCACAGGGACGTTCCTATAGAGGAGTTCCAACGCCACTTTCTCCCAATCCTCCGAACAGGCGCCTTTTGTCAATCGTGTCGGACGATCCTGGTCCAGCAGGCCATGGATCATATAGAACAGATGATACCCCATGCCTTCTAAAGCGGTATGCGTCCGATCATCATTTTGATAAGGATGCATGTATTTGCCTTCAACGGCCAGGATATCGCCCAACTGGCCGCTCTTGACCATGATCATCAGGCGCTGGAAATGCGGCAGGTAGAACCGGTTATGTCCCACCATCAAAACAAGACGACGGTCGGCAGCCAGAGCGACAAGCTTTCGCGCCTCATCGGTCGTCTCGGTAAATGGTTTTTCCACCAGAACATGCTTGCCTGCCGCCAAGGCCTGCTTGACAAGCTCGTAATGGGTATTTCCGGGCGTCACGATGATAACAGCTTTTACAGCCGGATCATCAAACAGTTCTGCCGCTTCGATCTGAGACAATTGCACCAGATCGTTATGGCCGAATTTTTCGTATATCGTTGCGTCAATCGTCCGGTCGACGGCACGCACGCCTGCACTCAGATCGACGAGGGTCTTGAGATGGCGCCGCCCGTGACGCCCCAGGCCGACAAGCCCCACCGTGCCAAGGCCTTCTTTCAATACCGCCGGGGAACTCACCTGCAAAGAACGCTGCAACACCAAAAAGTTCTCGCGCAGGCCGCCTTCCCGTATCGAAAAACCGGCCCTGCGGATGTCCTCTGCGATGAAAGGCCAGTAAGGAGCCAGACCGATCTCGTGAATACTCACCCCTGCCGGCCTGGTCAACCGGGCCATCTGCGCCAACATCTTGATGCCCTCGCTTTGCAGCTCGGGAGTCATGAAAACCCTGCCCTGAAAATACATCCGGCTCTGCATAAGAGAAGGCACGTCCAGCACATAATGGCTGAATGTCACGTCATAAGGCCGCTCCAGCATTTGTGCCGGCGGCTCGAGCAAATTGCCTGCGGCAACAACCAATCCTTCCTGGCGCGCCAATCCCGCCAATTCCGGGTTGCTCTCCAGACCTTGCGCGCAGACACCCCCTTCGCGAAGCGCCAGGAGGAAAGACGCAGAACCGGGGCCGATCTCCAACAGGTGCTTGGCGCCGAGCGGAAAAGCGTATTTTTTCAAAAGACCCAGCAAGCGGCCATGGTCTGTAAGCCCAGCGGCATAGCCGCATAATTCCGCCTGGTCTTCATCGCCAAACCGCCGCCCGGCGGCCAACACGCGTTCCAGATGAATCGGAGATATGCGCACAGTTGCCAGCCACTCTTCTATCTGTTTCTGCTCTGACGGCATCCGATCAATCATTGCCAAAGATCCAGCGAGGAAATGTTCTCGTGATTGCGTAGAGGTCTCGACCGCCGCCGGAGAGCTGAAAGAAGACGGCTCGCCATCCTTGTATGCGGTGATCTGCGGCTTCGATAAATCTCGAAGATAATCGCTGTATGTGACGACCTCCGCCAGCGTCAAAGGATCCAAGAGACGCTCTCCTTCTTTTTTGTGAAGGACGACCCTGCCGTCGGGATACACAAAGATGGAGATCATGGGGACCGATTGCCGCAAGGGCTCTGTGGCGATCCTGTCTTCGCCGATACCCAGATCCACAAGCCGATAGACCACCTCGTAAATAAATTCCCTCTCGTCGGAAATCTTCGTGTGGACGAACAAGAACCTCGTGTCCGGCAGCGTAACCGTCTTTGCGAAATCCCCGATAAGCAGGTCCCTGTCGAAACTATGCTGAATGGGACGGTCGCCGGCATACCTCCTCAGGAACATCGCCGACGGATGGGCCACGATCAAAGACGTGCAAAGCGTGATGCGCTCGGCCCAGGGGCCATCGCCGACAAGGACGGGGAAATCGAAATAATCCATCTTATTGAATTGGGAAAAATCCACCAGGTCGCGCGTCCGCGCCGGCGAACTCACGGCAGGGCCGCGGTAATCGGTATGGACATACGCCTTGACATAATCCGTAAGAACAAAATCAACGAGGCGGAATTCAAGGTCAACGCCGTTGGCGGGAAGCGCGCCGTCTGCGTTGCGTATCAACGGGAAGAACAACGGTATGATACCGTCGGTGCCCGGCCGGCCGATATGCACGAGGTTCTCGAGCCGGGGGGCCGCGGGCTCGAACCCAAAAGATCTTTGCATAATGAAGCCCAGGGTAGGAATGATGTTCTCATGAAGCCAGAATGTAGGGAAGAAAACCATAAACTCCCTGATGAACGGGACCGCCAACCCCCTGCCCCTGAATCCGGCCTCTAGGCGCATCCCCCGGATGCCAAACCGCTCTTGGCCGTCGGCAAGGCTCGGCTGGGTCAGGCCATAAATGAACCCGGCGTCTTCCCCCGCCTGGGATGAAAACCGCATCATCGGACTGTATGCGTCGCCGGCAACCCTCATCTTGAAACGTTCTCCGGCAACCTCGAAAATGTGTTTTCTGGAAGGAGAAGAAATATCGGGGTCGACCTCATACGGCGCCGTGATCATGTCGAGGAACAAGACCTCCAGGTCGTCGAAATCGTGCCGCACAAGCAGAAATTCCCTCTTGCTGTGGCATCCTTCCAGAAGGATCAAGGTCTTGCCGCGATCCAATATCCTGTGAAGAACCCCCTTAAGCTCCCGTGCATAATGCCCGTGACGGAAGAAATGATGGCGATAGGGATCGATCTTATCGCCCTCCAGAACGATAAATTTCTTTTTCATCTCTTTTTGCCGGCGCACCCTGGCGGCGATGCGGCGGACCGACGTCGTCTTGCCCGATCCCGACGGCCCGTCGACAACAATGAGGACCTTGTGGTGCCGCCGCTCCCAGAGAAAGCGAAAAACATCGTCTTCGGAATAGGGCTGCGGTGCCGCCGGAGAAGAAAAATCTCCAGGCATGTTCCGGCTGCTCGCCGCTGGCCGCGGTCTAAAGAGAAGCAATTCGGACCGAGGCGAACCCAGCATGGAAAGAGCATACATCAGGCCTCCGGTGCCGCCGCCGGCGTCAAACTCCCTGTTCACATCGACCTGTTCGAGGGCCGCCCCATGCTGCCGCTCCACATAATCTTCCAATTGCCCGGATTTTTTAACACCCTGTGGTGAAAATAAACTCAAAAATGTCCCTTGGCCGTCATCCTGATCCGGCGTGTTGAGCAGAACAAGATATCCTTCCGGCGAAACAAAGGGAATGCTTAGGGAAACGACTTTCCGGAAATCGACGTAATTCAAAATATCCGAAAGCAAGACGATATCAAACGAACTCTTGAGATCTGCAAGGGGCAACGCGGCTGCCTTGCCGCCAAACAGATGGGAATAACCCGGCAGGGCCAGACGGTCCAGCTGTTCGGCATCGCCTTTCAGAAAAACAATATTCCCCTCTCTCCCAAGCTCGGCGGGAAACCCAGTGTCTACAACCAAGACATTCATCGCCATGCCCCTGAGTCTAGAACCTGAAAATACTTCTCCCCGGTGGCCGCCGATATCCAGGATCGACAAAGGCCGGCCTCTCTGCGGCAGCCGGAATTCAAGCAGGTGTTCCAGCAATGCCCGCATACCCCACTTTCCGCCGGAATCAGAATAGTTTCTATTTCCGTAAAGCTCCTCCCAGTGGTTTTTGGTTTTTGCTGGCGCACCCTCGCGGCCCGGTGCCTTCTTTTGCGCCGGAGAGCTTAAGGCTTCCAGCCTCTTCCATACGTTGGCATGCAGAACCGCCTGCGTCGTCGTGACGGGCTCCATAAATCCTGCAACGATCTCCCGGTTCCAGCCGCCGATGGAAAGCGGCACAGCGGCCTCACGCATCAGGCGGACTGCATCCATCCCTTTCATGTTCTTCGTCGCCATGATAAAAAGCAGAAGACTGGAAAACGCGGCGGCCGTGTAGGACGTCGAGCCGTTACGGTCGATCGTCGGCATGGCGAAATCGCCCGGCAGAGAATGTTCATGGAGCTCGTCGGCCAGAGGACTCAACGAGGCTACGGTGACAACGCCCGGCACACACGCCGGGAAAGGAGCGCGATAGACGAGCTCTTCGCTGCGGCGGTGCCCCGCGGAGACGATGACGGGAATGCCTTGCTCGCGGATACGCTCCAGCAACCGGTAATGCTCGATGTCTGTTTCCAGGTAAAATTTCCCGCCAAAGCTCATATGCACCGCAAGACGGACATCGGCATACCTGCGCGTAAAATCGAGGATGTTCCTCAAGGCTTCCTTCAGGAGCGTCTTCTCTATGGCCATCCCGTCCCAGTTCCCCGCATTGACCGCCCACGTCTCGCAGAGGGTCCCCGGTTGCGTCTCGATAATGCTGCGAACCATATCGCCGTGATAGGCGTGAAAGTTGTCGACGATAAAACAACCGGCTTTACCTATGGACGGAGGCACGATCTTGAGGATATCCGCAGGAGAAAGGACGCCGCGGCTGAGCGCCGGCGAAGAAGGCATCCTGTCCTCAGGCCCATAGCGCCGCAGCATCTCATACACCGCCGTCTGTACCACCCAATACATATTCTCCTTATTCAAGATCCTCTTGAGGACAAAGTACTTCTTGATGAGGAAAATCCCTCGTTCCGTCTCGTCGATCCGCTCCGGTGCGTAACTGCAGTAACAGCTTTGGAAATTCTTGAGCATTCTCATGACGAGACGCGGATTCTTCAATTCACGCAGCAGCTCTTCCAGCAATTCAAGGCCTTCCGGAGTAAAATCCCGCGTCCCGCCGGCGGGGGGTTCCGGCTGCCACGAACGACGGGGTCCCCCGATCGCCGGCGACGACAAGGCCCGGCCGGCCGCATCACCGCATGCTTCTATCCATGCGCGGAACTCTTCAAATGCTTCCGCGTTCTTCCTGTCCCACTGCGCATAAAGACGCGAGAGCGCACCGTTCATCAGTCTCACGGAAATCTGGTGTTCCCGCAGATATGCGACGATCCGGCCGCCGGCATCCGCGATCTCGCCCGGCTTAACGGCATAAGCTGCCTGGCCGGCACAAGGGGACGTCGTGAAATAATCCAGATCAACCGAAAGAATAAGACCCTGCGGAAATACCTCCTGCGCCAAAAGCAAGGCGATGTCGCCGGATTGACGATGCAGATATCTGCCGGCGCCCAAGAGGAAACGGCCACGTTCCGGATACAGCCAAAAGACTCTCCCGATCCAACCCTCCTCCTTCAGCTTGCTCACCCAGTTGGCTGCTCCCGCATCCTCTGAACCCGCCGAGACATCATCGCTGTGATAATCCACCAAAAGAAGCGGCAATCCGCGCGGGACCGCTCCCTCCAGAACCGCATTTTTGATATGGGTATAGGCCTGATCATGTGTCTCAAAAACTTGTCCTGCAGCCGCCGCCATCACCCCCTCCCCCTGTAATGAGACTTTAAGGCCAGACCTTAAAGTCTCATTAAGGAGGGGGCGGCCGGCGGCGATGGATGCTTTCAAGCGGCGCAGTTGCTGGGAACCGAGATTTTCTGCGCCGGAACTTTGCAGGCCAACACCCGGCGCCCCTTGAGCGAGACCAGGGCGCGGCGCAACCAGTTCGCTCACCACAAGCGCCCCCCGCAGCCGCGCGACAGCGGCATCGCGGCGGACGACAGGACCGCTCTTTTGCCAGACATGCCCTGCCGAGAAAATTGTCATCTCCCGGCTCATTCCATAGATTTGACCCAACGCGACACCGCGGCCCGGACTCTGGGGACGGCGCACAAACCCCCTGCCTTCGATCATCCGGATGACAGGCACACCGTCGCTGCCGCGATGGAAACCCGGCCCCACGTCTATCGCCGCGACCCAGATCCGCTCTCCCGAAAACCCCAGGCGCACCACGACGATACCGTAATCGCCGCCGTGCTGCCGGACATTCTCGCTCAAGAGGCGGATCGTCTCCTTGACGGGAATACGCAGGCCATCCGCAGACTCCGGCAGCCGTCTCCATGCCGATCCGATCGCCAAACACAGGCTATGTTCGGAACCGGCCGCAACGATATCGCCAGCGGCCTGCAGGCGCTCCATCTCTTCCAGGAAGGTCTCACACGCCGCATAATCATGCGGATCGGCCAGATGACGCAATCTCCAAAGATGGAGGGCGTCCCTGAGAAAATCCTGTCTTGCGGCCGCCGGCGATGCCGGTGAAGAAAAAACGCCAGACTCGTGGATAACACCTGCGGGATCATTCGATAAACTTTCCTTGAGCGTCTCGACAAGCATCCATATCTGGATGAACTCCAGATAAAAATTGTCCATGCAGATATCCTGAAATGTCATGACGCGTGAAGAATCAGACCAATAGAGACGGTACACATGCGGGAACCGCGCCTTCAGATCTCTTCTTAAATTGATGACTGGCGATATCCTTCCCAACCCCGTCTGGTCGGCGGTATAGTCCACAACGGCTTCCGTCAGCCGGCCCGCCGGATCAACCACGGGAATGGACAGATGGAAATGATCGCGCCGGCCGCTCCAGCGCACGGAGACATCAAACGCCTCGGCGGTCATGGCCTCGGCCACCAGATAAGCAAAACACCCGCACCCCGTCGGATAAGAAGGATTCTCCTCGTGGTAATAGGCCTCCTGGAAATACCTGTGGCGCGACGCAAAAGAAACGACCTCTCCCAGCGTCGCGAGCCGGACCGGGGAACTCAGCGCTTCAGGAGCATCCGGGGCCGCGGCGGCAGAGGCCTTCTCCAAGACAGCGAAACTCGTGGCCACCTCTCCGTCCACGACGCTGAAATAAGGGATCCTTATGCGATCGACGAGAACAAAACCGTTGTCCTTCAGGAAAGAACACAGGCCGTCCAATTGATGCTGATAGATGACGACGAGCGCTCCAGCCGGCGCCTCGCGGACGAGCTTGCCGCCCAATCTTTCGGCATCGGCCGTTTTCGCATAGATGAAATAAAAATCAAAAGCGCCGAAATCGGCATCAAAGAAGTTTTCTTTCTTGAACGAGACCCTGCCTTCGCTGCCGAAGCCGCGGCGGACCTTCTCGCTGAAAACAAACAGCTCATCATCCAGTTCATAACCCGTAATACTTTCAAAGCCCTTTTCCGCGGCCAGGGCCATGACGAGACGGCCGTCGCCGCTCCCCAAGTCTACGGCACGGCGCCCGCCCCTGAAATAGGGCTGTGCCGGCAGGCGTCTCACCAGCTTTTTGACGTCGGCAAAATACACCGGGGCAAAAAGTCCGCCGGCCGTCTGCCTCGCAGGAGGCGTCACATGATCTTCGTAGTAGCGTTCCAGTCTCCCCAGGGTTAATTTTTGAGCCGCCGATGAAGAGAGAGACTTAAGCCTGTTTTCTTCCCAAAGACGGCACACCGCCGCGACGACATCATCCGGATCCTTTGAAACAATAACGTCGACATACTGCAAAATCTCAGCCGCCCTGGCTTCATCCCGGCTATTCTGCGGATGCAACACGGCATCATTGTCCGTTTGCATCACAATGAGCACGCCGGGTTTCAACTGTTTAATATTTGCGGCCAATTGATACCCATCTATTCCCGGCATGTCCAGGTCTGTAACGAGCACATCGACGTCCTGCTGGACAAGCCTTCCCATGGCGGCCATGCCGTCTTCGGCCTTTTCAACCACGGATCCGTCAATCTCGGACAGAAAATAAATCAAAATCTCGAGCACTTGGGGACGATCATCAGCCGCCAAAATACGCGGGCCGGCCGTTGCCGGCGAGCTGGCGTCTTCCCAAAAATCTCCGGTTTCAACACGGCGCTGTTCCATATCCGCCCTGATGGACGCGATGTCCGCGCGGGACAAAACACAAGACGCCTGGTTCATCACGCCGGGCAAGAACATGACGTCGGCTTCCCGTTGATGCGCAAGGACCTTGACATAGAGATAACCGAAAAAGCCCCTGTCTCTCGGCGGCAGAACGTCGAACTTTTTCATTTTCAACATCGCGGCGACCTTCTTGTCCTGGCCAGGCTTGGCCTTGACCAGGAGCCATCGCGTGCCGTTCGCCCCAGAACTCTGGTCCTGCGTGGAATTTTGAGCCGCAGACGAAACGGGACCATCGCCGCGGGAAACAACGAAAGGCGAAATAAAATCTGGAACCCGCGTCCTGGCGACTCCGTTTACGCCGGAAACTTCAACACTTAAATAATCAATGAGCCCGGCGGCGCGAATCCTCTCCGGATGACCGATGGACCTGCCGTTAGACAACTCGATGAAAAGACGGTCTTTGCTTTCCTCATAAGATACGCCTAGGGCCGGCCGATAGGCGCCGATAACCAGCTCTCCTTTAACAAAGGCAGCGATTGCGACGGGGATGCTCCCGTCGATCTTTCTGCCGTATTCCCGACGCAGGACATCCGTGCAAATCTTGCGGAAATAATCCTTATCTTCGACGCCCAAAGACAGCCCATAAACCCCGAAGCCCTGCCGCCTTAAAGCACCCCAGTAATACAGATCACCGGCGCTTGGAGAAACCGCATAAGAAACGGGGAATTCCTGTCTTCTTTCCAGGGGTTTGCCAAAGACGGCGGTATACCTTAAATAATGCCTGCGAGAGTGCGTGTGGATGTCGGCCACGGGCAGAAGCGCAGATCCATCAATACCATTGTCCCTGATCCACTGCCTCAAGCCATCGGCAAACATCGCCTTGAGCCGCAAATAACGCTCAACATGGTTAAGACCTTCCGCCTCAAGCTGTTTCTCGGGAAGATCAAACAATCTTGTCGAATTGCCGGCAGCCACAATCAGGCCGTGCATTTCTGTCGCGCTGTTCACCGTCGCCGCAGCACACTTCTCAATGTCTTGGAAGGTCTCTTCATCGATCCGGATCGCGCCGATGGGGCCATTCCCCCTGGCTGCTTGTGCGGCGGACGACACCCCCGTAACAGCCTCCTCGTCTTCCCGTATGGCTGAAGCGGCGCCAAACTCTTGACGGATCAAAATCTCAAGACCGACAACATACGCTGCGTCAGCCAGGCTATGCAGATAATCCCTGGAATAGGCGCCGACCAGACAACACGGCTCAACCTCCCCGCCTCTCAAGAACCGGCGGATGAACGTCAGGTCTTCCGCGGCCTCGGACAACGAAAGGTGGTAAGGAGCGACTCCTGTCTGAGGATAATAGGTCTTACCGAGAGAAAAGTAATCGAAGCAGAAAGAAACGACGACGTTGAACCCTCCCTGGCCGGCCTTGACCAACAGCGGCAGGATCTTATCGCTCTCGGCGCGCCACAATCTCGGCGCCGTTATCGCCTTCCACAGCAACCCTTCCTGTTTGGCCACGGAAATCCAGTTGCCCTCGGCGCTGCGGCCTTCGGCATCGCGGTGGGCGTCGAAATTGATCACCAGGGGCGCGCCAGCCGCGGAGAGATACTGTTTCAGGACCGGGAGGATCGCGTCGTGGTGCTCCATAAAATACGCCGCGACATTCCGCGCCGCAGACGAAACGGGACCATCGCCGCGAGACGGCTTCGGTTGCGGGCCATCCGGCAAACCCGATGCCTTGGCCTGGTAAACATGTTGCCAGAACTCATCCCATTTATAAGCGAGGAGTTGCCGGCGCTGCCCGTCTTCAAAAATAAACGGGACCTTCGCCAAAACCAACAACGCCAAACCTAACGGTTTATACATGGCCGTCCAATCCATGAAAGATTGCGGACCGATATTCCCTTGAGGCAGAGCCCTGCCGAAGATCATCTGTTTGCGATAGACAATGCAGTTGGCTGCGTAGATCTCAAAGGAATGTTCCCCAACCTCAAGCGTAAGGTGATCGTCATGGATCCCCAGGACAACGGAAACAAAGAACTCCAGAGGCCTCTCGCTGAAATCGCAGAGGTTCTCCGGGAACAGAACAAGCAGGGCCTCGCGCACCATCCGCAGGAAATCATATGCGGCGGTGTCCGGATGCAGCACCATCTGCCTGTCGTCGAAGATCTCCGCCACCTTGCCGCGGGCCTCCGGCGTAAAGACCGTCGCCATCTTGCGCTCCCTTCCGCCGACCCGCAGACAACTCCTCGAAAAATCCATATCGACGTAATAATCGTAATAAACGGCGTATGTTTTTTGGATATCCTGGTCCAGGCCGACAAAGGGGCGGACCGCCGGCGAAGAGAAACTCTCGTCTTTGTCTTGTGTGCCGCCGATGAAACGCAGGCCGGGTTCCAGGAACCCCAAGGCCTCATCGACGGAATCCACGACCTGCAGGAGTCCCGCGTCTTCTTCTTTGATGAGGGCCGCGCCTGGATAAGCCAGGGCCTGGTGCACAAACGTCTCCTTGACCGGCCCCCAGAAGCCCCTTCCAACGAGCACCAGCGGACGGCGCGGCATCTTGTGTGTTTGCATAAGGGCCACGACATCAAAAAGACGGTTCATGGTCGCCAGGCCGCCGGGAAGAAAGACAAAATCCCTGGTGTTCTCGGCAATCATCACATGATGGTTGGAAATATGGCGGCTCAGGATCACATGCTCTTCCCTGGGCATAGGCCCCTCGATGGAAACATATAAGGTCGCCTGCAAGAGGTCAAAATGCGGCCTGGCGCCCTTGGCCAGGTACCTGGCTAAAAGCGGGCTGCCGGAGCCGATGCGCACAGGAACGCCTCTATGAGTGATCTGCCAGGCAAGCTCCTGAGCGATGGCCAATTCTTTGGCGCTTGCATCCTGGGGATGTCCGATGAACGTCACGCTGGGCAACCACGCGCTCAACTTCGCCAGGTCGGAGGCGATCTCGACGTTGGCTTCCCTTGTGCGCTTGGGATTCACATGATAAGGCGGCATGGCATGCCGTCGGATATGAGCCAGTGCCGTGCGCGGCGCATCCGTCACAAAAGGCATAAAAGGAATTTCCGATATGAGGCCGTGGTCCTCCCAGCTTTGCCAGAACGCCTTCATGATCGGTTTCCAGTAGGAAGAACCGATAAGGACAAGGGCCCCTTTTCTCGCCCAGACCTCAAAAAACTCGTCCATGGTGCCGAAGCCGCCGGGGAAGACACCGATGCCGATGCTGTTATTGAAAAGCCCCATCTTGCGCGTGATGAGGTGGTTAAATTCGTGGTTTTCTTCGACGAATGCCGAGGTTTTTTGTTCAAAATGGATCTTGCCCGGATCAAAATAGATCCGGATGCCCTGGGTCGTGTTCCATCTCGACCGGGGATCTCCTGCAAACCTTCTGGCATCCACGTATCCTCTCAAAGGCTCTTCCATCATGGATGGCCCCGCCCCTGTGCGCAACGGCAGCCCCGCTTCATATACCTCCCGGCCGAACAAACAGGCTTTCTGGCACATCGCATCAGCCGCCGGAATACGGGCGCTGCCGAACACAACGACTGCCGCAGGCCATCGCCTGTGGATCGCGTCAATGCGCAGACGCTCCTCTTGCAACTCCCTGGCCAGCGCCTCCGTAGGCGTGGAGAAATATCCCGATGGGCTGCTGAAACCAACAAAGCTTTCCGCAGCGGGATGGAAATCTCTTGTGCGGGCCGGAGAAGAAAGCTCTGCGGAAGCGAGTTGTTCTATCAACTCTGCGGCACGTTCCTGATATAAGCGGATGTCGCGGCGGCGCAACTGGTGCAAGATAAGGTAATACATCTGCGGAAGGAATTTGGGATGTTCTTCCAGGGCGACGGCCATCTGTTTAAAAAGGGTGCGGAACCGGCGGGGCGCAGAAAACATCTCCGTCTGCTCATCCAGCCTGCTGTACAAATCGCGGAGCCTCGCCAGGCGGCGCGCCTGTTCATCTCCAAGCCGGCGGCCGACAAAACTCTGCACAGCCAGATCGGCCGTCGCCTGGAAAACCAGCACCTCCCAGAAAAACGGCCTGCCGGACGACAACACGTTCATGTAGAGGATATTGGCAAGGTTGTCCTGCCCGCTGACGACCGTCGGCAGATCGTCGCTATAAAGGAAGAGCTCGTTAAAAAGCTTGCGAGGCACGGAATAGTCCATGATGACGGTGACATTGCTGCCCTGCGACGTGCGCACAACCTCCAGGGAAGGATCGCGGTTGCCGAACACAAAAAGGTTGTAATCACGGGCTTGGGCCAGCCGCGCAATCTCGTCATGGACGCTCTTGTCCTTGCGGCCGCACATGATAAAGAACGTCGTCTCTTTGCCGCGATAAGAAGCGTCTTTGGTGCGGGCGCGCTCGAAGATATCAAAATACCTGCTCACACTCTGGCCCTGGTGGACATAGAGGAAACCCCACTCGGAAGCGATTGTCCTCTCGAGGTCCTTCTGGCCCAAGGCCTCATCCAAAACCTGCCAGCGCGGGAACTTCTGGATGATCCTGCGGCGCTCCCGGCGGATGCGTTCGTCAATGCGGGGATACTTCTTCGAATAGATGTCCTTGGAAACCGGCGAAACAGGGGGCGCGCCGACCTCGTCCGGACCGAAGCCGATATGCGCCTCGCCGTTTTCCAGGGGCTTCTGGATGTTGGCATCAAAACCGAGCTCGTAAACATAAACATGGTATTTGGCCTTGCCGCCGTAGCGCGACAAATTGTAATTCGAGATCTCCTTGATCTCTCCGCCCAAGGCATAGACGACCGAGACATCGTTCTCCCCGACGATATCTCCCTGGATCGCCGCCCAGGCAGAATCCTTGATCCAGGCGCCGCGCTTTTCTTCGCCGTAAATGCGGCTCTTGCTCCCCGAAGCGTTGATGACTTCGACGCCCTCGATCTCCTGGCGCGCGAGGCCGGGATCGAGCCCCTTAAGGATCTTTGTCTCGGCGGCCAGCAGAAAATCGTCCACCTGATGGAAGATCAAACGGATCTTCTTGTCGGGGAATGCCGTGGTAAATATCTGGGCGGCGTTGGCGACAAAAACCACATCCCCCAGCCCGGCCATCCTTTGATGCAGGATGACGTTGACAGCCCCGAAGTCATCCGGAAGGTAAAAGAGATGAGGTGCGGCGTATTGGATATGCCTCAAGGTATCTTTAAATTCCCAGCCCAGGTCCCTTTGCACGGCCCGCAAGACCTCCACCGTCCGGCCTGCTTTTAAGGCCGGCAAAAACAACTTCAATGTTTTGTCTTTCCTGGCTGCGCCATAGGCCTCGCCGGAGACAACCACAAGAATCTGATCCACCTCTTTTATGCGGGGATGATGCAAGATGATATTGACGGCCCTTAAGGTTTCATACAACGGCATGAGGATCCTGGCTGCCTTGTCTGTATCGATCTCGGGCCTGCCTGTCACTGGAATGGATATTTCCACGCTCCAGCTCGCAGGGCTCGCCGGCGAAGACTCAGAAGCGCCATCTCTTGAAACACCAAAGGCCTTATAGAGGGTGCTGATGTCCTCGTCTTTGACTGTTGCGGCAAGCTCATAATCTGCCATTGCGGCTTCCAGAAGCTCCTGGAGGAACTTACCTCTCTGCTCTTCCGGGATCTGCTTGCTGAAAAATATCTTTTCGGAAAGGTATCGGGCCAAGAGGCGCAAAAGATCCTTGTGGTCGTTGCGGCGCAGGACAGGAATGAGCATGCCGAAATGCCTGACTTTGAGGACAAAAAGGATGCTGTCAGCAGCGCGGAAAGCAGGGGAACGTTCGGAGATGAAGACGGTCTTATAGAGGCGGGCGTGCCAGTAACGGGATGTCTTGGGCTTTCCTTCATCGGAAGAGGAAACCCCGCCCTTGCTGGGCTGGGGCTTTCCTTCATCGGAAGAGGAAACCCCGCCCTTGCTGGGCTGTGGTTTATCAGGCGAACCGCGCAGCATCTGATGGTCTCTTGACCAGTTCAAAAAGACCTTTTCGAAAACTGCATCCGCGTCCTTGTAGCCTTTGACCTGCCCCAGGCAAACCGCAAGCCAAAGGGACTGATAAGCGATCATGAAATGGTTCGTGAAACGGCCTTCCCTGACAATCTCGGCCAGATAGCCGATGTTCTCTGCTGCTTTTTGCTGCTGCGGCGCTGTGGCCGCCTCTTTCCCTG
Organism: uncultured Planctomycetia bacterium; assembly: GCA_964471325.1. Classification (GTDB taxonomy): domain Bacteria; phylum Omnitrophota; class Gorgyraeia; order Velamenicoccales; family Velamenicoccaceae; genus Velamenicoccus. The sequence goes on from CAYYFL010000002.1 coordinate 142,256, forward strand.
CGGCAGCGGCCTTGGCGCGGCGGATGATAATATCTCCGAGAATTTCCTCTGTGCGCACAATAACATTCCTGGCGCCGATAAAATCAGGTTCCCATAAATAGGGAAGATGGAGCAGCCGCGCCACATCATCACGGGCCCCGGCGATATCTCCGGCGGCCACAGCGGCCCTGAGGCGGCTTGCGGCGGCGGCAACCTTTTCAAAACGCGCCTCCCCTATTTCGCGCAGCCGCAGGCGCAACTGCTGGAGGTGCGCCATCTCCGCGTCGATGGCCGCAAGCCGCAGGTCCATATAACTTTTGGCCATGCCGACGGCTTCCCGGGCGGGTTTCAAGCGGCCCGCCTGGATCAACTTTGCGGCCAGCTCAACTTCCTGACGGGCCTGTTTCTTTTCTTCTACGCGCACCCCCTTCAAGGACGCAGCGATGCCGACGAGGATTGCCGAAGCCTCCGCAGAAGAAGAACCTCTTTCAAGCTCCTGTTCAATCCTTGCCAGGGCTTCGGCGTGCCCCCTCATCTTCAACGACTCGCCTGCCAGGGATCCAAATATCTCATCGAATATCCGGTGCCAGCGATACAGGGTGCGGCGTTCCGGCTTTTGCTCGAGCACGGCGACGCCCTCTTTCTCGACAAACCTGCCCAAGAGAACCGTCACTTTGCCGTCGCGGCCCTCTTCAATCTTTTCTCTCGATTTAATCCTCTTCAATCGCTCAGCCAAAAGTTCCCGACGCTGCCTGGTGCAATCATACGCAAGACCGGCCAAAATCCAGGTTGCAGCCATCTCGTTGCCTGCTTCGATAAATGAAACGATCTCCTCTGCCCTCGAGATACCGCTTGAACGCAGCGAACGCTTCAGGGCGCCGAGGCGGCGGCTGACATCTTGCGCCTCATACCGCGCGTAAGCCAGCTCAAGCGTCTTAGAAAGCAGCCGCCGCACCTCCGTGTGCCTGGCTTGGGCCCTGGCCTCCGCCGGCAGAATGGTCTGGCGGTAGGGCGAAGATTTTGCCGGCGAACTGATATCATGTGTCTCATCAGCATCAAGATCGTCCTCGTCCACCGGATCTTTCTGGAACGCCTTGCGGCCGCGGCCTTTCCTGGCATAAGAAACGCCGTTAAAGGCCTTGAAGTTCCCGCCTCTTTTCCTCGTCTTGCCGATCTCTTCTGCCAATCTTTCTTTTAACGGCGCAAGCGCTTCATCCAGTTCTTTTATTCCCGTCCTGAATTCAACATAGGTGTGGACAAATGCCGGCATGTCTTCATACAATGTCCACGTCTCTGATTTGACAACCAACCCGCAATCCAAGCCCCGGAGCCGGAAATCCCTGTTGATGTCGGCCAGCTTGCCGGAGCTCGCCGCTTCGCTCAAGCCGGACACCCCGTGGGCCCTCAGGATGGCAAAAACCTCATCCAATCCGACGGACCGCACAAACGGCCTGACCTTTGCCTCGATATCTTTGACATACGCCTCCAGCTCAGCCGCCTCCATCTTTTTCCAGGCTCCGGCGGCGAGCTCTTCCTGGGTCTCTTCCACAAATTGCCTTCTTGCCTCTTTTTTGGACCCTTCATCGGCGCGCAGCGCCTCAAGAACCTCAGACCAAGAAGAAAAACCAATCTCTTTTTTGTGCCTCCTGAAATAAGCGTAGTGGTTGAGCTTGACGGTGTCCGACGTCGCTTTTTCTTTCATCTCCAGCGCCAGACCCTCAAGGAATTCAGGGCGCGTCTTCTTCCTGAAAATAGGATCGAGCCCGAGTGCCTCGACGACATCGTTCCATTCCCCAAAGCCCATCTCTGCGCGCTTCTGTTCATCCAAGAAGAGGTTATAGATCCAGGGGTTGGTCTTATGGAGCACCCTTGTCGACGGCCTTCCGGCCCCGGCGAGCGCCTCTTGGATATCGCGCAGGAACAATTGCCGCGTGTAAGCCGCCCTGACCGCATCACCCCACTTTTCAAAACCCCACGCATCCTTGTTCTTGAGAAAGGCCGTATAGAGACCGGAATATTTTTTCTCGATGACGGTCGAGCTGTGGTCACGCAGTTCAAAAATAACCGTCTCCAACTCAGAAAGGAAAGACGCCCTGTCATAGCTTCTTCGCAGCGGTTTGTAGCCAAACTTCACGACAACCGCCTCCCAATCTTTGCATCCCCACCATTCCTGCCTGTGCTTGACAACAGCGCGGTAAACACGGCCGTATCGCGGATCGTTCTGGAGCTTCTCGCTGGAAATCCCCATTTCCTCAAATGCCTGCGTCAGGAGTTCCTTGGCCTTTTCTTTGGTCCACCGTGTTACCGACGGACTGCTGACCTGTTCTAATGTCTCCACCATCGCCTCTGTGGTACCGTAGAACTTGATGGCCATGTCTTGAGAAGAAACCGTCTGGGGCCTTCCTTCATCGGAAGAGGAAGCCCCGCCCTTGCTGGGCAGGAGCCTTCCTTCATCGGAAGAGGAAGCCCCGCCCTTGCTGGGCTGCGGCCTGAGTGATGCGCCATCCCATGTCATGTCCCACGAGACGTTTCCTGCGACAACTGTCTCAAGCCTGCCCAGAAGGTCCTCTGCGTAGCGGCGCTTCAAGGCAAGCGCCTGTTGATGAGACCCGTTGAAATCTTCGGGGCCGATATAAACAAGGTCCAGCGGGACCATGATCTCGGCTCTGACGCCGTACAGGGTCGCCACTTTCGCCGTTGCGACTAGCGACGTGTCGATGCAGGCATCCAGATGGCCGCCGGCATATATGATCCGCTGAACAGGCTGATTGTCAAAAACAGCATGCTCGAAGCTGACGGCCTTTAAGAGGCCCAGGCCGCTCAACTTTTCTGTTAACGCGGCGAAGGTATTTTCCCATGCGGCCGGGAAGGCAATCTTGACTACTTGGATCGGCACGGCACAGCCCACAGCCGGCGAACTGCCATCCTCTTCTTCATCCTCGAAGAAACCCCAGCTCATTCCCCTGATCCTGTATTTGTAATAGTCGTCGTTCTCCCGGTGCGTCCCCAGGAAATCCACCTTGATGCCCGGAAGGATCTGTTCGGATTCCATGCGCGCATAGAAATCCTGGATGGGCTTGTTGTCTTTATGGAGCATACCGAAGACGTGATTGATCCCGCGGCCCTTAAGGTCCCTCAAGACCTGGCGCATGATCTCCCAAGCAAGATGCTGGCGCCTATATTCTTCCCTGATCGCCAAATAATCAAGTTCATGATCATCGTAAAAACAATAGCCCAGCATCCGGCGGCCGATGGACGCAAACGTCAAATATCTGCCGATGCCCTGGCTCTTGAAGAAGTGATACTGCAGAACGTCGTCAAACTCCGCATACCAGTTGCCTTCATGCCCGTCGATGGTCTTATTGATCTCCGCCATCGAGGCGTGCAGGCTTCTGCGCCTGGATTCGCTTCTAATGCTTCCCAGATGAACGACGTCTATCTCAATGCCCCTAGACGCCAAGGAAGGACTGGAAAAACTATCCCGTAATGAGACTTTAAGGTCTGGCCTTAAAGTCTCATTAACTGTGGACCCAGAAACGGCCCTCAAGTCCTCAATCGCTTCTTCCAGTTCATAAATACTCTTTACAACCCGGACATTGCCGTTCCATGGCTGGTCCGTCTCGATACCCTGTGGATGGATATGAACGGCAGACGCCCCGAGTTCAAGGGCCGGCTCAATGTCTGTCTTGATGCTGTCGCCGACAACAATACAACGCCCCGGCCGGGTCTTGAGCGCCTCTTTAATCACATACCTCAACAACCCCGGATCGGGTTTTCTTGTCCGATGCTCAGATGTACAGAAAATATCCTGATGATCGAAGTATGCGGCGATCCCCAGGGCCCCGAGGATCGCTTCCGACTGGGCCCGGTTATTGTTGGTCCAGAGCGCAAACCGGTATTCAAACGACAAATCTTTAAGGATGCGGGCCAGGTCAAAATCAGGCTTCAGGTGATCGCCGGGCTTCACATGCGTATCCTTCCATTCTTCCCAGGCGGCGAGCGTCACGCCGAGTTCTTTTAAAACTCTCGACTTCGAGACAAGTTTGCCGTCCTGCCTCAGACAGAGGGCCTTCTCTGTGGCGGAAAACAGAGATGCGGCCGCGGCGATCCCGGCTTCGACATCGAGACGGCTGTCGATCCGAGGGCTCAAAGAAGCGATGCAGGCGAGCCTTTCGGCCGCATACGCCTCGGCCAGGGGCGAATCGTGCGGATAAAGCGTGTCGTCGGCATCGAAGATCAGCCATCGGCGCGCTCCGGTCGCCGGCGAACTCAAAGAAGACCCGGAAGGGCCCCGCTCGAACCAATTGTGAACGGTCCTGTTCCTCTCCGTGCGATAAATACCGACGAGAGGATTTGCGGAAGGCTGGAGGAAAAGGCAGGCCTCTCTTGCTGTTCCGTCAAAAGAAACCGCCCGGGCGGCGCCTTCCTGCATTTTCCTAGAAAGAAAGACGTGGGCCCTTTGCGTCACAAAAATGCCTGCGCCGCGCGAAATGGCCTGTCCGAATGTGGAAACAGACCCTTCTGCCAGCAAACGCTGCGGAACTACGTAATACAGGCCCCATATCCCTTTAACGAATAAATCGAACAAACAAGGGCCCAAACACTTCTTTTTCGCCGGGAACGTCTTGCAGATCTTCGCCCTGTCGCCGCCATACATAGTGCAGGAAGAGACAAGCGTCAGGCCCGCCCTTGCGGAATGATCCAGGATGATCTGAAGGGCGCGGCACGGATAACCGGCGACCAGATAGTCTTCGCTGCCAGGCTTATGGCGATGGTCTGGCTTGAGGATCCCCATGGCAAAATTGTCCCTGAGGAAAGGCCCTTCGTTGCCGTCGCGTTCCATCAGGGCCTCTGCGATCCCTTCAGGGACTACCGCTTCCTTGAAATAACAACAGGCACCGTCAATACACGTGAATCTCCTGCCCGGCATGCTTCTGAACGTCACGTCAATGTCCTGTGCCGCCGATGAAACAGGCCCCACGCCGCCCTCTGAAGTCAGGATGCGTTCGACAAGGAACCGGGCATAGGGAACAGCCGTTTTCTGATCGATAAATTCGGGGCTGGTGGCGATCGTGACGAGCGAAGCGCGGCCGGCCATCGCGGCAAAGGCGTTGAGATGCGAGACAGCTTCCTGCGGCGGCAAACCCGCCAACACGTCGATATCGATATCCAGAAGATCAAAAGGAATATTTGCGGCGGCAACTTTCTCCTGTTGGAGGGCTTTGTATTTGCCGTCCACAAGGGCCATGCGCACGGTGCGGTAATCGTTGAGGTTGTATAACCAATGCCACGATGTGATCAAGCCCCTCTGCACGAGCGGCGCGATAAAACCTTCGATGCCGGCCGCATTCATGGCAAAATCATCCGCTTCCGCAAGGCTGGCGGACATATGGTCGAACGGCTCTATCCTTTGGCCGCGGCGAATCTGAAGCATCTGCGCATCTGCGTGACCGTCGATATGCAACAGGCGGCGGCCGTCTGTCAGGATCCCTTCTTTTGCCATAAGCCACCAAAAAGCATACACATGCGCGTGATCGTCAGTGACAAAGACCACGCGTCCGTCGTTGAGACGGATCACGACGTTGTGGCGTAAACCCATGACCGTGCCGGACCGCTCATGCACATTTTCTTCAATGTCGCAAAGCGAGCCGTTGAGCTTCCAAGACAGCAGCACCTGATCCTGCCCGATAGATGCCGAGGAAACCTCGCTATGGGCAAGATTAACGGGACATTCCTGCCCGGGCCGCAAATGTGCCATGCCGGCCGGAGAAGAAAGACCGTTCGATGCGCCGTCATCGAAATCTTTCATGAACGGAAGCTCCAGCTGCCGGCTCAAGTGTTCGCCGAAAACCGTCACACGGTTACGGCCGCGGCTCTTGGAGATATAGACCGCCTGATCGGCGGCCTTCAGGACGTCAAGGACTGTCGCTCCATCCTCAGGATATTCCGCTACACCGATACTGAGGGTGACATGACGGCGCATGCCTGTCTTGGGGTGCGCAAAGGAAATCTCGCGGGCGGCCGCGAGGATCTTCTGGGCCACCTTGCGGCCGACCTCCGCGTTGGCGCGCTTGAGGATAACGGTAAACTCGTCGCCGCCGTAACGGGCCACGACATCATCGGAACGGACAACATCCACAAGGACCCTCGACACAGCCAGGATCACCTTATCGGCCGCAGCATGGCCAAACTCCGTATTCCACTCTTTGAGATGGTCCAAATCGATCATCAGAACAGCCGCCTCGTCGTCTTTTCTGAAATGTCGCCCCGGCATATCGGCCTGCGATATCTTCATGTCCAGATAGCGGCGGTTGTAAAGAACGCCTGTCATGCCGTCGCGATACGCCATATGCATCAACTGGTTGCGGTAGATATAAAGGAGAACACTCAAGACCCCTACCAGGCCGATGACCCATAAGTCCCTGACCGGCAACTCAACGGAAGCGACAAACGACTTGACGGCTGCAAACAACTTTGAACTTCTGACTCCCGCATCAGCCAAAACCACAAACTCGCGCAGGCCTGCGTAAATTTCCTGCGGACTCGGCAACGAAGGTGAAGATAACGACGATGCAATAGCCTCGTCCGCAGGAATATATGTCGGATCTGAGACTTTAAGGTCTGGCCTTAAAGTCTCATTATTTTCGGCCGGAGAGCTCTCGCTTTCCTCGGCAGCTCTCTTGAAATCTTCCTGCTCCGCGATCTTGGTGCCGCCGGCTAAAACGGAAAATCCTCCGTCGCGGCGCATGACAACCTGGATGTCTCTATCCGCCCAGCGGGTGCCGAGGTTATAGCGCCTGCCCTCATAACCGAATCGCCCCTTGTCGTCGGTGCGGCGCTCAAACGGAACGAGGACCCAGAAGAGATCGCGGGCTGCGTTATACAATGCCACCGGCCGGCCTTCGTGGTAGACCCTAAAGCCCTTCTCCCATCCGCCGCGGGAAGAAGCCAACTCCAGGGACGCATTGCCAAATGCGGCACCGAGATTGAAACGCCTCCCCTCGTGACTGAGGCGTCCCTTGTCATCCGCATGACGGACCAATGAAAGATACATTACAAACCGGCCTGTTGAGGCATCGTAACGCGCCACGCGCCGGCCGCCGCAGGAGACGTCAAACCCCCTCTGCCACTTATCCTCCAGGGGAGACAAAACCAGCGCGGCGCCGGCAAAGGACATGCCTAAATTAAAACGCTTCCGGCCGTAAGCAAACCGGCCTTTGTCGTCCGCCGCGCGCGGAAGGGATAGAAGTTGACAAGTCTCCGTTGAAGGATACAGCTTTGCGATCAGGACACCGGCGTCAAAAACATGGGCAAGGTCTTCGCCGATCTTTTCGATGCTGAGGGCCCTGCGCGCAAAACGGGTGCTTACGTTGTAGCGTACGCCCTTAAAAACAAACCTCCCCTTGTCGTCGGTGCGCACAGAGGACGCCGGGGCCGCAGGCGAGGAAACCGATACCGGCCGCAGAGAAAGGACCTGGATTTCTTTGGCAGAAAGCCCGACGGTCATGCCGTCGCGCTCGAGGGTCTCGCGGCTGACGACCGGATAATGCGCACCGCTGAATGTGTCGGCCACTTCATACTGTTCGGCACCGGGGACCAAAAATTCGCTCACATCGATTCTGGCCCACGCCTTGCCTTCGGCGCCGGACGGGCCGATCCTTGCCGCAACCAGAACTTTTTCATCGCCGTATGTCCTGGCATAAGCAACGACCTCGGGGTGCCCGCCGCCCGCCATAGGGAACGCCGTATAAGCCGCCCCGTGCCTCAAGATAGGTTGATTGGCAAAACCGGCGATACGACGGAAATACTCCTGCATCGACTCATCCACAGATCCCCAATTGATGGATGAGATCTGACAGCTGCGATAGGAATAGCCGAGGACGGCCTCCAGTTGGCCGTTGAATAATATAAGCGGCCCAGGCAGCGTCGACATCAGGAGCGCAAAATACCTGATCTTATCGGCATCGAGGGTACGCAGCTTCTCCATGCCGTTCGAAAGATCCATATGTTCGGGGTCGCGGATATCGTGATTGTCAAAGGCATGCACGGCCGGGTTCATGAAGGAACAGAAGAGGCGGTATTCAAGATACCCCTTGAAATCCCACGGCGACTTCCAACCTTGCAGGACGTCGAACAGCTTCGTGCTTATCTCGATGTCCATCGTGAAATCAATGCCGCAGGCCTCTAACGTGGTGCGGTCTGCGGCCGAACCAAGCGACTCCGCCAGAAAAACAGCATCCGGATAATCGCGGCGCAGATCGGAGATAAGTATGGCCCAGAACTCCTGCGGGAACATGCGGTCCACCTCCACTTCGCGGCCCTGATACCAGTTATGTTTCATGCGCGCCTTCAATAAGCCGAGAGGCGCATCAAGGCGCAGACCGCCGAAACCAAGGCTTAGCTTGTAACGGGCCACGCGCAAAAGATAGGCGACCACTTCCGGATTCAGGAAGTCGAACTGGGCGCAGCTGGCCCAGCCCCATGCCCAGCGCAAGTCTGTGGCATCCACCAATTGACCGTTTTCCCAGATAAACCAATCCGGGTGTTCGCTCACCAAGGGGCTGTTCTTGGAGACATGATTGGCGACATAACAATCCAATACAACGATCCCGAGCCTTTTGGCTTCAAGCAGAAATGCTTTCAGCTCTTCTTCGGTGCCGTAGGACGGCTCCACCTTCACGGGATCCAGGATGGCAAAAGGCTCGTTGCCGCTAACATTCTGCCAGGCGCCCATCAACCAGATCGTCTTGATGCCGGCCGCGGCAAGCCTGGGCAGCCCCTGTTTTGTGATATATTCAATGCGGCTTCCAGGTTCATCCTTGGGTTTAAAATCTTTGACGACGACCTGGTACCAGATGCCGGCCTCCGCCTCTTGGGAAACCCTGGAGATATTGGTGCCCTGGAGGCATTCAAAAAGCATGGAGACGGAATCGATGGCCGCGGCGACGCTCCAGGCCTGCGCAGGACATCCCTTCCTGTTCCAATGTCCCGGCTGCTCGCAACAACCATTGAGGATCTCAGGAACTGAATGACGCGTGGTATCATCGTTCAAAAAGGCCTCGAGGGAATCGAACCAGCCGGCCTCTTCCAGGATACGCCGCGTCTCGTCCTGCCCGGCGGCATACACAGAAGCCTGGACAAACCCCATCATGAGCCACGGCCAGATCGTCCCCTGATGATAAGAATAGATATAATCTTCATCGCGGTGTTCGCGCCTGTAGACAGGGTCCTTGGGTGAAAGCGTGCGCAGGCCGAATGGCGTCAATAACTCATCCCTCACGGTCTGGAGGGCCAAGCGCGCTTTATCTTTGTCCAACAGATGCAAGCCAAACACCTGATTGGGCCTGATTTGAGCGCCCTGCAGAGGATCGCCGTCAACAACATCATAGAGACACTGATTTTCAGCATTCCAGAACTTCTGGAAGCTCTGATGCACTCGGACGGCAAGAGAACGATACGAGCCGGCCTTCTGCGCGTCCCCTCTCTCTTTGAGGATATCCGCCATCATCGCCAGCGCATCATGCCACGAGGCGTTGATCTCAACGGCCTTGCCATGGCGGCTGGTCGCCGGCTTTCCGGAACCGTCTTCGGGCTGGGCATCCATCCACGTCAGATTCATATTCTCATCGCCGGCGGTGATCAGGCCGTCCGCATCCATGCGCACACGGACCGTCTGGACGCGGTTGCCGCACCTGTCTTCGCAGGCAATACCGTTCTTCAGGGCGTCAAAAACACCCGATATGATCTGGAAGATCGTCTCCGGCCCTTGCCCTGTCTTTCTCTGGACCTTGGTATCGAGGAAGGCATAATCGCGTGTCTCTTTAAGGTAAATCCCCAGCGCCCTGAACATCCAGAAGGTCGCATCCACGCTGTTGTAACGGGGGTTGGCGCCGTCGCCGATGAAATTCGGCATGAGGCCATCCTTGACAAAACGGACGTAATTTTTGAATATCTGGCGGAACATCTCCGGATGGCCCGTCGACAACGTCAGCGCCGGCAGAGAGATCATGGTATCGCGTCCCCAGTTGCAATACGGCGCGCCGGCGCGCGGATCGAAGAACGGGATGCCGGCAACGATGGTCAAGCCGATATTGTCATCGAAATAAATGAACGGGCATGCGGCTTCCTTGAGGCGGGCCAAAAGCGTGCGGAAGAAGAATTCCGCCTGCGGCCCTGCGCGCACGGGGCTGGAGGAATCGGCCAAATAATCCGGCTTTAATTCATTCTGGTGACGCGGTCCTGAACCTGGCTGAAGGTCGTATGAAGGACTCGATAAACTGTCCTTTAATGAGACTTTAAGGCCAGACCTTAAAGTCTCATTAAGGGCCGGGCTGGAGAAATCTTTTTTAATGGCCGCGGCCGAGCTGAAGGAAATGTCTTCATCGTCGGCATCGGCGCGGGCCTTCTGTTCTTTGAGCGCCTCGCTCCCGCGGCTGGCCGGCTCTTCCACCAAAACAAGCGTTCCTTTCTGCGGGACGCTCTGGATCGAAAAATTCCTGAAAGATTTCGTAAATGACTTTCCGCTGAGATAAGTCAATCCCATCCCGTATGTCCCCGTCGTGGAATAACCGGCAGACAAGGCCCGGACGATGTCCGCGATCCCCGGTCCCCTGTCCAGACACAAAAATCTCAGGCCACCGCCGTCCGGCAGGAAGCCAAAGGCGAAATATCCGTAATGAGCGTGTTTCCAGACGTTGGTCACCAGTTCCCGACAGGCAAATTCTCCGGGCGTAAGCTTCTCCTGCGGACCGCATATGACGTGTTCGGCGATCCCAAGGGACGTTTCCGCCGTGCGGATGCTCTCGAAGACAGACGAAAGATACCGGGCCCCCTGCAAGGTCAATACCGTCTCTTGCCTGGCTCCGGCTTCAATATAGCGCCGGGGAGCCACATGGAACGCAGCGTCTTTGACTTCCCAGAACGCCTGCAAATCTCCAGAGCGTCTCATCTTTTTAAGGATCCTGAGAGCCGACGCATCCTGCTTCGCCTGCAATGCCTGCCATGCCTCTGTCGGGCCGGCGGCAGACCAAGCCGACCCGAACCATGCCGACAGGCCCAGGACCGGTGAGCTGACGGAAGAGTCGTCCGTCGGATGCTGTGCCATGCGGTCCAAATCCACGACATGATGTCCCGGCAAGACGAGACCGTCTTTCTTATACAACACCATATAAACGTTCCCGAACCACTCCATCGTGTGGACCGGCAGGCGGAAACGCAGCAATCCTTTCTGGAGCCAAGTCATATATCCCCGGACCATCTCCTGTCTTTCTTTAACAGGCAGATCCATCGAGTTGAAACGGCCCAATGTCGTGCCGATGACCAGGGCGCCTCCCGACTCCAGGACCCTTAATCCCTGCTGGATGAGAAGATGGAAGCGCGCGTTATATCCCTCCATGACGTCATGGAGCATACGGGCGTCCATGGATCGGTAAGGAGGAATGCCCAGCCGCCTCAAAATCATCGGATGCACGCCAAGGAGGTCCTCGAGAGAATTATGATAGATGGCCAGGCGCGCCGCGTTGTCCGGCAGCGCCAGAGAGAAGGCATCGCCGTTATGCCGTTCCACATCTGGCAGAAAGACGACTGTTTCTTCTCCGGCGCGATAGATCCTGTCTATGGCCATGACTTTTGCGGCTCCGCTGGAAAGCAGGACAACAGCCGGGGCGATATTATAAGACGCCCCAATATCCAGACACATCCTGCCCTCGTAAAGATAAGACAGGAGGTGATAGAACCCGTTGGGGCACGGCCGCGGACAATCGTCGTTGCGTCCTATCCGAACAAGGCCTTGCGCCGGGGAGGAGACAGAAGGAAGCGTTTCCTTCTCAGGATAAATAAAACCGCTCGCGCTCCAGAGGGTCTCGCTGTTCCAGGAGAGCGCACTGGACTTTGGATTCAAGACAGCGGGAAGCGTCGTTGGAGAGCTCAAGCCATTCTCCGGCAGACGTCTTTCCTTCGACACGGCCTTCGGTTGAGATGTAGAAGCTGTATTCGTGAAAACATGCAGCATGCCGGGCTGAGACGTAAAGACCTCTGGCTGTTGGAACAATGCGGACGACTTCGAGATCCTGTAAACTGTACATGGCGCCACCTCCCTGTAGTGGAAAACACTTTGATTTCTGAAATCTATCTGCGCCCTCACGCGCGCCGGAGCGCTGAGAGGAATCTGGTAATGGCCGGCCGGCGCGCAAGGCACGACCTTCGCCTGCCGGACTTCACGGGTGCCTTGCAAGGGGAAAATTTCCAGGATTCCGGCCAGGCTCGAGAGCTGACGGCACTGGGCGAGAAACGACTCTTCGGCAGCAGAGACGGCAACGCCGTGAGCCGTCAGGTATGTCAGGCGATTATAGTGTGAAAGCAACAATCCAAGGGCCAGGGCCGTTGAGAAAGGAACAAAATCAGGATGCGGCTGCAGGGGATACAGATGGTCCATCCTGAGCCCGTCGCGCGCCACATCCGCCAGCGACCGGCCCTGCTCCGTAAACAACTTGCCCTCATCGTCCTGCGCCAGCAACGTCACAGGTGTGTCCGCCGGCAGGCCGCCCGCCACCAAATGCTGGGCAATGAGGCATTGCTCATTCAAGGTTACCTTTTCATAATCGTGATTCTGGTCAAAGCGCGGATCATAAGACAGCCATCCATGCTGTTTCATGAAACGGACCCTGTCTCTTGTCCAAGGCGCGCCCTGGAAGAGGACGGCCGCTTTCCCCGACGTCAACAACACAATAGCCCCGCGCAGGGTGTATTGGATATTCTTGTTCGCTTCAGAATCAATGGCAAACACATCGAACATCAAGAGCCGGCCGGGGACAAATTTTGCCGTAAACGCGCCGGCGTATTCCTGGGCCCGATCCTGCGGAAGCGAAGCGATGAACCTGTCGATCATGCGCACGGCCTCTTCCGGCGACACGAAATTAAACAATTCTTCGGCGCCCTGCAGAGAGATATTGTCAAACCTGCCGTTGGCGCCCTGGAACATATCCGAAACCCTCTTATCCGGCGCCGATGAACCCAAGAGCGCCATGAGGCTGCGCAATGCCGCCCAGGCAGCGGGGTCATGACGCAGCAGCCCAACAGCCTTCTGCGACCGGCCGGGCATATCCTGCTGGATGTCATGGTAGCGCTTGAGCGCGAGGCCGCCGGCGATCTCGGCGTCGTTGACCGCCTGTTGCGGCGATGCGACGATCCAGAAATCGCCGGACCTCGACACATAACGCTTGGAGCCGGCGGCAGCAGGATGATGCCTGTTGAACTCCTCCTGAGTCTCCAGATGAATCCTCACATCATTTACGATCTCAATAGAAGCCAGGAACCTCTTGAACTCCTCCCGCAAGGCCATGAAATAACCGAAGACATCATCAGACTGCGGCATGAGCGCGAACAAATCCACGAGGGACCTCTCGTGTGTCGTGTATTGCATGGTCTCCACCATGGCAAAAATGGCGGCGATCTCCAGGACAATATCCTGCGCAGGCCTGCCCCTCAGAACCTCCAAGGCCCTTTCGATATCTTTCTGGATCGCCGCCTCGCATACCCTGTGATTATAAGAAAGGATCGAAGCGGCGCGCTGCGCCAAAACTTTGGCCAACCGCCCATTGATGCGCTGACGGTCCGATGGGGTCAGGCGGGAACGGCCAAATGCCGCGGCCCTGAAATACCGGTCTTCCAGGAGCGCCCCAGCCTCTGCCTCCTGCTTCGACAGCGACAATAACTCTTCCAACTGCTGCTTGAGGATCGTGCGATAAAAGATATCGGCCCTCATGGCGTTGAGGGAATCGTGCGCCTTTTGGCCCTCATAATGGTGGACATTGACGACAAGATATCCGCCGTCATAGGCGACATCGAAGCGCGACGCCGGCTCATAGACAAGATAGACATGGGAGATAAAAAGCCTCTCCAGGCCGTTATGGACCAGGGCCGGCAGCACGTGCCGCGCCTGGATGATCTTCAGGTTGCCCGCGAGATCCAGGGTCAAGAGCAGATCGTCGTAGAATTTCTGACGGCCGCGGCGGGAGTACGTACGCCAGTCGGTGGAATATAGCTTGTGGATGAACGTCTTCTTGGCGCCTTTGGGCCAACTCAGCCACGACGTCTGGTCGTGCGCATCCAGAAACCCGGCCACGTTATTATTCAGCGCCAGCTCCCACGCAAAAGACATCACAGCCTGGAAGAAGAAACCGCCGCTCACAAAATAAAATGCCGGTACCGCCAGATGGGCGGCGAGGAACGCCGCGGCCCCCGCAAAGACGACAGACCACAACAGATACCGCGACAGCCGCTCATGGCGGAAGTGCCGCTCAAAACGCTTCTCGATATCCTGCCTGTACTCCTGGCGGATGTTGCGGCCGACATAGTGCCATGCAGCATCCTTCTCCAGGATCTCAGCCGGCGAGCTGATGTCGTCCGAGGAACGCACGGTCTGACGGCGCAAAGCATCCATGACCCTGCCGGCCAGCTTTCTGGGCATAAGCTTCCGGGACGAAAGGGCCACGCCGCTCAGGCGCAACAACAACTGCCGGCCGTAATCGCTGCGCAACGTCCTGGCGTCACGGTCCTGGATGCGTGCAGCATCCTGCCGCAGACGCCCGGCCCTTATGGCCGTCGCAGCCAGGAGCATAACATTGAACGCGCCCGGCCAGGGATCCGTCGAACGGACCACCAACCCGTTGTATCCTCCGTCAAGCCTATCGGCCATCCCCATCAGGTAATCGTTGAGCAAGCTGCAAACCGGCCTCATATTGGCGAAACGGTCAAAAGCCTCCAGCGTCTCAGGATTGCCGTCGATGGCGCGCTTGATGCGGTTGCGCAAAGAAATCCCTTCTGCGTCTTTGCCCAGAGTGCTTGTGCCGTCGATCACCAGCGGTTCTTCCCAGATATTGATCCTGCCCGCATCCAGGAATTCCCGCATATAGGCGGCCATGCCTTGTTCGTCGCCTAAGGAAATATCCGGCCGTTCCTGCATCATGTGATAGAAGACGACGCGCATGAAAAATCCGGGATTGAAGTAGCGATAACCCAGGTGCGCGGCCAGGAGACGCGCCAAAGTCCTGCGTCCGGAACCAGCCAGGCCGCAAACAACGATCAGCCTGCCGGGGAAACGGTTCAGGACAAAAGGAAGACCTGCGACAGGACCGTTCAGAGGAAGCCTGAAACCGATGGAAACCAGACCCTGCGGATGGCTATACGCCAAAATCCTGCCTCCGACGACCTCAATATCCTGACGCATGGCCGGCAGGCCCAGGCCGTAACCCTCGATCCCTTCGGTCCCCTCGCAACGGCTGCCGGAAGCAAAAATGTCTTTCAACTCCTGACGGCCCAAAGCCCTGCCTGTGTTGATGACCCTGATCTCCAGCTCATTCCCCTGGGCCACCGCTGCCCTGACCGTGATTTGTTTTTTATCGCCGTATTTCCAGGCGTTATAGAGGAGCTCTTCGAGGTGGGTCCTCGCCATATCGAAATAAGTAAAGACGCCATTGGCGGGGACGTTCGGCGCGATCTCAAGACGCAGGCTTTCGACCGGATAAACAGACCCGAAATAATCGACTGTACTGGCAAGGAACGTGCGCAACTGATCGTATGTCATCGACCGGCCCAGCCATGTGTAGAGGAGGGTTTTTGTCCTGGCCACTGTCGCCTCAAGGCTCTCACGGACACCTGTGATGGCCTGCTCGCGGGAAGCAAAAGCCGGCAGATTCCCCGCCGCCTCATGCCACTGTGCGAATTCCTGCTCCATACTTACAAATCTCGGGATGTTTTCGCGCAGGTAGTCGAGGATCTCCTCATCGCTTGTCTGGCCGCTCAGGTATTTGGCAAACACGGCCTCAGTCTTGGCGCCATTTTCAAAAACGGCTTGCAAAGACGAGACGACTTCGTCAGATACACCGCTCTTTTCACCGGCCCTCTTGAGCAGATTGACCAAGCCGGTCGCAGCCACAACTTTATTCTTGATGTCGTGGACCTCGGCGCGCAAAGACTCGGCCGGAGAGGAAACGTCCTTGCCGAAAAAGACAAGCGCATCTTCATACAACAGGCTGTAATTAACGGCGCTCGATTCCCAGCTGAAATCTTTATGCATGGCCTGCCGGACGATGCGCTGCCAGACATCCGGCTGCCGGCGCAAACGGACCGCCCGCTCTATTTCGCGGAACAACTCCTCGTCATTGTAATTGTCGAAAACAAAACCGTTCCCCTCGCCTGTCATCTCGTCGTAATTCTCGATCGTATCGGCCAGGCCGCCCACGCGTCTCACGACGGGGATCGCGCCATAGCGGCAGGCGATCATCTGCGTCAGGCCGCAAGGCTCATGGAACGACGGCACCAGGAAGATATCGGCGCCGGCAAAAATACGGTGTGCCTGGTCCTCATGGATATACGCGGGCAGGACATAAGCCCTCCTCCTGCCGACGGCCTCCCAGGGAAGATTGCGGATCTTGTCCACGGCTTTCCTGTCGTATTCGGGGCCGCCGATGACCAGCTGAACATCCGGATGGGCCGCCAGGAATCTGCGGATCCTGTCCCCCAGCAGCTCAACACCTTTCTGGTTGTCGAGGCGCGCCACAAGGGCAATGACGATGGCGCGAGGATCGGCGGTAAGCCCCAAGCGCCTCTGCATGTCCATTTTATTGACAACCTTGGCCTGCATGACGTTGCCGGCATCGTAATGCTGCGCAATAAACGGATCGCGGGAAGGATCAAAAACGTCGTTATCGATACCATTCAAGATGCCGCAAAAATCAAATCCCTTGGCCCGCAGAACGCCGTCCAAGCCATGGCCTCCTGCCTTCGTCAACAACTCGAAGGCATGGCCGGGGCTGACCGTATTGACCTTCTGCGCATAGACGATACCGGCTTTCACCAAGTTGAAACCGCCGTAGAATTCAAGAGCGCCGCGGGCAAATTCACTCCACGGCAGGCCAATCCTGGAATAATCTCTTTTTTCATAGCGGCCCTGGTGGCTGATGTTGTGGATCGTATAGACCCGGCGCACGGATGCGAAATATTCCCGATACCGTGGATGCGCCTGCATATAGGCCATGCTCAAGGCTGCCTGCCAATCGTGCGCATTGACGATATCGGGCCTGATCCCGAAAGCCATCATGGCCTCCAAGGCCCCCTTGGATAAAACGACCGCCTGCTGCAAACCGATAGCGTCCATATAGGGGCGGCGCGTGACATCATCATGTTCCAATGTGTAAACGGTGAGCTTGCCCATCTCGGCCCTGCTCACCGTGACGATAACCGCCGGTCCGTCGCCGAAGCCCACCCAAACATTTCCTATCTTCTTTAAGCTGATATTGCCGACGGGATGAGAGGCGTATTTAAAGGTAAACACGCTGACCTCGTGCCCCTGGCCGGCCAATTGTCTGGCCAAGCCCGATGTCGCGTCGGACAGGCCTCCGATCTTGGCCACATCGAAATACTCCGGCGTGATAAAGGCAAAGTGGTGCCTGGCTGCCGACGGCCAGGAACTCCGCTGGCGTTTGATCTGGATTTCGAGGCCGGCGGCGAAATGATGCCGCAGGGCCTCAACGACGGAGCCGTTCCATTCTGCCCCGCCCTGAAGGATACGCTGCCTCGCTATGCCTGTAGCCACACCCTCCATAAGTTGTAATGCCAGATCGGCGTCCGAACTCCCCTGGATGGATGAAAAGAGATAAAGTTCGCCTGTCGCCGGTTCATACCATGCAGCCATCGACGCCGCAGATGCGGCTTTTTGAGGACCGATCAACACAACATTGCCGCTCCTCAAATTCCTATAGGCGTCAACAGGGCCCAACCCCAGCGGCAATTCAATCTGGATGCCGCTGGCCAGCATCAGCGCCTGGCGATATTTATTGATATCTTTTTGGTGGGCCTTGGCCCAGCCTTGGGCAACCCCTTGGAGAAGAACGCCGCGGCCTTCCTCTTTTGCGGCGCGGATCGCCTGACGGATGGATGCCGGATCCGAGGCGTCGAGGGCCGGCGAGGAAAGCGCTTTCTTTTCGGCATCAACAAAAACAGGCCGAGGTTTAATCGCAGGAGAAGAGATATCCGACAACCACGACGCGAGGATGGCAAAGTTCCTGTCCTTGTCTTGCGGTACGCCGTTTTCAAGGACCCTGTCGAATTCGCCGATCCTTTCTTCAAAAATCCTCAGGTTGGTCACCGCTTCGGCGAGACGGATGTCCAATTCCTGTCCGCTCATCTTACGATGCGCCATCCTCGAAGACAGCACATGCCTCAGTTCTTTTTCCGTCATCCGGCTCAGCTGCCGCCGCGCTGCCGGCAAGACAAGGGCCGCGCGGACAGAAGAGAATTCCGCCCTGAGCATGGTCAGGCTTTCATAAGAAGAGGTATCAAAAAGAACCGCTTTGCCTGCCTGGGCGGCCTCCTCCAATTCCCCGGCGTCAATGCCGTACCAGTGGCCGTGGCGCTGGCGCACAAGATGGAAGCGATGGAGATGGTGCAAGAAGCTCTTCTCATGGACGAATACGCGGTACCTGTCAGGCGTCTCTCCGTGCCTGGCCGGCCGCGTCGTCGTCAGGCGGGGATAGATGAAAGACCCTGCGCGATCTTCAAGCAATCTCTCGATATACGTGCTCTTGCCCGAACCCGAGACACCGGCAAAGACAACCGCCCGCACAGCCGGCGACGTAAGACCGTTCTCGTCGAAAAGGTCATCCCCTGCCAATCCCTCTGCCGCGCCCCGGGCCGAATCAGGTGCTTCGTCTGCGCTTTTCAAAACCGTAGAATTCAAGGGAATCGAGAGCCCCTTGGTGGCGCCCTTGTCGGAGACAACAACCAAGTCTCCGTCTTTAAGGACGTAATGCGCGGCCCTGACAAAATAAGTTTCTAAGACCATGTGGTTCTGGCTGTCTGCCACGTAGCTGCCGAAAGAACTGACGATCATTTTGTTCTTGGAGCCCTCCTGGCTCAGCTCCGCGGCCAGTTTCTGCAGCGTCGTCCCGGCCGGCCACCGCATGGTGTTGATGGCCAGCGGCCTTTTGCCGGCGGCATTCCTCGTATCCAGGACGTTGACAAAAACATACGGTTCCAGGTGCTCGGAGATCTTTGCGGAAATATCCTTGATGTCCCTGGTGCCGCTCAAATCGACGACATCGAATTTCTGCGTCTTGAGCCGCCTGAAAGGAAGCTGGGTGATCTTGAAAGACCAGTGGGCGATATGGCCCAGGAACATCTCCCTGAAAACTTTCTCCGAACAGACCTGGATCTCATAGGACAAGCCGCGATCATCCACAAGATCGAGGTGATAGCGGAAAAGCATGGGGCGGCCCGGCCCCATGTCGAGCTTCTTTGTGTCAACGGCATTTGCCGGGTCCGCCGGGACGAACCTGCGGCCTGCCAGCCGCAGTTCGCTGTCCGGAGGAAATGCGCCCAGACAGCTCATGACGGCATAAACATCGGCTTCGTCCTCCACGACGATGGAGATGCCGAACAAATCGCCCAACCCCGCAATGCTCGGATATTTGTCGGCGCGGAAGTGGACTTTGAGCCACGTCGAAAACGCCTTCTTGACCCTCTCGTAAACAGCGGCCCCGCCGCCGATCTTCTCATGCAGGTAGTTGACGATAGTCATGCCCAATGCGCGCAGGTATTCTTCAGCCTCGTTGCGCGATGAGACGCGAAGGGTTGTCAGGATCTCGGCTTCCGTGATGAAATAGTGCTGAGGCTGGCTGTGTTTGAAGACCTCTTCCCGGAGTTCCGCCGCAAGAAGAATCAACCCTAATCTTTCGGCCATCGGCGCGTAAATCAAGCCGATCTGATCAAGAAGATCCTTCTCTCCGCTGTAGGCGGCGATGCTGGCGAATTTATCCGCCAACACAAGAATTCTCATGGAATAGGCCGGTGTTACCTTCAGGATCAGATCGATGCGGTTCTGGATGGCGTATTTATTGCGGTAATCGATGCTGGAAGGCAGCGATGTCGCCGCCAGGAGGACCTTGACATGGGCCGCTATCCGCTGGATGCGGTCTTTATCGCAACCCACCTCCCTCAGAATGTCCTTCAAATGGGCGGCTTCGGTCTTGTGGGCCAGGGCCGCCAACTGGACATCTTCATCCTCGCAGTACTCCCGCACTTTTTCGAGAACGCGCAGGACATGGCCGAAGTAGGATTCTCCTGTCGGGAAGGCCCGGCCATGATAGTGCGTTTCAAATACGTCTTCTATCTCTTTCCACGGCCGCAACGCCGGTTTTCTTGCCTTTGAGCAAGGACTGGAAAGAGGCGCGCCAATCTCCGCAGCCGTGGCGCGACGGACATCGCCGGCATACTCTCTCGATTCTTCTCCATGCTTGACCACCCAGCCACCTTTTTCCGTAAACAACTTATTCAGAAGCACATCGCGGTGATCGGAAGCCCGGCTCACTCTCCCTCCGCGAGAATAAACCGTCGGTATCACCAAGGGATCCAACCGGCCGGCGCCCATATTGCAAGAAAGCAGCAAAAGCCTGTCTATGGAGAACCGGCCGGCGAGCGCATTGATCAATTCTGCGATGTTTATTTCCGTTTTTTCAACGACAAGGCGGCCATCGACGACATGACCATGGATCGCCAGATACGGCCCTCTGAAAAACGTCGCTTTTCCCGGCGCAAACGTTTCAAGCTCAAAAATATTTTCAGGATTTAAATTCAATATCCCGGTCTTTTCGGGAAAGACCGCTGCGTGAATACTATGGATCGCCCCATCCACAACGACAACATTGACCCCCGAGCGATATCGCAGGAGCTCGAGCCCCGGGAAAGAGCGTTCCATCTGTCTCAAAAATTCTTTTTCATCCGCCGCAGGCGAACTCATTTCTTCATCCTGAACGACCCCGGATTCACCCTGTTTCCAATAATCTGCCGGCCTCTTAAGATAATCCCCCATCATCGTGATGAGAGAGGCGCGGAAGACCTTCTTGGTAGCTTCGCCCTGAATCTTCTTGTACTGGAAGGCGGATTCCTGCACGGGCAGAACGAACATCGTCTTGAGCTTCTCTGCAAGATATTCCGCCAGATCATCAAACAACATGCCGTCCGGCTGGATCCAATCAATGTCCCGGAGGTCCTCTATGCTATCAAGGATATCTACGACCAGCGCATCCCTGCCATCCCTGAAACGGCGCAAGCCGCCGATATTGGAAGTGACGACTAAAGTGCCCTGGCGCACGGCCTCATCGACCATCAGGTTATAGCCTTCCCTCAGAGAAAACGCTATATAAGGCATCCTGTGGTCTGCGGCCAGCCGATACAGGGAACCGACCTGCCGCCCGTGGGGATTGGCAACAAGATACATGCGGTCTTTGCAGGGCGACTTCTCCATCAAGGAACGCAACAATTCGTAATAGGCGGTCCCCTCGGGATCATCGCTTGCGTAATTGCCGAAAATAAGCAGGGCGATATCCCCGGGGACGACATTTTCCTCAACAAGTTTTTCGAAGGCGCGCACGACAATGGTCAGGCCTTTCCAGTAATCGAAACGGGCCCCGGAAACGATGATGGGCCTCGAGAAGTCGATCTTCCTTCCAAAAACATCGGTAATCTCTGAAGCAATGATATCCCGCGCCTCGTCGCCGGGAATAACCCTGTTTTTCTCGGCGAGAATGTCGATACCCGGAGGCTGGGAATAAATGGGCGCGCGCATATCATTGGCTTCGGAAGGTATGGAGAACGGCTGAGCCAGGATGGCATCGGAAACAGAATCCAGGAGCCTCAAAGACTCGACAAACCTGGCCCAGACGTCCATGGCAGAAGGATTTCTCTGGCGGATGCCTGAAAGGTCGATGTGGAACCTGAAATACATGGGCATTTTTGCAGAGAACATGGTCTGGCGGATATGGACCGCGGCCTTGACCATGCTGTTGACCTGCGGATCTTCGAAAAAGACAGCCCCAATGGTTTCATCTGTAAACACGGATTCGAAGATGCGCGCATTGTCAAAGTTGACCGTATCCAAAAGATCAAGCTGATGAGGCTGCAAAGCGCTCTCTTTGCCTTGCAGGATGTTGTGGATGGTTTTGGTCACGGTGTAGAATTCAGGAGATCGCGGATAGATGATGTGCCATTCCATCTCAATACCCAGGAGCTTGAGAATGCTGCCCATGGTGAGCATCATCTCTGCGACCCCGCCGCCGGAAAACGTCGCGTTGAAAACGACAATTTTGTTTTTGTTGTTGCGCTTCAACACAGCGACGCTTTCACGGATGTCGGAGAAAATCCTGTCTGCCTCCTCTTTACCGAGGACGGCCCGGTATTGCTCCTGGTATTCTTCGAGTGTGTGCTTTGGCTGCGTAAATGCATACCGTAAAGTGTCGCGCACAAGCCGCGGATTGATCCGTGCACATTTGATCAGGACATTCACCGCAAGCGACCAATTCTTACCTTGGCTGAAATCCTTGTTGAAAAAATTCTCCTTAATGAGGGAAACGCTTCTCTTGATTTCTTCGTCGGCTAACGACCTTGCTTTTGCCGTTGTTCTGAGGATATTGACAACATCCGCTACTTGATTTATGGCCCCCGAGCTCACCCCCCTCGCAGCCGATGAGACGCTCACCTCTCCTGCCCTGTTGATGGTGATGGTGGTGTTGTCGAGGATGAGAGGATTGTCTGTGGTCTGGCCGAGCGCCTGTCTGGCCTCAGGCGAGTTCAAATCAAAGATGCCGGCGTAGTCAGAGGTGATGGTGACGGTGTTCTTGAGGACCGTGTTGT
>CAYYFL010000003.1:0-159055 GCA_964471325.1 uncultured Planctomycetia bacterium
CCCTGTCTTAGTTCAAGCGACGGGATCCCGCCGCGGCAAGCTTTTCAGGCGTCGGGACAAGCTTGCGAGAATGTGTTACGTGTATATTCTAGAAAATCAAGCGGGGCAGCACTATACGGGGTCTTGTGAAGATTTGGAAGCAAGGGTTAAAAAACACAATCAGAATAGCGTGAGGTCTACCAAGAATAAGGGCCCTTGGAAAATTATCTATCACGAGCTGGCAGCGAATAGAACGGCTGCCCGAAAGAGGGAAAACGAGCTTAAGCAATATAAAAACATACAATATTTTCTAGATTCACCGGCTCATCCGTCTGTCCCCATCGTCTAGCCTGGTCTAGGACACGAGCTTTTCAAGCTTGCGACACCGGTTCGAATCCGGTTGGGGACGTTGAATTTCCTAACCCCCGCTTTCTTGGTGATTTTAAAGACACGAGCTTTTTCCCGGAGCCCTGTCTTAGTTCAAGCGACGGGATCCCGCCGCGGCAAGCTTTTCAGGCGTCGGGACAAGCTTGCGACACCGGTTCGAATCCGGTTGGGGACGTTGAATTTTGAAAGACCTCCGCATAAACGGAGGTCTTTTGATTTTTGCCAGTCCATTTCTCCTGTCCGTCCTGCCCTCCGCCACAGAAGGAGGTTCATTTTTT
The DNA here is from genome assembly GCA_964471325.1 of uncultured Planctomycetia bacterium. GTDB lineage: Bacteria > Omnitrophota > Gorgyraeia > Velamenicoccales > Velamenicoccaceae > Velamenicoccus. The sequence continues at coordinate 645 of CAYYFL010000003.1, forward strand.
ACGGTTGAGACGAGGGAAAATTGTTGACTGGTTGTTCTTAACAATCTATTATATAATAATCATTTAGAAGAATTAATAACAGAGAGGAAGACGGATGCAGCAGAGCGCGGAAATCCTTCTGATTGAGGATGAGAGCGAGGCCTCTGAAAAGCTGGGGGCGGTCCTTTATGCCGCGGGTCATAATGTGAACGTGGCCTCATCCGCGAAAGAAGGTTTAAAACTTTTAAAAGATCTTAAATGCGCCGTTGTCATTACAGAACTGCGCCTTCCGGACATGGGGGGCGTTGAACTGATCCGGGCCATCAAGAATATCGATGCCAAGATCAGCGCCGTCGTCATTACACCCTACCTTTTCATCAATTCCGCCATCGAGGCCATGGAAAATGGCGCCTTCGGCTATATCACCAAACCTTTTAATCCCAGCGAGATCCGTATAGTCGTGCAGCATGCCGTGGAGCGTTATTTCCTCATGGATGAAGCCAACAAAAAGTCTTATTATTATGACTTGTCCATCTTGGACGGCCTGACAGGGGTCTATAACCATCGTTATCTTCATGAGATTCTTGACCGGGAGTTGATGCGCGCCAGGCGCTATCCCCAGAGTCTCTCCTTGATCATGGTCGATGTGGATAATTTCAAAAAATATAACGATACCAACGGCCATATGGCGGGAGACGAATTGTTAAAGGGCCTGACGAACCTCTTCGTGCGTTCGCTCAGGAACCTCGATATGGTCTTCCGTTACGGCGGCGAGGAATTCTGCATCCTTCTGATCGAGACCAACAAGGACGGGGCGCGGCTGGCCGCTGAACGTCTCCTGAATCTGGTGCGCTTGAGCCTTCCGACGACAATCAGCATGGGGATCGCAGAATTTCCGACGGATTCCAAGGAAAAAGACATGTTGATCGATAAGGCGGACAAGGCGCTTTACCAGGCCAAGACCACAGGAAAAAACAAGGTCATCCTGGCGTAAAAAAACGATGGCGCAGTTTTTCGATCCGTGTCGACGGCGAGCGTTTTGTGCGGGCTTATGAAGATCCAGATCCTGAACGCGACAGGGAAAGTGTTTGAGGGCGCCGTCTCGGAGGCCGTGCTTCCCGGTGTCGACGGCGAGTTGAGCATCATGGATCATCACGAGCCGATTTTCGTGGCGCTTAAAAGAGGATGGATCCGCCTGGTTCCTCTGGCCAAGAAGTTCGGCTTCGGGATTTTGTCCAATGAGGGGTCGCGAGGCCAGGTCCAGGATTTGCGGCCGATCAAGATCCAAAGGGGTGTTGCCCACATGAAGGGCAACAATGAGCTCGTCATCCTGGTGGAATAACTCCGTCGGAGAGGATGCCGGTTTCGCCGGCCGTTAATAGAGCCTCGGATATGGCGTGGCGTGGAATTTTTAAGAGGGGCACGGCGCTTGGATTTTCCAGGCCGTCCGTGTTCAGGGTTTCATCATAGCGGGAGCAAGGGGAAATGCAGAATCTGACGATCGCTATCTTGATGTTCATCAGCACCCTCGGGCCTTCTTTGATCATCGCCTTTGTGGGATATGCGGCCATTCGCGCCTTGGGCCGTAACCCTTCGGCGTCAGCCAAGATCATGGTCGCCATGATGTTCGCATTTCTTTTTGCCGAAGGCATCGCCGTTATTGCCCTTGTGTTGATCTACAATCTTTTTAAATGAGGTCCTCGCGCCCGCTCTCGTGGACAGGCGGGCCCCGCGGACGAAAAGGAGGGGTTTTTGGAAATCCTGCAGCTCATCTTGTTCCAGGTCGTGACGTTCGTTGTCATCGTCATTGTTCTTCGTCTTCTTTTCGGGAGTCAATTAAGGGCGGCCCTCAACCGTCTTCAGGCCCTTCATCAGGAAAGCCTCGAGAAGGAGGAGATCCTCAACAAGGAGATTGAAAAAGCCCGGATCCAGGCGAAGAACGAAATTGAACGCAGCGAGCAGGAAGCCAGGGCCATCGTCGAGAACGCCAAGAAGGAGGCGGAAGTCGCCGGCCAGGAGACAATCCTGGCGACGCAGGCCCAGGCGGAGAAGATGGTGCAGGAGGCTGTGGAGAAGACCAGACGCCTGGAAGCGGAAGTCATGGCTACCGTCGAAAAACGGGCCCTTGAATTTTCGGTCAAATTGATCCAGGAGACGTTTACGGCCAAAGGGCAGGAGGCCTTGCACAGGCAATTGATCGACGAGCTGATCGATGAGCTGACCAAGGTGGACCGCGAGCGTTTGGCTGTCAAGGTCGACCGCGCCGAGATCATTACATCTGCAGAGCTCTCCCCTCAGGAAAAGGAAAAGATCAAAAAGGTCCTTTCGGCCAAGCTCGGGTTTGATGTCCCCCTGGATGAGAGCGTCGATCCTTCTTTGATCATCGGCATGATGATCAAGCTCGGCGGGCTTGTCGCAGACGGCAGCCTGAGGAACAAGTTGAGCCGTGCCATCGCAGGCCTGCATGCAAAAAGTGAAAAGAATAATTCCTCGTCGGGCACGGGGGAATAAACATTGCGGATCCCGTAGGGTCCTACTCTATGCAAAAACCGGCTTTTAATCTTGAGGCTTTTGAAATCAAAGAAGTCGGCGTTGTCCGCGAGATCAAGGGCGGCATCGTCAAGATCCATGGTTTGCCGAATTGCATTTACGGCCAGTTGATTGAATTCAGCGGGACCGATCGCAAGGGCCTTGTCATCGATTTTAACGATAAGGAGGTTATGGCGTTTATCCTGGGGGACGAGAAAGATATCATCCTCGGCAGTATGGTCGTCAGCCGTAACGAGGTCTTTTCTCTTTCCGTCGGAGAGGGTTTTCTCGGCCGCGTCATCAGCGCCATCGGCGAACCTCTCGATGACGTGCATAAGCCGTTGGAAGGCGATACGTTGTGCCCCGTCTTCCGCCGGGCGCCGGGTATGCTCGACCGCGTGCCGATCTTCGAGCAGTTTTTCACAGGCTCCAAGATCCTGGACCTCACGATCCCTATCGGCAAGGGGCAGCGCGAGCTGATCATCGGCGACAGGCAGAGCGGGAAAAGCACGATTGCCCTTGATGCGATCATCAACCAGAAGGGCAAGGGCGTCGTCTGCGTGTATTGCTGGTGCGGCGGCCCCTACGCATCCCTCACAAAAGTCATCCGGACCCTTCAGGAGGCCGGCGCCATGGATTATACGATCGTCGTGGCGGCTTCAGCTTCCGCATCGGCCGGCGAGCAATATCTGGCGCCTTACGTCGCCGCCGCCGTCGGTGAATATTTCATGTATTCGGGCCGGCATTCTCTTGTCGTGATGGACGATTTGACGAAGCATGCCTGGATGTACCGCGAATTGTCGCTTCTCTTGGAACGCTCGCCGGGCCGCGAGGCCTATCCCGGCGACATCTTCTATCTTCATTCGCAGCTCATGGAACGCGCCGGACTGCTGAATGAAGAGAACGGCGGCGGCTCCATGACGTTTTTGCCGATCGTCGAGACCCTGCAGGGCGATATCACCGGATACGTCCAGAGCAATCTCGTCTCGATGACGGACGGCCAGATTTACATTTCGACCAGCCTTTTTCATGAAGGTTTCAAACCCGCCGTGGACCTCGGTCTTTCGGTCTCGCGTATCGGTTCAAAGGTCCAGAGCAAGGCCTTGCGGGAGGTGGCTTCGACGCTGCGGCTGGACTACGCCCAATACAAGGAACTGGTGCGTCTTATGCGCGTGCGCACGAAACTCTCGACGGAAATTTCCGAGAAGATGCGCCGCGGCGCAACGCTGACCCACCTTTTTGTCCAGGAGGCGCATAAACCGGTCGATGAGCTGACGATGATCGTGTTTTTCTATGCATTCCAGAGGAATATCCTGGAGATCCTCTCTGCCGACGGGCTGAATGTGTTTTGCGAAAACATCATGTCTTATCTGAAGAAGTCCCGGTCGGAAGTGATGAAGGATCTGTCCGAAAAAAAAGAGCTGACGGCCGACATCAAAGAGGGGCTGGACAGGACGTTTGTGGATTTCTTCAGAGAAAAGAAGATTGTATAACAGCAGATAGAATGATGACGTTGAATGATCAAGCTCCAAGATACCTGCCTTCGCGGGCTACGCCCGCAAGGCAGGCCATCATCAAACAATGGCCAAGGCCAAAGGCAGGATTATTGGTGATTAGTCCATGATTCCACTCATCAAATTACGCGAAGACCTGAGGTTTGCGCGCGAGCTTCTGGAGATGATCGACGTCTTGAAAAGCGCCACATCCAGCCAGTTCCGCACGTTCCAGTCCAAGCGCAAGGGCTTCGACGATTTTAAGTTTATTCTCGAAGATTTTCTCGCGGCCCTGGGGACGCAAAAGATCACACATCCCTTTTTAAAAGAGAACAAGGACCTTCCCAGGGCCGTTCTGATGATCACCTCCGACGAGGGTTTTCTCGGCGGGTTGAATTCCATGGTTTTGATGGACGGCTTGGAGCAGGTAACGGCAAGAGACGAGATCATCGTGATGGGGGAGCGGGGCTCGCGGTACATGTCTGAGACGGCGTCCCGGCCTTTTTCTTTTTTGCCCGGGATCGGCGACGACATCAGTTATAAGCGCGCCGGCGCCATCCGCGATCTTTTGATCGGCAAATTCCTGCGCAGGGAGATCGGCAGCGCGCTGGTGGTTTATCCGCGCTTTTTGTCTTTTACGGCCCAGCGCATCGAGATCGTCAGGGTCCTGCCGAGCGGGGATATTTTGGCCCGAAAAGACGAGGCAAAGAAGATCCGCCGGGCCAGGCCCGACATCCTGGTCGAACCCGACAAGGGGGCCGTGATCGACTACCTCGTGCGCGCGCTCCTCATGCAGAAATTTTATGACATTTTTTTGGACTCCAAGCTTTCGGAATGCGCGGCGCGCATCATGCATCTTGAGGGGAGCCTCGAGGAGATCAAAACCATGAACCGGAGGCTGCTGCGTGATTATTTCAAACATTTGCACGAGAAGAGCGACAAGAACATCCGGGAGATCTTCGCTTCGCGCCTGCGGTGGCGCGAAGCGCGGGTGGCGGAGATCTTTCAGGAGTGGCAGGCATCCGCTTTTTTAAAGGACAGCAAGCCCTATGACGACAGACACACAGACGCTGCATAAAGGAAAAGTCGAGGCGGTTCGCGGCCCGGTTGTTGACGTCCTTTTCGATGCCGAAGAGGATCTGCCGGCGATCTATGAGATCCTCCAGACGTCGACACACGACGGCCAGGAGGTGGTGCTTGAGGTTGTCGAGCATCAGCCGGTCAATATCGCTCGTTGCATTTCGCTGACGCCCACCTACGGCCTTAAAAGACATGTGCTTGTGGAGCGGACGCAGCGTCCCCTGGTGATCCCCCGGGCCAAGTTAGCGTTGGGCCGTGTGGTCAACGTCCTGGGGGAGCCCATCGATAAAAAGGGGCCCATTTTGGCCAAGGAGCTTTTTCCCGTGCGCAAGGCGGGCGAAGAGCAGAGCGTTTCCCTCGAAGAGAAAATGAAGGGGGAGTTTGAGGTAATCGAGACGGGCATGAAAATGATCGACCTTTTGTTCCCCCTTGTGAAAAACTCCAAAACGGGGATCCTCGGAGGCGCCGCGCTCGGCAAGAGCTTGCTGACCCTGGAGATCATCCATAATATCGTCCAAAAACAAGAGTGGCTTTGCGTTTTCACCGGTGCCGGGGAGCGCGTGCGCGAAGGCAACGAGTTGTATTTTGAATTTGTGCGTTCGGGCATCCTGCCCAAGTCCATCCTGATCTATGGCCAGATGGATGAATCTCCCGGCGCCAGGTTCGAAGTCGTGGCGACAGGCGTCGCGTTCGCCGAGTCGCTCCAGGCCGAAGGCCACAGCATCATATTCCTGATCGACAATGTCTTCAGGTTTGCCCAGGCGGGCAGCGAACTTTCCGCCCTCCTCGGCCGCATTCCGTCGGAAACGGGGTATCAACCGACGCTGACCAGCGAGATCGGCGAATTCCATGAACGTATCCGTTCGCGCCACGGCGCGTCCATCACGTCGATTGAAGCGGTCTATGTTCCGGCGGACGACCTGACGGACCCGGCTGTTGTCTGTATCTTTTCGCACCTGGATTCTATTTTCGTTTTGTCGCGCGCACGCGTCCAGAAGGGCATGTATCCGGCCATCGATCCTTTGATGTCTTCCTCGGCGTTCTTGACTCCCCGTGTCGTCGGCAAGAGGCATTTCGACATCGCGCAGGAGTCCATCAGGCTTTTTCAAAAATATGAAGAGCTGCAGCGCATGGCCGCCATCATCGGCGTCGAAGAATTGTCGAAGAACGACAGGATCATTTTCCATCGCGCCAGGAAGCTCGATAATTTTCTGACGCAGCCGTTTTTTACGGCGGAAGTATACACCAACCGCAAGGGCCAATATGTGTCGCTGGATCAGACACTGGACGGCTGCGAACGCATCATCAGCGGCCGCGTCGACAGCATCCCCGACGAGGATTTTTATATGAAAGGGGCCCTGACGTTCGGGCCGGGCGGGGAGAAAAAGGAATAAATAGAAAATATAATCACCAAAGTCCAAGATACAATAGCCAAACCATACCTAAGAAACCAACGACGATGGTGAAAGAATTTGATCTAGAGAGAAGAGCAACTGAGTTTGCCGGGGAGTTAAAAAATATTTTATCGCCTATCATCTTGAAGTCTGAGTAGTTGTTTGTTGGACATTGTCCCGCACCAAAATCTGATTTTTAAGCGGGATCCCGCCTTGCGGGAGAATTTGTTTGGTGCTTGTTTCTTGGTTGCGGGTATTTTTTAGAGGATCAAATATGTTGAAACTCGGAGAATTGCTCATCAAGCGCGGCGTCTTATCGCAGAAACAGCTGGATGTCGCGCTCAAGGAGCACGAAAAGACCGGAGAACTTCTGGGCAAGGCCCTGGTCCGTTTGGGCTTCATCACGGAAGAGCAGCTCCTGGTGACCCTTGCCGAGCAGCTTTCGATCCAGTATGTCCCGTCGCTGAAGAACAGGAAGGTCCCGGAGGCGGTCATCAAGGCGGTCCCGGCGCGGTTTGTCTGGCACTACAAGTTCATGCCGCTGGCGCTTGCGGAGAACTTGCTGACCATCGCCGTCTCCAACCCCTTAGACGTCTGGCCGACGGAGGACATCAAATTCCATCTGGGGTTCAATGTGGAGGTGGTCCTGGCCCCCGAGGCGGAGATCATGGCCGCCCTTAGGACCTATTACGGCGTCGGCGCCGCTCTCGTCGAAGACATCCTGAACAAGGACAAGGCCGCGGAACCGCAAAAGAAGACTGAAGAGACGACGGGCGTTACGGTCCTGGATTCCGCCGAAAAAATGGCACAGGATGCCTCGGTTGTCAAGCTTGTCAACCAGCTCCTGGCGGAAGCCATCCAGGCGCGTGCCACCGATATTCATATCGAGCCCTACCGTGACAGGGTCAAGGTCCGCTACAGGATCGACGGAGTGCTTTACGATGTTCCTGTTCCAGAGACGATGAAACAGCTGCACATGGCCATCACCTCGCGCATCAAGATCATTTCCAACATGGACATCGTTGAGCGCCGCCTTCCGCAGGACGGCCGCACCAAGGTCAAGCTGGGAGGGGCGGACGTGGACCTGCGCATTTCCATCATCCCGACGCTTTACGGGGAGAACATGGTCATCCGTATCCTGCCGACGGGGATGCTCTTCAACATGAAGGACCTGGGGCTCTCAGAGCACGATCTGGGGCTGATCGGCGAGCTCCTGAAGAAACCCCACGGCATTATTTTCTTGACGGGTCCGACGGGCTCAGGAAAGACGACGACCCTGTATTCTTTTTTGTCCTATCTCAACCGGCCGCAGATGAAGATCATCACGATCGAAGACCCCGTAGAATATGAATTGACAGGGGTGACGCAGCTGCAGGTCAATCCGCGCATCGGCCTGACGTTCGCCAGCGCCTTGCGCAATCTCCTGCGCCATGATCCGGACATCATGATGGTGGGCGAGGTCAGGGATTTGGAGACGGCGGAGCTGGCGATCCGCACGGCCTTGACAGGTCACCTGGTCTTTTCGACGCTCCACACCAACGACGCATCTTCCGGCGTGACGCGGCTTTTGGATATGGGCTTAGAGCCGTATCTGGTCGCGTCCTCGGTCCAGTCTTTCATCGCCCAGCGTTTGGTGAGGACTGTCTGTCCGGAGTGCAAGGAGAAGGTCCCTTTCAAGGAAGAAGAAAGCCTCAGAAAGATCACCACTGATGTCCATGAACAGATCGAAAAGCCTTCCCATATTTTCCACGGACGCGGCTGCGAAGCGTGTAAATTCACCGGCTACCGAGGGAGGCTTGCTATTTACGAGATCCTTGTTATCAATGAAGAGATCCGCCAGATGGTCATCGACAAGGCCAGCGCTTCACAGATCAAGCAAAAAGCGATCAAGATGGGTTTGAAGACGCTTCTCAGGGAAGGCTGGGAAAAGATCCGCGAGGGGCTGACGACGCCGGAAGAAGTCCTGAGGGTGACGGAGATTGGTTAGTAACTTGTAATTCGTAATCAGTAATTAGCAATTTTTTGCGCCCCCTCAGATTTTATTACGAATTACGAGTTACGGATTACTAGTTACGAATGGGGTAATATATGCCGACCTATACCTATTTGGCCAAGAAGAACCTGAAGGAAAGCGTGGAAGGTATTCTCGTTGCGGATTCGCAGGAGCATGCCGTTGACAAGCTGATCGAGATGGGATTGTCGCCGGTGCGCGTGGAACCATTGATACAGGCCACGGCCAAGCCGAAACCGCCGTCGGGGACCGCGTTCTTTCTGCAGGGAGGCCTGACCCAGAAAGATCTGCAGGTGTTCACCAGCCAGCTGAAGAGCCTGATGAAGGCCCGCGTCGATCTTCTGAAATCCCTGAGCATCCTTTACGGCCAGACAGAGAAGCCCAAGCTTAAAGATCTCATCCTGGAGTTGCACAACACGATTAAGAACGGCGCAAGTTTTTCCTCCGCCCTCGCCAGATTCCCGAATTTCTTTTCCAGCCTTTATGTCAACCTGATCAAGATCGGCGAAGCCTCGGGACGGCTGGATGATGTGCTGGCCGAACTCGACGATTTTCTCACCCGCGAGCAGGAATTCAAGATGCACATCAAGACGGCGATGGCGTATCCGGTGCTCATGATTTGCGTCGGCATCTGCGCTGTTTTCGTGCTTCTCACCTATGTCATTCCGAAATTGAGCGCCATCTTCGCCGATTTCGATTATCGTCTTCCTCTTCCCACCCAGATCATGCTTGCCGTCAGTTCCTTCTTTCAGGCCTGGTGGTGGATGATCCTCCTGGCCGCGGCTTTTTTGGTTTTCTTTCTTTCCCAGTTTGCCAAGACGCCCGCCGGCAAGATACAGATGGATTGGGTCAAACTTCATGTTCCCGTTTGGTCAGGGCTGATTTTAAAGCAGGCCCTGGCGCGGTTCTGCCGGACCTTGTCCCTGCTCATCCGCAGCGGGCTTCCGGCGTTCCAGTCATTGCAGGTGGCGATTCCGACCTTGGAGAACAGCATCCTGACGCGAGAACTGGAGGGAGTCAAAAAAGACGTCCTTGAGGGGACTTCCATGGCCTCGAGCATGAAGAAGGTGTCTTTTTTCCCGCCGTTCCTGGTGCAGATGGTTTCCGTCGGAGAAGAAGGAGGCAAGCTCGAGGGCGTTTTGAACGAGGTGGCCAATATTTATACCGACGAAGTCGACGCGCGCCTCAAAGTGGTCACCTCGCTGCTGGAGCCTGTCATCATCCTGTTTTTGGGTGTTATCCTGGGCGCGATCGTTATGGCCATGCTTCTGCCGATCCTGCAGATCAACCTTCTGATCAAATAAAAACAGTGTCAAGGTATCAGAGGGTCGGAGGGCCACAGATAAAAAATGGAGAAAAGGGATGCCGGGGCCCCTCTTGCGGGAAAAAACTCACAAGGCCGCCATGGGCATTCGTGTCCGCCTGTCGGGCAGGCCGCGGGGCTCCACAAAGCGACAACTTGATTTCTGAAGGATTTTTGGGTTTCTTGGATACAGGCAACCGTTCTCGGGCCGAAACCGGATACTCGCTGGAAGCCGCTCGAGAATCCGGTCATTGGCATCCAGCGGTTTATCAGCCGTTTGTTTTTCGCCTTGACTCTGCGCGGCCTAAAGCTCCGCCCTTTAGGGCGCAAGAGTGTTGTGGCCGGGGAATATGGCTTGACTCTGTGAGTTTTTGATCCCATTTTTTACATGACGACAACAGTTGTTTTGGAGATCGGCAATATCTGGCTTAAGGTCGTCGTATTCAAGACGGCGCTGGGTGCTGCGCATCTGCGGGGCGTTTTGGCCAAGGACATCAACGGCCAGGACGACAATGCCATCGGGCGCCAGATCGCCGAATTCTTGAGGGGGCTGAACATCAAAAAGCCCCAGAACCTCGTCATATGTTTTTCGCGTAATTCCGTCACGCTGCGCAACCTCCGCATCCCATCGGTCAATCCGTCGGAAATTGACGATATGATCAAGCTCCACGTGGGGCGCCAGGTCCCCTATGCCAAGGAGGAGATTGTCAGCGGTCACAGTCTTATCGGCCGGGATGCGATGGGGTATTCCAAGATCATGCTCGCCATCGTCCACCGGGAGAACATCCGCCGGATATTCCGTATCTTGGAGAAGGCCGAGCTTTATTCCGACAAGATCGAATTGAGTTCGGAAGGCGTCCTCTCATGGCTCAGGGGCGCCGTCAAGATGTCGGAGATGAAGGCGGAAGACGCCTGTCTTATTCTCGATGTGGACAGCACCTATACGGATTTCATCGTGGCGTCGCCGGCCATGATCCTTTTTTCCCGCGTCATCGCCAGCGGCGCCGAGCAGCTCAAGGACCCGGAAAAATGGCCGAGGTTCTTCGGCGAGATGAAACAGACGATGGTGATCTCGCAGGGCGAGGAGATTTTGCAAAAACCCGTGCGCGTCTACGTGGTAGGCGCCGTTGGCCAGCTGAAAGGTTTTATCTCGCAGGTCGAAACGGAATTCAACCTTCCGGCTTCCGTGGTTCAGCCTTTGGAAGGGGTCCAGGCCGACAAGGACATCGTCAAGTCGCCCCCCGAGGCCCTGGACCAGACGTCTTTTGCTTCCCTTTTCGGCCTGGGGCTCGACCTGGCGCGCAAGAAGATCAATTTTGTCCTCCCCGAGGCGCAGATCCGCCGCGCCCTGCGGGAACGCACGCGCGACATCATTCTTTTCGGTTCGGGGATGATGTATTTTATCCTTGTCGTCTGCGGCATCTATTCCGAGAAGCTCTATAACCGCAAGGCGTACCTGAAGCTTTTGAATGAGAGGTATAAGACCATTGCCGCCCAGGCGGACAACCTCAATGAAGAGCTTGAGAGGCTCAAGAAGATCAAATCCAAGCTGGATACGAACACGATCGTGCTTAATTATCTTTCGGGTCTGTCTAAAATCCTGCCCCCGGAAATCCTGGTCGTTAATCTTTCTTTTCAGAAGGACGAGCGCATTGTCATCAAGGGTCAGGCCGCGCAGATGTCGGACATCTTCAAGTTCATCACCACCCTGGAGGATTCACCGTATTTTAAGGATGTCGAGACCCGTTACACCACACGCAAGAAAATCAAGGGCAAGGACATCAATGAGTTTGAGTTGATCTGTCCGCTTGAAGGCATTCAAGACAGCAAAACCGCCAAAGGTGCGGCCGTCGCCAAAAAGGCCAAGGGCGCGGCGGAGAAAAGCGAGTTATGAAGGGCTGCGGGCATCCGATCCGATGAAGGCGGTGCCGCCCCCGGAGTTATCTTATGGCCATTGATTTTAAAAAACAACAATACACGATGATATATGCGGCTGTCGGCGTGGCTGTTATGCTGTTGGTTTTTAAGGCCGTTATCGGGCCGTTCCACCAGAGGCTGGCGTTGGCCAGCAAGCAAGTCATGCTCCAGGAGGCCAAGTTGAAAAAGGGGATGTTTTTGATCGACAATCAGGAGGCGATCAAGAACGAGTACGGCAAATACGCCAGTTATTTTTCCATGCAGAATTCTTCCAATGAGGAGGCGGTGGCTGAATTCTTGAGGGAGATCGAAAAGATCAGCCGGAGTTCCGGGATTTTGATCGTGGACGTTAAACCGCAAAAGGACGTGGAATCCGACGCCATCTCCAAACAGTTCCAGATCAACATCAAGGCCGAGGCGACGATGAAGGAACTCGTGACCTTTTTTTACGGCCTCTACACCTCACCTTTGCTTTTCAGCGTCGAAAAGATGACGCTGGTTCCCAAGAGCGAGGGGGCGTCGGAATTAAGCGTCACTTTGACATTGATGGGCGTGTCGTTTGTATAACACAGACAAGATGTCTGGAGGTCGAAGCGCCCGGCGGAAAAGATGAAATTTCCGTCGCTGTTACGGTCCAAAACAGGAGGTTTTATGGGTAGACGCGGATTCACGCTGATCGAGATCATGCTCGTCGTTATTATCCTCGGCGTTCTGGCAGCCATGGTTGTCCCGCGGCTGGCCGGCCGTTCCGAGGAGGCCCGCAAGTCCATCGCCAAAACCGATATCGAATCGAACATCCCGCTGGCGTTGGATCTTTATGAAGTGGACACCGGCGGTTTTCCGGCGTCGCTCGACGACCTTCGCGTTGCGCCGTCGGGTGTCGAGAACTGGAAAGGCCCTTACCTGAAGAAGAAGCCCATCGATCCGTGGGGCCGGCCGTATGTTTATAAATATCCCGGCGACCACAATGCGGGCAGCTTTGACCTTTATTCCTTGGGCAAAGACGGCGTGGAGGGCGGCGACGACGATGTCGTCAATTGGGATGAATGAGATTGATGGGAAAGTGAGCCGGTTAACGGGTGAGCGGGTTAGCCGGCAGGCAAATCCGCGGATTGGTTTTGTCTCGTAGACAAAACCATGGCGGGATGGGGACGTCACCCACGGTCGCCCCTGACTGAAAGTCAGGGGCAGGCCCGAAGGGCGGACCGTGGAAACAAAAAGGGCCCGCGGGCTCGCCTTGGCCTCGGCCCTGGCCTCGGCCTCCGGCCAGGGCCGAGGCCAAGGCCGAGGGCAGGTCCGTGGGGTTCCGGGAAGATATGAAAACCGGCGCGCATAAGGGGTTTACTCTCGTCGAACTGATGGTGGCTGTCGTGGTGACGGCGATCGGCATGGTTGTCGTTCTTTCCGCCCTCCGCCAATGCATCCAGGTGATGACCGCTTCCGAAAAACAAATCACGGCCAACGAGCTGTTGAATCGCAAGATTTGGGAATCGACGCAGATGGTGCGCAACAGTTCTTTAAAAGAGGGCGAGACATCAGGACATTTCGATGCCCCCTACGAGGATTATAACTGGACGAGGGCCGTGACTGAATTTCCCGAGGGTTTCGAGAACGAATCGGCAACGCTGAAAAGCCGCTTGTGGAAGGAGACCTTGACGGTCGCCTGGCAGGCGCGGGGAGATGTGCGAGATATCGTATTGACGCGCTATGTGCCGAGAAAATGAGGCGCGCCGGGATGCTGCATTGAGGGGAAGGGACATGGTGCTGTTGCAGAAGAAAGGGCGCGGGGAGAAGGACGGGTTTGCCCTGTCAGGGAGACAGGCGCGTATCCCGCGTTTGTGTCTTCGTCTTTTTCGATGGCGGCAAAGGCCGGCCCCCGGAGAAACGGCAGCGTGGGGGTTTACCCTGGTTGAAGTTGTCGTCGTTGCGGCCATTTTCGGGATATTGGGCACGACACTGGTTGCGTCCTTTTCCACAGGCATGAGCGTCTGGAAGAGGGCGGCGGGCCTGACGTATTCTTACCGCCAAACGATCGTCGGTCTGGAGCGCCTGGCCATGGAACTGCGCCGGGTCATGAATTACCCGCCTGTCGGGTTTTTCGGGACGGGCACGGACTGCTATTTTGCCAATATCGCATCGGACGGCGTCAAGAATGTTTCTTACCGCTACGACAGCCATGACGGCGCGCTGTTTCGTTTGAGCCGCAATATCAGCGCCGGCGAAGAAGATGCCCCGGAGCGTAAGGTGATCGCCGGCATCGGGAATTTCACGATGGCGTATTACGGTTTTAATTCGGAGACGGGGAGTTTCGGGTTTCTGCCGCAGTGGAATTCAACGGCGCACGGCCTGCCGATGGCCGTGAAGGTTTCCTTCGCTTCGACGGACGGAGGGCGGACATTTGAAAAGGTCATCATTGTTCCAGTGGCGCAATAAAAGAAGCCTCGCGGCCGCAGACAGGGGGAGCATCCTTTTTCTGGCGGTCGCCGCCCTGGCGATCCTGACGATCCTGTTGGCCGGCGTCTCTTTTAGTGTTTCCCAGGAGTGGAAGCTGGCGTCGTTTGTGACCGATGCTAACACGTCGTACGATTACGCGCTCTCCGACATCGCGTTGATGAAAGAAATCTGGGCTTCACGGCCGCTGTCTTTGATGATGACATTATACGATCTGCGGCCCCGGACCATGGTTTTGGACGGCAAGACCATCGAGGCCAGTTTTTTTGACGAAGAGGCCCTGGTTCATCTGAAATGGTCCGACCGCAACACACTTCTGCGCTTGCCCGGTATTTCCGAAAATGAGTCGCTTGTCGATGCGATCATCGCCGCGCCCATCTATGCCAAAGAGGATCTTTTGGCGGTCAAAGACATGACGGCAGACGTTTATGATCTCATGAAAGATCTGGTGACGGTTTACGGAGACGGCCGCATCAACATAAACACCGTTTCTCCCGAGGTGCTCTCCGTTCTCGGCGCTTCGCAGGGGTTTATTTCCGCCGTTGAAGGATACCGGGCGGGAGAAGATGGGGTGGAAGGGACGGCGGACGACCGCGTTTTCAACAACATCTATGAGATCGGCAACGATCTGGCGGCGTGGGGCCTGGGCGCGGCGGATCAGACATGGCTCCAGACGCTTATCGTGGCCCAGAAATTGAGCGTTGGTTCCGCGACCGTCCGTTGTGAGCTGAAGGTGAAGAAAGGCCAGCGGCTCCTGAAAAACTTCCGCATCGTCATTGATCTGACGACAGGCGTTATCCTCCGCTGGGATGAGCAGTAGCATTTACGGAGAAATATGAGATAATGATACGCGGAAGAATTTGCGGAGAGCCCGGTGAGGCCGGGTTCCAGTCGCTCGCTGCCGAAGATATTATTTTTTAGAGGCACTGCCCCATGAGTTATTATCAAATTTTAGGATTGGAGAAAGAACCGTTTTCAACGAGCCCCGATCCCGATTTTTTTTACCAGTCCCAAGAACACCAGGCGGCCTTGACGCGTCTGATGATAGAGATCCGGCTGCGCCGGGGCTTGAGCGTCATTTTAGGCGACGTGGGGACAGGGAAGACGACCCTGTCGCGCAAGATGTTCCAGATGCTCAAGTTGCGTGACGACATGATCTTTTTCATGGTTCTTGACCCGACCTTTGAAACCGAGGAGGTTTTTCTCGAATCCCTTATCCGGACCTTCCAGATCCAGATGGAGGCGCCCCCCGGCTCCGTCCTTAACATGAAAGAGACGATCAAGAAATATCTCTTCCAGAAGGCGATCCAGGACAACAAGACCGTCATCCTCCTGATCGATGAGGCGCAAAAACTCAATCCTTCGTCTTTGGAGATATTGCGCGTCCTCCTGAATTATGAGACCAATGAATACAAGCTTCTGCAGCTGGTGCTCTTGGCGCAGCTGGAACTGTTGCCTAAAATCCGCGAGATGAAGAACCTCATGGACAGGATCAGCATGAAATATATCATCAATCCGCTCGACGATGTCGAGACGAAAGAGATGATCGAATTCCGGATCAGGCAGGCGGGTTACCGGTCACACCTGCCGTTGTTTAAAGAGGACGCCATCGCGGAGATCTATCAGCATACGCAAGGATATCCGCGCAAGATCTCCATGCTTTGCCACAATGCTTTAAAAACGCTGGTCATGGACAACAAGATCGTCGTCGACAAAGACGTCGTGCGCAAAGTCGCGGCGCAGAGCGCATTTTAAAAATAGTAAATACCAACTACTTTTTTATATGGTTGACCAAGGCATGACGCCGGAGGAAAAATTACTGCGCATCATTGAATCGCCCGGCGGAGAAGCTCCGAGAAATCTTCCCCGGGCGAGAATGAACGTGGGCACCAGCGGGCTTTTTCTGAAAGCGTGGCTGACGCACTATCGCGCCCAGTTCACGAAGAAGATATCGTTAAAAGTCGCCAACCGGGCGGTCGTGGTTTTGTGCATGGCTGCGACGGCTTATCTTGTCCTGGATTTTTTGATAGGGATGCCGCATGCGGCGCTCATCGAGCGTCTGGAGAAGGCGGCGAAAAAGACGCGCCTCGGCAATATCGGCGTCGAGGCGCTCAGCCCCCTTTCTTTATATCTGCAGGAGATCGGCCAGGACAGTATTTTTTCTTTGCCGGAGCCTCCCGCCTCCTCGGCCACTCCGGCCCAGGCCGAGGCCGCGGCAGCGCTCAAGAATATGGCCCAGACATTGCGGGTCGTCGGCATCATTTGGTCTGATATTCCCCAGGTCATGATCGAGGATACCAAGGAAGGCCGGACGTATTCGCTTAATCGCGGCAGCCGCTTTAAAGATGCCATCGTAAAAGAAATCTTGAGAGACAGGGTCATTTTGAGTTATGATAATCAAGAGATAGAGCTGCGTTGAAGTCCGAGGAGACGCAGGGGCAGGGGAAAAGCCCTGTCTTGTCTTAACGCTTTTAACGGCAGGCTGTTAGCTCTATGTTTTAATCAAGACGCAGAAATCCCCGGGCTTGCCCTGCCTCGGGCAGGCCGAGGCCAAAGGCAGGGAAATCTCCGGCTTTTAGGCTGGGGAGATTCGCTTTCTCGACAGGGGGTTCCGGAGAGATTCAATAGCCCCTGCGCTTGAGTGCGGGGAGAGTCATTGGGAATGGTATCGCATGAGACAACGGTCGATTTTTAAAAAACGATATTTTATCTTCGCCGCGGCGTTCTTATGGGTGTCGAGCGCGTGGGTTGCGCCGGCGGACAATTATGCGCAGGATAACGCGGCGGCTTCCCAGACGGCGTCTGTCAAGGACGCGGCGCCGGGGCACATCTCGCTCGATCTCAAGGGCATCGATATCGTCGAATTGCTGAAAATCCTGTCTTTGAAGATGAACGTCAATATCGTTCCCACCAAGGAGGTCACGGGACGCGTCAATATTTTCCTCAACAACGTGACCCTCGAAGACGCCCTCGACATCATCCTGATCAATAACGCCCTGGCGGCGGTGAAAGAAAAAAACATCATCACCGTCATGCCTTTAAAGCAGTACACCCAGCTTTATGGCCGCGCTTATAATGAGCCGCGCAAGGTCAGGATGTATAAATTGAAGAATGCGACGCCCCGCGATGTCGCCGCGGCCCTCGCCCAGCTCAAAAGCGAGATCGGCAAAGTCATCACCGACGAACCTTCGGGGACGGTGATCCTCATGGACACCCCCGAGAATATCGACGTCATGGAGAGGGTCATTTTGACGCTCGACCAGGCCAAGCAGACGGAGATATTCGATCTTAAATACGCGCGGGCGGAAGACATGAAGAGTCAGCTCGCCAACGTCTTGACAGGGGGCGCCAGCGAGGTGGATTTAGACGCCCGCACCAACAAGATCGCCATCAGCGACCTGCCGGGCAAGATGGAAAAGATCAAGAAGATGGTCGAGGCGTTCGATACGGAAACGCGCCAGGTCTTGATCGAGGTCCAGATCGTCCAGATCTCGTTGTCGGACCAGACCCAGGAAGGCATCAGCTGGGAGAGGCTTTTCACCACTGGCAATATCCGCGATGCTTCCATTGCTTCTGTTCTCCCGATCACGCCGGCCGTCTCGAGTTACGGCCAGCTCAGTCTTGGGACCCTGGCCCAGAACGATTTTAATGTCGTCATCCAGGCGCTCAATTCGTTTGCGAAGACCAATATCCTCTCGCGGCCGCGCATCGCCGCCGTCAATAACCAGGAAGCGACCATCCTGATCGGTTCCAAGGAGGTATATTTCTCGCAGACGCAGAGCCAGTCCCAGGTCACGACAACAACGGCGGAATCCGTCAACTTTGTCGATGTCGGCGTGAAGATCAATGTCACCCCGACGATCACCGCCGACAATTACATCATCATGAAGATCCGGCCCGAAGTGAGCTCTGTGCGCGAGTACAAGACGTCGCCCCTGGGGTCATCGGTGCCCGTCGTGGAAACCTCTCAAGCCGAGACCACGGTCAAGGTCAAGGACGGCGCCATGATCATGATTGCCGGCCTGATGAAAGACGACGTCCGCGACACCCGCAGCCGTGTACCGTTTTTTTATAAACTGCCTGTCATCGGATGGATTTTCGGTAACCGCAATGACCAGCGGACGAAGACAGAGCTGGCGGTTTTTCTCACGCCCCATATCTTTTCCGGGGACAACGCAAAGCCCGATGCCGAAAAGGAGCTTATCAAAGAGAAGGGTGTGTTGACAAAGAAGCCGAAGCTTGATTTGGAGTGATCGCCACCGCAAATTCTCATGAATAATAAATTTACTTTAATGGCCACAGCCGTCGCCGCGTTCTTGGCGGCGGCTGTGGCTTTTGTCTCTTGGGGGATGGAGGCCAGGAAAAACGCGCTCTTGCGCGACGAGAATGCCAAGACGATCGAGGAGATGAGGACAGAGCTGGAAACAAGCCGTACAGAAGTCCGCCAGATGGCCGACAAGTACCTGCAGGAAAAAAACAAGCTGTTGGTTGAGATCAATAGTCTCACGGCGGACCGCGACAAGGTTGAGGAAGAAACGGCAAAACTGAAGAAGCAGATTTCCAGCGAGCAGGATATCAGCAAGGGCACGAACGAAGACCTGGACAAGGTAAACAAGGAGCTGGCGCACGTCAGAAAGGAACGCACGGAGATCGCCAGCAAGCTGGAGACGGGCTTCAAAAAACAGAAACAGATGTACGAGACCAAGATCCTGACCCTCGATGCGCAGTTAGCCAAGGCCAAAAAACGCCTGGAGGACGAAGCCGAGAGGTATCACTACAATCTGGGTGTTGTTTATACGCGCGCCAAGGATTACGAAAATGCCGTTGAGGAATTCAAAAAGGCCCTTGCGTACAACCCCAACAACGCGCGGGCGCACTATAATCTTGGGATCATCTACGACGACTATTTTAAGGACAAGAAGCAGGCGCGCTATCATTATCGCACTTTTCTGGAGCTCCAGCCTGAGTCAGACGATGCCGAGTCCGTCAGGGAGTGGTTGGCCGATCTGGAACGGTGACGGCCGTTGATAGAAAAGGCTCGAATTCCCTGTTCGTTCGCGGCCGCCTCGTTTTTGTATTAGCAGAAATGAGCTTATCCATCCTTCGGCAGGGTCAAGGCCGGGGCGGAGAGGCCCGTCCCTAAAAATCGGCGGGTCCCTGCCTTTGGCCTCGGTCAAGGCAGGCACCTTGGGCGGAAAGCGGTGCTGCCTCGGGAGGGGACCCTAGGGGGATTCCACTTCATGGAACAATTCCGCTTTTCCAGAAAATTCTTGGATTGGGGCGTGATGCTCGGCTTTGCCGGGTTGTTGTGTCTTATCGTGGCCATTGGATTCGTCGGGATCCGTCAGGTCGCGGCGTTGAACCGTATCGCGGTGTCCCTGGCGCGCGTTGACATCCCTCTTCAAAACACCATTTTTGAGATGAGGATCGCGAATGCCCGCTATATGATGGCCATACGGAATTATCTTTTCTGGCACGATGCCCGTTATCTGGAAGCAGCCGGGATCGTCCAGCGTCAGGACTCGGTGCAATCGGCATCGAAGAATTTCGAGACGTATCTGGCGGCCTATTTTTCTTTGGTTTCTTCTCCCGAGCAGCGCCAGTGGGGTGAGACGGTGCGTGCAAGCGAAGAGGAGTTTCTGAAGCTCGGGGACAGCATCGTCTCCCGGGCGGATAATCTGAATCGCCTTGCTTCGGAGAATGAGAAGGCGCAGTCCCGCCAGGTCTTGGACCGGATCCAGCGGGAACTGGAGAGCAAGCTTTTCTGGATCGATGCGTTCCTTGAGAATCCTATGCAGCGCGATATCCTCCAGAGGCTTGATCGTAAACTTGAGGCGGCAGAGGCGGAGCGCCGTCGGGCCGTCACCCTTCTGGCGTGGTCTTTGGCGATAGCGATCTTGCTTGGCCTGGCGACAGCTTATCTGACTTACCGGCGCATGAAACAGGACCGGCGCCACAGGGAAGAGCTGTGGCGCCGGTTTGTCACGGCGCAGGAAGAGGAGCGCAATAACCTTTCTTTGCAGATCCACGACGAGATGGGCCAGGACTTGAGCGCCCTCAAGATTTACCTGGCGCTGCTGGAAAAGGAGATGCCGGGCGGGCCGTCCGAGAACAAAGAGAAGATCGAGAAGGCCAAGGCGATTTTGGATGCCTTGATGAACAAGACGCACAATATTTCCACGATCTTGAGGCCTCCGGAGATCGACGAGGTGGGTTTGCTGCAAAGCATCAACGGCCTGGCCGTCCAGAATAAGGAAATCACGCAAGCCCATTATACGTTATCGATGCCTCCGGAGGAGCCGGCGATCTCGGCGGAGGAAAAATTGGTTCTTTACCGCGTCGTTCAGGAAGCCTTGACGAATATCGCCAAGTATTCCCAGGCCCGCCATATCGATATCCTCTTGGGGCAGGACGACAAAAGCGTGTTGTTGACCATCGCGGACGACGGGATAGGATTTAATCCGGAGGCGCAGCAGGCGCGGCCGGCGCGGCGCAAGGAAGATAAGCTGAAACTTGGGCTGCGGGGGTTAAGAGAACGTATCGAGCTTTTGGACGGAGAGCTCCGCGTTCATTCCGGACCTGGAGAGGGCACCCGGCTTGAGGTCCGTCTGCCGATCCATTGAAGACATGAAGACGCATACTATTTTTATCGTTGACGATCACGATATCATCCGTGAAGGGATCAAGGCGATCCTGCGGCGGCAGCCCGAATATGAAGTCGTCGGGGAGGCCGGGGACGCGGAGACGGCGCTGGACAAAATACGCTCCCTGAAACCCGATATCCTCCTGCTGGACATCACCATGCCGAAAAGAACAGGCCTCGAGATCATTGAGGACGTACTTAGAATCAGCCCGTCGACAAAAATCCTCATCATCAGCGTGCACAAAGCCAATGCCTATGTCATGAAAGCGCTGCAGTCCGGCGTGAAGGGGTATTTGAGCAAAGAAAACGCCGCGGACGACCTCCCCCAGGCCCTGCGCAAGATCGTCTCCGGGCAGGTCTATCTGGACACACAGGCCTCCGATTACCTGCTTAAAAAAGTTTCCGGTCCGCAGGAAGAGGCGGCAGGCCCCGGTTTCTTGACCGAAAGAGAGCTGGATGTCCTGCGGCTGGTGGCGGAGAGCAAGGCCGCCAAGGAAATCGCATCCCTGCTTTCCTTGAGCCCCCGGACGGTCGAAAATTACAAAAACAACATGCTCAAGAAACTCGGACTTCACCGCACCAGCGACCTCATCAAATACGCCATCAAGAACAAGATCGTCGATATTGAAGATGTGTGATTTCCATCAATAAATTATTTGTTTCTTGCGCAGCCCGCTTCCTCGCTCCTGCAAGCTGATCGCCCCGCAACAAAGATGCAAGTTCCCAAATCTTAATGAGACTTTAAGGCCAGACCTTAAAGTCTCATTAAGAAGCTTAGAGTCACCCTTTAGCTTCCTTATTTCTTCCCTCACCTAAAAGTAAAAACAGAAAAGCGCTAAGACAAACTAGCTCCAAAATGATTATCTGTAATGAGACAAACAGGTCTGGCCTTAAAGTCTCATTAAGAAAGGGAGTCATGGATATTTTAGAGCGATTGAACGAGGGGGAAATAAGGCGGCAATTGACAGTGCGTCAACGTATCATTTTCGAGGGGGCTATTTATCATATAACGCAGAGGGCCCCCGGTACGGAGCGCATTTTCTTGGAAGAAAGCGACTATTTATATTTTTTGAAAATTCTTAAAGATATCACCCAGGAATTTCACGTTAAACTTTTTTCTTTCGCTCTTCTTACAAACCATCTCCATCTTCTTCTGCAAATTACTCAAAAAAATTTGTCATCCGCCATGAAAAATCTATTCGAGCGTTATGCCATGTACTTTAATGAGAAATACCAGCGCAAGGGGCATGTTTTTTGCGGGAGATTCAGGGCGTCGCTTTGCAATGACGATGCTTATTTTCTTGCGATTTCAGTCTATATACATCTCAACCCATGCCGCGCGGGTTGATGCAAAGACTTTAGGAGTTACCGCTGGAGTTCCATCCGGTTGTTTACAGATATCATCGCGAAGACCTTTGTTGATTATCAACAGATTCTTTTCATGATCGACCAGGATATTCATCGGGCGCGCCAGAAATATCAGCAGATATTGTCAGATAGTCTGCTTCACATTGAGAGTTGCGGCATTTCAGAAACGCTGCCGTTAAAGCGTATCACGGGACAGATCAGAGAGGTCATTCAAAAAATCGCCAAGCGGCATGAAGAAAAAAAATTAGGAGAGATGGTTGAAAAAATCAAGTCAAAGCAAAGAATGAGAAAAATCGAAGACCGGGATACGAGAAAATACGTCATTGAACAGTTATTGGCCAATGGGTATACACCCGCAGAGATAGAGAAAACACTGGGGATAAGCCGGGCCACATTCTACCGAACAATTGTGTAATGAGACTTTAAGGTCTGGCCTTAAAGTCTCATTAAGGCGGTAGCGGGGATGATCTTTGCTGAATTTCGCGGTTGCCAGTAGAGTATTTTCTGCAAAATAAATGTATATTAATACGGGTTTATCTTTCGGGGGGTTTGAGTTACATTTATTGTGGAAAATGGAGGAGTGTAAAGGGGCTGGTATGAAAGACAGAGATTTAACTATTTGTAGATCAATAAGTTATGTTTCTAAAATAGAAATTGGCCGGCAGGGCTTAGGCTGAGATTGGGTTTAAGAGAGCTTGCGGCGTTTGTCAAGGGGGGGCTTGAAAAAAGTAGGCGAAAGGTACTCGAGACAAAGAGGGTCCGGGGCGGACAAGAAGCTCTAAAGCCCTGCAAAGGACAGAAAGATGACAATAGCGTATTTTAAAACAACGGCAACGGCGGTACAAAGATGGCATTTTGGGCCTTGCTTGCAATCTTTGCCGGCCGTCAACGGCACTCGGCGCATGGAAAGAGTTGATTTTTCGCCAGCGTTTGCTACAATAAATTCCAAGAGAGAATTAACGAGGCATTCGTCCACAAAAAGTGAAGCCCTGATGAATATGCATGGATTACAGGCAGGCCTCGATCATCACGGCGCGTTATCTTCTCCGAAGCAAAAAAGATTTAATGAGACTTTAAGGTCTGGCCTGTTTGTCTCATTAAGAAAATGCGGCACCCTGAGATTTTTCTCAGGGTGTTTTGTTTTTCTGTTTTTCTTTTCTTCTGCGGCGTGCGTTTCTCCCAATGCCGAAGGGGCCATGGCCGCTTCCGATTTAACCGCTTATCAATCGCCGTTTGTCTGGCGCACGGACGGCAGGGGCGATTTTCTTCTTCCCGTCATCGCTGAAAAGATGGAATACATCAGCCAGCCGGTGAATGTCAACGGCATGGTCACGTCCCTGACGGCGAGCTGGGAGGCGACGGGTCCCGTGGCCTTGCTGGTGAGCGCGGACGCAGGGCTTCATTACACGCCCGTCGTCAACGGCGTGCCGGTGAGCTCTGAGCTTGTGAAAGGCGAGGCATTGAAATGGAAGGCCGTCCTGGGCGCAGAAACAGCTTTGTTGGAGGTGACGCTTGCTTTTGCGACCGAGAACGGGATCGCCGGGACTTTCGGCGAGCCTGCGCTTTCCAGGTTCCTTTACAGGAGACCCTTCAAGATATCGGGTTCTTCCTCGGGTGCGCTTTACAATTACCAACTCATGGTGCGCGTGGGCGAGTCTTCAGGGTCGGCCTCTGCGGACATTGTCTGCGACGGCCACATTTTATCGGATTTCAATGATATCCGGTTCACCTCGGCCGACGGCGAGACGCTTCTGCCCCATGCGTTGGTCGGCATAGAAGGAAATAAGCCGAACCGGACGGCCACCTATTTTGTCCGCTTCCCTGAAATCCCCCAAGACGGCGTCAAGGCATTCCTCTATTACGGCAATCCTGTGGCGGCATCGCTTTCTTCTCCCGGGGAGACATTTGATTTTTATGAAGATTTTACGTCACTCAAGGGGTCCCTGGATCCGGAGAAGTGGTCGGTGACGCTTGGGACGGGCGGCAGCGCCCAGGCGGCTCCGGAGGGGCTTCTGCTCGACGCCGCGGCCGTCTCGGCCAAGACCTTTGAGTTCAAGGAGGGCATCGTTGAGTATGTGGCCGCCGCCCAGACGGGTTATGAGACGCGGCTGATTGCGCGCGACCCCGATCCGGCATCGGCGATGGACGCGACGCTTGTCGCCTACGCCTCGGCGCTGGACGGCGCCCAGCACTGCCTGGTCGTCGACAATATCGTCAAGGCCAATACGCCCGCACCGATCGTTGCGGGCGTTTATTATGGCTATCGGCTGACCGCGGACAAGAACAATCTGCTGACCTTTGAGCGCTATGACGCAGGTTTCTCCAAAAAGCAGGCCGCGGTGAGCTATCAGGATACGGAAGGCCCTGCCAAGGGGTTCGTGGCGCTGAAGACCACGGGCGTGGGGCTGGGCAGGAGCCTGACCAAGTTCCTGTGGATCCGCGCGCGCAAATATGCCAACCCCGAACCCAAGGTTGATGTTTCCGCCCCGGCCGCTGAAGAAACGCCGGCCTTACCTATATTCCACCACATCGTCCTGGATGCCAAAAAGAACCTCGTCCTCGAGGCGTCCGCCAAATCGGGTTATTACATCATTCCGGGGATCAAGACGGATTACCTGATCCGCATCATTGTGCCGGCGTGGGAAGGCCAAGGGGCCAGCGTTGATGTTTCCGCCGATAGCGGCAAGAACTATAAAAAAGACTGCGTGAATGACGCCTATTATTATGTTTCCAAGGGCGACTTTCCGGCCGGGCAGACCTTGCGCGGCCGCATCAATCTCAAGAGGGAAACCGATGCAGCGCCTTACGTGGCATACGCCTCGTTTTCCTACAGGCCGGGCAATATCGTCCTGTTGGGCCCTAACGGCGGCGATTCTGTCACGGCCGGCTCGCACGTCATCACATGGACGGCGTGGGACTACGAGTCGTCTTATCCCATGAAGCTGGAGTATTCGCGGGATGCCGGCAAGACTTATCAGCCCGTATCCGAGAGGGTCGCCAATACGGGATCCTATCTTTGGACCGTCCCCCAGGTGACGACCGATCAGGCCCTGGTGAGGATCTCCGATGCTTTTGACAAGACGGTTTCCGATATGTCCGACGGCGTATTTTTTATAGAGAAGAAAATGGCGGAAAAGAAGGGAGCCGCCGTAAAGAGTGTCGGCGGTTTTTAATCCTTGGCAGAGACCCCCGGTTTAAGGGGATTCATTGAGGTGAAAAATGAAGATGGAGCCCAAAACATTGAGGTATATCGCGGCAGGCGTTCTGGTTGTGGTTTTCGGCGTTGCGCTCTTTTTCATCGGCAGGACATCCGGGGCGGCGCGCAGACCCTCGGATGCTTCGCTCGAGCAGGAGTTCAGCCAAAAATTAAGCGTGGAGAGAGAAAAGATAAAAAGAGATCTGGACGAGAAATACCGCGCCGACATGGTTTCTTACGAGGCCATGGCCAAGAGGCTCCAGCTGGAAAAAGAGAAGGTCAAGGAGCTGGAAGAAAAGGCGAAGAAATAGAAGGGCCGGCGGCACGGCCCCGGGGGAGTCAAGAGGCGTTTTTCAGGAAAGGCCAAGGACATGGAAAAGTTCATCGCCATCACGCTGGGTCTCATCTTTCTGGGCGGCCCGCTCTGTTTGTCGGATGCGGCGGCCGGGGCGAAGACGCGCATCGTCAAAGGGGGAGGGGTGGAAGTGAGGGTCCCGGACAATTTTCCTCCCGAGATCATCGGCGGGGACAAGAGGGACGGCTACATCAAGCTCGATGTCAGGGGCCAGCAGGGGATGTGCGACGATTTTTTTGAAATACACTGGTCGAACAAGGAATTGAACTATCAGGACATATTGTCCAAGGAAGGCTATACTTTTTTATTTGAGACGCCGCTGGAGGGGCTCAAAGCCAAGGTTTCGGGGGCCAAGGCGGATTTTGCCGAAGTCGTCATGAGGATCAAATATCCGGATGGCGAGGTCAAAGAGCAGAATTTCCTCCTGGCCAGCTTTTATTGCAAAAAGACCAGAAGGCACTTTTTGGCCCTGGCTTTTTTGAACACATTGCCGCATCTGGAATTCGTGAATGTGTTGAAGACATTGAAATGCAGTTGATCCAGGCGTGAACGGAGAAGAAGATGAAAGGCCCGGTTTTGATGAAAACTGGATGTGACCAAGACACCCGCAGACAGCATCCGATGCCGGCGATGGAAGGATGCTGCCATGCGTCCACCAGGGGGACGCGGGCAAGGGCGCTGGGCCTTGTCTTGGCCGGAATGTTCGTCCTGGGAGACATGGCTTTGTGCACAAACCTGTCCTCTGCCGCCGATCAGTATAACAAGTTCGAGCAGAGCGACTGGCGCGGGGGCGCATCGGCAGACAAGGCCACAGACCCGACCAACAAGACCGGCTGGACAAAATATTCCTCTGCAGGCGCCAATGTGGACACCGTTTCGTCGGCCGGCGTGAAGCTGCTCCCCAATTCTTTTTCCCTCACCGATGATACGGATGCCGATTTTGCCGAAGGGAGCGGCACCAACACCATTGTCGCCGGCACAGGTTCTGCGGCCACCCTCGGCCTGAACACGGTTTATCAGGATCCTTTCTGCAGCGCTCTCGGCGAATGGGCCAACCTGCCTTTTACGCCTTACATGGGCGCGGTCGCCCCTTTGACGCGGGCCGGCAATTACATCTATTCCCTCTGGGTCTCCTGGGGCAACAATATGTCTTTCATGCGCTGGTCCATTGCCGACGAGAAATGGGAGATGCTGGCGGACATCCCCATGTCTGTGGGTCTCGGCGCGGCCCTGGCTTATGACGGCAACGATGTCATTTATGCTTTGGTCGGCGGCAACCGCAAGGAATTTTACGCCTATCAGATCTCCACCAATACGTGGTATGCGAAGAAAAACATCTCGGCGGCCGTCGGCTACGGCGGGGCCTTGGTCGTTGTGCCTTCCATCAGCAAGGCCTTTGCCTTCTGCGGTAATGGTTCTTCGGTCTTTTACCGTTACAACATACCCACAGGCATCGCCGAGGCAGGCTCATGGTCTGCTGTCGAGTCCACGCCTTTTGCCGTCGGCATAGGCGCATCCCTCGTGTATCCGGGATCAGGAAACCTGGTTTATGGTTCGGCAGGCGGCGGTTCGACCTCGTTCGCCAAATTTGACGTGACTGCTTCTTCCAACGCCTGGGTCAGCCTGCAGAATTGCCCGTTTGCCCTGTCTTGGTATTCGGATGTGGTCTGGCCCGGGGCAGGGAATTATCTCTATGCCTGGAACGGCGGGAGCAGATATTTTGCCAGGTATTATATTTCTTCGGACACCTGGGAAAGCTCTTATTATACCTCCACGCTTTCTAAAGACATCGAGCTCCCCGCGTTGCCTTTCACTATCTACAGCCGGATGTATCTTTATGACCCTGACGGCGGCGGCACAGAGCTCAGGCTTTTAAGCAATCATAGTTATAGTTCAACCTATCGCTATTATCCTGCGACCAAGAAATGGCGCGAAGAGTCGTATCCCCGTTCCAGCGGTTATTGGGGCGCAGATGCGGTTTACGTGGCTTCGGAAAACGCCATTTACTATATTCCAGGTAATGGCTACAAGTATTTTTATAAATATTATTTGACCTTCACCCCGTTTTCTGCGACCAATACGGCTGTGGCCTACCAATGGGAAAGGCTTTCTGACGCCACCTTCGCCGGCAATACGTCAGGTATTTATGTAGGGGGTGCCTTGGCTTATAAACCAGGAGATACCTATATTTATTGCCTGCAGGGATATTACCAAAACGGATTCAGCAGGTATAACCTGACGACCAAAGCCTGGGAACAACTGGCGCCTCTTCCGCAGAAGGTTTATTGGGGCGGTACCCTTGTGGTCGCAGGAAATTTTGTTTATGCCACGGGTGGTTACAATCAAGACACAGGTTCCTATACCAATAATCTTTATCGCTATAAACCGCAAAACGATACCTGGCAAAGTATCAGTCTCTGTCCTTTTGGTAATTTTTACTATGGCGCGTGCGCCGTCTATCCTGGCTCAGGCGATTATATTTACTTCTTGCGTAGCAATGCCCGTACAGTATTTATGACTTATCAGATCTCGACTGACACCTGGACCCAAAAAGCAAATTTGCCGGACATGTATCCAGGATATGGCGGAAAGTTTGTTTATTCTTCAAGCGAGAACGCAATCTATTATATGAACGGCCATGATGGTAGCTTCTATTATACGGGCTTTGCTAAATATGATATTGCCTCCAATACCTGGCAGAGTCTCCATGTACCTATCTTTCAATACACGCAGGTAGCGGCATGCGCCAGCGACACAAATCTCTATCATATAGGTACGCAATACGCATCGGGACTTCAGACTTATGTTTTCAGCACGGGCCAGTGGAAGAACGAGATTGTCAATGCCCCTTATGCCACATCGCGTCTCAATTTCGGCAGTGTCGTCAAAAAAGGGGATTATGTTTATTTGTTCATGAACTACCGCACGAATTATGCCTGGAAGTATTCCCTCACCCAGAACAAATGGGTCAACTTGATAAAACTGCCTTTTGTCACCTCTGGTACGGGGCACAGGGCGGTTTATCCGGGCGCAGGCGACTACATCTATGTTTCCGAAGGCAATATGTCGAGGAATTTCTGGAAGTACAATACGGAAACCGGCGCCTGGACACAGTTGGCGTCTTCGCCTTACATGTTCTTCTGGAGTGCGAAGATGGTGGCTGACGCCAGCGGTATCTATGTTTGTCCCGGCTATTATAATTCCTCGATCTTCCTGAAATTCAATGACGATGCTTACGGCGGCTCCTGGACGACCCTGCCCAACATGCTTGAGGCGGCGTATTATGAAGGCAACGGCATGTGCATCATCTCAAGCGGTTCTTATAAGGGCATATACGTCCTCAAACAAGCCGGCACCACAAAATTCACCAAGTTCAATTTGAATGACGAGACCTGGGGTTATTTGGCTGACGCGCCATGGGCCATTTCGGATTACGGCAGCTTGGTTTATCCGGGCTCGGGCGATTTCATTTATTGCTTGAAAGGGAGCGGCAGGGATTTTGCCAAGTACTCTTTGAGCACCAATACCTGGACGATCCTGACAGACGCCTCTATCTCCGTCGGCGGGACGTCGGACGGTTTTTATCCCGGCACAGGGGACCTTTTGTATTTTTATCTGGGCGTCAACCACGGCAACCTGGGCGTGAATTTCAACAGGTATTCCATCTCTACGAACAGGTGGGACGAACCTATCCAGTTCCCGGCGAGCAATTCTTACGGTTCCCAGATCTGCGCCATGCCCTCCGGCGAAGAGATCTTCTATATGCGCGGAGGGTCCAGTGAATTTTACAAATACAATATCACCAATTCTGTCTGGTACACGCTGAACCCGCCGCCTTCGTCGGTCACGACCGATGCCCGCGCCGTCTATCCGGGTTCAGGCGATTATATCTATGTGACCAGGGGTACCGGTTATTACGATATCTGGGCCTACTCGGTCAGCACAGACCTGTGGACGAACTTGGCTGTGCCGCCGGCCGCATTTTCCACAGGCCTGACCCTGGCGTATCGCGACGGCTATCTTTATGCCATGAGGGGCGGCTCAACCACGACGTTCTGGCGCTATTCCATTGCCGGCAACAACTGGAAAGAGTATGCGACCACGCCCACCGTTGTTTCCCGCGGTTCGAACCTGATCAATCCGGGGACGGACAAATATCTTTATGCCACGGCCGGCGGCGGCTCCACCGCCTTTTGGCGTTATAACGCGGACACCACCGATACCACGACAACAGACGGCGACTCGGCCTATAACACGTGGGAATCGCTTGCGCCTCTGCCCCTGCCCAGCATGGGAGGCGTTCTTTTCAGCCCGGGCTTCGGAGACTATATTTACTATTTTGTTTCCTACAATTACGATTTTTCCTACGGGACAAATTATTTCTACCGTTATTGCATTTCGACGAACACATGGGACACGCGGCCGGACCTGCCTTTTGTCCTCAACGGCCAGGCCGCCGCCATGTATCCGGGCACCGGGGATTATATCTATCTCTCCAGCGGCTACGGCACCTCGTCTTTGATGAAATACCTCCTGTTCTCGTCCGGCATATATATTTCGGACATCAAGGAAATCGGCAACAATGCCAGCCTGGCCAATGTGAGCTGGGTGAACAACGGCCTGGGCCAGATAGACATCAAAGTGCGCACCGGCAAAAAATTCGACCTCTCGGACGCCCTGGCGTGGTCTTATGTGGACAAGACGGTCAAGAACGCCGACCTTTCCGCTTATGCCGGCGTCAACGACGGCGACCAATACCTGCAATACTACATCAGATTTTTCTGTTATGATTTGAGCCAGGTCCCTCTGTTGGACAAGGTCACCATCGGTTGGACCAAATATCCCTTGAGCCAGGAGTTGGTTTCTTCGCCATACAACACGACCTATGCCACCAACCGTTTGAGGAACATCTCCTGGACCGCGACACTGCCGACCGGCACCGACGTGCGTTTCCAGGTGCATACCGCGCCGGACAACAATGGAGAGCCGGGGACATGGGGGCCGTGGTATGGGCCGGCCGGCGTCCAGCAGATCCCCTACGAATTCACCAATAAAGAAGAATATGCCAATACGTCGGAGGTCGTGGTCGGCAACGGCACAGCCAAGCTCTCCAAAGTCCTGCAGGATTATCTCTACCGTCAGCAGGTCATCATAGACAATACGTCGGGGGCCACGGCCTATACCGATTGCACCATCAGGGTCGAGGTGCCGTCGGCCAACATCGATTTCTGGAACCATATTTCCAGCGACGGTTCGGACATCCGTTTTGTGGATTCCGACGGAAAGACGCCCTTGAAATACCGCGTCGTCGGTTTCAGCAAGAGCAAGAAGACCGCCACCTGCTGGGTCACGGTGCCGACCATCCCTCTGGGCGCGGCCAAGACCATCTATATCCTTTACGGCAAGTCCACCGCCACCTCAGAGTCCGACCCCACGTTGGCCGAGTCTTTGATCGGGACGGACTTTTATGCCTTCATGTTCGCTTTCTTCGACATCATCACCACCGACGCGCCTAACCGCGTCACCATCGAGAAGCTGGATTCTTCAGGCCAGGTCATCGCTTCGTCATACCGCGATTTTACCGCTGTCGGAGAAAAGCAAAGATACGATGATACGGATCTGACGGTCTACCACGTCACATCCCAGAAGCCGATCACCATTTTTACTTCTGCCATTGAGCCGGCTTCCTACTATGACGACGATTTCTACACGGTTTGCGGCAATGACCTGTGGCTGTGGATGCCGTCGAACAACTACGACGGCGATGTGATCATCACCGCGTATAACGACGATACCCAGGTGACGATCACCGACTACGGCCTGGGAGACGATACCCAGAGCATCGCGCTCGACAAGGGCAATTTCTGGTTCGGCTGGAACAGGGTGGATTCCCGCGGCGAAGTCTGGCATATTGAGGCCACCAAGCCCATCACCGTCATGGCAGGCCTGATCAACCACGGTGAGGCTTCGGAACAGATCCGTTCTCCTGACATGCAAGAGTATTATTTCTACTGTCCGGATGCCATCATCACGCTGACGGCCTATGAAGACGGCACCAATATCATCGTTGACAACTTGGACAGCACAACCGGCGACTATAGCGGGACATTGAACAAAGGGCAGAGCTATAAACACCTGCCCAACGGCGGGACCGGCGCTTTGAGCATGCGGACCTATATTTCCGCGGACAAGCCGATATGCGTCGTGGCGGACGATTCGGGCGGCGGCAAAGGCCAGATCTACCAGAGCGCCGATACCCTCGTGGGCGTAGGCAAGGAATATTACATCAACACCGCGGCTACCAGATATTTAAGGCTGGTGGCTCTTGAGGACGGCGGCACCAGCGTTACGATCACCGGCGACATCAGCCCTTCTCCGAGTTACGTCAGCCTGGGCAACAAGGGGAGCTCGACAGCCGTGGACCCCGGCGCGACCTGGAGGAACCTGCAGTTGGTGGGCGACAAGAGGTACGCTTTATACACCTATAACAGCTACTCCGAAGCCATCACGCCGGTATTCAAGGTCGCGGAATTCAACTACCGCATGTCCACGTACATGTTGGCAGAGGAGACCGCGGCGACCAGCGGCAATCCCCAGCTTTCCGCATGGCAGTATAAGGAGACGCTGAATATCGACAACACGGCCAATGACACGGCCTTGGCCGATTTCCAGGTGTCTGTGGACATAGACAAGAGCCACAAGGATTTCTGGGATCATGTCAAGAGCGACGGGTCCGACGTGCGTTTTGTCGACAGCGACGATACGACGCTCCTGTCTTATTACCTGGATACCTTCAGCACGACGGAACAGAAGGCGCGCTTCTGGATCAAACTTCCTACGCTTTCCAATACGGCCAAACAGACCGTTTATATGTATTACGGCAATCCCGCGGCTGTCAGCCAGAGCAACGGAGACAATGTCTTTGAATTTTTCGACAGTTTTGACGGCGGCCTGGACAAATGGGACACGCAGTATTGCAACCTGGTGACCGTGTCGAGCATCTTCGGCATGGACAGCTCGACCTTGACCATCGGTACGGGCACGACAACGCCCTCTACCGACGTGGTTATCCCTTCGGGGATCATATCCGGCCGGACGTATGACTGGAATTGGGAGTTGCGTTGGGCCAACGGCGCTCTGGTGCAGGCGCAGGATGTGGCCCAGCCGTTTACCTTGTATTACGGCCTGGTGAGCATGACCGCCGGCCCGTTCATGGTCAAGAGCGTTGTGCCGGGCCAGGTCATCAGCACCCTGGGAGGGACTTTTACCAACAATGAGACATACGATCAGCAGGGCCTCAAGCTCCGTTTCAAATTCACCGACGTAGATTCAGGGGCTGTTTTTGACCAGGTTGACAGTACCACATTCGATCTTCCCAAGGGCGCTACCACGACCATCAATAATGCATCCATCACCATGCCCGCAGGCTTGATACAAGGGCATCTTTATTACTGGTCTTGGCAGATATTGAATTCGAATAACAACGTTGTCCTTAACAGCGACTCCGCGCCTGCCGCGCTTTTCAATATCCAGGTCGGTTTTGAGATGACAACGGACCCGACTTTGCCTGAAGCGCCCCTTGTCGGCGGCACGACCCGGTCGGTCAGCGCGACCTTCTCCAACAACAGCGGCATTTCCCTGAACAATCTGATCTGGCGCTTTATTTTGACGGACACCAGCCAGGGCGGCCGCACCGCGGTCAAGGTGGCGCATAACGGTTATTTGCAGGCAAAGACAAATATGGCCCCTAATTACAATATCACCTCGCAGGTTATCTGGCAGACAGCCAACAAGACCGGCCAGCACTTCGTGGGCATCTGCGACCCCAACGCCAAATATGCGACAAGCCAGGGGACATCCAGCTACCTGGCAGGCTACAACGTCTTGATGTGGAACAACGGTTATTTCTACGACGAGTCCGGAGACGGTTATACTTCCTGGGAATCCATCCGCATGGCCTATACGGCCACGATGTGGAACACGGAAAAGATGACGTGGACCCCGCACAATCCGGGCGGCACGCCTCCGACGAGCGGCAAGGTCGTTTTTGAATTGTCCAGCGGCGATAAGCTGACGTACAATGCCGGCTTTGTGGCAGGCCCGAACCTGTCCATCAAGCCGACGGTCAGGTCGGCCAAGGATGCTATTTTTATCGACAAGTTCATGGTGTACAAGAGTGCTACCGTTGCTCCTTACGTGGGTTTTGTCTATAGCGAGACGACCAACCCCACGGGCATGGAGGTTTATTACAAGACCAATCCGACGATCCAGCCGATTTTGGGTGTTTTCTATGACAATAACCTCGCGGATTTCACCGACGTGATCACAACGCCGACGAATACGAGCATCAAGTACCAAGTCTCCTCCGACGGTTATAACTGGTATTGGCATGACGGCACCAAGTGGACCCTTGTGAGCGCCGGCTTAAACCAGGCCAATACCTCGGCGGAGATCAGGGCCCACCTGGTTGATTACGCGACTGCTTTCCCCAAGGGAGAATTCTGGTACCGGGCGTATCTCAGTTCCAGCGACGGGATCTATACGCCCGAGCTTGACAAGGTCACCATCACGACGACCACGGATCCGACATATTATGTGACGCCCGCCGGCAGTCTCATCAATGTTTTGAACCGGGACGCCGAGAGTGACCAGTGGTTTCAGTACAAGGCCATCCTGAGTTCCGTGGGTCAGGATACGCCAATCTTGACGAAAGCGGGCGTCGAATACATCAAGTCTTTCATCACGGTGACGGCGCCCAACGGCGGCGAGACCATAAATTCCGGCTCAACGGCCACGATCACCTGGAACGCCCAGGCGATCGACGGCAACACGGGAAAGGTGAAGATACAATATTCGACGGACAACGGCGCGACCTATCCCAACACGATCGTCAGCAATCTTAACAACACAGGCACTTACAGCTGGCTTGTGCCGGACAATCCCAGCCAGACCGCAAAGATCAAGATCGTTTCCGAAGATTTCCCTCTTGTCTACGATGAGTCGGATGCCAGCTTCAGGATATTGTCCCTGGAGGTGAGCTCTCCCAACGGCGGAGAGATCTGGGAGGTCGGCAAACCGCATGGCATTACATGGTTTGCCTCGGGCACGCTGGCGCACGACCTGACGATCAAGTATTCCATCAACGGCGGGACGACCTGGAGCCTGGTCTCGAACAACAGGCCGCCCAGCCCGGCCATATATACGTGGACGGTCGCCAATACGCCGTCGGACACCGTCAGCCTGAGGATCTATGATCCGTTGAACGAGAACATCACGGACACATCGAACCAGCCGTTTGCCATCGTTCCGGCGCCCAAGATCACGGTCAATTCGCCCGTGCAGGGCGACGTGTGGAAAGAAGGGTTGACGAAGACCCTCTCCTGGACGGCCAACCAGAATTGGTTCTGCCCGACGGTGGATATCGAATATTCCAACGACGATTTTATTTCAGACGTGCATACCATTGCGGCCGGCGTCAGCATCGGCACGCCCGTAGGGAGCAATCCCAACGACGATATCAACGGTTCCTACAACTGGACCGTGCCGAGCGCGTTTTCGGATTCGATGAAGATCCGCGTCAAAGAATCGGCCTTGCCGGCGGACCGCAACGGCCAGCCGCGCGATACGCAGTTGATCATCCAGGGGTTGTCCGGCGTCTTCACCATCGCCGCCCCGACCGTCACCTTCACCACGCCTGTCTCTTCGGATGTCCTGGTGGCCGCAGAGAACTTCAGGCTCGTCTGGATCACCGACGGGACCATCAGCAACGACCTGCTCCTGGAATACTCCAAGGACGGGTCCGCGTGGACGACCATCGCCACCGGCGTCTCCAACGAAAACAAGTATTATGACTGGATGGTGCCTCAGGATGCCGTCGGAGACAGCGTCTTGATAAAGATCACCGATAACTCGAACCCGCAGGTCACGGCGACCTCTCCCGCTGTCCAGATCCTGGCGTATCCGGCCATCAAGGTCCTGGCGCCCAACGGCACCGAGAACCTCGTCATCGGCGAAACATTCAACATCAAATGGAAGAGCTGGGGCGCCAAGTTGCAGTCGGGGGGCAGCGACTATCAGGCCATCAGATTGCTGTATTCAGCCGATAACGGCGTTACCTGGACCGAGATCAACAGCCAGCAGGTCAACGACGGCGATTATCCCTGGGAGATACCGGACGCAGAAAGCAACCAGTGCTTGGTCAAGGTCGAAGACGCGAGCGATACCCAGATTTCCGATGCCTCCGACGCTGTTTTCACCATCACTATTCCTTCCGTGACCGTGATTACTCCCAACGGAGGGGAGAGCTGGTTTGCCACCGGAAATTACAATATCATCTGGACGAGCAGGGGGTATGTCAATCCCGACAGCTTGCTGTTGGAATATTCTACGGACGGCGCGACATGGAATACGATCAAGAGCGGCCAGGCCAACACCGGCACTTACACCTGGAAGGTGGCGGACGTGCTCTCCAGCACGGTGCGCGTCCGGATCACGGACGCCCAGCGTACCACGGTCACGGACACGTCGAATAATCCTTTTACGATCAAAGCGCCGACGATCACGGTGGTGTCGCCCAACAACGGCACCGAAGAGTGGGTCGCGGGCCTTGTCAAGGAGATCAAGTGGACCAGCGAAGGTTATGACGTGGGGGCCGTCAGGGACAACATCAACATCCGGTATTCTGCAGACGGCGGCACGAGCTGGCTGGATACGAACTTGCCGTCGGGATCCGCCAACTCCGGCTCCTATATGTGGCTGGTGCCCAGCACGGTTTCCAATACCTGCCTTGTCAAGATCTATGATGCCTCCAGGCCGGCAACGGTGGATACCTCCGACCAAAACTTCAAGATCGTCCTGCCGTATGTCCGCGTTTTGACCCCCAACGGCGGGGAGAGCTGGCCTATCGGCACCAAAGACAAGGTCATCACCTTCAGGAGCGTCGGCGACATCTCCAACAACCTCAAGATCGAATATTCCAAGGACAACTTCACCAGCGATTTCCATACCATCGCCACAGGGGTGTCCAAGGGCGAGCTCCAGGAAGACGGTTCTTTCCTCGGTTCTTACGGCTGGGGGGCGACCGGCGACGGCATCCCCGACGATTATTCTTCTTCGGTCAAGGTCAGGGTCACCGACAGCAACTGGCTGGCCATCCACGACGAATCGGACAATTTCTTCACCATCGCTTACCCGATCCTCAAGGTCACGCGGCCCAACGGCGGGGATCTCTTCACCGTCGGTGACGCCGAGAACATCACCTGGACGAACACGGGAAGCGTGGGCAACAGCCTCAAGATCGAATATTCCAAGGACAATTTTGTCACCGACGGCATCCTCATCGCCGACAACGTTCCTAATTCCGGGGAGGGCGGGACCTACAGCTGGACGGTGGTGAATGATATCTCGGCCACAGCGAGGGTCAGGATCACCGATAACAGCAGGCCGTTGATGGTCAACGACAAATCGGACGCCACGTTCAGCATCCTGCCTACGCCGGTGATCACCATCGACAAGCCCAACGGCTCGGAGATCTGGCGCGTGGGCACCAACCAGAACATCACATGGCACGACAACGGCGGCGTCATCTCCAACAACCTGACGCTGGAATATTCCAACGATGTCGGCGCGACCTGGAAGACCATCGCCGCTGGCGTGGCCAATACCGGCGGGTATGTCTGGAAGGTCCCCGATGACGTTCTCGGAGGAGGCGACGGGACCAAGACATATTTGGTGAGGATCACGGATATTTCCCGTCCGACGACGACGGATGTCTCCGACGATGTCTTCACGATCGCCCCGCCGAAGATCACCATCACCAGCCCCAATGGCGGAGAGATCTGGGCCATCAGCGATAAGGCGCCCGTGACCTGGACCAGCGAAGGGGCCGTGTCCGATTCCCTGTCGCTGGAGGTTTCTTGCAGCGGCGGTGCCGAGGGGACGTTCGTTTCTTTGGCGACCGTGACGAACAGCGGGGCCTATCTCTGGGAGATAAAGGATGACAAGGTCACGGTGACGTCGAACGCCATCTTCAGGATCAGGGACATCACGCGGCCGGCGACTTACGATATCTCGGACAAGTCCTTCACCATCGACCCCTTGCCGACCATCACGATCATGACTCCGACGGGCACGGGCGAGGTTTACGTCCTGGGAGACACGACAGACGTCACCTGGACATGGACAGGTCTGTCCATCTCCAATAACCTGATCATCGACATCTCCCTGGACAACTTTGCGACGCACCAGATCATCGCCAGCGGCGTGCCGAACAGCGGCAAATTCGTTTGGAATATCCCCGATTCTACGCTGACGGGCACGACATTGAGATTGCGCATCACCGACGGCAACCGGACGCTGATTACGGACACCACGGACGGGACGTTCAGGATCCGCGGCGGCTTCACCGTGATCACCCCCAACGGCGGGGAAAACTGGGTGGCAAAATCGCCCCAGGCCATTACGTGGTCGACCCGCGGCTACATCCCGAAGGTGAATCTCGACTATACGACGGACGGCGGCCTGAACTGGACGACCATCGTCGCCGGCCTCACCAACAGCAATTCCTATACGTGGACGCTGCCGGACATAAAGTCCAGTACGGTCAAGGTGCGCGTTTCCAACCAGGACGACACGACGGTCAACGACATGAGCGAGGAGGCCTTTAACATCATCTATGCTTCGGTGAAATTCAACGTCCTGGACTTTGATACCTTCCAGCACCTCTCGGAACTCAGCGCCGAAGAGCCGGCCACCGCCTGGAGCACCGGTTACGAGCTGACGTCTCCCGTCACGCGGACGGCGCAGTATCCGTACGGGACCTACACGACCTTCTTCAAGAAAGACGGCTTTATCGACAACAGCGTCAGCTGGACGGCGCCCAAGACAGGGACTGATCCTTATGTGGTCACGCTCTACATGGAAAGCACGGCTTCGGCGCAGGTCAGTTGGGAGGCCATTGCGACGTATAGTTACGCCCCGGCGGACGATTCCTTGAGCGCCGTCGGTTCCCTGCAAAGAAAAGGTAAATTGGTCGGCACCAGGGCCGAGGAGCGGGCACAGATGGGCGCGGCGACCTTCACCATCTATGAGTCCGACGGCGCGACGCTCAGGAAGGAACTCATCACCACGGTCAATGACAGCGGCATGTACGTCTTCCCGATTTACGCCAACACCGATTTCCAGTCGGGCAAGGTGTATCCGGCGACCCTGACGATCCTCTATAATGACGTGGCTTATACGTCGACGGCGAACATCGATGTCGGCAGCGAAAAACTGCAGTATGAATTCTTCACCCAGACGGCAACGCAGCTGGCGGATTCCGTCGAAAAGATAGAACAGGCGGTGGGCACCGGCTTGGCCAAGACAGAGGGGGTCTTGAAAGACAAGATCTCCTCCAGTGAGGAGGCCATCAAGGCGCACACCACCAGCACGGTGGCGGCCACGGAGAAGAAGCTGGATACGTCGATCGACGAAGCCAAGACCCTGACGGAAACCGCCATGAAATCCGAGATCCTCAACCGGGAGAACACCGTCCGTTCGGGCCAGGATTTGATGATCAGGTACAGGACGTATTCCGGCTTGTCTCCCGTCATCGATGTCTATGACGCCAATAACGTCCAGCGGGTCAGCAAGGGCGCGATGATGGAGATCGGCGCAACAGGGATATATGAATACGACCTCACGTTCGTCCTCGGCTGGGGCACAGGCGACTTTACCATCGTCTGCTCTGAAAGCAGCTATGGGACCCTGGATGCGCTGACGCTGACCGTCAGGATGGACGATCTCGAGAGCGTCGCCAGCGACCTTTCGGCGGTCTTGGGCAGCGTCTCGCCGATCAAAGACATGCAGTCGAAGGTGGAGGCGTTTTCCGCGGCATTCCATGTCGTCGAGCAGAATATCCAGAAGGCCTCTGAGGTATTGGCGGGCGTCAAGGGCGGTTCCGAAGCGATCCTTTCGGCAAGCAAGCAGATGGAGACCGTGCACAGGGTCCTCCAGGACATGAGCGACAAGATCCACAAGATGAGCACGTCCACCGACATGCAGAATATCGAGAGGCTCTACGAAGTCTCCGAGAAGGGCGCCCAGAACATCGATTACCTCCGCAACAAGACCCAGGAGCTCAAGGCCCTCATGCTTTTGAATCAGAAGATGGTTGAGAACGTCGCCAAAGAAGAACCTGTCGTGCAGACGTGGTATGAATACTCATGATGCGAAGGCCGTCTTGCCCGTAATGAATTATGGTAAATCCGTTTTGATGGCAAGCGCAGCGGTCCTGTGGAAAATTTTTGCGGAATGTATTTCCACGTGCGGGCAGAATGTATTAAAATAAAGAGGAACAAAGCGCCGCGAAGAGATATTCCGCAAGCAAAAATGTAAGATGCCCCACGTTTCCGTGTGGCGAATACGGATTTTGAAAATGACGCATATCCTTAAAAAGAATAGTTTATTAGGGGCTGTCTTCTGTCTGTTTTTTGTCTTCGGTATCCTGCCCGTCGTGGCGGAGGCCAATATCGTCGTGCGGGCCGCCGTCGTCAATCCTTCGGAGACC
Organism: uncultured Planctomycetia bacterium; assembly: GCA_964471325.1. Classification (GTDB taxonomy): domain Bacteria; phylum Omnitrophota; class Gorgyraeia; order Velamenicoccales; family Velamenicoccaceae; genus Velamenicoccus. The sequence continues at coordinate 40,912 of CAYYFL010000003.1, forward strand.
CAGTCCAGAAAAGTCCCTTTCAAATCCTATCTGCCCAAGGAGATCAGGCCGGAGAATATCGTGGACATGGGGGATTTGAACATCGCTTACGACCCCAAAGAGTCCGCCTATTATGTTTACAAGGATTTTGATTTGGCGCCGAGAGAGTCCGCCCTCGTAGAGATCGAGATGGAGGACGTCTGGAAGATCCCTGCCGAAGAGCTCTCTTCGATCAGGACGGAAGTGGACAAGGTCACCAAGATTTTGGAAAACACGGACTATCGCGAACGGGCCAAGTATTTGAAAGAAAGCATCCTCCAAAAACTGGACCATATTGAACGTACGCAGACCGTCGTGAACCCCAATCCCGGCGGCTACATTTCCGATTACCGGGAAAACCTGAAGTTGCTGGACGAGGTCAAGACCGACCTCCAGTCCGCCAAGACGCTGATGGTTGAAGCCAAGGGGTTCTCGCCCATGCTGACGTGGAAACTGATCGTCGGCGTCGTGGCCTTCCTCGGCATCCTGGGCTTGATCTTTTTCGTCATCTGGCTGAGGCAGATCAAGACGATGTCGAATCTTACGGAAGATTTCAAGGCCCCTTCGCAAGACATGCAGCCGGAGCCCCTGGCACCCGAAAAAGGCGAACAGTGGCAGGGGGAAGAGGAGAAGAAGTCCGACCTTTCCGATATCGAGCAGCGCCTGAAGCAAGAGAAGAAATGAGACAAACAGGTCTGGCCTTAAAGTCTCATTAACGAGATACAGTCGGGTGGAGTCAGTGATGTTCCATAGAGGGCTTGCCATAAAAGGCAGGCCTTTTTTGTGTCCGCATAAGGGGTGTTTTGTTATCCTGGAACGCCGCAAAGGCGAAGGAATCTTATTGAAAAGCTTTTTCTGGTGGGCTATACTTAGAGACGGCAAAAGCTGTTTTGTTGATTGTTATTGATTGTTGCGTTTCGTCAAGCGCCGAAAGGGAGATAATGAGACTTTAAGGCCAGGCCTTAAAGTCTCATTAGAGGAATTACCTAGTTATAAGGCAATCTGCCTTCGCGGGCTACGCCCGCAGGGCAGGCAGGAATTAAGGAGGGGAATATGCATATATTGAAGATGGTGATGAATGGTGTTATGGCTGTCGCTCTGGTTTTGCCTTTGGCGGGCTGCGATACCATGGGCGAGAATACCAAGACGGGCGCGCTGGGCGGCGCCCTCGTCGGTTCCGTTGCCGGCGGCGTGATCGGCCACCAGTCGGGGCACGGCGTCGAAGGCGCTCTTATCGGCGGCACGGTCGGCGCGCTGGGCGGGGGTTTGATCGGTCATTCTATCGACCAAAAGCGTACCAAAGAACAAATCATGTCCGGAAAGGAAAAACTGGGCATATCCGATGTGATTGTGCTGGCCAAGTCGGGGATGACGGATGACGCCATCATTGCCAAGATCGCCGAGACCGGCTCCGTCTATAACCTTTCCGTAGAAGAGATAACGACTCTGCAAAAAGAAGGCGTCTCCAACCGTGTCATCAATTACATGATGACGACGACGGTGAAGAAATAATACTTGACAATTTTTGTCGGATATAGGATAATCCATGTATAGATGGACGAAAGGGATGCCCGGCGTTTGCCGCAGCCGGCGTTTATTGGAAGATGCCGGTATCCGTTTCCCGGCGGAAAATGGCGCGGGTGTTTCGCCTTCTGCGGCACCCCGCGCCTATCGGTATTGCGCGGGTGTTTCGCCTTCTGCGAAAGGAGATTGTTATGAGACTCAAACCGCGTTATTTCCTGCGGGCGATAGCTCATTGCAAAGAGGGCTGTTGTCCCAGCTCCCGGACACGAGCTTAAACTGTCCAAGAGCGATGCGCCCCGTTAGAGACGAGGATAATCCTATCCGGTTCTTAACGGGGCCTTCGCTTTTTAAATGACGGCGTAACTTAGCGAGCCTAGATGCGAGCTAAGTTACGCGCCGGAATTTGACCCCCCACCACTTTTCATGATTAAGAGCACGTATTATGTATATGTTTTACAAAGCAAAAAAGATCATAGTATCTATGTGGGCTATACGAATGATCTGAAGAGAAGATTTGAAGATCGCAATAAAGGTTTGTGTGGATCAACGAAACATAAAACCCCCTCCAGGATTGCTGCTTACGAGGCCTATTCTTCTGAGAATGACGCTAGGATACGAGAGAGGCGCCTTAAACAGTTTAAGAATGCTTATAAGGAATTGATCAAGAGGATAAGTTTTTCTTTGGATCGATGAAAAGTGGTGGGGGTTTAATTCGCGCATGCGATTTATGTCATAGTATGCGTTCCATGCCTATCGCGGGCATACATAAATCGCGCGCTCATTAAAGGAGTTGACCATGCGTGTAGATATCGACAAAAACGGAACGATCGTCATTTTTGATTTCAGTCCCGTTCAGGCTTTCAAAGTGGCTGTGCGCATGGAAGAGGACGGGATACGTTTTTATGAAGACCTGGCCAAAAAAGTGAAAGACCGGGAGGCCAGGCAAGAGATCGGTTTCCTTATCCAGGAAGAGAAAGAACATTTGAAGACGTTCCAAAAATATCTGGATGCCGTCAAGAGCGGCGCCGACGATGCCTTTGAAGAGGATGACATCGTCCAGTATGTTTCCTCGAAGGTCTTTGACACCTCCCGGGAGTTGCAGGAAGCCTCTCGCATGGACCATCGTCATACGGCCCTGGAAGAAGCCCTGAACATGGAGAGACGTTCCATTGTTTTCTATGAAGCATGTTTGTCCCGGACGTCGGATGCCAAGGCCAAGGGGGCTTTTGCAAAAATTCTCTCCGAAGAGAGAGAGCACTTGAAAAAATTCGGCGAGCTTTTGCGCATCAAATGCATCAATTCAGAGAAAGGGTGCCTTTTGTGAGGGGAGTGCGAGGGAGGTGGCGTTATGCATGACATGACGGCGGCAAATTTGCGTTCGGCATTCGGCGGGGAATCGCAGGCGCACATGCGTTATCAAATCTGGGGAGACGTGGCCCAAAAAGAAGGCTTTCCGAAGGTCGGCAAGCTTTTCCACGCCGTTTCCTTCGCCGAACAGATCCACGCGACCAGCCATTTTTCCGTTCACAAAGACCTGGCCGGGGCTTTTCTGGTCAACGCCATGGCCGGTTTCGGCATCGGCCGCACCAAGGAGAACCTGGCGAATGCGCTGGAAGGCGAGAATTTCGAGATCAACGAGATGTATCCGACTTATAAAAACACGGCGGAATTCCAAGGCGAGAAGAACGCCGAGCGTTCTTTTTTGTGGGCCCTGGAGACCGAAAAGGAACATGCCAAGCTTTTTGAGAAGGCCAAAGAAGCCGTGGAAGCCAAAAAGGACATGGATTTTAAGTCCATTTATGTGTGTAAGGTTTGCGGCTACACTCATGAGGGAGAACCTCCGGAGAAGTGCCCGCTCTGCGGCGCGCCGCGAGAGAGGATGGAGATTTTTAAATAAAGGCAGCATCAAAGAGTCAGAGGGTAGGGATAATTTACCCCTTGTGTAAACACCACAGAAATTTCGACGGTTCGAAATTTCTGTGGTACACTCGGGGTTAGTTTTGTAATGTTGACCCCTCGCTTAAACACTTGAAAATTTATGCCACGACGCGTCGGCATAAATTTTCTGCGTAAGCTCAGGGTTAACTTTGTAAGGAAGGGCTAAAAGGGGCAAAGTTAATGTGCGGGATTGTCGGATACGTCGGAAAAAAACAAGCTGTTCCGTTCCTCCTTTCCGGCCTTAAGCGGCTGGAATACAGAGGATATGATTCGGCCGGAATCGCCGTTGTCTCGGGCGCAGAGGTCTTCCAGCGCAAGACAAAGGGCAAGATCCATGACTTGGTCCAGTTGATCGACAGAAAACCCTTGCCGGAAGCGACCGTCGGTATCGCCCACACGCGCTGGGCCACGCACGGTGCCCCCAATGACATCAATGCCCATCCTCATGCCAGTTGCGACAAAAAGTTCATGGTTGTCCACAATGGCATCATCGAGAATTACCTGAAATTGAAAGAGACCCTTCTGCGCCAGGGGCATCGTTTTGTTTCCCAGACGGACACTGAAGTCCTCGCCCATCTGATCGAGAAGTATTACCGCGGCAACCTCGAGAAGGCCGTGATCCGCGCCCTGCAGGATGTCGAGGGCAGCTTCGCCCTGGGCGTCGTCTCAAGTTTAGAGCCCGGCAAGGTTGTCTGTGCGCGTCAAGACAGTCCCTTGATCGTTGCCGAGGGGCCGGAAGGTTTGTTTATCGCTTCCGATGTCCCGGCAGTCTTGGAACATTGCCGCCGCGTTGTTTACCTCAAGGACAAGCAGGTGGCCGTGCTTTGCGGCCGTGCCTTGTCTGTCTTTGGATTCAGCGGTAAGAAGCAGGCCGTCAAGTTCGACAAGATCACGATGGATGCTGAAAGCGCCCGCAAGGGGGGATATCCGCATTTCATGCTCAAGGAGATCTACGAACAGCCGCAGGTTTTAAGAAAGCTTTTTTCCAGCGGCCGCCGCGAGATCAGGGCGTTGAGGTATCCGTCGGATATCAGGCAGATTGTGATTGTCGCCTGCGGAACCGCCTATCACGCCGGCTTGGTGGGGAAATATGTCATTGAATCAATGGCACGCCTTCCGGTCTGGGTGGATTTGTCTTCGGAATTCCGTTATCGTCATCCGCTCGTGGATAGACGGACGCTTGTCGTTGCCGTCAGCCAGTCAGGGGAAACGGCCGATACCCTGGCCGCTGTGCGCGAGGCCAAAAAAAACGGCGCCAGGATCGTCTCCATCTGCAACGTCGTCGGCTCAAGCCTCACGCGGGAGTCCGACCAGATTTTTTATACGCTGGCGGGGCCGGAGATCGGCGTGGCTTCGACCAAGGCCTACACCGCGCAGTTGGGCGTTTTTTACATGCTGGGGCTGGAATTGGCTCTGCGGCGCAAGAAGATGACGGAGGCGTCTTACCGGCAGGCATGGAAGTCTTTGCTCCGTATCCCGGCGCTGCAGGAAGAGATCTTGCGTTCGCGCAGCCAGATCCAGAGAGTCGCCTCTCGTCACCACCATTTCGGCAGTTTCCTTTTCCTGGGCCGTAACATCAACTATCCTTCGGCCCTTGAAGGGGCGTTGAAACTCAAGGAGATCTCCTATATCCCGGCGGAAGGGTACGCGGCCGGAGAGATGAAACACGGCCCCATCGCGTTGATCGACGAATACCGGGCCGTCGTCTGCATTGCGGTGCAATCGAAGATCTACGACAAGATGATTTCCAATATCCAGGAGATCAGGGCGCGTTCCGGCAGGCTTATTGCGATCGCCACAAAAGGCGATCGTCATATCCGCCTGCATACGCCGGAAGTGATCTATACGCCTAAGACGGACGAATTCTTTTCGCCTCTTCTCGTGGCCCTGCCTCTGCAAATCCTCGCCTATGATATCGCGGTCTTCCGCGGGTGCAACGTCGACCAGCCGCGGAATTTAGCCAAGTCAGTCACCGTTGAATAGACCGTTATTGCGTTATTGTGTCATAGGGTTATAGAATTGTTATGAAAATTATAAGATTTGAAGAACTAAAGTGCTGGCAAGAAGCAAAAGTCCTTGTTCGTTTGGTGTATCAAGCCATCCAGAAAAGTGTAAAATTAAAATCTGATTTTGGTCTGAGAGATCAGTTGGCCCGTGCTGCCGTTTCCGTCATGTCAAACATTGCAGAAGGGTTTTCCAGACAAACAAATAAAGAATTTGTCCAGTTTCTGTATATTTCTAAATCCTCCGCCCCTGAGATCCAAAGCCTCCTTTATGTCGCCTATGATTTAGGCTATATCGAAAAACAAATTTTTCAGGAAATTTATGATGTCGCTGATAAAGTTTCTCAATTGGATTCCGGCTTCATTAAGTATTTATCGTCTCAACACAAGTAACTCTATAACACAATAACGATGTTATATGTTGTTTCGACCCCTATCGGCAATTTAGGCGATATCACCCATCGCGCCGTCGAGGTGTTAAAGTCCGTCGACCTGATCGCCTGCGAAGATACCCGTCGCACGAAGATCCTCTGCGAAGCCTACGGCATCAAGAAACCCTTATGCAGCTATTATGAATATAACAAGATTGTCCGCGGCGAGTATCTCATGGGGTTGCTGGGGGAGGGCAAGGCGATTGCCCTTGTTTCTGATGCCGGCACGCCCGGCATCAGCGATCCAGGATTCAACCTTATCCGCTCGGCGCTGGATGCAGGCATCCCTGTGACGCCTATCCCGGGGCCGACGGCCCTGATCAGCGCCCTTTCCGCCAGCGGATTTCCGGCCAACCGTTTCTTCTTTGAGGGTTTTCTGCCTGTCAAATCTGCGGCCCGCAAGAAGCGGCTTAGAGAGTTGGCTGTCTTCAGGGCAACTATCGTTGCCTATGAATCTCCGCACCGCATCCTGTCTGCGCTCGAAGATATGGGCGAAGTCCTTGGGGAGAGGCCTATGGCCGTTGTCCGCGAGATCACGAAGAAATTTGAAGAGGTGCTGCGCGGCGATGCCGCTGGCATTGCGGCACAGCTGCGCCGGCGGCCGAGGCCAAAAGGTGAATTTGTGGTCGTGTTCTGATGAGCTTACGCGCGCATTCTAAAAAGGACCTGCCGTTTTACCTCGTATTGTTCCTCTTTCTGGCCGCCGTCCTTCTGCCGTCTTTTCTGACGGCCGTCTTCCTCGACCCCGCCGTTTATAATAACTCTTCGGATACGTTCTTGTATTTGGATATCGCCCGCCACCTGCAGGCAAAAGAAGGATTCCTCTGCACATTTAATGTCTATCAATTCTGGAAAGGCATCGGCACGCCGGCCCTGCCTTTTGTCCATGCGGGGTTGTCTGTTTTGCTGGCAGGGGCATTGTCCCTGGGGTTTTCGCTCAAAGGCCTGGTTCTGGGAGGGTTTGTGCCGGCGGTCGTCAACGGCCTGCTTGTCGCTGCGATCGCCATGCGCATATACCGGGACCGCGGCGTGGCTTTTTGGGCATCCGTTATCGTCGTCGGAAGCATCTGCACCCAGATCGCCCTGCTGAGGATTCTTACGGAACCGTGGAGTCTCTTGGTTACCCTCTTGGCTATCCTGATATTTGCTTCGAGGGAAAAGTGGGACAGGTTGTCTCTGACAGGATTGGCGGGTCTCTTGTTTTTGGGTTTTTTAGTCCGTTCCGCCGCCGTTTTTTATCCCTATGTCTTTGCCCTGGTCATGGTCACGGCCCGGCCCGGAGAGACCAGGTCCTGGAGGCACGCCGCCTTTTTTGCCGGTGTCTATACCGTGCTCCTTTTGTTGTGGGAAGGGTTTATCTGGTGGCGTTGCGGCTCTTTCTTTCCTCAGTACCCTTTGGCGTTTAAAAATTATTTTTTGGCCACGCGCCTGACAGGCGGCATATTCCTGGACAGAACGCCGGCACTCCTGCCTCTTTCGCAGGACGGCTGTTTTGCCTCCTTTGCGGGGGCCAACACGAGGCAGATGTTTTATGTTCTGTTTTGTGTTTTGCGGGCCCTTGTGGTTCCTGCCCTCTGGGCGGCTTTCGTCATTTTGCGCCGGGGCAGCCGCGCAGAGAAACTTCTGCTATTTCTGGCTATCGCGCAGATGGCGGCGAGCGTCGGATTTTATCCCTACATGATGATCGGAGAATTCAGCTGGACGCGTTTTCTTCTTTTGCCTGCAGCGTGTCTATTGATCCTTGGAGGAATGGGTTTGAGAGATTTCTGCGTGAAGTTCCTGCCTAGGACCGGGAAGGCTTTCTTTCATATTGTGTTTGCAGTTATCCTGCTTGCCAATATGTATCAGGCTGTCCGCGTCCTGGATGTTTACTGGCAGGAAAACAGGGCCCATGCCAAGGAAACGAGCCTGAAAGCGGCTGAAGAATGGGTCCTTTCCCATACGAAAAAAGACGATCTTATCGCAACTACGGAATACGTTGTCGGCAACATCGGCTTGGAGAGGCCTGTTGTTGTCCTTCCGAGCCATAAGACATTGTCTTTAAATAACTTAAAGGATTTTTTGAGGATATTTTCCCCGCAAATTCTTTTGTTTGAATCCACCCTTCCTTTGGACAGGTATCTTTTGGCTTCAGAGGGATTTGTCAGGACGCCGCAGGGGCCTATGCCCGCTAGCCCCCTGGTTATCTATTACAGAGATAAAGATATGTCCAGATGAGATGGGGGGGGCGGGAAAATCGCCTTGACAGCACGGTTAAAGCGTGCTATATTTTTTGAAATGCCTTTAAGCCGGTTCCGAGAAACCGGCAAGGATGAGATGAATCATGATGCATTATATTCAGGACAATATGAGAACCCGCGCCTCCAAGACGCGGGTGTTTTTTTAATGAGGCCACAACTTACGGAGCCTTGCCGTTCTACGGCAAAGGGGAATGTAAGTTGTCAGGCCGAATTAAATCCGCCAAAGTTTTAGTGGCGGATGGATCATAAAGCGGCAGAAGGAAAAAGGATGGATGCATGAAGGAAAGAGCCAGGATCATGGACAAGGCCGGTTTGAACCGCGTTCTTTTGCGCATGGCGCATGAGATCGTGGAAAAAAACAAGGGGACGCAGGACATTGTCATCGTCGGCATCTGCACGCGCGGGGCGTTTTTGGCGCAGAGACTGGCGGCCTTGATCGGCAAGGTGGACGGCGTGACGCCGCCCGTTGGGCTCCTCGATATCACGCTTTACAGGGATGATCTGAGTTCTATCGCTCAGCAGCCGGTCGTCCATAAAACCGAGATTGATTTCGATATTTCAGATAAAAAAGTGATCCTTGTCGACGACGTGCTGTATACCGGTCGCACCGTGCGCGCGGCTTTAGACGAGATCATCGATTTTGGCCGGCCGCAGTTCATCCAGCTGGCGGTTTTGGTCGACCGGGGACACAGGGAATTGCCTATCCGCGCCGATTACGTCGGCAAGAACATTCCTACTTCGCCGAAAGAAACCGTCGAGGTGCGGCTGGAGGAATCTGAGGGCCGCGACGAAGTCGTCGTCCTGGAGAAAGACACATGAATATGACGCGGAATCCTTCCTGGGAACGCAAGGACCTGCTGGGTTTGAAAGAGCTCTCGGCCGACGAGATAACGCTTATTCTTTCGACCGCGGAATCTTTCAAAGAGGTCATCGGCCGGCCGATCAAGAAGGTGCCGGCGCTGCGCGGCAAGACCATTGTGAACCTTTTCTACGAGCCTTCCACACGCACGCGCATCTCTTTTGAGATCGCCGCCAAGAGGCTTTCGGCGGACGTCATCAACATCGCGACGGAGACGTCGAGCGTGCGCAAGGGCGAGACCCTGATCGATACGGGCCGCAACATTGAAGCCCTGAAAGTCGATATGATCGTCATGCGCCATTCCTATTCGGGGGCGGCCGTCATGCTGGCGCGCCATGTGGGCGCGAGCGTTGTCAATGCCGGCGACGGATGGCACGAGCACCCCACCCAGGCCCTCCTGGATATCTTTACCTTGAAGGAAAAACTGGGGCACATCGAGGGGGTCCGTGTCGCCATCGTCGGGGATATCGCCCATTCGCGCGTGGCCCGTTCCAACATCTGGGGGTTGACGAAGCTGGGGGCCCGCGTGACCGTCTGCGCGCCGCCTATGCTGATCCCGCCGTGCATCGAACAGATGGGGGTTTCGGTGACGCATGACATTCAGGAGGCGCTTGCTGAGGCCGATGCCGTCAATGTCCTGCGCATGCAGTTCGAGCGCGATTCGGGCGACGCCTTCCCGCAACAGCTGGAGTATTTCAAGAATTTCGGCATTACGGAAGAACGGCTCAAGAAGGCCAAAAAGAACATCATCGTCATGCATCCCGGCCCCATCAACAGGGGGATCGAGATGTCGAGCGAAGTGGCGGACGGAGCGAACTCCGTCATTTTGGAGCAGGTCACCAACGGTATTGCGGTGCGCATGGCCGTTCTTTTTCTGGTGTCCCAGGCCAATGAAAGCCGCAAGACAAGGCGGACGAAGGCAGCAAAAATGGAGACACCGGCCGCAACAAATGGCTCCCTGCCGGAGACATCATTCCATTCTCTTTCGGCCAAGCCCGTCAATGCATAAACGACATGGACATTCTTATTAAAAACGGCCGCCTCGTTGATTCCGCGACAGCTCTCGACGGAATGGCGGATATTCTGGTTAAAGACGGTGTTATTGCCGAGATCGGCAAAGACATTCCGGAAGGGGCGCAGAAGGTCATCGACGCGTCGGGCAAGATCGTTCTTCCCGGGCTCGTGGATATGCATGTTCATCTGCGAGAGCCCGGCCGTGAGGACAAAGAGACGGTGGCGACCGGAACGAAAGCGGCCGTCAAGGGCGGCGTGACGAGTGTTTTGGCGATGCCGAACACGACGCCGGCCATGGATGCACCGGAGCATCTGCGGATGTTCCAGGAGATTGTGCGCAAGACAGCCTCAAGCCACGTGTTTGCGGCGGCGGCCATCACCAAAGGCCGGGCCGGCACGGAATTGACGGATTTTGCAGCCCTCAAGGCCGAAGGGGCCCTGGCCGTGACTGACGACGGCTCTTCTGTCGACGACGATGCTCTGATGGAAGAGGCCTTTCGCCTGGCTAAAAAGTGCGGGCTTCTGGTGATCTGTCACTGCGAAGACAAACGCCTGTCCCAGAAGGGGGTCATCAACCTCGGGCTCATGTCTACGGAGCTCGGCCTCAGGGGCATTCCGAAAGAAGCGGAGTACCGCCGCGTGGAGCGCGACCTTCGTCTGGCGGCAGGGGCTGGATGCCCGGTCCATATCGCGCACGTCAGCTGCCGGGAAAGCGTCGATCTTATCGCCGCGGCCAAAAAACGAGGGGAGCCTGTCACCGCTGAGACGGCCCCGCACTACCTGATCTTTACGGATGGGGCATTGGAGTCATACGACCCCAATTTTAAAATGAACCCGCCCCTGCGGACGAAGGCCGACAGGGATGCGCTGCGCCAGGCCGTCAGAGACGGCGTGATCGACGCCGTCGCTTCGGATCACGCGCCGCACACAGAAAGTGAAAAGGATATCGAGTTCGACCATGCGGAATTCGGAGTCACGGGGCTGGAGACGGAATGCGCAAGCCTGGCGTCGGAGTTCATCGCAACGGGTCAAATGACCTGGATGGAGCTGGTGCGCCTCTTGTCGTCGGCGCCGGCGAAGATCCTGGGCATCGATAAGGGCCGGCTTGAAGCGGGCAGGTGCGCTGATATCGTTGTTGTCGATCCCGGCAGGGAATGGGCCGTGACCAAAGCGGGATTTGCGTCGAAGTCCAATAATTCGCCTTTCGTCGGTCGTAAGCTTAAAGGGGCCGTGGAGTGCACTATCTGCGCGGGAAAAATCGCATATACATCGTCGAAGAAAAATTTCTCATAGAGTTCGTTCTTTAAGCCAACAGCCCCAGAGAGCTGAAAATGAAGTTTCTCCTGACGCGGGAACTCGGCCGGCTGAGCCGATGGCTGCGGATCCTGGGCTTTGATGCCCGTTATGAGCCGTCGGGTTCCAGGGCCTTTTGTATGCTGGAGGCGCTCAAGGAAGAACGGGTCGTCGTCACGCGCAATATGCGTTTCGGCCGGCGGCATGGAGGCAGCGTTATTTTCCTGCATGCCAATGACCTGAGGGGTCAGATACGGGAGCTTCGGGAGCGGTTGGGCCTTGCCGTCGACCGCAGCCGTTTTTTCAGCCGCTGTATTCTCTGCAACGAGCCTTTAACCGCGATTCAAAAGGCCGCCGTCGAAAAAGAAGTGCCGCCGTATGTCTTTGGGACCGTTGACGCCTTCCGGCGTTGTCCTGTCTGTCGCAGGGTCTACTGGAAGGGCACACACTGGGGGAATGCGGAAGAAATCGCCAAGGAAGTGATGTCGTTTCTTGAGCCATGAAACGGCTATAGGAGCGAAACGAGGGAAAATGGAATTTGTAGCGGATTTTCACGTCCATTCCAAATACAGCCGGGCCACGAGCCGCGATATGGATGTCGAGCATATCGCCCAGTGGGCCAAGCTCAAGGGGATATCCCTGATGGGGACGGGCGACTTCACGCACCATTTGTGGCTCGAAGAGCTCAAGACGAAGCTGGAGCCGACGGGCAAAGGGCTCTTGGTTCACCAAGGCGTGCATTTTGTCCTGTCCGCCGAGGTCTCGAGCATCTATTCAAAAGGCGGCCGGACGTACCGCATCCACAACGTGATCCTGGCGCCTTCTTTCAAGAGCGTGGATGCGATCAACAGGGTGCTTTCAGGTGTCGGCAACCTTTCCAGCGACGGCCGGCCGATCTTGGGGTTGGATGCCGAGGATCTGGCGCGGATCGTGTTCGACGCCGACGAGAATTGCATCCTCATCCCCGGCCACATCTGGACGCCGTGGTTCAGCCTTTTTGGCTCCATGTCGGGGTTCGACAGGATCGAGGACTGTTTCGGCAAGCAGACGCCCAGGATCTTTGCGCTGGAGACGGGCTTAAGCTCGGATCCGTCGATGAACTGGCGCTTGAGCGCCCTGGACAGGTTCAGCCTGGTGTCCAACTCTGATTCGCATTCGCCGCAGAAGATCGGCCGCGAAGCCAATGTTTTCAATTGCGACCTGGATTACCAGGAGATCCGCGAGGCCCTGCGCACAAAAGACAAAAAAAGATTCCTTTACACTATCGAGTTTTTCCCTGAAGAAGGAAAATATCATTACGACGGCCACAGGCTTTGCGGGATCCGCTTTTCTCCCGAAGAGACGCGCAAAAATGCCAACAAATGCCCAAAATGCGGCAAGCCGTTGACGATCGGCGTCATGAACAGGGTGGTGCAGCTGGCGGATCGCAAGGAAGGCTTTGTCCCTGGCAACGCGATTCCTTATAAGAACTTTGTTCCTCTTGACGAGATCATTGCGGACGCCAAGCAGATCGGCAAGGGATCCGTGGCCGTTGAAAAGGAATATCGCGGCATGATCCAGCGGTTCGGTACGGAGTTCAATATCCTGACAAAGGTTCCTCAGGAGGATCTTGACCGCGCAGCGCACCCCAAGGTTGCCGAAGGCATCGCCCGTGTGCGGGCAGGGCGCGTCAAGGTAGAGCCCGGTTATGACGGAGAATACGGCAAGGTTTCCGTCTTTGGGGACGAGGGACCGGCAAGAAAATCCGAAGAGCAAATATCCCTTTTTTGACAAGCCGTTGAATCGGTGCAAATAAATTTTGCCCCCGTCGCCCAATGGATAGGGCACCAGCCTCCGGAGCTGGCCTTGCAGGTTCGATTCCTGCCGGGGGCATAGATTGTGAGCCGCAGCCGTGATATCTGGGGGCTGCGGTTTGAAGGCGAGTTCAGAAGGAATCGAACCTACTCAAGAAACAATGACGCACAGAATATTTAATCCTTCGCACCTGCTTGCCTTGGCTCAGGCCTTGGCCAAGGCAGGGAAATCCCCGGGTCGGGCAGGGCAGACCCGCGGGATGCCCGTCCCTAAAGATCGGCGGGTCCGCCTAAGTTGTGGTGGCGGGAATGCAGTTGTGAAGTTCTGCGGCACCCCGCGCTTAGCGGTATTGCGCGGGTGTTTCGCCTTCTGCGGCACCCCGCGCCTATCGGAATGGCGCGGGTGTTTCGCCTTCTGCGAAAGAAGGAAGCCTTGGTCTTTAGACCAGGGAGGCTTCACACTTTATGTGATGGCGGTGGTCCTCGCGGCGGCCCTGGCTTTAAGCATGGCAGCGGCGGTGTGGGCGGAGGTCGTCGTCTTGAAGAACGGTACGGTGATGCGGGGCAAGATCGTCGAGAAGACGCCGAAATATATTGTGTTGCGTTCCGGCGAGGGGGAGGCGGCGACGCGTGCGACGATCTTTTTGGAGGACATCAATCGGATGGTGTCCGATGAAGAATTTGATCAGGAAAGAGGTTATGTTCCTTTGTCTCTTTTTGAAGCCGACAGGACTGTTGTGCCCGTTGTTGAAAAAGAGCCCCTTTTTTCTTCTGTCTCCAGCGATGCGAGCAAGGAACATATCATGGCCATGGTTGCCTCGGAGGAAGAAGGCAGCGCGACTCCTGAGGCTGCCGCCGGAGGGTGGGCGAGCGGTGAACCCGAACCCGGAGCTGGGCAGGGTGCTTTTTTAAAAGGATTTATCGAGCGCCAACCGCGCCGTTTAAAGCCGCCAGGGCAGCAGGAGACCTTGGGAGAAACAAGTGCGGACAAGAGGGAAGGTGAAGGCCGCATATCGGGCGTTGTGACCTTGCCGCCCCTCAAGGGGGTCTCCGGCGATCTTTATGTTTATCTTTTGGAGGATACGGGCGACGGCAACTATATCTCGGCGCCCAAGATGATGTTTGACAGGATCGATGCCGCGGAAATCAAGGGTCAGAAGGTTCCTTACAGCATCGAGGGGGTCCCGGCGGGGACATACAAGGTTTTTGCCCAGTGGGATGTGGCCCGGCCGGCCGTCAAGATCACGACCATCGGCGAGAAAGTCAGCTTGGCTTATCTCGGCGCCCAGGGGGACTATTCAGGGATGACAAAAAATGCGCTGACGCTCGGCATCAATGAGCTTAGGGACGGCGTTAATTTTCCCTGTACGACCTTCATCGAGAGCGATAAGATATCGTTCGACTGGGGAGCGAAACCCCTGTTCCGCATCGCGGATATCTATTATCAAAGAAACTATCCAGACGAAAACAGGTTTTTTTTAGTCATACGCAACCCGACCCCTCAACAGATCGATATCCTGCCCTTGGATATCTATATCAACGACAAAAAGATATTTTCTTTTCCGTGGGAATTCAGGGATATTCCGGCTAACGGCGAGAAGGAGTTTGACATATCACAGGCCTATCAGGGGTATGTCCGTCTTATGGGGAATGATGCCGGGGCGAGTTTGAAGTTCACGGTTTATTTTGCCAATTCCAAAGAAAAAGAGTTCGAGAAACTTATTTATGTCTTTAAATAAATTGGGAAATAAGAGGCTGATTTTTGCTGTTGTTGGCGGTCATGCATGTGATGCCAAAGTGGAGGGAATTTCAATAAAATTAGGTGAATTGTTGGCAAAAGTGGGGGTAATGCTTGTTACACGAGGTTTAAAAGGTGTGATGGAGGCAGTTTCAAAAGGAGCAAAGAATGGAGGAGGTTTGACTGTAGGCATCCTGCCTTCCGAAGACAAGAATGCCGCCAACCCTTTCATTGATATACCGATTCCTACCGGCTTAGGTTATACTCGCAACACGATTGTGGCTGGTTGCGCGGATGCCGTTGTTGCTTTGCCGGGAGAGTATGGTACACTGTCCGAGATCGCTTTTGCCCACCGGCTTATATATAGGTCAGTAATGAAGAAACCCGTCATCGGGCTCGGCTCCTGGCCTATCCCTGGCGCCATCGAAGTCAAGACAGCCGAGGAGGCTGTAGAGAAGGTTCTTGAGTTGACGGGCAGCTCAAAGGTGGAGGAAGGATTTCCCATCAAAAGGACATCATGAAAAAGGCTATTTTACTGCTTGAAGATGGTTTTGTGCTGGAGGCAAAAAGCTTCGGCGCAGAAGGCGAGACCCTGGGCGAGGTGGTCTTTAATACGTCGATGACGGGTTATCAGGAGATCCTGACGGACCCCTCCTACAAAGGTCAGATCGTGACCATGACGTACCCCCTGATCGGCAACTACGGAACAAACAACGATGATGTCGAGTCGGCCAAGCCTTGGGCGGACGGCTTTATCGTCAAAGAAAAGTCGAAGGTCTTCTCCAGCTGGAGGGGCTCGGTGTCCCTCGAGGATTATCTGGCCAAGCACAACATCGTCGCAGCCGAGGGCCTCGATACGCGGGCGCTGACGCGGCGTATCCGCAGTTCGGGGGCCATGAGAGGGATTCTTTCCACGCGTGATTTTGATGTTGCTTCCCTCAAGGCCAAGGTCATGGCGTCTCCCGTGATGGTCGGCCGCGACCTTGTCCGGGACGTGACATGTAAACAGGCCTACGACTGGCCGGGAACGGGGGCCCGCAAGGAGTTTTTCGTCGTGGCTTTTGATTACGGCATCAAATACAACAGCCTGCGGCTCCTTGACCGGGCAGGGTGCAAGGTGAGGGTCGTGTCGGCCGCAACGAAGGCGCAAGAGGTGCTGGCGCTCAAACCCGACGGAGTTTTTCTCTCCAACGGTCCCGGAGATCCGGCGGTCCTGGATTATACCATCCAGGAAATCAGGAAGCTCATTGGCGCGGTGCCGCTTTTCGGCATCTGTCTGGGGCATCAGCTCCTGGGCCATGCCCTCGGCGGCAAGACCTATAAGCTCAAATTCGGCCACCACGGCGGCAACCATCCCGTGATGGATCTGGAGACGCGCAAAGTTGAGATCACATCGCAGAACCACGGTTTTTGCGTGGACATGGAATCGATCAAGGACAAGAACGTCGTCTTGACGCACGTCAACCTTTACGATAAGACGACGGAAGGATTGCGCCACAAGCAGCTGCCTTTGTTCTGCGTCCAGTACCATCCGGAGGCCGGCCCCGGTCCGCATGACGCGGGTTACCTGTTCGGCCGCTTCACGGAGATGATGAGGAAGTCCAGGAAGGGCAGAAAGAAATAGCAGACATCTTTTAGGGGAATTTATGCCAAAACGCAAAGATTTGAAGAAGATCATGATCATCGGCTCCGGCCCTATCATCATATCCCAGGCTTGTGAATTTGACTATTCCGGGACCCAGGCCTGTAAGGCCTTGCGGGAAGAGGGTTACAAGGTTGTCTTGGTTAACTCCAATCCCGCGACCATCATGACAGATCCTCAATTCGCGGATGCGACCTATATCGAGCCCGTGACGCCCGAGGTCGTCGAGAAGATCATTGCCAAGGAGAGGCCGGATGCGCTCCTGCCGACGCTGGGCGGCCAGACGGGGCTGAACGTCGCCGTGGAGGTGGCCAAGAGGGGTGTCTTGAAAAAATATAAGGTCCAGATGATCGGCGCGGACCGCAAGGCGATCGAGAAGGCCGAAGACAGGGATTTGTTCAAAAAGGCCATGCAGAAGATCGGCCTGGATTTGCCGCGCAGCATCAATATCAAGTCCATGCACGAAGCGAAGAAGGCCGTCGAGATCCTCGGCATGCCGATCGTGATCCGGCCGAGTTTTACCTTGGGCGGGACCGGCGGCGGCATCGCCTTCAACATGCAGGAATTCGAAGATCTTGTTTCGCGCGGCCTGGAGTACAGCATGATCCACGAGGTCCTCCTGGAAGAATCGGTCCTCGGATGGAAAGAGTTCGAGCTGGAGGTGATGCGCGACCGCAAGGACAACGTCGTCATCATCTGTTCTATCGAAAATTTCGACCCCATGGGTATTCATACGGGAGATTCGATCACCGTCGCCCCGGCGCAGACCCTGACAGACGCCGAATACCAGATGATGCGGGACGCCGCCATCCGCGCCATCCGCGAGATCGGTGTCGACACGGGCGGCTGCAACGTCCAGTTCGCCATCAATCCAAAGAACGGCCGCATGGTCATGATCGAGATCAATCCTCGTGTATCGCGCTCCTCGGCCCTGGCTTCCAAGGCGACGGGGTTCCCGATCGCCAAGATCGCCGCCAAGCTCGCCGTCGGCTACACGCTCGACGAGATCCCCAATGACATCACCAAAGAGACCCCGGCTTCTTTTGAGCCGACGATCGACTATTGCGTTGTCAAGGTCCCGCGTTTTACCTTTGAGAAGTTTCCGGGTGCCGACGCTACTCTCGGCACTTCGATGAAGTCCGTCGGCGAAGCGATGGCCATCGGCCGCACTTTCAAGGAGGCCCTCCAGAAGGGCCTGCGTTCCCTGGAGATCAAACGCAACGGCCTCGACAGCGTGATCGGTGCGATGGAATTCGATTCTCCCCAGCATCTCAGGGAATTTGTGACCAAGAAGCTCCGCCAGCCCAATGACGCGCGCATTTTTTATATCGGTGACGCCTTGCGTATCGGCATGAGCGTCGGGGAGGTCGGCGAGCTGACGGGCATCGACCGGTGGTTTTTGGAAAACATAAAAGAGATCGTCGATTTTGAAGCGGCCTTGCGGGATGTGGCCGGCGCCAAAGGCGATCTTAAAAGCCGTCTGACCCCTGTGCTTTTGGAACAGTCCAAGAAGATGGGGTTTTCCGACCGGCAGCTGAGCTTATTTTTCGGCGTGCACGAAGATGAGATCAAGGAGCTCAGGAGCCATTGCGGGCCCAAGACGACCTACAAGCTTGTTGACACATGCGCGGCGGAATTCGAGGCCCACACGCCGTACTATTATTCGACGTATGAGACGGAAGACGAATCCAGGCCTGATGCCAAAAAGAAGATCATGATCCTGGGCGGCGGCCCCAACAGGATCGGCCAGGGTATCGAGTTCGATTATTGCTGCGTCCATGCGTCTTTCGCCCTGAAGGAAGCCGGATTCGAGACGATCATGGTCAACTGCAATCCCGAGACGGTCTCGACCGATTATGATACCTCCGACAAGCTCTATTTTGAGCCGATGACCAAAGAGGACGTCTTGAACATTGTCGACAAGGAAAAGCCGTGGGGGGTGATCGTGCAGCTGGGCGGCCAGACCCCGCTGAACCTGACGCTGGCCTTAAAGAAGGCCGGTGTCAACATCATCGGCACGAGCCCCGAATCCATCGACATCGCCGAGGACCGCGAAAAATTCAAGATCATGCTCGATAAACTCAAGCTGCGCCAGCCGCCGAACGGGACGGCAAGGAATTTCGAAGAGGCCAAGAGCGTCGCCGGACGTATCGGCTATCCGGTCCTGGTGCGTCCTTCCTATGTCTTGGGAGGCAGGGCCATGGAGATCGTCTACGACGAAGATACCTTGGAGCGTTTTATCCTGGAGGCGAGCCGCGTCTCCGGCGAACACCCTATCCTGATCGACAAATTCCTTGAGGACGCGGTGGAGGTGGACGTGGACATGATCGCCGACAGCGAGACCTTCGTCATCGGCGGTATTATGGAACACATCGAGGAGGCCGGCATCCATTCCGGCGATTCGGCGATGGTGCTGCCGCCCTACAGCCTGAGCGAAGAGATGGTCAACAAGATCCGGCAGTCGACCATTGCCATGGCCAAAGAGCTGAAAGTCATAGGGCTCATGAACGTCCAATATGCCATCCGCGACAACAAGCTTTATTGCCTGGAGGTCAATCCGCGCGCCTCCCGCACCATTCCTTTTGTTTCCAAGGCCATCGGCGTGCCGCTCGCCAAACTCGCGGCCAGGGTCATGGCCGGGGCGAAATTGAGAGACCTTGGGTTCACACAAGAGCGCATCCCCGAATATTCATCGGTCAAGGAGTCCGTTTTTCCTTTCAACCGTTTCCCGGGCGTGGATATCATGCTGGGGCCGGAGATGAAATCCACGGGCGAGGTCATGGGGATCGACGATGATCTCGGCCGGGCCTACATGAAGAGCCAGCTCGCCGCCGGACAGAATCTGCCGCTTTCAGGGACCGTTTTTGTCAGCGTGCGCGACAAAGATAAGCGCGCGATCGTCTTTATCGTCAAGCGCCTCATCGACCTGGGATTTGATATCATCGCGACACAGGGGACGGCCAATGCCCTCAAGAAAAACGGCATCAAGACCGGCGTCATCCATAAGGTTTATGAAGAAAGGCCCAATATCCTGGACTACATCAAGGACGGCAAGATCCATCTGATCATCAATACGCCTTCCGGCCGGATCCCCCGTGAGGACGAGGTCAAGATACGCTCCAACGCCATCATGCACGGCTTGCCGTGCATCACGACGATTTCCGGTGCGCAGGCTTCGGTCAACGCCATTGAGGTCTTATTGAAAAAAGATTTAGATGTGACGCCCCTGCAGGCGTATCATAAAAGGTAATGCAGAACGAAAGGGCGATATGTCCAATCATCGGATGAAGGCCATAGGAGCGGGAATCGCGGCCGGGGGGCTCTTTTTTGCCTTCCTGGCCCAGGCGGCCGACAAGATCATCCTCAAGAACGGCAAGGTCTATGAAGGCCGGATACTGGGAAAGTCCGACCGCCGCTATCTTTTCGCTCTCGACACCGGCGGCACGACGATGCAGCTTAGCTTTTTCCTGGAAGATGTCGACAAGGTCGAGTTGGATAAGCAGACAGTCGACCGTCAGATCCCTTATTTGAAAGAGGTGGAGAGTCTCAAGGTGCCTGTGTCCGAGGGCAATGAGACCGTTTACGAGATGTCCATGTATAAAAAAGGGCAATTGGAGGGCGATCAGCAGTTTTTCACCATGGCCGAGATCAAGGAGATCCTGACCAAGGAAGAATTCGACTATTACAAGAAGTTTCTTGATATCACCACGCGATATGCGGACCGCTTGATCGCTATCGACAATCTTTATCAGAACCTTCCGACGGCGACGCGTGATGATTTTGCCAACGCGCGCCAGTCGTTGGACCTCGTGTATTCCGAGTTGAACGCCTTGACGGTGCCGCCTTTGTTCAAACAGGGCCATGAGGCCTATCTGGCGTATTTGAAGGCGACATACATGGTGTTCGGCGCCTTGGAGCGGGGGCTGCTCGACGAGGCTTCGTCTCAGATGAAGGCCGCGGAGCAGGCCAAGCAGCAATCGCTCATGTCATTCCGGCAGGCAATCATGCAAAAGAAGAATAAGGCCCTTCCCCGAAAGACGCCGGAGGGAACGGCCCCCCAGAAGCCTTGATCCTATGAAAGCGCAGATCGCAAGCAATGTTTTCTTGAGAGACAAATACCTGCTTTTGGAATTTTGCGCTCCGGCAGGATTTGCGAGGCCCGAACCGGGGCAGTTCCTGCATATACGCATCGAAGATTCTTTCGATCCTCTCCTGCGCAGGCCTTTGAGCATTCATGACGCCGTCTGGCAGGCGCGTTCAAAGAACGGCCGGAAGAAACATGTTGTGAGGATCCTCTATGAGGTCGTCGGCAAGGGTACGGCGCTGTTGGCCGAAAAGCGCCCTTTGACGCAGATCGATATCCTGGGACCCCTGGGTCGCGGTTTTGATCTTAAGAAGATCCGTTACAGCCGCTGTGTCTATATCGTGGCCGGAGGGATGGGCGTAGCGCCTCTGTTTTTTTTGGTCAGGGCGATCCGCGAAGAACGGAAAGAAAAAGAAGAGGGGCCGAAGATCATCGTGCTTATCGGCGGAAGGAATAAAGACCATATCATCAGGGAAAAAGAATTCAAGGATTTGGGGTGCGAGGTCCATGTGGCAACGGAAGATGGATCCAGGGGTTTTAAGGGCCGTGTGACCGATCTTTTAAAGACCTTGTTGCCGTCGGCAGGAGACGTTGCCGTCTCGGCGGACGGGCAAGAAGGTGCGCCGGTCATCTGCGCCTGCGGTCCCAAGCCCATGCTGGCGGCTGTCGCCGGTTTTGCGCAACAAAAGGGTCTTGCCGCGCAGGTGTCCCTCGAAGAATTTATGGGGTGCGGCTTGGGTGCGTGCCTGGGGTGCGTCATCCGCACGGTGTCGGGTTACCGGCGCATCTGCCACGACGGACCTGTCTTCGATGCCGAAGAGATCATCTGGGGCGATTAGGGGTTTATGAATGTCTTGATATTGACCATATTGATCGGTCTTGGTTCGTCCGTGGCAGGATATCTCGGTTCTTTGACGGGTCTGGGGGGCGGTTTTATCATCATTCCGATGCTGACATTGGCTTTCGGCGTGGATATCCGTTATGCCATCGGCACCTCGCTGATCGCCGTGATTGCTACGTCTTCCGGCGCCGCCGCAGCTTATGTCCGGGAGGGCTTCAGCAATATCCGGATCGGAATGTTTTTGGAGATTGCAACAACGGCGGGTGCGGTTGTGGGGGCATTTCTGGCCTTGCGGTTGCCCACGCATGCGATTGCCGTCATTTTCGGCCTCGTCCTCATGAATTCCGCGTATTTATCCGGCAGGCCCCAGGATGAAAGCGGCCGGACCCAGGTATCGGACCGATTTGCTGCTCTCTTGAAGATGAACGGGGCCTATCCGACGCCGCATGGCCCAAAGTCTTATGGTGTTCGTTCTGTCCCGGCCGGGTTCGGCTTGATGGCGATTGCAGGCGTACTTTCGGGATTGCTGGGCATTGGTTCCGGCGCGGTCAAAGTCTTGGCCATGGACCAGGCCATGCGCCTTCCTTTCAAGGTTTCGACAGCTACCAGTAATTTTATGATCGGCGTGACGGCCGCGGCCAGCGCCGGCATTTATCTCAATAAAGGATATATCGATCCTGTCTTGACCATGCCGGTCGTCTTGGGGGTCCTGATTGGTTCGATGCTGGGGGCCCGGCATCTTTTCGGCGCGGAGACAAGGAAATTAAGGACGATTTTCGGCGCTGTGATCGTTGTTTTGGCTGCGGAGATGATCTATTCGGGTCTAAAAGGATGGATAATAAAATGAATACGGCAGCTCCGGCATCGATGAATCACCGCATGGAGTTCATTATCGGGGGCTTGTTGAGGGCGGGAGTTGTTTTTTCCGGTTCGGTGGTGTTTTTGGGAGGCCTCGTGTATCTGTCCCGCCACGGCCTCGAAACCGTCGATTACCGGGTTTTCCAGGGGGAGCCCGAAGGATTGTGCCACGTGGGCGGGATCGTCAAGAATGCGTTGGCGATGCACGGCCGCGGCCTTATTCAATTGGGTCTGCTGCTTCTGATTGCAACGCCTCTGGCGCGTGTGGCTTTATCGCTTTTCGCGTTCGCTTATCAACGCGACAAGCTTTATGTGGCCGTGACTTTATTCGTTCTGGGGGTTCTCATTTACAGTCTTTTGTGCAGGTAGGAATATTCATGAGCAAACCGAACCTTAAGGTGGCCATCGGCAGTTTGAAGCTGCAAAATCCTGTCATGGTGGCGTCGGGCACGTTCGGTTACGGACGGGAATATGCGGATTACGTCGATCCCGCCCGCCTGGGCGCGATCGTGACAAAGACCATCACCAAGAACCGCCGGGAAGGCAACCGGCCGCCGCGCATCTGCGAGACGACCGGCGGGATGCTCAACGCCATCGGCCTGCAGAACGAAGGGCTGGAGGATTTTATCCGGGAGAAGCTGCCGGCGTGCCGGGCTGCGGGGACAAAGTTGATTGTGAGCGTCGGCGGCGAGACGAGCAGCGAATACGGCGAGATCATCGAGGCGCTTAACGCCTACCCTGAAGTCGCGGCTTACGAGCTCAATATCTCCTGCCCCAACATCGAATATAAAGACAAGATCATCTCCCAGGACGAGGAATTGACGCACAGGGTCGTCCGGGACGTGCGTCAGAAGACGGACCGCACCCTGATCGTCAAATTGTCGCCGAATGTCAGCGATATCACGAGGATCGCCCGGGCTGTCCAGGACGCCGGCGCCGATGCGGTCAGTCTCGTCAATACCTTCTTGGGCATGGCCGTCGACGTCGAGACGCGCAGGCCCGTCTTGGGCAATATCACGGGCGGGTTGAGCGGTCCGGCGATCAAGCCGATGGCGCTGCGCATGGTCTGGCAGGTCTACAACAAAATCAGTTTGCCTATCGTCGGCATGGGTGGTATCATGAATTCCCG
The DNA here is from genome assembly GCA_964471325.1 of uncultured Planctomycetia bacterium. Taxonomy (GTDB): domain Bacteria; phylum Omnitrophota; class Gorgyraeia; order Velamenicoccales; family Velamenicoccaceae; genus Velamenicoccus. Next base: position 64,317 of record CAYYFL010000003.1, read on the forward strand.
TGACGCGGTCGAATTCCTGATCGCGGGCGCCACTGCCGTCGCTGTCGGAACCGCCAATTTTGTCGACCCCCGTACTCCTCTCGAAGTTGTTGAGGGCATTGCCTCTTATCTGTCGCAACACCACTACAAAGACGTAAAAGAGCTTATCGGGAGTCTGAATGTCTCCTGATAAAACAGGTGACACTAGATGGTCGTCAGCAGACAGCGCAGGGACTTACTTTATGAAAACTGATTTGATTGTTGCTTTAGATGTTGAAAGCCTCCGGAAAGCAAAGGATATCGTCGGGAAGCTTTATCCTGCCGTGAAGTATTTTAAGGTGGGCAGCCAGCTTTTCACGGCTTGCGGCCCTGCCGTCATCCAATATATCCGCGAGGCAGGTGCGGATGTTTTTTTAGATTTAAAATTTCATGATATCCCCAACACGGTTGCTGCTGCCGTTGGGGCTGCTGTTGAGTTGGATATTTTTATGCTGACGGTCCACACCTGCGGCGGCGCGGAGATGATGGATAGGGCCGGGAAAGCGGCCCAGACGCAGGCCCAAAAGTCAAAAAAACGTCGGCCTTTGGTCGTCGGCGTGACGGTCCTGACGAGTCAAGCGATGGACAATGCCGGAGAGGAAGTTTTGCAGCGGGCAGGCGCCGCCAAGGAGTGCGGTTTAGACGGTGTTGTCTGTTCTGTGCATGAAGCTGCCGCCGTACGCAAGGCCTGCGGAGAGAATTTTATTATCGTGACGCCCGGGATCAGGCTGCCGGATGGGGATGCCGGGGATCAAAAGCGTGTCGCAACCCCCGCAGCCGCCGCAGCCGCGGGCAGCAATTATTTGGTCGTCGGCCGGCCCATCCTTGAAGCGCCCGATCCCTTGGCTGCCGCGAAAAATATATTAAGAGAAATCAAAGGTCAGCGTTAAAAGCAGCAGTCAGTAAATAACATTTCAAAATATACTGTCTACTATGTACTCCGAACGAAGTGAGGTTATATGGCACAGGAGCTCAAGGCATTATTAGATAAGATCCAAAAGGAAGGCGTGGAGTCTGCCCAGAAGGCTGCCCGCGAGATCGAGGCGCGCGCCCAAAAGCAGGCGGATGAGATCGTCGCGCGCGCGGAAAGCGACGCCAGGAAATTGCTGGACGATGCCCAGGAAAAGATCCGTCAGGAGAAGGATGCTTCGGAGGCCGCCCTCAAGCAGGCCGGCCGCGACCTTGTCTTGTCGCTGAAGAAGCAGATCCTGGCGACGCTTGAGAAGGTTGTCACGCTCGACGTGCGCCAGGCGCTTGGGCCCCAGGAGCTGGCGGCGTTGGTGAAGCTGGCCGTCCAGCAGTACGGCGGACAGGATGCGGGCCCGGTGACGGTGTCTTTGCAGGATGGCGACCGGCGGAAACTCGAACAGGGTTTTCTTTCTCGTCTGAAGGACGAGCTGAAGCGGGATATCGTCCTGAAGGCCACCGACGAGGTCGCCGGCGGGTTTATCATCAGCTTTGACGCGGGCAAATCGCATTTTGATTTCAGCGACAAGGCCCTGGCCGCCTACCTTTCCGGCCTGGTGCGTCCGAAGCTGGCGGAATTCTTGAAATAAACTGTTTTCTTCGACCCTTCGACTTATAACTTAAGGCTCACAATTTATTGCTGATTTTATGGCCGGTCACTATACATACGTTATTTCAGCGTTGCCGATGCTGCACCTCGGGCAAAAACTGCCGTTGAGCTATGCCAAATTCATCGATGGCTGCCGCGGCCTGATCTCGGAAGAAGAGGTTTTCGTCCTCTCGGCCCTTGAAGGTGCGGATTGGAGCGCCACCGTTCCGGCAGACATCCCTCTTTTGAAGGCCTGGAGGCTTTTTGAGGTCGCCCTGCGCAACGAATTGGTCAAGCTGCGTTCGGCCCGCAAGCAGACGGATGCCGGCAGATACCTGCGGCACGACGGCTGGTGGGACCCCTGGGTGGTGCAGGTGGCGCTTAACGCGGTCAGACAGCCGGTGCCTCTCGAGGCCGAAAAGATCCTGGACGAAGAACGCTGGAAAAAGCTCGACGAATTATCCTTTGGGCATTATTTCGACTTCGAGGTCCTTGTGGCTTACGGACTGAAACTGTTGATTTTGGAACGCTGGGAGCGCGTCGCTTCGGCGGACAAGGCGAAGATCCTTGAAGAGACACTTAGAAATGCCTAATTCCTAAATCCAAATGACGAATAAAATCTTAATGCCGAATGACCAAGGGAAGAATTAGGAATTTATTAGGCATTAGGATTTAGTGATTCGTCATTTCACGTCTTGGTATATTGAAAGGGGAGGATATGTCTTTTGAGCGAAAAGGCCGCGTGGCGGCGATTAACGGAAATATGGTGGCGATCACCTTTGACGATTATGTCATCCAGAACGAAGTGGCGTATGTCGCCTGCGGCGCCGACCGCCTGAAGGCCGAAGTGATCCGTGTGCGCGGCAACAAGGCCGAGGCCCAGGTGTATGAAAGCACGACAGGGGTCAGGGTCGGCGACGCCGTGACGTTCACGGACGCGTTGTTGTCCGTCGAGCTCGGGCCGGGCCTCCTGGGCCAGATCTTCGACGGGCTGCAGAATCCCCTGCCTGACTTGGCCAAGGAATGCGGTTTTTTCCTCAAGCGGGGCGTTTATAAAGACTCCCTGCCGGACGCCAGCCAGTGGGATTTTACGCCATCGGCAAAAGTCGGACAAAAGGTCAGGGCGGGCGACAAACTCGGCACCGTGCCGGAAAAGATCTTTAAACACGCCATCATGGCGCCGTTCGATTTGAAGGGGGAGTGGGAAGTTGCCGAGATCGTCGCGGCCGGGCGTTATGCCCTCAAAGACATTGTGGCGCGCCTCAGGGATCCTGACGGCAAGGCCATCGAATGCCGGATGGTCCAGACCTGGCCGGTCAAGGTCGCCATCAAGGCCTACGCCGAAAAATTCATGCCGGCGGAACCCCTTGTCACCAAGATGCGCCTGATCGATTCCCTGTTTCCTGTCGCGCGCGGCGGGACCTATTGCGTTCCCGGGCCGTTCGGCGCCGGAAAGACCGTGCTGCAGCAGCTGATCAGCCGCCATGCGGACGTGGATATCGTCATCATCGCCGCCTGCGGCGAACGCGCCGGCGAGGTCGTCGAGACCTTGAAGACATTCCCGGAATTAAAAGATCCCAAGACCGGCAAACCCCTGAGCGACAGGACCGTCATCATCTGCAACACGAGTTCCATGCCCGTCGCCGCGCGCGAATCGAGCGTTTATACGGCCGTGACCATCGCCGAATACTACCGCCAGATGGGATTGAATGTCATGCTTTTGGCGGATTCGACCTCGCGGTGGGCGCAGGCCATGCGGGAGATGTCGGGCCGGCTGGAAGAGATCCCCGGCGAGGAGGCCTTCCCGGCCTATCTTGAATCGCGCATCGCTTCTTTTTACGAGCGCGCCGGCGTCGTCAGGCTTTATGACGGCACGACGGGGTCTGTCACGATCGGGGGCACGGTGAGTCCTGCGGGCGGCAATTTCGAGGAGCCGGTGACGCAGGCGACCCTCAAGGTCGTCGGCGCCTTCCACGGCCTCTCGCGCGAACGTTCGGATGCGCGCAGGTATCCGGCGATCGACCCTTTGATCAGCTGGAGCAAGTATCCCAGCATCATCGACGCCCGCGAGATCGCCGCAGGCCATGCCATCCTGCGCAAGAGCCACGATGTCGGCCAGATGATGAAAGTCATCGGCGAAGAGGGCACGTCGCTTAAGGATTATGTGGATTATCTCAAAGGAGAATTTTTCGATTTCGTTTACCTGCAGCAGAATGCCTTCGACTCTGTCGACGAGGCGACAAGCGCCGAGCGCCAGAAGGCCATCTACGGTTTTATCTATAAAAACGTCCTGCAGGCGGATTTTGCGTTTACGGACAAGGAAGGCGCCCTGCATTTCTTCCACCAGCTGCGCCAGCTCTTCCGCGGCTGGAACTCGGCGGCGCAGGACACGGCTGAATACACAAAGATACAGGAAGAGATCCAGGTGTTGATCGATACCCAGCTTAAATCCAAAAAGGACGGCGAACGTGCATAAAGTTTATACGCATATCATCCAGATCGCAGGCGATGTCATCACCGTCGAGGCCGACGGCGTCGGATCCATGGAGATCGCGCAGGTCATAACCAAGAGCGGCGTTTCTCTGGCGCAGGTCATCCGCATCGACGGCAAGCGCGTCTCGCTCCAGGTGTTTGCCGGCAGCCGCGGCGTCTCCACGGGCGACCAGGTCAGGTTTCTGGGACATCCCATGCGCGTGGCTTCGGGCGAAAATCTCCTGGGGCGTATCTTCAACGGCTCGGGCGAACCTCTGGACCGGGGTCCGGCGCTCTCCGAAAACTTCGTGGATATCGGCGGGCCGTCGGTCAACCCGGTCAAGCGCATCATCCCGCGCCGGATGATCCGCACCAATATCCCCATGATCGACGTCTTCAATTCGCTCGTCGAATCCCAGAAACTGCCGATCTTTTCCATCGCCGGCGAGCCCTATAACGCCCTCCTGGCCCGCATCGCCATCCAGGCGCAGGTGGACATCATCATCCTGGGCGGCATGGGCCTGAAGCACGACGACTATCTCTTTTTCCGCGACACCCTGGAAGAGAAGGGCGCTTTGTCGCGTGCGATCTTTTTTATCCACACGGCCGCAGACCCGACGGTCGAATGCCTGCTCGTGCCCGATTTGAGCCTGGCCGTTGCCGAGCAGTTCGCATTGTCCGGCAAACGGGTCCTGGTCCTTTTGACCGACATGACGAATTTCTGCGACGCCCTCAAAGAGGTCTCCATCACCATGGAGCAGGTGCCGTCGAACCGCGGCTATCCGGGCGACCTCTACAGCCAGCTCGCCAGCCGTTACGAGAAGGCCGTTGATTTCGACACGGCGGGCTCCATCACGATCCTGGCGGCGACGACCATGCCCGGCGACGACGTGACGCACCCCGTTCCGGACAATACGGGATATATCACCGAAGGGCAGTTTTATCTGAAGAACAAGGTGATCGAGCCCTTCGGGTCGCTGTCCCGTCTCAAACAGCAGGTCAACGGCGCCACGCGCGACGACCACCGCACGATCATGGACACGATGATCCAGTTGTTCGCCAGCTACCGCGAGACCCTTGAAAAACAGGCCATGGGTTTCCAGATGTCGAACTGGGACAAAAAGCTCCTGCGTTACGGCGGGCTCTTTGAAAGCCAGATGATGTCTCTGGAAGTCAATATCTCGCTTGAGAAAGCATTGGACCGCGGCTGGGAGATTTTGGCCGAATGCTTTTCACCGGAAGAGACGGGCATCAAGAAGGCGTTGATCGAAAAATACTGGAAGGCAAAAAGTTAGTCGTTGGTTTGACATGGCAAAGATTAAACTGACTAAGGGTGAACTGAAGCGCCAGCGGGATGCCCTCAAGAGCTACGAGCGTTATCTGCCGACCCTCCAGTTGAAAAAACAGCAGTTGCAGCTGGAGATCCTGCATCTGAACGCAGCCCTGGAGGACCGGCGAGCCAAAGAGAAGTCGAAGATTGCGCAGCGGCAGGTCTGGGCGGGCCTGCTGACGGACAAAAGCGTTTCTTTGGGGGCGTGGCTGAAACCCAGGGAGGCCGTCCGCGGGGTGCGTAACGTCGCGGGCGTCGATCTGCCCGTCTTTGAGCGCCTTGTCTTTGACCCTGCCGAATACGATTTGTTTCTGACGCCTCTCTGGGTGGACCAGGCCGTGGATGCCTTGAGGGAGATCGTGTCTTTGCGCAAGGAAATAGAGGTCCTCAATGAAGCGCAGGCCATCCTGCGCCAGGAATTGAGGATCACGACGCAGCGCGTCAACCTTTTCGAGAAGGTCAAGATCCCCGAAGCCGAAGAGGCGATCCGCCTGATTAAGATTTATATCGGCGACCAGATGACGAACGCGGTCGGCCGTTCCAAGATTGCCAAAAGGAAAATTGAACGTGTTATGTTGGTAGGGAGTTGAAATCGCATCCTGTTTCACCCCGAAGGCCCCTGCGGGGCACTTTAAGGATGGTTACACAGGATATCGCTGGATGTCCGCTGTCGTGGACACATTAAGGTCCTCATGATCGTACCTATGAAAAAAGTCGGCATTATCGTCGAGGCCAAGGATGCGCATGGCTTAGTTGAGCGCCTGCGTTCGCTGGGCGTCGTCCACGTCGAGCACGACAAGGTGCCGGCAGGCGGGGATGTCGAGGCGTGCCAGCGCGACATCGAGCTTTTGGACGAGGCCCTGGCCGTCCTGCAGGAAGAGATCTTTGTCGATGAGACGAAAGCCCCCGTTGCTCCGAAGAAAGAGAAAGACTGGAAACAGGACGTACTCCATGTCGTCGATCTGGGGAAACGCTATCAGCACCTCAAGGAATTCTCCCGGAGTCTGGCGGTCAATATCGGCGAATGGGAGCCGTGGGGCGACTTCGATCCCCAGCTTTTAAAAACGCTGCGCGACCGGGGCATTTATGTGCGGTTGTATCAGGTGCCTGTTGCCGACTTAAAGAAGTTTCCCCAGGACGTTGTTGTGGAGGTCTTGAGGACGCACAACGGCAGCGCGCTATGCGCCGTCATTTCACGCGAGTCTGTCGTTATTCCTTTTAAGGAGATTGTCCCGCCGAAGATGGGCCTGGCGGCCATGAAAAAACGCCGGCAAGAAGACGGGCGCGTCATGGAACAGCTGATCCGGGAAGGCCGGACTGTCCAGTGCCACAAAGAATGTTTTTTGCACCAGAAGAAAATTTTAGAGAAAGACCTGGAGTTTGCCAGGGCCGTCGCCGGCATGGGGCAGGAAGGCGCCTTGACGTATCTGACGGGTTACGCGCCATCGGATCAGATGGAGATGTTGTCCGGCGCCGCCCAAAAGGAGGGATGGGGCCTTTTGACGGACGATCCATCGCCGGAAGACCGCGTCCCGACCTTGTTGCGCAATCCCCGCTGGATCTCTCTTATCCAGCCGGTCCTCAAGCTTCTTGAGATCACCCCGGGATACAAGGAACTTGACATCAGCCCGACGTTTTTGCTTTTTTTCAGCTTGTTTTTCGGCATCCTGATCGGCGACGCCGGATACGGCATGGTTTATTTTCTTCTGACCCTCTGGGCGTATCGCAAGTTCGGCAAAAAAGTGCAGAACAAGGCGCCGTTCTTTCTTATGTATGTGTTGAGTTCCTGCGCTATTGTCTGGGGGGTCTTGAGCGGCGTTTTCTTCGGCCAGGCCTGGCTCGTGAACCTGGGTATCAAGGCCCCGCTGCCCCAGCTCAGCGATGCCGGTTTTGTCCAGGCGCTCTGCTTCGGGATCGGGGCGGTCCACCTGACGATCGCGCACCTGTGGCGCTTTGCGGTCCTCCTGCCGTCGCCCGTCGCCGTGGCGGAGCTGGGGTGGTTGTCCATCATCTGGGCGGCATTTTTCCTGGCCAAGACCCTGCTTTTGGGCGATCCTTTCCCTTCCGCGGGGAAATATCTCATCGTCGCCGGGATCGCACTCGTGGTCGTCTTCGTCAATTTCCAGAAGAATATCTTCAAGGCCGTCGGCTCTGGCCTCGGGACGCTGGCGTTGAGTCTCGTGAATAATTTCACGGACGTCGTTTCTTATATCCGTCTTTTTGCCGTCGGTCTGGCGACCATCGCCATTGCCGACGCCTTTAATTTCATGGCCGCCGGCGCCGCCGCTTCGGGGATTATCGGCATCATCGGGGCCGTGGCGATCGTCATCGCCGGCCACGCGCTCAATATCGTCCTGGGCCCCATGTCGGTCCTTGTGCATGGCGTCCGGTTGAATGTTTTGGAGTTTTCGGGGCACGCGGCCGTGACGTGGTCGGGGACGCCGTATCAACCATTATCGGAGAAAGAATGACTCCTTGCGTAAACATCTTGATAATTTATGTCTGCGACCAGCCTCATCTCGGCCCTGGCCGGCAGGCCGGGCCAGGACTCGGCGGGCAGTCATAAATTCTCAAGATACGCCTCGGAGTTAACCCCACAAGGGGGTAGGCCGCCGCAATACCAAATAAGCGGAGGGCCTAATCCCGCCAGAGGCGGGATTAAGGAGGAAAGAGATGGAAGGAAGCGTTTTGGTACAGTTTAAGGATTTGGGTGCAGCTCTTATATTAGCCCTGGCGGCTTGCGGATCTGCGATCGGCGCGGGCACGGCCGGCATGGCGGCCATCGGCGCCTGGAAGAAGAACTTTTCGCAGAACAAGACAGCGTCTTTTCTTCTTGTCGCGCTTGTCGGCGCGCCCCTGACGCAGACGATCTACGGCAATATCGTCATGAACAAGGTCCTGGATCTGGCCAACAAGGGGCAGTATCTGTGGGGCATCGGCGCTTTCTGCGGCCTGGCCATCGGTTTGTCCGCTTTGTGGCAGGGCAGGTGCGCAGCTGTGGCCTGCGACGCGATGGGCGAGACCGGCAAGGGGTTCGGCAACTACCTGGCTGTGCTCGGTATCACAGAGACCGTCGCTTTGTTCGTGATGGTCTTTTCGCTTATCGCCCTGGGCAAGTTTTCCGGAGCGTAAAAGGAACAGAAAGAGGCATCGGGCGGTTAGCGCAATTGGTTAGCGCACCTGATTTACATTCAGGGGGTCTACTGGTTCGAGTCCAGTACCGCCCATTAATTTGGGGTGGATCCTTCGACGCGCGTCTCGTTTGCGCTCGACGCTTGCTCAGGATGGTTCGACTTGTGGTGAGCAAGCGAGTGAGGAACGAGCGAGTGCGTCGAACCAGTCCTTCATCGCCCATAGATTTCCTTGCCTTGCCCAGCAAGGCAAGGAAATCACCCCGAAGCAAACGAAGTAAATTGTGGAGCCGCCGAAGGCGGGCGACAGAATTTGCGAGTGTTTTTGCGAGGGGCAAATTTGCAGGGGACCAGGTACATAAAAAAGAGGCCGCACACTGTGCGGCCTCTTTTATTAAGGAGCGGGGCCGGAACCAGAGATTCCGGCACCCGCCTTTTGCCGCCAGAGACGGCAAAATGGCGGGGACGATGGGATTTGAACCCACGATCACTTGATCGACAATCAAGGGCCTTAAACCAGGCTAAGCGACGTCCCCGAAGCAATCTTTAGAGTGGGAAGATTATACAAAAAATACCCCCTGAATTCAACAAGTTTTTATCCTCTTCGCCACCGTGCTGTATCTGATTTTTTCCAATCATTTACGGCTTTTTTGTTCCCATTTTCCTGTTTTTGCGTTATGCTGATGCTAAAGATACGGCAAAAACAGGAGCGATTTCTCGTCCATGAAGAAAATATTCCCCCTGTATCTGAGTTTCCGCGCGAAAGTCACCATCGCGTTCATCTTTTCTTTGTTTCTCGTCACTTTCCTCGGCAATATCCTTATCCATCGCGTCAGTCTTGAGGCCCAGTTTCAGCAGTTGAGGCAGGGGCTTATCGTCCTGACAAAGACGGCAAGCCTTATGATCGACGGTGATACACTGATGTCCGTCCCCCTCGACAGGCAAGGGGTCGATAGCGAAGCTTATCAGGCGATCGCCGCGGTCCTGCGCCGGATCAAGGAGACAAATCCCAGGATCCTTTATATCTATACGATGACGCAGACAGAGAAACACGGGGCCTGGCAGTTCATCGTGGACATAAACCCTGTGGTCAAGGACAAGAACAACCGCGTCCTGACCTCTTATCCCGGCGACCCCTATGACGCCTCGCGTTTTCCGGAGATGGAAAAGGCGTTTGAGGCCCCGTCGGCCGACAAGAAGCTGATGGTCGACGAATGGGGCGTCACCTTGTCCGGCTATGCGCCTGTGCGCGACAAGGCGGGCCGGGCTGTGGCCGTGCTGGGGATCGATATTTCCGCCAGGGACGTCTTCGACATGGAGCGGGAACTCAACCGCCGTTTCCTGATCGTTCTGGCGCTCGGCATTGTTCTTTCTCTTCTCCTGGGCGTCTGGGTGTCCAGCCGGACAACCAGGCCCATTCTTGAACTCCAGGAGGCCACGCGTCGTATCGCGGCCGGAGACCTGGCTTACAAAGTAGACATCAAAGGCCATGATGAGATCAGCCAGCTGGGGAATTCTTTCAATGAGATGGCAAGGAGCCTGCTTGAATCGCGCCGTGCCCTGCGTGATTATTTTTACCGTATCGTCGAGTCTCTGGTGCGGGGCCTTGAGGCCAAAGACAGCTATACGCGCGGGCACTCGGACCGCGTGGCCGATTATTCGAGGGCGATCGCCCTCCAGATGGGGTTTTCGCCTGAGGAAGCCGATATGCTCAAGGAGACGGCCCAGCTCCATGACATCGGCAAGTTAGGCATTGACGAGAGGATCCTCAACAAGGTTGAAAAGCTTACAGACGAGGAATGGGCCACGATCAAACAGCATCCCGTGACGGGAGAAGAGATCTTGAAGCCCGTTTTTCTGGAAAAGAAAATGCTGGCGGTTGTGCGCTCCCATCACGAGCGGTATGACGGCCGGGGGTATCCCGACGGGCTCAAAGAGGGCCAGATCGACCCCTGGGCGCAGATCGTGACCGTCGCGGACGCCTACGATGCGATGACATCCAGGCGTTCTTACCGCGATGCGCTCAGCAAAGAGACCGCTGTCGCCGAGCTCAAGAAAGGCAGCGGGACGCAGTTTGCCCCGAATGTCGTGGAGGCTTTTTTGAAAGTCCTTGACCGCTGAAAACGGTCCATAACCGCATGCAAAGATAGAGGGGGGGACGAAATGGAAGCCAAGAGGTTTACCCGTCAAGAAGCGTTTGCTTTCGGGTGGGAAAAGATGAAAAAACATTTCTGGTTTTTTGCCGGCGCACTCTTGATCGTCATGGCCGCCAGCGGGCTGCAGAACTATTTTTCCCACCTGGACCCCAAGCTTTTTCCCGCGGCCCATGTCGTGGGCACTTTCGTTTTTTGGGCTGTCGGCCTTGTCGTCCAGATGGGGATGATCCGTGTAACGCTCCAGATCCATGACGGCCTGCCGACGGGACTTGTCAGGCTTTTTACGGATTATGGTCTTTTTTTCAAATACCTGGCCAGCTCTGTTCTTTATTCCCTCATTGTCCTGGGCGGCCTCATTCTTCTGGTCGTGCCCGGCTTCATGTGGGCGGTGCGTTTTCAGTTCTTTTCCTATTTCATCATCGACAAAAAGGCGGGGCCTGTAGAGGCGTTGAAATTAAGCTCGAAGGCGACGGAGGGTGTTCGTTGGGATATTTTTTGGTTCGACCTGGCCGGCATCGGCGTGGTCCTTTTGGGGATGCTGGCGCTGCTGATCGGGATATTCGCCGCCATCCCTACGGTCATGATGGCGACCGTTTATATTTATCGCAAACTTCTTCCGCAGTTGGCGGAATAGCCGTGCAATTTTCCCGCGAGGGAACACTGGCGCAATACCATTTAGCGCCAGGTGCCGATAAGCGCGGGGTGCAGCAGTCGATGGCATAGGGAGGAGCATGAGGCGGGCGTTACCGTCATTCAGAAAGAGTCTTGTCGTTCTCTGCTTGCCGGCGGCCGGCCTTGCATGGTGCGGCCGTCTGGAGGCGGGGCGTATGTCCCCGGCGGTTCCCCCGGATTTTTGGTCTGTGGTTGTTGAGCTCGGTCCTCTGTTCCTGATCTTTGCTGTTTTTATGGGGTTTTATTACGGATGGAACCTGAAGAGGGCCGGCGTTCTTAAGGCGCTGGCAAGACAGCTCGGCGGCCGTGTGGCTCGGTTTTCCTTGTTCCCGGTCTGGGACGCCTCTGCCGGCGGCTACCGCCTGCGCGTGCGGCTGATACCGGAAAGCAGGAATTCGCCTTCATATCTTGAAGTGCACCTTTTCAAAAAAAGTTCGTTTGTCGTCAAGATCCAGAGGGAGACCTGGGCGCACCGCGCCGGCAAGTATCTGGGGTGGCTGAGTGAAGTCCGGATGCAGGATGCGGAGTTCGCCAAATTTTTTGTGACGTCCGATAAGCCGGTCAGGGCCCAGGCGTTCTTGGCCGGCACTGAAGTGAAGCCGGTTGTCTTGTCGCTGTTTGCCGACGGCTTTGAGTTGTTGACGCAGGATGAAAAGAAGATATTTGCCCGCAAGCCGCGGTTTTCTCTTGAGCGCGACCTGTCCGTTCCGGCGATGCAGGAGGTCCTGAGGCGTCTTCAGATATTGGCCGCCCAGGAATAAGCTTAAAGGGTTTCTGCAAGGTCCAAACGAAAGGATACACATGAAAAAGGCAGCATTCATGGTTTTGTCTGCGGCGCTCCTGTGCTGCGGGGATGTGCCGGCCGAGGATGTGGATCCTGCGGCCGTCCCCCGGATGCCGGAGATCCAGGGATGGGTCGCCGATGTCGACTGGGTCGGCGATAAGCTTGTCGTCAACACGGGCGGCGATGAAATCACATTTGTGGTGACGGATAATACCAAAGTGGAGCAGTTCGGCAAAGTCATCTCGTTCAATGATGTCAATCAGGGCGATTTGGTGTCCGTCAGATACGTCGATAAACAGTATGTCGGCCTGGTCGCGGCCCAGATCACGGACAATGCAGCGCTGCGCAGTTAAGGGTCTTCGGAGGGTGGTTATGGCCAGGAAATCCATGATATTGAAACCCGAACAGATCAAGGACAATCCTTTCCGGGCTGTCGGCAAGGACTGGATGTTGATTGCCGCCGGCACGCGAGAGGCGCATAACATGATGACCGCCAGCTGGGGCGCGTGGGGCGTTTTGTGGCACAGGCCGGTCTGCTTCTGTTTCGTACGGCCGAATCGCCATACCTACGGATTCATGGAGAGCCATTCTTTTTACACGCTGAATTTTTTCGGGAAGAAATACAAAAAGATCCTGGCTTTTTGCGGCTCGAAATCCGGGAGGGATGTGGATAAGGTGAAGGCAACCGGCCTGACCGCGCGTTTCGACAAGAGCGGGGCGGTGTATTTTGCCCAGGCACGCCTGGTGATCGTCTGCAAAAAGATCTACGCCCAGAGGATCGATCCTCGATGTTTCCTGGATCCAGCGATTGAAGACAACTATCCCAAAAAAGATTACCACCAGATGTATGTGGGCGAAGTGGTCAGGTGCCTGGAGCCGTGAGGTTTCCGGCGGCAGGCGGTGTTGCTTGACAAAAGGCACGGCAGTTGAGAGAATAAACACGGCCGCAGGCGGGCCTGCGGCTGAAAACCCGCAAGGACAACTCTAATGGAAAAGACGGCGAAGGATAAAGATATTTTTGGGTCCAAGCGTTTCCTCGGGATTCCTGTCGTTATTTTTTGCGGCCTATGCTTTTTTGCGCTGGCCGGCTCTGCGGCCGAACAGGGCCAGGAGAAGGTCAAGGCCAATGCCTTCATTAAATTGAAGGACGGCGGGGTCGTTGTCGGGCAGGTCTTGGGCAAGGAAGACGGCAACTACCGCATCATGACCTCTACGATGGGCCTCGTGACCATACGCGAGACGGATATCGCGAGCTTCGAAGACAGGGGTGAGTTGAACTGGGAGAAGTACCAGAAGGCCATTACGGAAAATCCCCAGACAATCTCCGGCATCCAGGACCTGTCCCAAGACCAGGAAGTGATAGCCATCGTCTCCGATCCCAAGATCAAAGAGGCGATCGAGCGTCAGGACCTCGATTACCTGCGGACCAACGAGAAATTTCTCAGGTTTATGAACAACCCAAGGGTCAAACAGATCATTCAAAACACCCAGGAGACGGTCGAATCACAGTCAAAGTGAGGCCTATATGGCGGATAAGGTGAAGCTTAATTTCGGGGCGGAGCTCGTCGACGCGACGCCCATTGATATCAATCAGGCCAATGAATATTTCAACCAGTATTTCCTGGAGGACGGCACCGTCCTCAAGATGAAGCTGGTGGCGACAAAGGTCTTCCGGATCGATGACCGTTATGACGCCGAGGGTAACCCTGTTTACTTCGTTCAGTCCACGAACGTCCTTTCCGTCGATTCCCCGAAAGGGCTGAAGAAGAAATAAGCAGCTTCTTGATTTGACCCCTTGCTTAAGCATCCGCCACTCATGCATTGGCGGATGTCCGCCGACGCAGTGGTGGCGGACACTTGGAAATTTTTGCCACGAGGGCCTGGCTATCTTCGCCAGCCGGCCACTCGGCAAAAATTTTCCTGGTCTGCTGGAACAGCAGACCGAGTAAGCCTCGGGGTTGTTTAGCCCGCCCTTAGGGCGGGCTAAACAAGAAAACGCTTTCTTGAAAAGCTGTTTTTTCCCTTGTTTGGCCCGGTAAAATCCGTAAACTTGTCTATACAAGAAAGGAGCGGGTGCGAGAGAGTCGCACTAAGCGCTTCACTCATCAAGGCTGGCTAACCCCAGCCTTCTTTTTTTGTGAGCCCACAATTTACGGAATGATAATGAACGTAAATTGTTTGGGCGAACAAAACCCGCCAAAGCAGTAGTGGCGGGTGGATCGGTGAGGTCATCCGTCTTCACAAGGAACCATCTCTGCCTGCCGGCAGGCAGGAATTATCCCGCACGGCTTATAGCCGTGCGGAGCACTCCGAAGCTTGCGAAGAGAATTTCGTGCCCGGCAACCCTGGGCAAGAAATTTTCGAGCGTTCAAGCGAGGAGAAGCCGCGTCCCGCGATTTCTATTCAAAATCCCCCTCTCTCAGGGTATAATGATGTCCTAAAAACAGGAGGATTATGCCCTATAATTCCTTTGACCCCGTGCTTCAGGATAGCGAAGTGTTCCGCAACGCGGTGATAGAGGCCTTTACGCAGGCCTCCCAGCATCTTCAGAGGCCCTCATGGGTGGATGCCTGGGGACAGTTTATCCGGCAGCATCCGTGGATTTCGCTGGGGGCGGCGTTTCTGGTCATCTTTCTGCTGACGGCGTTCATCCGCGAGCTGATTTGCGGTTATCTTAAAACCAATGAGATTCTTGTCCGTCTCAGAAGGCTGGAAGAGAAATTCAAGGAAAAATAAGGAGTAGGTCGTATGCGCGCTTCAGAAGAAAAGATATTCTTGCCTGAAAAAGACATCCCCCGCGCGTGGTATAACGTTGCCGCAGACCTGCCGTTTGAGCTGGCGCCGCCCATGAATCCGGCGACGAAAAAACCCCTGGATCCCAAGGAACTGGAGCCGATATTCCCAAGATCCCTGATCAAGCAGGAGTTGAGCCGCGAACGCTGGATCGATATCCCGGACGAGATCCGCGGGATTTACAAGATCTGGCGGCCGGCACCCCTGAAACGGGCCGTACGCCTTGAGAAGGCCTTAAAGACACCGGCAAGGATCTATTACAAGGATGAATCTTTGAGCCCTCCGGGCAGCCACAAAGCCAACACGGCCATCGCCCAGGTGTATTACAACAAAAAAGAAGGCGTCAGCCGCATCTGCACGGAGACAGGCGCAGGCCAGTGGGGCTCTGCCTTGTCCCACGCCTGCAGCATCTTTGGATTGAAGTGCACCGTTTACATGGTCAAGGTGAGCTTTGAGCAAAAACCCCACAGGAAATCCCTTATGCATATCTGGGGCGCCGAAGTCTTTGCGTCCCCTTCGGAGCATACCCGCGCCGGCCGGGAGATCCTTAAAAAGCATCCCCACACGCCGGGAAGCCTGGGGATTGCCATTTCCGAGGCGGTCGAAGACGCGGCGACGCATGACGACGCCAAGTATTCTTTAGGGAGCGTCTTGAATCACGTGCTTTTGCATCAGTCCGTGATCGGTCTGGAAACCAAAAAACAGCTCAAGATGATCGGCGAAAAACCGGACGTCCTTGTCGGGTGTGTCGGCGGCGGCAGTAATTTTGCGGGGCTTGTGTTCCCGTTCGTCAAGGACAAGCTCAGAGGGGCCAAGATCGATTTCGTGGCCGTAGAACCGACGGCGTGTCCGACAATGACCGCCGGGCCCTTCTGTTACGATTATGGGGACACGGCCAAGCTGACGCCGCTGTTGAAGATGTATACACTCGGTCACAGCTTCATTCCGCCCGGCATCCACGCCGGCGGGCTGCGTTATCACGGCTGTGCACCTCTCGTGAGCGCGCTGATCGATAAAAAGATCATCCGTCCCGTTTCCGTTTCCCAGACGGGGATCTTTTCTTCGGCGATCCTTTTTGCCAAGACCGAGGGGCATCTGCCTGCGCCGGAGACCGCGCACGCCATCCATGCCGGCATCCAGGAGGCCCTGGTTGCCAGGGAACAGAAGAAAGCCAAATGCATCGTGATCAATTACAGCGGTCATGGCCATTTTGACCTGACCGCTTATGACAATTATCTTTCCGGGAACCTCAAGGATTTCCACTATCCGAAGGAGATGATCGAGGAGGCCTTAAAAGAACTCAAAGGCCTTGGCGTCTAAAAGGATGAACAAAAACCGTTTGGATTATCTAACACAAAGGAAGAAGAGAGAACCATGATCACTTATGAGGATTTCAGGAAGGCAGAGTTGAAGATCGCGACAATCAAGACGGCCGCACCCCACCCCCAGGCGGACCGCCTTTATGTCCTGACCGTCGATGCAGGCGGAACGATCAAGCAGATCGTCGCCGGCATCCGTCTTTTTTATGAAGCCGAAAAGCTCGTCGGCCGCCAAGTCGTCCTCGTCGACAACCTGGAGCCGGCGGTCATCCGCGGTGTCGAGAGCCAGGGGATGCTCCTGGCGGCTTCCGACGACACGGGCGTTTCCGTACTTTCGCCCGACCGCACCGTCAAAGAAGGCAGCGTCGTTAAATAACCCCCTTGAGGGAAAAAGGTGCCGTGCGCCGGACAACCCTATGAAGATATTTTCTCAAGAATTGACTTATCAAACCAAGGGGCATTGCGATATCGTCGATATATCGTCGGATGTTTCCGGCGTCGTGGCGCGTTCGGGCTTGAAAGAAGGGACGGCGTTTGCTTTTGTCGTCGGTTCCACAGCCGGCCTGACGACCTGTGAATATGAGCCAGGCTTGGAACAGGACATCAAGGATTTTTTCGAGAAGCTTATCCCGGAGAAGAAGGGATACCATCATGATGCGACCTGGGGGGACGCCAATGGTTTTTCCCACCTGCGTGCTTCGCTGTTGAAGCCGTCTCTCGCCGTTCCTTTCTTGAAAGGCAGGCTTGCTTCCGGCACCTGGCAGCAGATCGTCCTGGTTGATTTCGATAACCGTCCCCGCGAGAGAACGGTTCTTGTCCAACTTCAAGGAGAGCCATGATCGTCTTGCGGCAGGTGGTCCCTTCGGACGTGTGTTTAGCCTGCGACGGCTGTTGCCGTTTCGCCGAGAACCCGAGCGTCTGGTCGCCTTTGTTCCTTTTCGAGGAGATCAGGGAGCTGACGCAAAAAGATATCGTCCCCAGCTGTGTCTTCAGCCATGAGGGTGCCTCCGGCCACCAGGCGGCGCGCATCGACCTCGTGGCCGACGGGGATCATTTCATCTGTTCCTGTTTCGACGCCTCCGGCCGGAAATGCAAGATATATCCTTCCCGGCCGCTCGATTGCCAGATCTATCCGTTCCTTCTGGCGCGCCACGAGGGACAGGCGGTCCTTGCCGTGGATACCAAGTGCCCGTATATCCGCGAACACCTGGAGGATGCCTTGACCCGCGAATACATTGTCTATCTTAAAAAGTTTCTTCTTTCGCAGGCCTTCAAGGATGCGGCGGCGAGAGAGCCGCGGCTATTCCAGGAATATCCGTCGGATTATGATGTCGTGGCCGTCTTGCCTGGACTTTGATCCTATAGACACATGAAACTTCGTCTTCTTCGTCTTTCTGACCGCGGGATCTTCGATCGTTATCTCTCAAGGGTCCGCCGGCCGCTGGCGGCGTATGCCTTTGCCAACATCGTCGTCTGGCGCCGCTTGTTTGCGATCCGCTGGGCCTTTGTGCAGGATGCCTTGTGTTGTTTTTTTGAAAATAGGGCCGGTTGTTTTATGTATCTGCCGCCCCTCGGCTGCGGCGATGAAGGGATCTTGAAAGAGTGTTTCCGGTTCATGGAAGAGAAAAACCGCAACCGGGACATCTCGCGCATCGAAAACGCGGCCGCAGAGGATCTGGCTGTGTTCGATCATAAAACCTTTCGTCATTACAAGAAATGCGACGAGTATGTCGTGCGCCGTCGAGACATGGCCGCGCTCGCCGGCAACAGCTACCGGCACCAGAGGAACCTTTGCAATTATTTTGAAAAACACTGCCGGGCCCGGGTGCGGGCGTACCGGCCGGGCGACCGCCGCGCGGTTTTGGGCCTCTATGACCGGTGGGCGGCGCAGCGAAGAGAGAAAGGGCGCGATGATATTTATCTGGCGATGCTCGACGACAGCCGCCGGGTCTTGGAGGCCATGCTGGGGTCGTTTGCGGGGTTGAAAGCGAAAGCTGTGGTCGTGGAGTGCGGCGGCCGCCCGGCGGCCTTCAGCTCCGGTTTTCTTCTCTCCGACGGGAAATTCTGCATTAACTTTGAATTTGCGGACCTCGCCCTGAAGGGGATCGCCGCCTATGTCTTCCGGGAATTCAGCCGTCGCTGCAGCCTCTCTGAAGAGATCAACATCATGGATGCCGTCGGTCTTGATAACATCCGCCGGACAAAAGAAATGTACCATCCGGCGCAGATCGTCCCGAATTACACCGTTCTCCTGAAAGATGATGCATGTTTCCTATAAGTTGATCAAAGGCCCGGCGCCTGTGCGCCGGTATTTTGGGTCTTTTTCCGGCGAACCGCACGCATTCCTCTTGGAGAGCGCGCAGGGGCATTCCCGGCGCGGCCGTTTTTCTTTTTTCGGCGTTTTACCTTTTGCCGTCTTGCGCTGCCAGAACGGCCGCACGACACTCAAGAAAGGAAACAGGGAAGAGGAGATCAAAGATTCTGTCGGCGGCTTCTTGCGGTCGTGCCTGGAAGAATACGTCCTGGCCGAAGATGAGCGCCTGGCCTATCCGTTTTTGTGCGGGGCGGCGGGATTCGTGGGGTATGATTTTGGTTTTTCTTTCGAGAATATCCGGCGCAGGAAAAAACCTCCGACAGGCGTGCCCGATGTCCTGTTCGGCCTTTATGATGGCGCCGCCGTCTTCGACCGGCTCAAAAACGAGATGCTTGTTTTTTCAAGCGGTTTTCCCGAACACGGGCGCAGCCGCAAGAAAAGGGCCCGGCGGCGCCTCGAAGAGATGCTGGCCGCGCTGGAAGCATCCGGGCCAGACGGGCGCGTTTTGCGCCAGGAGCCATTTTTGCCGGGCCCGTCTGACTGGCGGTCAGATTTTACCAAAAAAGGATATCTTGCGGCGGTCAGGAAGGCCAAGGGGCATATCGCGGCAGGCGACATTTACCAGATCAACCTGTCTCAGCGGTTCACCGGCCGTACCTCTTTGGAAGACTGGCAGCTTTATGAACGTCTCGTCCGCGCTTTTCCCGTTTCTTTCGGCGCATTTTTTCGCGGCGATGATTTCAGCATTATCAGCGCTTCTCCCGAACAATTTTTGTCTTACGACGGCAGGACGGTGACGACGAGGCCGATGAAGGGGACGCGCCCCAGGACGGGCGACCGCCGCAAAGATGGGCGGAACAGGCGGGAGCTGTGGGAGAGCGCAAAAGAGAAGGCGGAGTTGTTGATGGTCGTCGATCTGGAGCGTAACGATCTCGGACGGGTCTGCGACTACGGCACGGTGCGTCTGCGCCAGAAGCGGACCATCGAGGCCTACCGGACGGTCTTTCAGGCGACGTCGGAGATCGAAGGCCGGCTTGGCCCCAGTTGCGACCGTTGGGATTTATTGAGGGCTTGTTTCCCCGGCGGGTCGATAACGGGGTGTCCGAAGATCCGCGCCATGGAATTGATCGAGGAGCTGGAGCCTGTAGCCCGCGGCATCTATACGGGGTCGCTGGGATATATGAGTTTCCATGAGACGCTGCAATTCAGCATCCTCATCCGCACGCTTCTGAAACAAAAAGAGAGGGTGAGCTTTCATGTCGGCGGCGGCATTGTCGCGGATTCGGATCCCCGGAAGGAATATGAGGAGACCCTGGTCAAGGCACGCGTTTTATTCGAGGCCTTGACAGGAAAGCAGGAGTTATGAAACAGCTATATCTTGACGGGCATTTTATCCGGCAGGCTGCGGCCGGCACCGGCGCGGCCTGCCTGAAGTCAGGTGCCGGTTTGTTTGAGACCATGCGCGTGCGCCATGCCAGGGTGTATCTTCTAGAGAGGCACCTGGAACGCTTGTATGCAAGCTGTCCGGTTGTCGGCCTTAAAGCCCCGAGCTGCCGGGGACTTGCGGGGGCTGTGAGGGAATTGATCCGGCGTAACGGCCTGCGGGATGGCGCCCTGCGGTTGGTTGTTTCGACAGCCCCTGCTGCCAATGGGGTTTGTGGCGGGGCGAGTCGCCGCAAAACAGAAGTTTGCATAGTGGAGAGGCCGTTGCCCGTCGAGATTTCTTCGAAGAAAGCCCCTGTGTTTTCCGCCGTTCTGTACGATAAAGAACGGGCTGGGTTTTCCGGCGTCCCTTGCGTGAAAACCACTCATCGGGATTTTTACCGCCGTGTCGGCCTGTTTGCCGCTTCCCGCAAAGCGGATGAGGCGTTTTTCCTGAATGCCGGCTTTGAGGTGGTGGAAGGGTCGCGCACGAACGTCTTTTGTGTCAAGCAGGGGGATGTCCTGACGCCGTCCCTGGAGGGCGGCTGTCTGCCCGGCATCACGCGAGCGAGAGTTTTGGAACTCCTGGCCGGCATGAAGGTCCGTTGTTATGAGACGGCATTCGGCCCCGAATGGCTCTATGGCTGCGATGAGATCTTTGTGACGAACGCCCTCGTTGGCGTTGCGGCCGTGACACGATACAACGGCAAGCCTGTCGGTTGCGGCCATCCGGGACCGGTGACCAGCCGTCTCGTCACGGTTTATCAAAACGACATTGAGAAGACGTGCCGTATCCGGTAGAATAGCTTTAAGCTGTAAGTTATAAAACATAAGTTAGGAAGAAAATATGAACTTTAAAGATTTGAAGGTTTGGAGTAAGGCACACAGTTTAGCGCTCGCAAATGATGGCGTTTTTAAGGATATGTTTGCTAAGTCTGAAGAGATAGGAAAGATGCTCAGGGTTTGATGAAAAAGCTTAGGACTTAAAACTTATGACTTATCGCTTATTGATAAGAAGGTCGTTTTTGTTATGTTTCTTTTGTCTGTCTCTCTGCGGCTGCCGCGTCTCCGACATCGAGACGTGGACGGCAGACCGCTATGCCGCTGTTTCCCAGGCTGCTGCGCAGACAGCCGCCCGTCTTTACGAGAAAACATTGGTTGCCTTGCCCGAAGGTCAGGCCAGGGACATTGTCTGCGTCAAGCTGGGGCGCCTCTACCTGAACATGGGGCGTTTTGGTCTTGCGATAGAGTGCCTGAAAAACGGCCGCTCGCCTCAATCCCAGTCGCTCCTCGCCGAGGCCTTTTTCCAGAACGGCGAATACACCCGGGCCCTCGATGTCTTTAATCGCCTGGGCGAAGAAGGGGCCCCTGATTATCTGTATTATTACGCCATGACTTTAGAGAAATCCAATCTCTACGACCAGGCGCTAAAAATCTATCGCCGCATCCAGGAGGATCCCGGGTTCGGCGCCCGCGCGCGGGAGCGCATCGCCCTCATCGGCCTGTCTATGCCGGAGGCGCGTTTTTCCGGCGTTTCGCCCGAGGTCCGTTCTTTGATCGAAAAGAGCCCTGCGGCCGAGGCCTATCCGGATGCCAGCGTCCTGTATCTTTTGGCGGACGAAGCGATCCGTCTGACGGAAAACTTCCAGGTTGAATCCGAACTTCATTATGTCGTCAAGATATTGAACGACCGCGGCAAGGAGGGTTATGGCGAGGTGACGCTGCCATACGATTCGACCTACGAGACCGTGGAGCTTGAGTATGCCCGCACCATCCGGCCGGACGGCACGGTCATATCCGTCGGCGACAAAAACATCAGGGATGTCTCGCTCTACCTGAATTATCCTCTTTACAGCAACGCGCGGGCCCGCATCATTTCCATGCCCGAGGTGGCGCCGGGGTGTGTCATCGAATATAAGGTGAGGATCCTGCAGACCAAACTTCCCAACAAGAAGGATTTTGACAGTGTTTATTGGCTCCAGATGGACGAGCCGGTCCTTTTGCAGCGCGTTTCCCTTGCCGTTCCCAGGGATCGGCAATTGCGCTATAAGGTGGTCAACGCCGGCTACAATACGTTCGGCTTCACGATGACGCCCCAGGTCCGCGAGACAGGAAACAGCCGTATTTATGCCCTGGAGTTCAGGGATGTGCCGCAGATCATCCCGGAGCCGTCCATGCCGCCTGTTTCCAAGATCAACCCCTATGTCCTGTGGACGACGTTTGCAAGCTGGGAGGAGATCTATCGCTGGTGGCGTGATCTCTATCAGGACAAGATCCGCGCGGATGCCGCGATCGCCGCCAAGGTCGAGGAGCTGGTGAAAGGCAAAAAGACGGAAGAAGAAAGGATCCGCGTCATCTATGATTATTGCGCGCAGGAGATCCGCTATGTGGCGGTGGAATACGGCGATGCCGGTTATGAGCCCCATGAGGCCCCGGAGATATTCCGCAATAAATACGGAGACTGCAAGGACAAAGCTATCCTGCTTGTCGCGATGTTGAAGAAGGCCGGTATCGAGGCATATCCTGTCTTGATCTCGACGGATGACGAACTGGATAATCAGGAGGACCTTCCGAGTCTTTTGTTCAACCATGCGATTGCCGCGGTCAAAGTGAGGGGGCGGCTGGTTTTTATGGATGCCACGGCTTCCACGACATCTTTCGGGGACCTGCCGGAGCCGGACCAGGACAGGCTGGTCCTTGTTTTCTATCCCCAGGATTACGAGTTGGTAAAAACGCCGTTGTTCGAGCCTTCCCATAACCGCGCCGTGACGAAGACAAAGATCGAAGTCCGCAAGGACGAGTCCATTCTGGGCGAGCGAAGGCTCCAGACGGAAGGTTTCTTCCTTCAGGCCCAGCGGTATTGGCTGAGATTCACGATGCCCTCCCTTATCGAGGAGAGCATCAAGCAGAGGGTGCGTTCCATTTCCGAAAATGGCCGTCTTCTCGATTATACGATCAAGAACGCTGACAGCCTTGAAGATCCTGTTATTTTCTTTTACCGTTTTGAAGCCCCCAGATATTTCATCAAGGCGGGGCGGTCGCGCATCATGAGCCAGATGAGCGGATTCGATACGTCGGTTGTCGCCAGGGAGGCGCGCCGCTATCCCTTGCAAACCGGCGGCCTGCGCGTAGAAGAAGATGAATTGGAAGTTGAATTACCCGACCGTCTTGCGGTAAAATATCTCCCCAACCCCGTCATGGCGGACACGCCGTGGTTTTCCTTGTCGAGCCGCTACGGGATGACCGACAGCCGTCATTTGCGTTATGTTTATGTTCTGGAAGTCAAGAGGCGCGACGTGACGGTGGAGGATTACGCGGAATACAAAAGGATCGTCGAACATATCGCGTCCCAGTTGAACCAGCAAGTGATCCTGGAAGAAAAGTAAGATAACCGTCCTTCTTTTTGACAATGGCTATGGCAAAGAAACCACCTAAAGAAGACCTGGATTTTCAGATAGTTTTTTTTGAGGGTATTTTGCGCCGCCGCCCGGACTATGTCGATGCCCTGATCGTGTTGGGAGAGATCTATACCAAGAAGGGCCTGTACCGCAAGGGACTCAGGGTCGACAAGAAACTTTCCAGGCTGCGGCCCGACAACCCCATTGTTTATTATAACCTGGCCTGTAGTTTTTCGCTCTTGGGCGACCTCTCGAAGTCGTTCGAGGCGATCGAACGAGCGATCGCCCTGGGTTATGAAGATATCGCCTTCATGTGCAAAGACCCCGACCTTTCAAACCTGCGGCAGGATGAACGGTTCGAGGAGCTGGTCGAGAAGGCCAAGCGTCTGAAACGCCCGGAGGATGTCCCTGATGTCTCCACAAGATAACAGTCTTTCTTCGTCCCCCGAGGCCAGGCGATACCAGGCGATACGATATCGCCTCTTCTTTTTTCGCCTTTTCGGCAGCATAGCGGCGCTCCTGGTTTTTTTATGCGCGGGCTGGTCGCGCGCCCTCAAGGTCTGGCTTCTGGCATGGAGGGAGGATTTTTTTCTTCTGGCGGCCCTCTACATCTCCTGCTTTCTTTTTTTGTCTTTTGTCGCCGGACTTCCCCTGGATATTTTTGAAGGGTTTTTTCTTGAACACCGTTTCCACCTGAGCCGGCAGACCTTCGGAGAATGGTCCAAGGATCTCCTGAAAAAATCCGTCGTTGCCTTTATCGTCTCTTTGGCGTTATTAGAAAGCGTCTATTTTTTTCTTTCCCAGTTTCCCGGGACCTGGTGGTTGTGGGCCGCCTGTTTTTGGTTTTTTTTGAGCATCATCCTGGCCCGGATCTTTCCGTATGCGATCCTGCCGTTGTTTTTCCGCGTCAGGCCGCTGGAAGAAGGCGAGGTCCGGCGCCGGATCCTGGCGCTCTTTGGACGCTACGGGGTCAGGCTCAAGGATATTTTTGTCCTGGATTTTTCCAGAAAAACAGTCAAGGCGAACGCCATGGTCGCCGGCCTCGGCGCCGCCAAGCGGATTTTTCTTGCCGACACGCTTTTGGGATCCTTCAGCCCCCAGGAGATTGAAGTTGTCTTGGCCCATGAATTGGGCCATTACCTCAGGCATGATACGGCCAAGCTCGTCGTGGCCAGTCTGGCGTCCGGCCTTTTTTCTTTCGGGCTGGCTTATTTTCTCTTCGACCGTTTCCTTGCTGTTTTTGGTTTTGCGGGCCCCAGCGATGTGGCGGCCCTGCCCTTGCTTTTGCTCATCCTTTTTGCCGCCGGGTTTGTCCTTCTGCCTCTCCAGAACGGTTTTTCGAGGATTTTGGAGAGACAGGCGGACCGTTTTGCCCTGGAGGCCACGCGGGCGACCGAAGGAAGTCCCGAACAGCGTCGAGGGGCGACGGAAGCGTTTGTCTCCATGATGCGCAAGCTGGGCGAGAAGAACCTTGCGGATTTTTCGCCTTCGCGCGGAATGGAGATTTTTTTCTACGATCATCCGCCGATCGCCAAGAGGATCCGGATGGCCCGCGCTTTCCAGGATGCTGGTGAACATATATGACGCATACGCCCCCTATCCCCAAGACCGAAGAGCGCCGCCGTTATAAACGTCTCGACCACATTTTTCCGGTTGAATTCCGTTTCCTTTCGGCCGAAGGATCGCCGCAAGGCGATTGGAGGGAGGCTTTTACCCAGGACGTCAGCGCCGGCGGCTTGTGTCTGGTCGTCACGCAGATCAACGAGCGTGACATGGGGCTGTTCGGCGACCCCAAGGCCCTGATCGCCCTCAACATCAATATTCCCTCGGGGACGAGACCCGCGCAGGCGACGGCGCATCCGGCATGGCTCAGGCCCCTCAAGGAAGGGCTCATCAACCAGTACATGGTCGGCATGCGGTATGTCCGCATCGAGAAACGCGACAATGCGCGCATCTTGCGGTATGCTGATATGCGCAAGTTCCTGAAGGCGATGGCCATCGTGTTCACCATCTGTCTCAGTCTGGGGCTTGTGACCGTCGGATTTTACAACGCCCGTCTGCGTTATCAGAACGAAAAGCTCCTGGGAGGGCTCACCGACACCCTTGTGCGCCAGAAGAACCTGGAAAAAGGAAAGGACTTGCTCGAGCTTAAGATCGACGAGATGAACTTCCTGTTGTCGCAATCGGGCCGCAGGGTCGAGATGCTGGAAAGGGCGCTCCTGCTGACCAATCGCGATGAAAAGCAGAAGGTCGAACAACTCCAGGCCTCCATCGACTTCTTCAAGAAATATCAGGATAAGCTCAAAGCGGACCTTGCGGGGCTCGTCAGCCACAAGGCCCAGGTGGAGATGGATGTGACCGCCAAGGTCGAAGAGGGAAAGGCGATAGAGAAGAAAGTCGTGGATAAGTTTTATCGCTGGCTTACCGTGCACCAGAACAACAACACGGGCCTGGTGGCCAGCTTTGAAGGCGATTCGGATGTCGCGGACTGGGCATTTACCTATGATCAGGCGCTGGCGACCATTAGCTTCACTTTGTTCGACGATGCCGGCCGGGCGGGCCGGATCTTGGATTTCTACACGCACGCCATCCAGGCCAACGGCGGCGGTTTTACGAACGCCTATTATGCCTCCACCGGCGACGTGGCGGAATATATCGCACATGCCGGCCCCAACATCTGGCTGGGGATAGCGGTCTTGCAGTATACCCGTCATTTCGGCGACAAGAGATATCTGCCAGTCGCCGAGGATATCTATCACTGGCTCGACACCATCCGTGACCAGGAAGGAGGATTGAAGGGAGGGCCGACCGTCACCTGGTACAGCACGGAGCATAATCTCGACGCCTACGCTTTTTATGTGATGTTGTATGAGACGACAGGAAATCCCGAAGCCGCCGCGCGGGCGCAAGAGACCTTGAAGTGGCTCAATGCCAACGCCTATTCGCGGATTTCCCTGCCCATCGTCAAGCGCGGCAAGGGAGATGCCACCATTGCGACGGATACATACGCATGGTCGATCGCAGCCGTGGGGCCGGGAAAACTCAAAGATATCGGCATGGACCCGGACGAGATCATGGATTTCGCCATAGAGAATTGCGCTGTGAAGGTGGACTACAAAAAGCCGGAAGGCTATCTTGTCTGCGTGAAGGGATTTGATTTTGCCAAGGGAACGAACATCGGCCGCGGCGGCGTTATTTCCGGCGAGTGGACGGCCCAGATGATCCTTTCGCTCAGCATCATGGCGGACTACCATGTCCGCCTGGGCGAAGAAGAGAAGGCCCGTGAGTACCGCCGGATGGCCAACGACTATATCGTGGAACTGACAAAGATGATCATCACCAGTCCTTCTCCCGTCGGGCAGGGTGATTTCTGCCTGCCTTATGCGTCGCACGAGTTCGCCGATACGGGCCACGGCTGGCGCACGCCGAAGGGGAACAGGACCGGCTCCGTCGCGGCGACCGCCTATACGGTCCTGGCCATGCAGGGATACAATCCTTTGTCTTTGAACAATGAAACAGAAGCCGAGAGCGCTCAAAAGACAAACGCTCTCTAATGGCACAGATGGCAAAGCGATTACACCGATTAAAACCAAGCGTTCATCTGCGTCATCATCTTTTGAAATCGGTGTCGTCAGGGGCTGTTGGACCTTCTTGCACCGGCCTCGCGTTAAAAAAGACTTACCGCAAGCTCTACAGGCATTTTGGCCCTCAAGGATGGTGGCCGGCCCGCACGCCGTTCGAGGTCATGGTCGGCGCCATCCTGACGCAGAACACCTCTTGGCAGAACGTCGAGAGGGCGATCGCAAATTTAAAAAGAGCACGGGCGTTGTCGTGGAAACGCATGCTGCGTTTAAACGACAGGGCCCTGGCGCGCCTCATCCGGCCGGCGGGTTATTACAATATCAAGACCAGGCGCCTGAAGAATTTTTTGCATTTTCTTCAAGAATGTTACTCGGGAGATTTGAGGCGGATGAAGAAAGGCGGCACCTCCAGGCTCCGCCAGGAGCTCCTGGGCGTCAACGGCATCGGCCCGGAGACGGCGGATTCCATCCTCCTCTATGCCTTGCACAAGCCGGTTTTTGTCATCGATGCCTATACCCGGCGCTGGATGGCCCGCCACGAGTTGGCGGCGCCGCAGCTCCTCTATGAAGACTTGCAGAAGATATTTATGGAAGGCTTGCCGGCGGATGCGGCCCTTTTTAACGAATACCATGCCTTGATCGTTCGCCTGGGCAAGGAGTATTGCCGTAAGACCAAGGAAAAATGCGCGATCTGCCCGCTGCGGGATGAAAAGCATTAAGACATTTCTAACGAAGACGCTTCCAGCCCCCGTCATATCTTCCCGGACGGTTTTCCTGGTTTTGCTTTTTGGCCTTGCTTTCTTTGTGAGACTGATGCTTATCAGCAAGGGGCCGTTCCATTACGACGCTCTCGACCTGGCGAATGCCGCGCAAAAGACGCTGTCGGCACACGCGCTCCATTACGAGCATGGTTCCGGATACCCCCTGACCGTCATCATCGCCGCCGTTTTTATTTCCTTCATGCGCCTCTTCGGCGCGACAGATCCGGTTTTTTGCGTCAACATGATGAGCGTTGTTTTCGGCGCCGCCGGCGTCGTGATGTTTTTCTTCCTTGTGGAAAAATTGTTTGATACGCGAAGGGCTTTTTTTGCCGGTCTCCTTTTGGCCTGTTTCGGCGCCCATATCGCCATCTCCACATTCGGCAAGAGCCTGACGTTGAGTATATTCTTCGCCCTGGCGAGCGTCTATTTTCTTCTCTGCTATCTCAAGGACGGCCGCCGGATATGTTTCTTCTATGCCGCCGCCTTTCTGGGGTTTTGCGGCGCCGCACGGCTTTCCGATTTCCTGGCGCTTATCCCGCTTGTGTATCTTCTGGCGCGCTACGGTTCTTCTGCGCAGGGCAGGTTCAGGGATATATGCGTCTTGGCGGGCCTCTCTCTGTGTGTGGCCTTCATGTATTATCTGCCGATGTTCATGCAGAAAGGCTTCAGCCAGTTCAGGGATGTCCTCTCGACCAGCCGGCAGGCCAGCTTCCTGGGGCCGGCGTCATTCATCCTTCACAAATCCTTCGGCTGGCTCTGGGACGCCTTCCGGCCCGAAGGCGTGATCGTGGCGGTTTGCGGGGGCGGTTTCCTCTATATCCACAGGCGGCTGAAAGAGCTTGTGTTTCTTTTGCTGTGGTTTTATGTTTTTCAATTATTTTATGGAAACATTTCTTCCAGCGGCACGCGTTATCTGGTGATCGCCTGGCTGCCGCTCATTGCCGCGCAAGGTTATTTTCTCGGCTCTTATCGTTCAAGGGCCGCATACGGGGCTTTCGCGATCTTCTTCTGGCTTCTCTTGGCGGGCCTCTGGCGTGATATGCCGGCGCTGGAGTTCCGTCACCGGCATGCCCTGCAGGTGGATTTCGCGCGCTGGGTGGCCGCGACCGTCCCCGCCGACAGCGCCGTCATCGCCGTGGACGAGGCGATATTCCTTAAGTCTTATGCCCCCAACGAAATTATCGTCAGGCCTGTCACATGCGACCCGGCAGAAATGGACGCATTTTTCCGCGAGACGATCGACCCTATCCTTTTGTCGGGCCGGCGCGTCTTTCTGGTCCATTCCAGCTTTGCCTACGATGAGTGCCGCGTTTTCAGAAAAGCCGTTGGGAAGCATTACCGCCTTAAGGCGGTCGGCGGCAAGGCCAATGAAGACTGGCATCACGCTTTGTTGAATCAGGTTTTATTCAAAGAGTATCTTTATGAATTGAAACCAAGGAAAGATGAAGGGAAGGGGCCGGCGTATCCATGAAATCCGGAATTGTCGCGATCATCGGCCGGCCGAACGTCGGCAAGTCGACCCTTCTCAATCATCTCGCCGGTGAGAAGGTGGCCATTGTCTCGCCCGTGCCGCAGACGACGCGGCACCAGATCCGCGCCGTTTTCAATGACGCGCGGGGACAGATCGTCTTTTGCGATACCCCCGGACTCCACACCAGCCGTCATGCCCTGGATCGTGCCATGATCAGCCTTGTGAATGATACGGTCGAGGGGGCGGATGTTCTCTTGCACCTGGTCGATGTCACCAGGCACGTTGGAGATGAAGAGACGAAGGCCATCCAGAGGCTTTGCGCGGCGCGGGCCCCGGTGGTCCTGGGATTGAACAAGGTGGATATACCCGTGCACTATATCCCTGAATATCTTGCAGCCTGGGAAAGCGCCATCGGTCGATCTTTGAATGAGGCGACAGACCGCTTGATGCCCGTTCCTGTGTCGGCGCTGAAAGGGACGAATGTCGATAAACTGGTGGACGAGATTTTCGCGCGCCTGCCGGAAGGAGGGCCCCTTTATCCGGCGGATGTCCTGACGGATTTTCCGCGGCAGCTGGCGATCCAGGACGTTATCCGCGAAAAACTGCTCCTGGTCCTTAAAGAAGAGCTGCCGTTTTCGCTGGCCGTTCATGTCGAAGAGATCACGGACAGGAGCCAGAGGTTGACTTATGTGAAGGCCGCGGTCCTTGTCGAGAGAGAGACGCAAAAGGCGATCGTCATCGGCAGGGGAGGGGCCGTGCTGAAAAAGGCCGGAGAGAGCGCCCGCAAGGAGTTGCAGCAGATCTACGGGAGAAAATTTTTTCTTGACCTGTGGGTGAAATGTGAGAATAAATGGAAGGAAGACAAGGACCTCCTGAAGAAGATGGGGTACCTTGTGTGAGCTGCAAGTTATAAGAGATAAGCTGTGAGAAAAGCATGATTAATAAACAGCGTTTGATACGCTTGATACGGCAATTGCTGGCCGTCAATTCCGAAAATCCCCCCGGCGACGAACGGGCTGTTGCCGCTTTTGTGGCCGGCTGGCTGCGTCAGGCAGGCCTCAAGCCCGAGATCCTGACATATGTCCCCCGCCGCGACAATGTGATGGCAGTCTTGAAGGGGCGGGAGAAAAAATATTCTGTTCTCTTGTCGCCTCATCTGGATACGGTCCCGGCAGGAAGCGGATGGATTCACGGCCCTTTTTCAGGGGAACTGGAGGCCGGCAGGATTTACGGCCGGGGCGCGACGGATTGCAAGGGAAACCTTGCCGTGGCCATGGAAGTCCTGCGCAGTCTCAGGGAGGACGGCGTGCCGTTGCGCGGGGATTGGATTTTTCTTGCGACCGCCGATGAAGAAACAGGGTCGGCCAAGGGGCTTGTGCCGTGGCTGGAAAAAAGCCGCGTCAGGCCGGACTACGCCCTTATCCTGGATGCCGATGCGTTCAATATCGTCACGGCGCAGAAGGGGTTGATCCATTTCAAGGTCGAGGTGCCCGGCCGCAAGGCGCACGGCGCTTATCCGCACAGGGGTGCCAATGCCATCGACCGAGCTGTCACGCTGATCGCCGTGCTTAAACAGATGAAGTTTGTCTCAAGGCCGCATGCGCTTCTGGCGCCTCCGACCGTCAACATCGGGACGATCCGCGGCGGAGACAAGGTGAACATGGTCGCGGACTGGTGTGTCTTTGAGGTGGATCTGCGTTTTCTGCCGGGGATGGATGCGGCAAAGATCCTGGCCGCGATCAAACTAAGGTTCCGCAGGACCGGCATTCCTTTCAGGCTGGCGGTCAACGACATCCAGCAGCCTTATGAGATTTCCTGCCAGCATCCGCTTGTGCGCGGCCTCAAGGCGGCCGCCAAGGAGATCGCCGTTTCCCGTGTTGCGGGCAGCGAAGGGGCAACCGTCATCACGTTCTTCAAGCGCAAGAACATCCCGGCAGTGGCCACCGGCTGGGGGACAAGCGGCTCTGCCCATGCGACGGATGAATTCGTCAGGGTCGCCGACCTTGAACGCGGCGCGCGCGTCCTGGAGCGTTTCATCAGGATTTTCGACGCCGGCTTTTCTTCGGGCCCAGGCAAGCGATTCTTTTGTTGAACTGTTTTTCAAAAAAGGATAGAATGGGCTACCGTGATGAAATCCATTACTGTTAAGAAACGTATCCGTCTCAAGAATCCGGTCCTGATCGCGGCGTGGCCCGGCATGGGAGATGTCGCTCTGAAGGCCGCGACCTATCTCAAGGACAAACTGGGGGCCCAGGAGTTTGCGACCCTGGAGTCCTGCGAATATTTCCATCCTTCAGGCGTCTGGATCGACAACAATCTGATCGACATCCCCCAGCATCCCGTCGGACGTTTTTATTTCTTTCGTAACCCGGCCGGCGTCTCCGATATCATCATTTTCATCAGTGATGCCCAACCGTTCATCGAAAAAGGTTATGAATACGCCTCCGAGATTGTGGATTTCATCGTTTCAATGAAGGTCAAAGCCGTCTACACCTTCGCGGCCATGCCCTTGCCGATCGAGCACACGCAGATACCGGAGGTGTACGCCGTCGCCACGAAGAAGGAGATCCTCGACCAGTTTGAGAAAGCCAATGTCAAGAGCATGCCTTCGGGGCAGATCAGCGGCCTGAACGGCCTCATCCTGGGCGTCGCCAAGGAAAGAGGCCTGGACGGCGTCTGTCTTTTGGGTGAGATCCCTCTTTATACCATCCAGATCGAAAATCCTCTGGCCTCCAAGATGGTCCTGGAAGTCCTGGCGCGCCATCTGAAGCTTTCCGTGGACTTAGGCGAGCTGCAGAAACACGCCGACCAGATCAGCCAGGAGATCGAGCACCTGGTAGAGTATCTTAAAAATCCCCCCGAAGAGGAAAAACCGATCGACCAGAAAGAGATCGATATCATCAAGAAGGGGTTGGCGGAGTCGGCCAGTCTGCCGGAGTCGGCCGCCAAAAGGATCGACGACCTTTTCAAGATGGCCAAGAAGGACCTCTCTCGCGCCATCGAGCTCAAAAAAGAGCTGGATAAGTGGAATGTTTATGAGCAGTACGAAGACAGGTTCCTCGACCTCTTCAAAAAGCCCCTTAAAAAGAACAATTAGCCCCGGGGCTTTCAAGGATGATCCCGCTGCTGTGAAGGTGATCCTTTGCGACCTGGGGAATGTGCTCTTGCATTTTGACCATCGCATTGCCGTGCGGCGCATCCAGCCCTACTGCACCAAATCTTTCGAGGAGATCTATCAGCTTTTTTTTGATTCGCCCTTTACCAAGGATTACGAGGAAGGCCGTATCGGCACGGCGGATTTTTTTAAACATGTGACCGGCGCGCTGGCGGCCCCGGAGCTGCAGTATGAAGAATTCTGCGCCGCCTGGAGCGATATCTTCTTCGATTCCGGCGAGATGCTGGCGTGGCTCAAAGAATTGAAGAAGGATTTCCGTCTGCATCTGGTCTCCAACATCAACGAACTGCACTACGCTTTCATCCGCAAGAATTTTTCCGATCACATTGCCGTCTTCGACGACATCTTTTTGTCTTATGAGATCGGCCACCGCAAGCCCCATCGGGAGATCTACGAGCGGGCGATACGCGCCTCGGGCTTCGATGTGTCGCAATGCCTCTATATCGACGACAGGGAAGACCTTGTCGCTGCCGCCAGAGAGATGGGGATCCGTTCGATCGTTTTCAAGAATGTGGCGGCGTGCCGGCAGGAACTTCAAGAGATGGGCCTATGGCCTCAGAAGAAAGCGTCGTTTTAAAAACACGGGGTCTTTTCAAAGAGTATAAGAGCGGCCCGGTTTTCTTTCAGAAAACGGTCCGGGCCGTTATCGACCTGAGTCTGGACGTCCGCCGCGGCGAGGTCTTCGGTTTTTTGGGTCCGAACGGCGCCGGCAAGACGACAACCCTCCATATGCTCGCGGGGATCTCGCGTCCGACGGCCGGCGGCATCGAGATTTTCGGAAAGCCTTTTCGCTGCGGCCAGATTTGGCCTCTGTCCCGCATCGGTTATGTCCCGGAGAGCACGTATCTGCCGGGGGACATGACGATGACGGAACTCCTGTCTTTTTTTGCACGTCTCTATGGTTTGCCGGGCGCGGCCGTCCGGGAGCGCATCGCCTCCATGTTTGAGATGGTAGGTTTTGTCTTGCGGGAACGCGCCACTTTCGTGCGCAGCCTTTCGATGGGGCAGCGGCGTCTCCTGGACCTGGCGCTGGCCCTTGTTCACGATCCCGACCTGATCTTCTTCGACGAACCCACCGTCTATCTCGATCCTCTGGCTGTCGAGCGTTTCAGGGATATCGTCGGCATGCTTAAAAAGAAAGGCAAGACCATTTTTCTGTCTTCTCACACCTTACCGTTGATCGAGAGGCTTTCCGACCGCATCGCGGTCATCGCCCGCGGCCGTCTCTTGAGGGTCGCCTCGGCACAGGATTTTGCGGCAGAAGGCGGTCTGGAGCCGATCTTTTTACAACTGGTCAAGGGGGCATCATGAGAGGTCCGCTGCTTTTTTTATGGCAGGTCCGCCTGATCGCCGGAGATGTCTACCGCGCCGCCGTGCGCGAGAAGATGATGTACGGTTTTCTCCTCCTCTCTTTCCTTTTTATTTTAATGGCCAATGTCCCCTACATGGTGGCCGACCCGAAAGTTTTTGAAAACCAGCCGGCCTTGACTTCGTCTTTGCAGATCGGCTTCGTCGCCATCCACATCTTTATTCTTTTGATTGCCGTTTTTGTTTCGCTCAATACGATGCAGAATTACCTGGCTTTTGAAAGGCTCGTCCTGCTTTTGTCGCGCCCTGTGCGGCGGTGGCAGATCATGGCCGGCGTTCTTCTCGGCCTCTATCAGATGGTCCTTATCAACTGGTTTCTGATGACCATGGGCATCTGGCTGGTCGTCTTGTCCCATGAAAGGATGCTGCTGCCGTTCGTCTGGAGCGGATTATCCGTCGCCGCGCTCCTGGGGGTCCTGTATGTCAGCCTCGTCGTTTTTTTCTATTGCCTCATGCCCAACATGATGGCCGGCGTCCTGACCATTTTCGTCGTCATCGCCGGTTTCGGCGCGTCTTCGGCGCGCCTGGTCTTCGCGCGTTTCGGCTGGCCCGTTTTTTTTGAAAAGGCGGCCCGTCTGGGCCTCAACGCCTTGCCGCAGATCAATACCCTCCTGGGTATTTCCATGAAAGAGCTCCGATTTTTCCATCTCGACATCCCGGCAGGATCCTATATCTTTCAATCTTTCCTCTTGATCGCCGCGCTCGGGCTGTTCTCCTGCTCGACATTCGAGCGGCGCAGCCAGTTTTAGGGAAAATTTCCGCGAATTGTTTTTCCGGTAAGGATATTTTCCGCGCCGTGAGAAGAAAATTTTTTCCCCGACGGAAAAAATGCCGTAAAAAGCGGTATAAGTGACTCAAAAAATCTTGACAATGCCGATTTATTATGATAATTTTTGTTTATAGATAAAATTTTTTAAATCAAAGGAGATTCAAATCAAAAAGTTAATGTGTTAAGGGACTCTCGACAGCGGGGTCCCTTTTTTTATTATTTTGCCCCGTCGTAAAGACGGAAATTCATGGGAAAAACGATAGGTTTTACATATGATCTGAAAAGCGACCATCCTCCCGTGGCTGGCGTGCCGTCGGACCATTTCGCCGAGTTGGACCACGAAGCCACGATCCAGGAGATCGCGGAGGCCCTGGAATCCGGCGGACACAAGGTTGTCAGGATCGGCAATGTCGGGAATCTTTTGAGCCGCGCCCGTGAGCTTGAGGGCATCGACATCGTCCTTAATATTTGCGAAGGCCTGGGCAACAGGAACCGTGAGTCCCAGGTGCCGGTGATTCTTGATATTCTCGGTATCCCTTATGCAGGCTCCGACGGGCTCACGATGGGTTTGACCCTCGATAAGGCGATGGCGAAGAAGGTTTTTTTGAGCGAAGGCGTCTCGACGCCGAAATTTTTCCTGGCAGACGAGCATTATGATTTCAATAACCTGGATTCGATGCGATTTCCTTTTATCGTCAAGCCGAACCACGAAGGCTCTTCCAAGGGAGTTTCCGAAGATTCTATCGTTTCCGACAGGACGGCTTTGGAGCGCCAGGTGAGGGGGTTGTCCCGGCTCTACAGGCAGCCGGCGCTTGTCGAGGAGTTTGTCCGGGGTGGGGAGTTTACGGTTTTGGTGATCGGCAACAAGGAGCCGCGCGGCCTGATGCCCGTGCAGATCCAGATCACCGGCCGTCTGCAGCTCGGAGACCTGATTTATACGTCGCGCCGCCTGGAAGGCGACGATGTCGTCTATGTTTGTCCGCCGAAAATAGACGAGGCCTTGCGCCGCCAGCTTTGCGATATGGCGGTCCGGGCTTATAAGGCTGTCGGCTGCCTTGATTTCGGCCGCGTGGATTTTCGCGTCGACGAATCCGGCCGGCCCTATGTCCTTGAATTGAACCCGTTGCCGTCGCTGTCGAGCGCCGACGTTTTTCCGCTGATTGCACAGGCGGAAGGCATGACGTACAAGGGGCTGATATTGAAGATTATCGATACGGCCCTGGAACGCATAGGGCAGGGGAAGGATAGGCAAAATTAAGGAATCGACTTGACTCCTCGTGTAAACAGCTAAAAATTTCTGGATGCCCGCCGAGTCTCTGACGAGGCTGGGTGCATCCAGAAATTTTTCAGCTACACTCGGAGTTAACCCAGAAAGGGTAGGCCTCCGCATTCCACATAGCGGAGGGCCTAATCCCACCAGAGGCGGGATTAAGGAATAAGTGTTTACCCCTTGCTCAAACACTCGAAAATTTTTGCCACGAGGGCCTGGCTATCTTCGCTAGCCGGCCACTCGGCAAAAATTTTCTTCGTGAGCTTCGGGGTTGATTTTGTAGAGAAAATACCTCGGTGTAGGCAAAATCAAGGAGGGTCAACTGGCAAGCCAAGCCCAGACATTGGAGCATGCGTCACCGCAGACGCTGGTGCGTCGCGCCTGTATCGGCGATTACCACAAGGTCGCGCTTTGGAAGGACGTCCCTGAAGAGCAGTGGGAAGATTGGCATTGGCAGATGGATAACCGTATCCACAGCCTTGAAGCGGTTGCCAAGATCCTTATCCTGACGCCGGAAGAAGAGGAAGGCATCAAAAAGTCCAACGGCCGGCTATCCATGGCCATCACACCCTATTGGACGACTTTGATGGATCCCGATGATCCTGAGTGCCCCATCCGCAGGCAGGCAGTTCCTTTAAAGCAGGAATTCCAGTTCGGCGCTAACGAATTCGTCGACCCGTGCGCCGAAGATCGCGATTCTCCGGCCAACGGCCTGGTCCACAGGTATCCCGACAGAGTCCTGTTATTGAGCACGGAGAAGTGCGCCATGTATTGCCGCCATTGCACGCGCAGGCGCCTCGTGGGCGAAAAGGTGGCGCGCGCCATGAACGCCAAGGCGCTCGACGCGGCCGCAGACTACATCCGTTCCAACAAAAAAATCCGCGATGTCCTGATCTCCGGCGGCGATCCCCTGATGCTGGAAGACGATGAGCTTGAGGAGATCATCAAAAAGATCAAGAGCATTCCGCATGTGGAATTTGTCCGTCTGGGCACGCGCGTCCCTGTTTCTCTTCCCCAGAGGATCACGGAATCCCTCATCGCGATGCTCAAAAAATATGCACCGCTCTGGGTCAGCATCCATTTCAACCATCCGCGGGAGGTCTCGCGGCGCTGCAAAGTAGCCCTGGACATGCTGGCTGATGCGGGTATCCCCCTGGGCAGCCAGACCGTGCTCCTGAAAGGCATCAACGACAAGCCTTATATCATGAGAAAACTCATGCATGAGCTTCTGAAGGTGCGCGTGCGGCCGTATTACATTTATCAGTGCGATCCTGTCAAGGGAACGGCGCATTTCCGCACCCCCGTGGCGGTCGGCATCAATATCATTGAAAAGCTGCGCGGTTTTACCTCCGGCTATGCCGTCCCGACCTACGTGGTGGATGCTCCGGGCGGCGGCGGCAAGATCCCCGTAGGTCCGAATTACCTGATCTCGCAGGATAAGGGCAAGCATGTATTGCGTAATTATAAAGGCAAGATTTATACCTACGTAGAATAACGGCAGTTTTCCTGGGACGATAAGCCCCCTTTTTGATCAAAAAGGGGGCTTTTTTGGGCCTTCCGGCCATTCGCTTCTCCTTTTGCGGTCTTCACGACGGTTCCATTGACGCATCGAGATTTATCTATTATAATAAACACCTAACGTTTTTTACGGCAGACAGTTAAATACAGCCCAGGTTTATGGAGCGTTCTGACGTAATACAGTTTGCGCTCATTCATTCCATTCGTTCGTGTAAATTGTCCGTTCATTGAGTTTGACTCCTTGCTTGAACACTTGAAAATTTTTGCCATGAGGGCCTGGCTATCTTCGCTAGCCGGCCACTCGGCAAAAATTTTCTGCCTGGCAAAACAAAGTTTTGCCGAAGCTCGGAGTTGATTTTGTAAGGAAAACTCACCCACTCGTGGCAAAATCAAGGGGAGATAAGAAATGGACAACGTCAAGCCTGATGCCAAAAGAACTGTTGTTTTTGTGTCCCATGCCCAAGCCGGCAAGACCACGTTGGTGGAAGCCCTTCTTTTCGCCGCCGGGGCTGTTTCCCGCAAGGGGTCGATTGCCGAAGGCAATACAACGAGCGACTATAACGCCGATGAGATCCAGCGCAAGAATTCGATCAATTCCAGCCTTTGCCATTTGTCCTGGCGTGACCACTTTGTCCAGATGGTGGACACGCCCGGTTATGCGGATTTTGCCGCAGACATGCTCGGGGCCGTGCGCGCGGTCGATGCCGGCATCCTGGTCGTAGACGCGGCCGGAGGCATTGAGGTCGGTACCGAGCGGGCATGGGATGCCTTAGAGGAATTGAAGCTGCCGCGTTTGATCTTTATCAATAAGATCGATAAGGAGAACATCAATCTGGACGAGGTTGTCCGGGAGATCAAAGAGAGGTTTTCCAAGGCCGCGGCCGTCGTTTCTTTCCCTGTCTCGGCAGAATTGAAGGAGACGATCGCCGAGACCAACGACGAACTCTTGGAGCGCTACCTTGAGGGCAAGGAGATCAAGGAAGAAGAGTTTAAAAAAGCCCTTAAAGACGCTATCGTGAAGGGAAAACTTTATCCCATTATCGCAGGCTCGGCCCTGACGGACAAGGGCGTCAAGGAGCTTTTGGATTTTATTGTGGATTATCTGCCTTCGCCGCTGGAACGGCCGGCCGTCGTCGTGACCGACGCCCAGACGGACCAGCCGCGCGAACTCAAGATTGCCGAAGATGCGCCTTTCGCGGCCTTCGTGTTTAAGTCCGTCGTAGACCCGTTTGTCGGCCAATTGACGATTTTACGGATTTTTTCAGGCACCCTGGCAGGCAATACCGGTTTTTATAACGTGACGCGCAGCGCCAAGGAGAGGATCGGCCAGTTGATCCTCCTGCAGGGTAAGGAGCAGCGGCCGGCCGCGTCGGCTTCCTGCGGCGACATCGTCGCCGTGGCCAAGCTTAAAGAGACCCTTTTGGGCGACAGCCTGGCCGACGAGAAACAGCAGGTTGTGTTTGCGCCGATCGCCTTCCCGGAGCCGGTCTTTTCTTCTTCCATCAAGCCCAAGACCCGTCAGGACGAAGAGAAGATCTCGGAGGCCCTGGCCAAGCTTTGTGCATCAGACCCGACGTTCAAAATCTCCCGCGATACGCAGACCAAGGAGACGATCATTTCCGGTCTCGGGGACCAGCATATCGACGTCATGGTCAAGCGCCTCAAAGAGCGTTATCACGTCGAGGTTGAGATCGGCACCCCCAAGGTGCCCTATAAGGAGACGATCAAGAAGGCGGCCAAGGCCCAGGGCAAGCACAAAAAGCAGTCCGGCGGCCGCGGCCAGTATGGCGACGTCTGGCTGGAGGTCGCGCCCCTGGAGCGCGGCAAGGATTTTGAGTTCGTCGACAAGATCGTCGGCGGCGCCATCCCGAGGAATTTTATCCCTTCCGTCGAAAAGGGGGTGCATAACGCCATGCTGGGCGGGGTGATCACGTCGTTTCCCATGGTGGGCGTGCGCGCCACCGCTTACGACGGCTCCTATCACGACGTAGATTCGTCCGATATGGCTTTTCAGATCGCCGGCGCCCTGGCATTCCGCAAGGCGGCCATGGACGCCCAGCCGATCCTGCTTGAGCCTATCATGGAGGTCGAGGTGACCGTTCCCGAGGAGTGCATGGGATCCATCCCCGCAGACCTTAATTCCAGACGCGGCCGGGTCCTTGGCGTCGAGGCGCGCGGCAAGAACCAGACCATCAAGGCCCTTGTGCCCCTGGCCGAGATGTTCCGTTATGCCACGGACCTGCGTTCCATGACCGGCGGCCGGGGCAGCTACACGATGCATTTTTCTTCCTATGAAGAGGTCCCGGCGAAGATCTCTCAGGGGATCGTCGCCCAGAATCCTCGCCACAAACACGAAGAGGAGTAATATGAAAGCATGCGTTTTCGGCGCCCCCGGTTTTCCTTTCGGCAAAAAGGCGCTTGTCGAGCCCCGCTTGAAGAAAATAGAAGAACTTTACCGGGCCAAGAAGGTGACGCAGATCCAGATGGAGTTCGTCACGGAAAAAGACCTGAAGACTGCGGACGTGATCGTCTGTCCTGAAGGCAAGCGGCTGGACCTCCTGATCCTCGATATGGAGATCCTCGAGGGCAAGCTTGAAAGGCAGCCCCCGGACCAGGAAAAGGCGCTTTTGGAGCGCGCTCAAAAATACCTGGAGAAGGAAACGCCTTTGTCCTTGGGTGATTTTTCTCTCGACGAGAAAAAGTGGCTGGCCAATAATAATTTCGTTTCCGTCAAGCCCGTTATTTTTGTTCCGGAGGCCCAGATGGCCGATGTCGCATCGGTGGCGCGTAAGGCCTATGATGAGGCGGGGATGATCTGTTTTCTGACCGGCGGCGACAAGGAGGCCCGCGCCTGGGAGATTCGCAAAGGTGCGACGGCCGTCGAGGCCGCGGAGGCCATCCATTCGGATATCGCCAGAGGTTTCATCCGGGCCGAGGTCATGGATTACGACGCGTTAGTGAAGACAGGCAACGTCCATCAGGCCAAATCTTCCGGCCTCCTGCGCCAGGAAGAGAAGGAATATGTCGTCAAAGACGGCGATGTCATAGAATTCAAATTCAGCGTGTAACTTTTCGGAGATATCAGGGGACAGAGAGAAATGGAGAACGCGTGTTGAAAATTAAAAGAGCGTTGATCAGCGTTTCGGATAAGACGGGCGTCGTCGAGCTTGCAGAGGTCCTGAAGGATTTCGGCGTTGAGATCGTCTCGACCGGCGGTACGGCCAGGGCTTTGAAAGAAGCGGGGATCGATGTTGTTGAGATGTCGGATTACACGGGATTCCCGGAGATGCTCGACGGCCGCGTCAAGACCCTGCATCCGAAAATCCATGGCGGCCTTTTGGCGCGCCGCGACAACCCCGAGCATTTGAAACAGGCTGAGAGCTGCGGCATCGGCCTGATAGACATGGTCGTGGTCAATCTTTACCCCTTTGAAAAGACTGTTGCGAGGGCCGGCGTTACCGAAGAGGAGGCGATTGAGAATATCGATATCGGCGGTCCGTCGATGCTGCGTTCGGCCGCAAAAAATCATGCTTCCGTCGCCGTTGTCTCCCGGCCGCAGGTGTATCCGTCGATCATCGAAGCGCTGAAAAAGAATGACGGCCGTCTTCCGGTATCACTCCTTAAAAGTCTGGCCGCGGATGTCTTTGAGCTGACGGCGCGCTACGATGCGGCCATTGCGCGATATTTAAGGGGGCCGCAGGACCGGTTCCCCGTCCGCCTGGATGTGGTTTTGTCCAAGGCGGCGTCGCTGCGTTACGGAGAGAATCCTCATCAGCAGGCCGGTCTCTACCGCTGGGAGGGGTCTGAATCCGCTGCCACCCTGGTCAACGCCGAGCAGCTCCATGGCAAAGAGCTCTCTTTTAATAATTACCTGGATCTGAATGCCGCCTTGGAAAATATCAGGGGTTTCGCCAGGCCCTGCGCTTGCATCATCAAGCATACGAACCCTACGGGAGTGGCCCAGGCCAGGACCCTTGATCGTGCGTTTCGTGAGGCCTGGCAGAGCGATCCGCTTTCGGCTTTCGGAGGGATAGTCGGTCTCAACAGGCCGATCGATGCCAAAACAGCCCGGGCTCTTTTGAAGAGCGGATTTTTGGAATGTATCCTGGCGCCTGCGTATGACCCGGAGGCTTTGGCGTTGCTCAAGACCAAGAAGAATTTGCGTCTTCTTCAGATGTCCGTGGGGGTTTCTGCGGACCCAGGGCCATGGGATGTCAAGAGGATCGACGGCGGTCTTCTTGTCCAAGACAAGGATGCGGGAGATGCCGACGCAAAAGACCTTAAGATCGTCACACACAAAAAGCCGACGCGCGCCCAGATGATTTCTTTGTTGTTTGCCTGGGAGGTCGCCAAGCACGTTAAGTCCAACGCGATCGTCCTGGCGCGCGGCACCGCGACCGTCGGCATCGGCATGGGCGAGACCAGCCGCGTGGATTCGATGTTCATGGCCGTCAAAAGGGCCGGCCGGCGCAGCCGCGGAGCCGTCCTGGCCAGCGACGCCTTCTTTCCTAAATCCGATAACATTGCCTTGGCCAAAAAAGCAGGGATCAAGGCCGTCATCCAACCCGGCGGCTCTATCGCCGACGAAGAGATCATCCGCGCCGCCGACAAGGCCGGCATCGCCATGATAGCCACAGGCGTCAGGCATTTCAAACATTAACGAGGCCGCGGCCTATGACTTGCCGTTTAGCGGCAGGCGGATAAGCAGGCAGCGAAGAGCCGCCCGGCCGAGATAATCCCCCCGGTTCGTTTTGCGCCCATAGAAGCGGATCAAAAAGCGGGGGTAGATTCGCCCGCCGCAAAACGAGATGGACTCATTCATGACCTACGAAAACGCCCTGGCATATCTGGAAAAACTGATCAATTACGAGCGCCGGCCTCCGGAAACCTACCGGACGGCTTTCAAGCTCGATCGGGTCGCGGCTTTTCTGCGGCTGATCGGCAGCCCTCAGGACACGCTTTCCATCGTTCATGTCGCCGGCACAAAAGGAAAAGGCTCCACA
Organism: uncultured Planctomycetia bacterium; assembly: GCA_964471325.1. Taxonomy (GTDB): domain Bacteria; phylum Omnitrophota; class Gorgyraeia; order Velamenicoccales; family Velamenicoccaceae; genus Velamenicoccus. The sequence continues at coordinate 106,597 of CAYYFL010000003.1, forward strand.
TCCTGTTATATCGCGCAGATCCTGCGTGATGCAGGCTATCGCACCGGCCTTTATACCTCGCCGCATCTGCAGGATATGCGGGAACGCATCAGGATCTTCGAGCCGAGTCATGCGGCACAGGGCCATACGATGTTTCCGGGGATGATCCTTAAAAATGATTTTGCCGCTTTGCTCGAAAGCCTGATGGGGGCCCTGGAACAATTTGGTCGCCCTTCCGCGCCTTATGGTCCTCTGACATTTTTTGAAGTCCTGACGGCGATGGCGTTCAAATATTTCGCCGACAAAAAAACGGACATCGTCGTGCTTGAGACGGGTCTTGGAGGGCGTCTGGATGCGACTAATGTGGCGTCGTCTTTGGTCTCGGTGATCACTCCGATCAGTTACGATCACGAGCATATCCTCGGCAAGACAGTGCCGGAGATTGCCTTCGAGAAGGCCGGTATCATCAAGGCCGCCAACAAGAAAACCTCGCAGGGTTTTGGCATCTGCATCAGCGCCGCCCAGATGAAAGAAGCGGCCCAGGTGGTCAGGCGGCGGTGCCGTTCGCAAAACACGATGTTTTTCGTGATGAACAAGGATTTCCGTTATAAAGAGATGTCGCATGACCTTTTGACCCAGCGGTTCTTTTACCGCGGGCTCAACGGCAGATCTCATTTTTTTGATATTCGAATGCTGGGGGAGCACCAGTTGACCAACGCCTCTGTGGCGCTGGCGGCGGTTGAGGCGCTGAGTCTTTACGGCATACGTGTTCCAGTCGAGGCAATGGTCTCGGGCCTTAGGAATGCTTATTGGCCGGGCAGGCTGGAAGTGGTTTCAACCCAGCCTTTTGTCATCCTGGATGGCGCCCATAACAGGGAGTCGGCTTACCGTCTTGCTCATTTCATCGAGAAGGAATTCGAGGGTTTCAAGAAATGGCTTGTCTTCGGCGCCTCTTCGGATAAAGACCTCAAGGGGCTTTCGGATCTTTTGGGGACCATGGCGGACCGAGTGATCCTCACGAGGGCCAATCATCCGAGGGCCGCGGATCCCGAAAAACACCTTAAAGGGTTTTTCTATAAAAAATCCCCTCTTGTGACGCACTCGGTGGAAGAGGCCTTGGATATTCTGAACCGCCAGATGCAGCCTCAAGAGGTGGCTGTGATCACAGGGTCTCTTTTTGTTGTCGGCGAAGCCAGGTCTTTATGGCAGCACTAGTTTCTATGAACGATACGATTGCCGCGATCGCCACGCCCGTCGGTCAAGGCGCCGTTGGGATCGTGCGTTTGAGCGGGGCCGGGGCTATCGCCGTCGCCGATGCGGTTTTTTCATCGAAGAAAGGAAAGCCGCTGTCTGCCGCCCGGACATTTTCTCTCTGCTACGGCTGGATCGTGCGCGACAAGGAGGTGTTCGAACGCGCCGGCAGGGCACCGCAAGCGGTGCCCGAACTGATCGTGGATGAGGTCGTCGTTTCCCTGATGCGTTCCCCCCACAGCTATACGCGGGAAGATGTCGTTGAGATCAATTCTCACGGCGGACCCCGCGTCTTGTCCGTTATCCTGGAATTGTTGCTGGCCAGGGGCGCCAGACTCGCCGTTCCCGGCGAATTCACCCGGCGGGCATTTTTGAACGGCCGGCTGGATCTTGCCCAGGCGGAAGCGGTCCTCGATATCATCCAGGCCAAGAGCGAACTGGCCCTGAAAACCAGCCTGACGCAGCTTTCCGGCGAGCTTTCGGCCAGGATAAAGGATTTGCGGCGCCGGATGTTTGATGTTCTGGCAGACATAGAGGCGCGGCTCGATTTTTTCGACGAGGAGGTTGGCGGCGTTCCCGAAGACGCTTCGTCGGTGTTGACAGGGGCCCTGGATACGCTTCATTCCCTTTTGGAGGGGAGTTTTTGCGGCCGGATCATCCGCGAGGGGCTGAAGGTCGTTATTTATGGCCGGCCGAATGTCGGGAAGTCATCTCTGCTCAATGCGCTCCTTCGGACCGAACGGGCCATCGTGACGGCCATCGCAGGCACGACGCGGGACACGATCGAAGAAAGTATTTCCATCAGGGGCCTGGCGGTTTGTTTTGTAGACACGGCGGGGATCCTGGAGGCCCATGACGAGATCGAGCGCCTCGCTTTGGAGCGGACGCGCAAGGCCATCGATGCCTGCGATCTTTTGTTGTTTGTCTTCGACGGATCGGCGCCCTTGGGCCGCGAGGATGAGAAACTCTTGTCGCAGGTCGATCCGTTTAAAAAGATGATCGGTGTCGTCAATAAAAATGATCTGCCTGCCCGGGCTGATGCCGGTCGGCTGCGGGCCTTGTTCGGCGCAGGGCCGCTTGTTCATGTCTCTGCTTTGGAACGGGAAGGCATAAAACAATTGGAAGATGAGATTTTCGGGGCCGTGTTCCATGATCCCGGCCTTTTATCTGCGGACGTGCTGGTTTCCAACGTCCGTCATATTGAGATCCTCAAAAATACCGCCGCATCGTTGGAGCGGTCGATCGATTCGTTGCAAAAAGGTCTTTCTCCTGAGTTTGCCGCTGCGGACTTGCGCCGGGCGGTCGATGGTCTCGGCGAGCTGACAGGGGAGGTTTTTCACGAAGATGTGCTGGACATTATTTTTTCTAAATTCTGCATCGGTAAATGAAATGAGGACGACATGGATAAACAAAAACTGATCAAAGCCGTCAAGATGATCCTTGAAGCCGTCGGGGAAGACCCCAAAAGGCGGGACCTGCTTGAGACCCCCGAGCGCGTCGCGGATATGTATGCCGAGATCCTTTCCGGCCTTTCCGCCGATCCCAAGAAGGAGCTGGAGGTCGTCCTGGACCAGAAACACGAGGAGATAGTTCTTTTAAAAGATATCCCGCTTTATTCTATATGCGAACATCATCTTTTGCCGTTTATCGGCCGCGCCCACGTTGCGTATATTCCGAAGGGCGGCCGCGTGACAGGTTTAAGCAAGATCGCACGCGTTGTTGAGATCCTTTCCCGCAGGCCTCAGGTCCAGGAGAGGTTGACGACCCAGATCGCTACGGTTATTATGGAAACTCTTAAGCCTCTTGGGGTCATGGTTGTGATTGAGGCCGAACACCTGTGCATGAGCATGCGAGGCATTAAAAAGCCGGGCATCACTACCGTCACCAGTGCTGTGCGAGGCGTATTTAAAGAGAATGAAAAGACGAGGGCCGAGACCCTGGCTTTGATGAAAGGGGGAAGCTGACGCATTTATCGGGGCGGCGGGATTTATTTTTCTTCGCCGGAGTTCCATGGTTTGCCAGAGGGGGCGTAATGTCCCGTTGGGACAGCGTGTCTCTCTGCGGGAGAAAGGCGGAAGAAGGGCCGTTCAGGTATCCGGCTTCAAGGCAATTTCGCCCTTGATTTTGCGACATCCTCCAGTTTGCTGGGAGGGGAGCTTCATTTTTCTTGAAAGTTGCTGTCAAAGGAATACAATGACTTTAACCGAAAGAGAGTCAGAGGGGGTGCGCCATGGCTAAAGTTAAAAAGGGTTCTCGGTTGGTGTGTGTGCCTTGCGGTAGAGAAGTGATTGTAGATGCCTGCGGAATTTCGCAGCAGACCATTTGGTGCTGCGGCAAGCCCATGTTCAGCAAGAAGACCTCTTCCAAAAAATCATCCGGCAGAAAGAAATCCGGGAAGAAGTAGGCTTTATCCGTTTCGGCTCATCTCTTTTTGGCGACGCTCAGGAGATCCTGTGTTCCTGTTATCTGCGCCTGGGAGAACAGAACGGTTATAGACGACGATGCAATATAGCCAAGGCCGATTGGGCCGTGTTTTCCTGATTAAATTCGAGAACAAAGACGACATCCTGAAGTCCCTGGAAGGTTTTGTCAAAAAAGAGGGGCTGAAGGATGCCGTTCTTGTTTTTCTTGGGGCATTCCGCCGGGGTCAACTGGTCACGGGGCCTAAAAAAGCCGTTGTGCCGCCGGAGCCGAACTGGAAGCCTTTTGACGGCGGCTGGGAAGTCATGGGTGTGGGGACCGTGTTTTCGGGCAAGAAAGGGCCCCAGATCCACATGCATGCGGCCATGGGCAAAAAAGACAAGGCCCTCACAGGGTGTGTGCGTAAAAAAGTGGATGTTTTCCTGGTGATCGAAGCCGTTGTTTTCGAGCTCAAGGGCATTAAGGCCAGAAAAGAGATAGACCCGAAAACAGGGCTGAATTTGTTGAGGATATTGGGGTAGGGTGGAGGAGTTAAGGAATAAGCGTTACTCCTCGCCTGGACGCTCGGAGTTAACCCCACAAGGGGGTAGACCTCCGCATGCCACATAGCGGAGGGTCTAATCTCGCCAAAGGCGGAAGGATTAAGGAAATAAACGTTACTCCCCGTGTAAGCATCTTGACAATTTATGTCTGCGACCAGCCTTCGCAGAACTCAGGCGGGCAGCCATAAATTCTCAAGATACACGAGGAGTTAACCCCACAAGGGGGTAGACCTTCGCAATACCAAATAAGCGAAGGGTCTAATCTCGCCAAAGGCGAGATTAAGGAGGTCAGGTATGGCGATCAATAAGGTGGAAATCGTTTGCAAGCCGTGCCCAAAGTGCGACGGTCTGGAGAACAAGATCAGGGATATCATTAAGTCGATCGGCATTGCCAACAAGATCACCATTGTTTTCACCTTTGTGCATACAAAAGAATTGACGGGATTGGCGGATTTGGGTGTAAATCCGGGGATGACTCCTGTTATTTTGATCAACGATCAGGTGGAGCTTGCCGGCCGGGTGGATATGCAGGCGTTAAGAAAGCGCTTTGAAGCCATCCACAAGATCGGCTGACAACGAATTTTGACTCCTCGCGTAAGCATCTTGACAATTTATGTCTGCGACCAGCCTCGTCAGAGTCTCGGCGGGCAGTCATAAATTCTCAAGATACGCTCGGAGTTGATCCTGCCGGAGGCGGAAGGATTAAGGAAATAAACGTTACTCCTCGCGTAAGCATCTTGACAATTTATGTCTGCGACCAGCCTCGTCAGAGTCTCGGCGGGCAGTCATAAATTCTCAAGATACGCTCGGAGTTGATCCTGCCGGAGGCAGGATCAAGGAGGTTGTGATGATTAAAATCATTTCCAGGGGTGTTATCGTTTCTTTTCTTGCTCTTGCGCTGGTAGGTTGCACCACCTTATCGAAAAAACGGGCCTTAGAGAGGGAGAATGAGCGTCTGAGAGAACAGGTTGCGACGCTGGAGGAACAGAAGGACGCGGACCTGCAGAGGGCGCTGAAAGACCTGACCGCCAACCTTAAAGATGAGCTGGCAAATTACAAGGCCAAGCTTGAAATGACCGAGAGGGGATTGGTGATCACGTTCCTTGCCGAGGTCTTTTTTGATTCGGGCAAGGATGCGCTGCGGCCCCAAGGCAAGGTCTCGCTGGAAAAGGTGGCCCAAGTCCTCAATAAAGATGTTCCGGATTCAAAGGTGGCCATCGAAGGCCACACGGATTCAGACCCCATCAAGTATTCCGGCTGGAAATCCAATTGGGAATTGTCCAGCGCCCGCGCTTTGGCCGTCCTGCATTATTTTGTGGATGAAGGGGCTGTCAAGCCGGAACGCCTCTCGGCTGTGGCTTATGGAGAGTACCGGCCCGTGGCGTCCAATGACACGAAAGAAGGTAAACAGAAGAACCGCCGTGTCGAGATCGTCATCCTGCCTTCGCATGTCGAGAAGGTCAAGGCTGAAGAGTAATTTGTTCTGATGGGCATTGGAGGAAAACACCCTTTCTGGATCCAGGAGGGGTGTTTTTTCTTCCCACGCCCTGCCGGTTTTGTTATAATGGGCGCCTGAAGGGCACTTTTTTGGAAACATTTTCCGACGACGATGTCCATGCCGAGGCTATCCATACAAGACATCCGCAAAACCCTTTCGGACAGGTACGCCGGACATTCCCGGCCCATCCTTGCCTGCCTGCTTGCCGTTATTATCCTTCTGGTTTTTCTGCCGTCTTTGCGTAACGGGTTCATTAACTGGGATGACCAGGTCTATGTCCTGGATAATTCTTCCATCAAGGCCTTGACGGGGGCCAATCTGCACAAGATCTTTACGTCTTATTATGTCAGTAATTACCAGCCGTTGACACTTTTGAGTTTCCTGGTCAATTACCAGATAGGGCATCTGGAGCCTTTCGGCTATCATTTGACGAATTTACTTTTGCATCTTTTGAACAGCCTTTTGGTCTTTTGGCTGGTACGCTTGCTGCGCGGCCGGGACGCGTTCGCGTTTTTTGTGGCGCTTTTGTTTGGCATCCATCCGTTGCGCGCCGAGAGCGTGGCGTGGATCGCGGAGCGCAAGGACGTCCTTTATGCGTTTTTTTATCTAGGAGCCCTTGTCAGTTATGTGTATTATCTGCAGCGGGGGTTTCGATCCCGTTATCTCTGGGCCACCCTTGCGCTTTTTTTTCTTTCGTTATTGTCCAAATCCATGGCGGTGACCCTGCCGGTCATGCTTTTTTGTTTTGATTATTTCCTGCGCCGCCGGCCGGATCTCCACATGTTTCTTGAAAAGATCCCGTTTTTCGTCCTGTCGGCGCTTTTCGCCCTGATCGCACTCTATTCCGTTTACGGCGGCAGCCACGATATCATCGGCCTGGCGGCTGCCGAGAGATTCCGCAACGGCCCCTTGTTCACGCTTGCATTTTATTTAGGGCGGATTTTCTGGCCCGCGGGATTGTCCGCCTACTATCCGGCAGATGTGTTTTATGCGACCGCCTATCGGCTCAGCAGCTATCTTTGGCCCCTGGCGTTTTTTTCCGTCTTCATCCTTGCGGTCCGCCGCAGCCGCGCCGTGGTATTCGGCTGTCTTTTTTTTGTCGTTTCTCTTTTGCCTTTGCTGCAGTTTCTTCCGATGGGGGATACGAAAGTGGCCGATCGGTTTGTCTATGTGGCGTCCATCGGCATTTTCTTTATTCTGGCCGAAGGATTTTTCCGGCTTTGGGACAAGATCGGCGGCCGGCTGACGGGAATAAGGGTTTTCGGGGTCGTTTTGCTTACGGCCGTGGCCTTGTTTTGTGCGACGACGACATACAGGCGCTGCAGAGTCTGGGAGACAAGCGTGACGTTCTGGACGGACATCCTCAAAAAATATCCCCAGGTGGTCATCGCCTACAATAACCGGGGCCTGGCTTTCATCAATGAAGGGTCATATAGAAAAGCGCTCATGGATTCCACGGAGATGTCGCGCATTATCGACGAGCGCTATACGTTGTATAAGGGATATTATCAGCTTTATAACGCCAACCTGGCCATCCTTTATTATCTTTCAGAAGGACAATATCGCAAGGCCATCGAAGTGTCAGAGGCCGCCATCAAGGTAGACCCGGACAAGAGGTATAGATACCAGATCAATCTGGCGGTGGCCTACGCCTCGTTGGGCGATGCCGCCCGCGCCGAGGAGCTTCTCAGGGAATCCATCGCCCGTGATCCCGAGGCGCGCGTCGAAGGGTACTACAATCTTGCACTTGTGGCCATTAACCGCAATGCCTTGCCCGAAGCCGAGGATTTCCTGCGCCGGTCCTTGCGGGAAAATCCTGATTTCGGCCTGGCCCACGAGGCCCTGGCCGCAATTTTCTACAAGCAGGGCAAACTTGACGAAGCGATCGCCCATTACAAGCGGGCTGTCGCTTCCGGGGCCCAGGATGCCGCGGCTTATAACGGTCTGGTGACCGCCCTGATGACTAAAGATGAGTATGCGGCCGCATGGCCTTATGCCCGTCAGGCCGTCAAGAAGATGCCGAAGGACATCGGCGCGCTCTCCAATCTCGGCTCCGTTCTTTGTGCCTTGGGGCGTCCACGGGAAGCGATCCCGGTTCTCGAGCAGGCCCTTTCGCTCGAGCCGAGTTCAGGGATGGTCCACAACAATATTTGTTTTGCTTATTACCTCAACGGGGATTGCCGCCGGGCCGAAACGCATTGCCGCAAGGCCCGCAGCCTCGGCTATCCTGTCCCCGACCTCCTGTGGCAAAAACTCGATTCCTGCCATTCTTAGGAAATCTTTTGCATTTTTTCCTTGGCGGCGAGATATAATAAGTCAGCTGTTTGCTGCAGATAAAACCGACCCAGGCTTTTCGGGGGCATCGATGCGGAGAACCCGGCAGATGACAGGCAGGAGCGTTCCGTTTGCTGTTATTTGTTTTTTTGGCCTTGCCTTTCCTGTCTTGGCGGAGATAGAGGTCATCAAGAACGAGAGGTTCCTTTTCAGTGTCAGTCCTTATTTCAGGACTGACACTGTTGTTTTGAAGAACACTGTTGACCTGGATAACAAAAATAAGGACGACTCCTCGGTCTATCTCGGCATCGACTACAGCCTCGGCCTCGATCTTGCCTTTAACGACGGCGGCCCACAGGCGCATTTGAAATTGGAGAGAAACGGCCCTTATGAGTACGATGCGCCCGTATTCATTCATCATACGCTGATGACGTCCACGGCGAAAGTGGAGGAATATCGCGACGCAGAACTCCTGCCTCACGTCGAAGAGTTCTGGTATGATTTCGGTCTCTGGGGCCTGCCTTCCAGATTGAAAAGCGGCCTATTTGTCTATGAGGCCGGTAACAATCTCGCCGTGCCTTCCGACTATGAGAATTATTCGGCGAGTGTATACGGCGAAAAGGAGAACTTAAAGTGGACCCTTTATTATTGCCGTCCCGATGCGGCCAATAAGAGCTACAGGGGGCCGCGCATTGACCAGGAAAGGGAGCAAGGCATTCATTACACGCCGAACAAGGCCAATTTCTTTGCCGCAGATGCGCTTTTTACCTTTACGAATTACTCCCTTCAGCCCTACGTGGAAGTCCTCTCGGACTATTCCGGCGGAAAGCGCACCAGCCTTTTCTCCACTCCTACCCGCGAGGACATCCTGGGCACCTGCGGCCTTTCCTGGAATGCGACGCTGGATAAATTTTCTATGGGGATAGAGGCAGCCAGGAATTTCGGTGCGGCCAAGTCTACGGATCCGGTTCATAAAGATGTCGAGCATTGCGGTTACCTGGTCTACGCGGATGCCGCTTATAGGTTCGAACGGATCGTCCCCCATTCGAGATTCGCCTACGCCTCCGGCAACAAGGTGCCGCTCGATCAGGCCGGCGCCGGCACCTTTACCAGCGGCAAAAACCGCGCCTTCAGCGTTTATTCTCCGCTGAATACCAACTTGGCTGATTCTATTTATCCTGTTGGTCCGGAAAGCATGCCGCTGGTGGCCATGGGCGGAGGCAATGGGTTGAATTACGGCGTCCGCCGCCCCACCACATTTGCAGACCCCTATTTATTTGAGAACCTTGTTCTTGTTTCTCTGGGCCTGGATTTCCAGTTGACGCAAAGGCTTTCCATGACATGCGATTGGTGGTATTTAAGGTCCGCGGAAAGAGGCATAGGCACGCTGGGGGGCGAGACCAAAGGGCTCTCGTGCGATCTGGGCAACGAGCTGGATATGTATTTCAACTATGAGCTGAACAAGCATGTGGCGCTGAGCCTGTTCTGCGGTTATTTTTTCCCCGGCGAATACTACAAAGAGGAGCGGGACGATGCCGGCGGCAGCCTTTTTTCCCCTTTTGTGCGGGGCGACGGCGAGGCCGACGGCGCCTATCAGATCGAGGCCAGCGTGACCTTTAGTTATTAGAGAAGGGCGCATGGGAGGCATAGGAGAGACAGGGAATATCAAGGGGATATGAGACCATGAGAGTCCAGACAAAATTGACCTCGCTGTTGTTGTTTCTCGCCGTCATACTGATCGCCGCAAGGCATCTGCACCAGGTCTTTGAAAATGAACGCGTCTATCTTTTGTTTCAGCAGAGCAGCGAAGAAAAGAAGATTTATTTCAACAAACTGATCATTCTCAAGGGCGCTAACCTAAAAAGTTTGTCCGTCGATTATACCTATTGGGATGACATGGTGGGTTTTGTGCATGGCGACAAGGACATGGCATGGGCCAGGCAGAATATGGACGAGACCGCCTTGGGGACATATCAGGCGGACGCGATATGGGTTTATCGCCCGGATCTTTCTCAGGCATATTCCATCCAGAGCAAAAACGCCTCCGGCCTCAAGGACCTTCCTTTTCCCGCCGAGACCATTAAGGACATTTTTTCAAAAGAGCGGCTGTGTCATTTTTTTGTGTATACAGGCGCAGGCTTGATGGAAATCCGGGGCGCCACCATTCATCCGACAGCCGACCCGGAAAGACAGACGCCTCCACAGGGGTATTTTTTTGCCGGCCGCCTCTGGAACAAGGGTTTTCTCGATGAGCTCTCAGGGCTGATCGGCGGCGAGATCGTTATCGATCGGATGAAACCGATGGTGCCCGATCCCAAGACCCTTTTGGATACCAATATGATTATTTTTTCAAAAGAGCTTCTCGATTGGCGGGGAGGGCCGGCGGCATATCTTTATGTCAGCATCCATTCCGGGGAACTGGACATCTATAAACGATTCTCCCGGAATGTCACGGCGACGTTTATTTATTTTCTCGTTATTATTATTGTTGTCATCACGGCATTCATGATGATGATGCTCAGCAGGCCCTTTGGGTTTATTTCCCAGGCATTGAAAAAAGAGAACGCCGTTTACCTGCGCCCTTTGGAAAGAGACACCAGCGAGTTCGGGGACATATCGCGGTTGATATCCAGATTTTTCAGGCAGAAAGAGGATTTGGTGAGGGAGATCATCGAGCGCAATAAGGCGGAAAAGAGGTTCCAGCAGGTGGCCGCTGCCGCCGAGGAGTGGATCTGGGAGGTGGACAGCGACGGTCTCTATACGTATTCCAGCGCCATCGTCGAAAAGATCCTCGGCTATCGGCCGGATGAGATTGTCGGCAAGAAGTATTTTTACGATTTATTTGTTCTCGAAGACAGGGAGCGCCTGAGAAAGCAGGCCTGGGAGGCTATCGGGACCCGGAGATCATTCAAGAATTTTATCAACCGGAATATGCATAAAGACGGTCATATCGTTTGGCTGGATACAAGCGGTTCGCCGATCATCGACGAAAAGGGCCGTTTTTTCGGATACCGCGGGGTAGACACAGATATTACCGAGCGCAAAAAGGCTGAAGACGAGCTTAAAGAAGCGTATATCAGGCTCAAAGAAATACAGGAACAGCTGATCCAGGCCGAGAAATTGAACGCTGTGGGTCAGCTGGCCAGCGGGGTGGCGCACGAGGTCAGGAACCCTCTGGCGATCATCCTGCAGGGCATTGACTATCTTGAGATCAAGACATCTCCTTCCTCGGGGGATATTTTCGAGGTCCTGGCGATACTGCGGGAGAACATCAAGAGGGCTGACAAGATCATCAATGACATGCTTGATTTTTCCAGGGCTGCGCATCTGAATCTCACGCCTGCAGACGTGAATTTGATCATTGAGAGTTCTCTGGATCTGGTCAGGACCAGATCCAGATTCGATAATATCATTATCATTAAAGAACTCAAGAAAGATATGCCCTTGGTTCTGGCAGACAAGAACAGGTTGGAGCAGGTTTTTATCAATATTCTCCTGAACGCAGTCCAGGCCATGCCCCAGGGCGGCAGCATCATTGTGCGCAGCTATGACAAAAAACTCGAGGAGATCAGGAACGGCATCGGCAAAAGGGCGCAGGACAGTTTTTATTTCGGAGAATTGGCGGCGATCGTCGAGATCGAAGACACGGGCTGCGGCATCCCCGAGGAGAACCTGAAAAGGATCTTCGATCCGTTTTTTACGACGAAGGGCCAGAAGGGTTCGGGGTTGGGGTTGTCCGTTACGAGAAACATTATCCATATGCACCGGGGGCTGATCCATGCAGAAAGCGTCGAGGGGAAGGGGACTAAGATGACAGTGATCTTAAAGCTGGCTGAAAGAGCATAGTGCAAAGAGAATGTGAGGCAGCGATAGGGTGACCGGAAAGGAGCCGCGGCATGAAAAAGAAAAAAAGAATATTGGTGGTCGATGACGAAGCGGATTTTGCGAAGCTGATCAGGTTGAATCTTGAGCAGACCGGAAGATTTGAGGTCAGGGCGGAAAACCGCGCGGCGGCGGCGCTGGCGGCGGCAAAGTCTTTTAAGCCGGATCTGGTCTTAATGGATGTCCTGATGCCGGATCTCATGGGCAGCGAAGTGGCCGCCCAGATGAGGGAGGATGATGAGACAAAGGACATCCCCGTCGTTTTTTTGACCGCCGTCGTCGGCAAGGAGGAGGTGGTGCAGAGAGGGGGCATTATCGGCGGCCATCTTTTTGTGGCCAAGCCTGTCGATATCAAACAGCTGATCGAAGTGATCGACGAGAATATCAGCTGAATCCCGTTTGCCGGAATTCCCTGCCCGCTTGGGCGGGCGAGACTAGGCCCGCGGGGGCGGCGGCCCTACAGGAAGGATCCCCGGTCCAGCGAACGATAATGGATGGCTTCCGAGAGATGCTGTGCCGTGATATCCTGGGATCCTGCCAGATCCGCAATCGTCCTTGAGATTTTCAGTATTTTGTCAAAGGCCCTGGCGCTCAAGTGAAAATTGTTCATTGCCGTCCGGAGCAGCTCGCTTCCTTCCTTTCCGAGGGCGCAATATCTTCGGGTCTGCCGGTGTGACATCTGCGCGTTGGATAAGATGCCGTCTTTTTTGCCGTCTCGGCCTTCGCCTGCGGAGAAGCGCGCTTCCTGGACAGTCCGGGCTTTATTCACTCTTTCCTTTATCTGCGCCGAACTTTCCGCAGGAGCATTGTCGCTTAATTCCTGGTATTTGATGGCGGGGACTTCTACATGGATGTCGATCCTGTCCAATAACGGACCTGAGATCTTTCCAAGGTACTGATGGATTTTACTTTGGGAACAACGGCAAGAACGTACCGGGTCGGTGTAATACCCGCAGGGGCAGGGGTTCATCGCGGCGATCAGCATGAAGCGCGCCGGGAAATTCATGGACCTCTGAGCCCTGGCGATCCGGATACAGCCTTCTTCGAGGGGCTGGCGCAGGATCTCCAGGGCATTACGGTGGAATTCCGGAAGTTCGTCGAGGAAGAGGACGCCGTTGTGGGCGAGGCTGATTTCGCCGGGCTGGGGATTGGATCCTCCTCCGGCCAGAGCCACGTCGGAGATCGTGTGGTGGGGCGCGCGGAACGGCCTTCGGCGAAGCAGGGGGGATCCGGGCGGGGCGTAACCGGCGACAGAATGGATTTTTGTGACTTCCAGCGATTCGTGCGTGGTCATCTCCGGAAGGATGCCGGGCAGCCGCCTTGCCAGCATGGTTTTTCCGCTTCCCGGCGGTCCGACCAAGAGAATGTTATGTCCGCCAGCGGCGGCGATTTCCATGGCCCGCTTGGCCAGGAATTGGCCTTTGACATCCGCAAAATCCGGTTCGTCGCCGGAGTCATGGCGGGTAACGCAGGCCATGGGGTTTCGGAACGGCTTGAGGGTTTCTGGGTTGTGGAGACCTTCTATGAGATCCCTGAGCGTTTTGAAACCGAAGACCTGGATGCCTTCCACGAGGGCTGCTTCAGGGGCATTGGCAGCAGGAAGGACAAGTTTTTTTATTCTGTGCATTAAAAGGGCCTGTGCCATGGCCAGAATGCCCTTGACGGGCCGCAAGCGGCCGTCCAGCGCAAGTTCGGCGGCAAACCAATATTCTTCGAGCAATGCAGGCTGGATCTGTTTTGATGCGGCCAGGATTCCCATGGCAATAGGGAGATCATAAAGGGCGCCTTCCTTTTTGATGTCCGCAGGGGCCAGGCTGACCGTGATCTTGTCGGCCGGGTAGCGGAAACCGCTGTTTTTTATCCCTGAACGGACACGCTCCCTGCTTTCCTTGATGGCTGAATCAGGAAGGCCGACAATGGCCGTCTGCGGCAGGCCGTTGGCGACATCGACCTCGATGTCTACGGGATGGGCATCCAGGCCGATAAGACCCAATGTATGCGTCTTGGCAAGCATTTTTTGATAGAGGCTAAACCCCGCCAGGGACAACGTGTTGAAGTTTTGTAAGTCGAGCGTTTTCTGCCTTTAACGGGGTAAATCCGCTTGATTTTTAAAGAGGATGCAATTATAATCAACCTACGACTGCCTCGGCCTTCAGGCCGAGGGTTGCCCCAGATTGATGCTGGGCCGCCTTTATGACTGCCCTGAAGGGTTGCCTGGGCGGCGAACGCATGAATTGCTGGATTTGGTCCTTTGAGGGAACAGGGCGGGAGAAGGATTTGAACAGAGGGCATCCTATCACGTGCCTTCTTTTTTGTCAAGAACGGCCATAGGGGATTGTCTGTCGTGAATAACAGGATTAAAACAGGGGTCATCGCATTGTTGGCAGGTTTCTCGATTTTTGGATTATATCAGTCCCTGGCCTTGATGCACAAAAACAGCTATTTATTTGATCAGTTGGGGCGTCTTCAGGTCGAATTATCCGCCACCCAATTGGGATTAAATCAGACCAGGACGCTTCTGACTGAGACGTACCAGAAGAATACCCAATTGGAAAATGAAGCGGTTTTATTGAATTCCAAGCTTGCCCGCGCCAAACAGGAGCTCGAAGAACAAAAAAACAAGATCAATTCTCTCGGGAATATCATCCAACAGGCCCGCCGGGTTAATGAATTCTTGCAAGCCCGCAATCGGGAGGTGAGCGAACAGTATGTGCGCGTGTCTTTTGAGAACCAGGAGATGAAGAAAACCCTTTCCTCGGCCGCGGAATTAAAAAAGGCGATGGCGGCGTTGCGCAAAAAACCCGCGCGTCCGGCGCCTGCGAAAAATAAACAGGTACGCAAAAAGCCGGTTCCCGTCAAAGCCGCAAGATCCAAAAAGACGGCAAAGGCCAAGAGCCCCGCGACGGTTGCGCTTCAGCCCGCCCCTGTGGATCAGACCCTGGCCGGTAACGAAGGATTTGTGGTCAAAGACGGAGAGTCGACATTGCTGGACAGGGTCGATATCCGCGTCACGCCGGCGCCGGCAAGAGGAGGGTCTGAATGAAGCTTGTGCTCTATCAGATCGTTCATAACCACGTTCTCATTGTGACTTTTTTCGCCTGGTTGACGGCGCAGACGATCAAGGTGGCGTTGGGCGTTTTGCGGACCAAGCGGTTTGATTTTCGCTGGTTCATCGGCACGGGCGGTATGCCTTCGGCCCATTCGGCGGGATCCAGCGCTTTGGCCGTCGTGATCGGCACGGATTATGGATTCGACTCTCCTTTGTTTGCCTTGGGCGTCGTGTTTGCGATCGTGACCATGTTCGACGCCCAGGGGGTCCGCCGTTCCACAGGCAAGCAGGCATCTATCCTGAACAAGATATTGGATGATATTTATTGGCAGGGAAAAATAGAGGAAGATCGCCTCAAGGAATTGATCGGCCACACGCCTATCGAGGTCATCATGGGGGCGATTATCGGGATCCTCTTGGGGTTGATCTATTGAACGATTTGCCGGGATTTCGAAAACATGGCTTTGTGAAAAGGGAGCTTTTTGCTTTTGGAGATCGATAGAAGCCTCGAAGTGATTTTTGATGCATAGGTGCGGTGGTGAATGGCCCCTCGCTTCCGGGAAGAGCGCTGACTGAAGCCTCGGGGTCAATTCCAGACAAACATATTCAGCGGGAGATTGAGAGGAAGATGTGAAAAAAAATATTTTATGGACGGCCCTCGCCGTTTGTGCCGTTGCGGTTCTTGTTTTTATCGTTTTGAGGCTGAAGGGAATGCCTGCTGCTTCAGGCAGTCAGAAGCCGGCCCTCGACGCATCTGTCGGGAATTTTGACAAGGATGTGAGCCGTGCAGAGGGGTTGTTTCAAAAGGGTGAGCTCTTGGCGGCCCGGGATGCTTTTCGGGAGATCCTTCTGAAGAATGCGGCCGATCCCGGCATCGAGGCCGTGCAAAAGAAGCTCGAAGATGTGAACATGAAGATCATTTTGTCCGCCATCCAGGTGCCGGATGAGACGGTCATGCGGGAGGTGAAGACCGGCGATACGTTGAGCATGATCGCCGATGAATACCGCACGACCGTCGAGATGATCAAAAAGGAGAATGGACTGACATCGGATGTCATCCGGCCGGGCATGCAGTTGAGGATCTGGACGGGCCGTTTTTCTGTTCTGGTAGATAAGTCCCAGAATCTTTTGACCCTGCGTTGTAACGGGGACGTCGTTAAGACCTACCGCGTCTCTACGGGCAAGGACAACATCACTCCTGTCGGGACGTTCAAGATCGTCAATAAGCTCAAAAATCCTCCTTGGACGCACGCCGGCAAGGTTTATCCGCCGGAAAGCCCAGAGAATATCCTGGGGACACGCTGGATGGGTTTTGATATTCCCGGTTACGGTATCCACGGCACGACGCAACCTGAAAGCATCGGCCAGCAGGTGACGGCAGGATGTGTGCGCATGCTCAATGGGGAGGTCGAGGAACTCTACGATCTCCTGCCTGTCAATACCGAAGTCACCATCATCGACTGAGCGGGTTCCCAAGGATATTTCTATGATCGCCCTTGATTTTGAAAAGCCTATCGTTGAGCTTGAAAAAAAGATCCGCGAGCTCAGAAGTTTCACCGAAGAAAAGCACATCGATCTCTCGGGCGAAGTCAAGCGCCTTGAAGAGAAGCTCGAACGTCTGCGCAGGGATATCTACGGCAGATTGACGCCCTGGCAGCGCGTGCAAATCTCGCGCCATCCCCACCGGCCGTATACCCTGGACTATATTCAACTGATCCTTAAGGATTTTTTAGAGATTCACGGCGACCGGTCTTTCCGCGACGACCGTGCTATCGTGAGCGGGTTTGCCAGGCTCGACGGACAAAAGATCATCGTGATAGGCCATCAGAAGGGGCGCGACACCAAGGAGAATCTTGTCCGTACTTTCGGCTGCGCGCATCCCGAAGGATATCGCAAAGCGTTGCGCGTCATGGAACTGGCGCAAAAGTTCGATCTCCCCATCCTTATTTTTATCGATACACCGGGGGCCTATCCCGGGATCGGCGCCGAAGAGAGGGGGCAGGCCCAGGCTGTCGCCTGGAACCTGAAGATGATGTCCGGCATCCGCGCGCCAATCGTCGCCGTCGTTATCGGCGAAGGGGGTTCCGGCGGGGCGCTCGGGATCGGTGTGGCTGACCGTGTCTGCGTCTTGGAGAATGCCTATTACTCGGTCATCTCGCCAGAAGGGTGCGCCGCGATCCTCTGGAAGAGCAGTACCAAGGCGCCTGAAGCGGCCGAGGCCCTGAAGCTGACGGCCCAGGATCTTCTGAAGTTCGGCGTGATCGACGAGATCGTCAAGGAGCCTCTCGGCGGAGCGCACCGCGATCCCGAAGAAGCGGCCAAGAATGTCAAGGCGTGCGTGAAAAAATATTTTATCGAACTCATGAAGCTCTCCAAGGATCAGCTGGTTGACCGTCGTTATCAGAAATTCCGCGCGATGGGGCAAATTCTCGAGGAAGCCCATGAGTCCCGTTAGCTCTTCTTCGATAGGACAGGGGGAGGTCTGTTCTTTACGGGTTAGACATTGTAGAGAACGTTTCGTTTGGGGTTATTATGAAGAAGATGATTTTTGTTGAAGCGTTCGTTTTTTCCGGAGGTCTAACGGAATGAAGGTTGAGCAGGAATTAATCATCCTGGGACTCCTGGAGGACAAGCCGCGGCACGGCTACGAGATCAAAAAACAGATCAAGGACGTGATCAGCACGTTTGCCGCGCTGGAAGTCGAATCGATCTACTATTCCCTTAACCTCCTTGAAAAAAGGGGATATCTCAAAAAGGCGGTCAGCGTCGGCGGCACGAGGCCGGAGAAATTCATCTACAGTCTGACGTCCAAGGGACATGAACGCTTCCAGCAGTTGCTGACGAAAAGCCTTTTGACGGCCGACCGGCCGAATTTCAGCATCGACGTCGCTCTTTATTTTCTGCCGTATCTGCCGCCGGATGTCGCCCTGCGGCGGCTCAAAGGCCGGATACGGGTCCTCTCTAAAGTCGAGGAGGCCTTAGAGAAGCTTTCCGAACAACTTCAGGTGAAGTCCTCCTACCACCTGCATTCCATCGTCGAGCACAATCTGGAGCTTCTGCGCGCTGAAAAGAAGTTCATCCAAAACGTCAGTCAGGAGCTTACCAATAAGAATATCAATATCCCCGAGTGGCCCCACTCCTCTTAGCCATATTTTTCCTCTGAAGAGATATCTACACAACTAATTGAAAATGTGATAGTTAAGGTTTTGTGAAAACAAAACAAGAATAATTCTTGACATACTAAAATTTAATTAGTAAAATTTTACTAATTATTTTGACCAACCTTCTTAATGTCAGATATAGGGTCATCCGCCAACGGTTTGATGGCGGATATTCAAATACTGTCATTTCAGGGTGATCCGCCTCCGGCGGCTCTTACCTAAATGATCCGGGATAATTCTATGGCAACAGAAACAATCCGTGACCTGGTAATGAAGCAGGCGGCTGCTTTTCCGAAGAAAGCCGCTATCATTTTTGAGGACCAGCCCGTCACGTTTGGCGAACTCAAGGATAGAGTCTTCCGGCTTGCCAACAATCTGACGGCCCTGGGGGTCAAGAAGGGCGATAAGGTCGCCTTGTATCTGCCGAACTGGCCGGAATATATTTACGCCTACCTGTCTTTGTTCTCTATTGGTGCCACCGTCGTTCCTTTCGATTTCATGCTGAAGAACGACGAGCTGGAAGCTTGCTTAAACCATTCCGATTCCGTCCTTCTCGTCGCCAAGACGAGGCCCGATGTCTCTCTGGAGAATATCAAGACGCACGTGCCGAAGCTCAAGAATATCCTTCTTGTGCGTGAACGCAAAGAAGGATATCTTTCTTTCGATGACTTCATTGCCCAGGGGGCTTCCAAAGCTCCATCGACGGCCATCGGTGCATCCGATCCCGCCCTGATCCTGTATACATCGGGTTCGACCGGTCGTCCCAAAGGGGTTTGCCTGAGCTACCGGCATTTGAACGCGGCGCCGGAAGCGATGGAGTTTTTCGTGGATCTGACGCCGGCCGACGTGAAATTATCGGCCCTGCCGTTGTCGCACGGCGGCGGGCTGGTCTATCTGCAGAACTGCATTTTTTACGGCATCACCCTCATCCTTATGGAACGTTTCATTCCCGTCGAGTATCTCAAAAATATAGAGAAATACAAGGTGACCTGTTTTCACATGGTGCCGTCGATGTATTACGCTCTTCTGCACCTCAAGGAATTTGAGAAATACGACCTTTCCAGCATCCGGTGGGTCAACGTTTTCGGCGCCCCGAATTCACCCGACGCCATCCGGCGCTTCAAGACCTATTGCCCGAATGCCAAGCTGCTTAACGGCTGGGGGATGACCGAGACAAACGCCCCGAATATCGTGACGCCCATGGGTTCCGAGAAGATCGAGTCTATCGGCCGGCCGGCGCCGTGGATCAGCGTCCGCCTGGTCGACGATGACGATCGGGATGTCCCCGAAGGCGAGATCGGAGAGATCGTCCTGAAGAGCTGGGTGGTCATGGACGGTTATTACAAGGACCCCGCCCTGACCGCCGAAGTCTTGCGGGACGGCTGGTTTCATACGGGCGACCTGGGCCGTCGGGACAAAGAGGGCATGTATTATATCGCCGGCCGCAAGAAAGACATGGTCAAGGTTTCCGGCCAGATTGTTTTTCCGGCGGAAATCGAAGAAGCGGTGCACAAGCACCCGGCCGTGGCGGAAGCCGGGGTCATCGGCGTCTTCGACGCCCTGCGCGGAGAGGCGTTGAAGGCGTTTGTCGTTCTGAAGGCGGGCGCAGCGCTCACGGATCAGGACATCAAGCAATTCTGCCGTCAGCACCTGGCGCATTTTAAGATTCCGCACACCGTTGTTTTCGTCGAGAGTCTGCCTAAAACGCGGACGGGCAAGATCGACAAGGCGGCGCTGAGACAGAATAACGTGAGGGCCGGGGAAAAGTGTTAACTCCTTGCCTGTCCTCGGCCTTCGGCCGGGGATGGACAGGAGCTAATTTTGCTCGCCTGTCTTTGACAGGCAGGCAGAAAGCGGTGCACTGCCACAGAAGGTGGCACACTTGCTAGACCGATGAAGCAAGGTGCGGTCTACCCGCCATTCCGATATGGCGGAGTGCGATAGGGCCGGGTGTGAGGGAATAACCCGGTATAGGCAAGAGTAAAGAAATTTAACGTTACTCCTTGTGTAAACAGCTGAAAATTTCTGTTTTGGCCTTGCCTTTAGGCAGGCCAATCCAATCCTCGCTCGGCCCGGAAACCGGGCCAGGCTCGGACGGGTTCCGCAGAAAGTGGAATACTGGCCTGTTCAACTGGGGCCAGGTGCAACCAGAAATTTTTCAGCTACGCTCGGAGTTAATTCCGCCAGAGGCGGAATTAAGGAGCTTGCTATGCAGATGAAGAAAGACATCCATTTGACAGGTCGGGATCTTTTGGGGATGGTCCAGGTCAAACCGGGAGATTTCGGCAAGTATGCCATTATCCCGGGCACGGCCGAGCGCCGGGATGCGATCCTGGAGCATCTGGAGAAACCGGTCAAGAGCTTTTCCTTTTTTGAATATACGATGTATACGGGCTTTTATGAGGGCATCAAGATCGCTGTCGGCAACGGCGGGCGGTTCTCGCCGGATTCCGCGATCATCGCCGAGATCCTGTGCGCCGGGAAGGTCGAGTGCATCATCCGGGCCGGTTCCTGCGGCGCCCTGGATGAGACCATCAAGGTCGGCGATGTCGTCCTGGCTACGGGTGTCGTGCGCGGCGACGGCGTGACGCCCTATTATGTGGACAAGGATTATAAAACAGTGACGGATGCGTCTGTGACGGCGGCCTTGGAAGCAACGGCCAAAGAAAACGAGGTCTCGATCCGCAAAGGGTTGATCTGGACGACGGATGCGCTGTTGCGTGAGACCCGGGAATTGATCGAGAAGGTCCAAAAAGAGGGAGCCGTGGCCGTCGACATGGTGTCGAGCGCGCTTCTGACGATCGCACAATTGAACAATGTCAAGGCCGCCTCGATCTCGGCCGTCAGCGATAATCTGATCACCGGCGAGCTCGGTTTCATCAACCCGGATTATTACGAGGCCGAGGCCAGGGTGGTCCAGGTGTGCCTGGATGCGGTGAAAAAACTGGCGCAAGGGTAGGTCATGAAGGAATCTGTTTTATTCTGGCCCGTGCATCTGAGGGGCCGCACGCTTTATATCTTAGACGAGACAAAGATCCCGCAGCGGATCGTTTACCTGAAGGTTCGTCATTATCATCAGGCGATCGACGCGGTCGTGACGATGAAGACGCGCGCCTTCGGGCAGTTTTTGACCGTCTGCTATACGTTCATGCTGGAGATGCAGAAGGCCGAAGGGCTTTCGGTCGCTGCACAGATGTGTTTGCTTGAGCGCGTGGCCACGGCCTTCAACAGGAGCCGTCCCACGTTTCCTTTCGAGGAAGTAACGGGTATGGTGTTGGGGGTGGCGCGCAAGGTCTCCGGAAGTCCCAGGTTCCGCCAGGATTTTATTTCGGCCATGAACGGTTTCTTGGAGCAGGGGATCAGGCAAAAGAGGTATCAGAGGGCCCAAGAAGCCGCCGCGTTGATCAAGGACGGTGCCACGGTATTGACGCACTGCAATGTTTCCGGCGAGCTGCCCCTGGTCGCGGAGTTCTGCCGGAAGGCAAAAAAGAAAATCCGCTTTCTGGCCACAGAGACGCGGCCTTATTTTCAGGGGGCGCGGCTGACCGCCTGGGAGTTGAAGCGCGAGGGTTTTGACGTGACCCTGATCCCGGACAATGCAGCGGCCAAGGTCATGAGCGATGGCGACGTGGATTGCGTCCTTGTCGGCTCCGATCGTTCCGCGGCCAACGGCGACTTCGCCAACAAGATAGGGACGTACCAGATAGCTCTTCTGGCCCGGCATTTCGGCATCCCTTTTTACGTGCTTGTCCAGTCGTCGGACAAATTAAATTCAGGCCGTCAGATCCCGATCGAGGTGCGCCGGGATGAAGAAATTCTTTGCTTTGCCGGCAGGAGGCTTGCGCCTGAGGGCGCGGCCGCTTTCTATCCTGGTTTTGACGTCGTGCCGCATCGATGGGTGACAAAACATATTGCGATCCATGCTCGTTAAAGAACAAATACCTCTTATTTTCGGTGTACCGCAGGAGGATTTTTACGCGCAGCTCAAGGCGAAAAAGGTCTTTGTGGCGGAATTGAGGCCGGCTCTAGAGGGCATGAAAGACGTCGCCAAAGAACTCATAGGGTGCGGCGTCCAGCCGGTCGTCATCTGCGATAACATGATGGCGTTTTGTATGGAAAGGAAGCTTGTGAGCGCCGTCCATATTTTTTCGCAGGGTCGAAAGAACGATGTCGCGCTTTGCCGCACGGGTTCCCTGATCGCAGCCCTCTGCGCCCGTGCCCATCGGATTCCGGTCGTTTTGCACGAGGGCGCCATGCCGCGCGAGGCGAAGAATGCCGATCTCTTGAAGATTGGAGGGATGAAGGTGACGTCGTCGAAGATCAAGACATATGTCCCTTTGCTGGAAGAAGTGCCGATGGGCCTTGTCGGCCGCAAGGCGGGAGCATAAAAATATGCAAAAAAAGATAGACGAGATCGTCCGTATCGGCAGGTGGATCTGGGAGAAGGATCTTTCGGGCGGCGCATCCGGCAATTTAAGCCTGCGCATTGACGACAAGACTATCCTTATCACGGGTCGCGGGACTTGTTTGGGCACGCTGGAGGCTAAAGACGTCTGCACCATCCGCATGGATGGCGAGCCGTCAGTCAAGGGGTTTGTTCCGTCTTCCGAAAAACTATTCCATACGAGCGTTTATCAGCATCTGGATGCCAAGGCGGTCGTTCATGTGCATCCGACGTTTTGCAACGGCTATTTTGCCGTCCACGACAGGATTGGCTTTGATACTTTTGAGACGCGTCTCGTCTTGGGAGACGTTCCGGTGATCGATCAGAAGACACCGACGATCACAGACATCATGCCGGTGATTGACGCGCTCAAGAACAGCAATATCGTTGTTTTGAAGCATCACGGGGTCGTGGCTATTGGAGAAACGTTGAATGATGCGTTTTTTCTGGCGCAGACCCTGGAGGAAGCGGTCAAGATCGCCTGCATCAAAGATCTTTATGCAAGAGCGGAACGGCCTGCGGCGTCTTCAGGCGGGAATGCGGCTGTTTCTTCTGCAGGCGGGACTTTTGAATTGTTCTCCAAAGAGCAGATAGCTGAGATCGTGCGTCTCGTGAATCAGGACGCTTCGTTCCGTCAGCTCGCCCTGCAGACGAACCTGGAGACGAAACTGGCGGTTGTGCTGGATGAGACCCAGACGGCATACTGCTTTCATTTTTCCGGCGGCGGGATCAAGGATTTCACAGACAAGGTCGGCGACGCCGAATTCGTGATCTCCGGCAAGGCAGATTACTGGCGTGCGATCTTCAAGCGCCAGCTCGATCCCTTTGCGGCGACGACGCAGAAGAAGCTGAAGCTTAAAGGGGATTTTGCCAGGATTTCGCGCTGGTATGTGCCGTTCAACCGGCTTTTCGATTTATGGACGAGCGCACCGGTCAAATAAAAGAGGGTCCGATGAATCACTATCAGATGTATATCGACGGCAAGATGCGTGACGCCAGGGACGGCGCACGGCTGGAGAGTATTAATCCGGCGACCGAAGAAAAGATCGCATCGTTCCCGAAAGCGGGGGCGGCCGACCTGGAAGAAGCGGTCCGCGCGGCCCGCAGGGCTTATGACGAAGGCGAGTGGCCGCGGATGCCTTTGCCTGAACGGGCGCAGGTCCTGGTGCGCGTGGCGCAGCTGATCCGTGAACGCGCCTATGAGCTTGCGAAGATCGAGACGCAGGATACCGGTAAGACGACCAAGCAGACCACATTCATCGATATTCCGACCGCCGCCAATGCCTACGAATATTTTTCCGGGGCGGCCGCTGAGATCAAGGGCGAGACGATTACGGTCCCGGCGCCGGCCATGAGCTGTACGCTGCGGGAGCCCGTAGGCGTCGTGGGCGCTGTCATCCCGTGGAATTATCCGTTTCTGATGGCGGCCTGGAAGATCGCCTCCGGTATTATTTTAGGTAACACCCTCGTCCTGAAGCCTTCGCAGGAGGCCTCGTTGAGCTGCCTGGAGCTGGCCAAGATCCTTCAGGAGGTGGAATTGCCCGCTGGCGTCGTTAATATCGTTACAGGCGAAGGCCGCCTGTTGGGGCATGGCTTGGCTGCTTCCATGGATATCGATATGCTTTCTTTCACCGGATCGACCGAGGTCGGCCGCGACGTCATGAAGACGGCCTCTTCGAATTTAAAGAGGCTTTCTCTGGAATGCGGCGGCAAGTCGCCGAATATCCTTTTTGCGGACTGCGACCTGGAGACGGCCGTCAACGGCTCCATGTGCGCCATCTTCATGAACCAGGGGCAGATGTGCGTGGCAGGATCGCGGCTCCTGGTCGAAGAATCCATTTACGGCAGATGCATCGAACTTCTGGTTGAAAAGACGAAGAAACTCAAGGTTGGTCCGCCGGAGGATCCGGCAACGGACATAGGCCCTTTGGTCAGCGATAAACAGAGAAAAACCGTCCTGGATTATATAGCCGTCGGGAAAAAAGAAGCGACGTTGGTCGTCGGGGGCGGTGCGCCGAAAGAGCTGCGCCGGGGTTTTTACGTCGAGCCGACCATCTTTGCCGATGTAGACAATAGCATGCGCATCGCCAGAGAAGAGATCTTTGGTCCCGTCCTGTCGGTCATCAAAGTCAGGGATGCCGAGGAAGCCGTGCGCGTCGCCAACGACACGGTCTACGGTTTGGCGGCCATGATCTGGACAAAAGACGTCAGCAAGGCGGCGACCGTGGCCAGAAGGCTGCGGGCCGGCACGGTCTGGGTCAATACCTTCGGCGGATTCTATAACGAGGCGCCCTTCGGCGGCTACAAGCAGAGCGGTTTCGGCAGGGAATTAGGCAGGGAAGGCTTGTGTGAATTGACGCAGGTCAAGCATGTCAATGTCGATTTGACGCCGGGCGGCAAAACGCTCGTGGCATCGTGGTTTAACGTGTAGTTCATTGAGTCTATCGAGTTTGTTGAGTTTTTAGAGTTAAAGCTCTATGAATTCAAGAATTCAATAAATGCAACAAACTAAAACGGAGTTTTTATGAAGAGAGTGTTATTTATCATGCCTCCGATCGGCGGATGGGCGACGCACGGCGTGATCAAGGCGCCTAACCAGTATTATGCCCAGCTGGCGGCGTATATCCGGCAAAAACAGTCCGGCGAGCCTTTTGTCGTGGATGCGCGTGCGCTTGATCTTACTTACGACGACATCAAGGCGAGGATCAAGGATATCAGGCCGGACCTTGTCGTTTTGGGCGATATCTTACATTCGACGGGCGGGCTGGCGGTCATTTGGCATTTTAACAAGATAGCCCAGGCCGTCAAAGACGTGAGTCCGCACAGCAAGGTGGCCGTCGGCGGTTTGTGGTATTCGGCCCTTTATCGGGAGACTTTGGAAGAGAATCCGGCGATCGATTTTGTCCTGATCGGCGAAGGCGAGTTGACGCTGGATGAGCTGCTGCGCAAGCTTGATGAGAAGGGGAAGGATTATTCCCGCATCGCCGGTTTGGCGTCCCGCAAGGCCGGCCATGTTGTGGTCGGGCCCCACAGGGAACTGATCAAGGATATCGACGTCCTCCCTCTGCCGGCGTACGATCTGTTCCCGATGGAGAAATACGTGGCGCATACCTACTGGACGAATTTCTGCGAGCTTTTCACCAGCCGCGGCTGTCCCGGCGGCTGTTCTTTTTGCTACGAATGGAGCCAGTACGATCCGCGTTTTCCGCAGGATTTTGTCTCTTGGCGTTCGCATTCTGCCGGCCGGATCGTCGAAGAGCTGGAGCTCTTGACGAAACAATTCGGCGTCAAGACCGTCGTTTTCCAAGACGACGCCTTTAACGTGAACTATGATATGGTGAAAAACGTCTGCAACGGCATCCTCGAAAAAGACATCAAGATCAACTGGGTCATCCTCGGCCGCGCGGACGATTGGTCGAAACAGGAGGATTTGATTCCTCTGATGAAAAAGGCCGGCATGTTCATGGGGCTGGTCGGCATTGAGGTCAGCGATGATGCCGAGTTGTCGCGGATCGGCAAGGGCGTGACGGTTTCGCAGATCAAGAAGACCGTTGATGCCCTGCGCAGGAATAATGTCGCGACGATCGGGACGTTCATGATCGGTTTCGAGGACGATACGGAGGAGGCCGTCAAGAGACGGTTTTCGTTTGCCGACCAAGTGGACCCGGATATTTTTGCATTGCAGTTTGTGACGCCCGTGCCCGGATCTCCTCTCTGGAAGAAGGTCGTCAAGGAAGGCCTCTTGGATCCCCGCAAGGTCAGCCTCAAAGCTTGGGATTTTCAGCATCCGGTGGTGCCGACCAGGCATCTTTCCGTCGAAGAGGTCGGGCGTCTGGGCTCCTGGTGCATGAGGGAATTTTTCTCAAGGCCCCACCGCATCCATAGGATCATGGCCGGCAATTATTCGGACCTGGCCAAGCTCTGCGTCAAGGATTTTATGGCGAACATCTCCAAGTTCGAGGCTGCGGCCACCAAAGGAGATTTGTATGTCTGAACATATCACCATGAGTTGGGAAAAGACGACGGAAGAGCGCTTCAATAAGATGCTCTCCAAGATGCCGATCTTTCATCGGCATATGACAGAGGTTGGCGCCACCCAGAAGGCGGAAGAAAATGCCAAGGCGCGCGGCTCCAGGACCGTCGAAGAAGAAGATCTGATGCGCGCCATGTTTTCCGAGGTGCCTATGCAGTTCTATTCTTTGATGATCAAGCTTCTGGATGATGTGGGCTTTAATTACAAGAAATACAATCTGCCCCGTTAGGAAGAATATGGCGTCGGTTTCGAGAGAGAACCCTGCGGGTGTAATGTTGTTGGGATGGAGCATGGCGAAACGGAAAAATTTTTTCAAACGGGGTCTGCCGGTCAAGGACGGCGCAAGCGCCCGCTGACAGTGGAAGAAAATAGGCATTCTATCATCATCAGGACGGACCAACCCGCTCTTTTGAGAAAAGAGATCATCTGCTGGGGGGAGGCGGAGTGGTGGCCGAAAGGTTCTTTGATGGCCTTCAGGCGTCTCTCCTCGGGCGAAGTGGCCTTAGGCACCCTCTATATGCAGAAGGTGCTTTTGCCCTTGGCGCCGCGGTGGCGCGTTGAGGTCAGTGAGGTGACGAACAGGAGTATTTCCCGCAGGTTCCTCGACGGGATGTTCAAGGGATGTGAACAAGTGAGTTTCCAGAGGGCGGCCGGCGGCTGGCGGGTGGAATACGTCATGCATTACGAGGTACGGGGATTTTTAAACAGGTTTTTGTGGTTCCTGGTCTTTCGGCGCCTGCACGACCGTAACATCAAAGAGATACTGGGGAACCTGAAGATATTCATGGAGACGCAGTGAGTCCCATTGGGCCCTCCGCTATGTGGTTACCCGACTCTATCGGAGGAGTCGGTATGCCGCTTTCTGCGGCATACGGAGGCCTGCCCCTTGCGTGGTTAGTCTTTCCGTTATGTGGTTGGCCGACCATGGGGCATGAATAAGACGGTGTTTATCGACCGGCAGTATTTTCTGGAGATCTAAGGAGATGAAGGTTGCCGTTATCGGATTGGGCGCTATCGGCGGGCTCGTCGCCTGCTATTTGAAGTCCCGCGGGGTCCCTGTGGTCGCGGTCGGCCGTCCGGAGCAGAAAGAGGCGGTAGAGCGTGAAGGATTCGTGATTGACGGCGTACGCGGGCGTTCGGTCGTTTATTTGGATGTCCGGCCGCGGCTGGAAGAACGCGTGGACTTGGCGATCGTGACGGTCAAGACCCAGGATATCCGGGATGCCGTCGACAAGTCGCGCGTCTTTTTGGCCCAGACCGACATCCTTTCGGCCCAGAACGGCGTGCGTGCCGACAAACTCCTGGGGGTGATGCTGGGTGCCGAGAGGATCATCTCGAGCATCGTTATGTTCGGCGCGACCTACGTTCCCTACAACAAGGTCGTGCATAATTTTGAGGGCAAATGGCTGATTGGCCGGCCTGGAGGAGCCAATGACGCAAAGGTCAAGGCGGTCGTCGATTTTTTGATACCGGCATTTGCGGCCGAAGAAGTCGGGAACATCCAGGCGATGAAATGGACGAAGATTTTTTTGAATTCCGGCAATGCCCTGCCGGCGATCCTGGGCAAGAGCATCCAGGAGACGTATGCGAACATGGAGATGTGCAAACTGGCCTTGCGGCTCCAGCGGGAAGGATTTGATCTTTTGGAAAAACTCGGTATCGCACCGGCGAGCATGCCGGAGTTCGATGTTGAGAAGCTCAAGGGGTTGACCCGCATGCCGCCGGACCAGGCAGCGCCCATTTATTCGCAGATCATGGTGAATTTGAGCCAGGAGCCGCTGTATGGTTCGATCCTCCAGAGCATCCGGCGCGGCCGGCCTTCGGAGATCGATTACATTAACGGCGAATTCGCCAATCAGGCCAAGCTTCATAATGTTGACGCGGTCCTGAATTCCCGGATCGTGGAGATGGTGCATCAGGTGGAGAAGTCTGGAAAATATATGACGGAGGAACAAATTCTTGCGGCCCTGGAAGTTTGATATCAGGCTGTGCGTTTTTTGAGGGGACCTCGAGGAGACAGGGAGTTCAAGATGGAAGAGAAAAAACAGACATTTGGGGCGCTGCGGCGGAGACTGCGGATGAAATTCTGCCGTTTGCGCGCGACCGTCGTCAAGAAAGAAGGATTTTGTTATCACCACTATGAGGTGGGCGACCAGTTTATTTTCGAGGATTTTACCCATCCGCAGAAAGATTTCTGTCTGGGGGCGGTGCATTCGATGTTCCCGGCGATGTATGCCTTGACTTTCGGTGCAGAGTTTCCTTTTATGGAAAACACGCGGTCTTTGCGCACGACGTGTCCGGACGGCAAGAAGGTGGAGTTTTTGATCGAGGTTGTTGATGATCAGGGCCATGTTTTGGCGAAACCTCGGAGTGCGGCGCCCGCGGGCCCGAACCCCAAGACCATGGACATTGAAGTCAAGGAGTGTACAGGGAAGTGCCATTATGGCTACAAGATCGGCGATAAGATCCGTGTCAAAGGGCTCAAGTGCCCCGACGGCTTTTGCGGGGCGGCCTATCATATGATGTTCCCGACGCTGTTTGCGATGAATTTTGGGGCGACATATCCCTTTATGGAAGATCAGAATTCGCTGGACACATTGACGTGTCCGGACGGCGGGCATGTGGTTTTTAAATTGACGAGGAAAGAAGAAGATAGTCAATAGGAGTCAGCCTAGAGTTTTGTTAAAACAGGTTTTTACTGACTACTTATCAGGATAAGGAGTTACTTTTATGAAGAGAAGAGTTGTGGTGACAGGGCTGGGTGTCATATCGCCCAACGGTATCGGAAAAGAAAATTGCTGGAAAGCCATGGTCGGCGGCGTTTCCGCCGTGCGCAGGGTCGATATGTTTGATGTCTCGATGTTCCGCACACGGATCGCCGCTTATTCCAAGGAGTTCAATCCGTTCGAACTGGGCTTGAATGAAGAAGAGGCGGAGCGGATGGACCGCTATGTGCAGTTCGCGGTCGTGGCGGCCCAGATGGCGGTCAAAGACGCCAAGCTTGATTTTTCAAAGATCAACAGACAGCGCGCCGGCGTAAGCCTGGCTAATGCCATCTGCGGCACCAAATATATGGAAGAAGAATTCGCGCTGGTGACGGATAACGGCAAAAACCCCATTGATCCCCGCCTCGTGCGTCCTTACCTCTATGATGCCTCCATGTTCAATACGCCTTCTGCCGAGATTGCCGCCAGGTATCATCTCAACGGCATCTGCAATACGATATCGACCGGATGCACGGCGGGGACCGATTCCA
The DNA here is from genome assembly GCA_964471325.1 of uncultured Planctomycetia bacterium. Lineage (GTDB taxonomy): Bacteria > Omnitrophota > Gorgyraeia > Velamenicoccales > Velamenicoccaceae > Velamenicoccus. Next base: position 136,387 of record CAYYFL010000003.1, read on the forward strand.
TGGGGTTCTGTTTTGAGACGATCGCCGACGGGGACGCAGATATCATGATTGCGGGCGCCTCGGAAGCCCCCTTGACGCCTATCACTTTCGGCGCCTTTGACGTGGTGAGCGTCCTGTCCGCCAGGAACGACGAGCCCGAGAAGGCCTCGCGGCCGTTTGATAACAAGCGTGACGGCTTTGTGCTTTCCGAAGGCTGCGGTCTCCTGATCCTGGAAGAACTTGAACATGCCAAAAAGCGCGGGGCGCATATTTATTGCGAGATCATCGGTTACGGCACCTGCAACAATGCCTTTCACATGACGGACCTTCCGGCCGACGGCCTGGCCATGGCGAATTGCATCCAGCTTGCGCTCAAGGATGCCAAGATCGCGCCCAAAGATATCGATTACGTCAATGCGCACGGTTCATCGACGCGGATGAACGATGTCTTTGAGACCAATGCCTATAAGATCGCCCTGGGCGACGAGGCCTACCGTGTGCCGATCAGTTCTCTTAAATCCATGATCGGTCATCCCTTGGCCGCGGCGAACGCCATCGAGATGGTGATGGCGTCCGTCATTTTTGAACGCAACCTGATCCCTCCGACGATCAACCAGGAGGTGCGGGACCCGCAGTGCGACCTGAATTATGTTCCGAACAAGGCGATCGAGAAGAAAGTGGACCTGATTTTAAAGACCTCGAGCGGATTTTCCGGCATTCATTCGTCCTTGGTCATGAAGCGTTACCAGGAGGGCAAATAATCATGAAGAAGATCGCCATCACAGGTATCGGCATCGTTGCCCCCTCCGGGATAGACAAGAAGGTCTTTTGGGTCAATATCAAGGCCGGCCGTTCGGAGATCAAGGTTATCGACCGTTACGACGCGCAGTTGTATCCGTCGCATATCGGAGGACAAATCCATCAGCTGGACGCCTACTCCCATATCTCTTCGCGGCTGCTTCAGAAGATAGATCCCTTTTCCCATATGGCCCTGATCGCGTCCGAGATGGCCCTGAAGGATGCGGGTATCGATCTGACCAAAGAGAACCTGAATCATATCGGGATATTCATGGGCAATGCCCTGGGCGGCTGGCTCTACGGAGAAACGGAGCTGCGTGACCTTTATATCGAGGGCCGCGAAGGGGTGAGTCCTTACATGGCTTCGGCATGGTTTCCGGCCGCGCCCCAGGGGCAAGTCTCCATTTATTACGGCATCAAAGGGTACTCCAAGACCGTCGTCTCCGATAGGGCGAGTTCTCTGATGGCCATTGGCCACGGGGCCAAGGTGTTGGCCAAGGACAAGCTGGATTTCATCCTGGCCGGCGGCATGGAAGCGCCCCTGTCGCCCTACGGTTTGTTATGTTGCAATACCAACGGCGACTTGTCGACGGAAAACGAGAATCCGGAGACCGTCTATAAGCCATTTGACAAAAACAGGCGCGGTTTTGTCGTTGGGGAAGGCGCCGGCATCATGATCTTTGAGCCGCAAGAACGTGCACAGGCACGCGGCAGGAAGCCGTACGGTTATATCACCGGCTATGGCACCAGTTGCGACGGCGTGGATCGCATTAAGGCGAATCCTGACGGTAAAGAACTGGCGCGCGCCATCCGTATGGCTTTGGATGACGCCGGCTACAAGCCGCAGGACATTGATTATATCTCTTTGGACGGTGCGGCGACCATTGAAGGCGATGTGAGCGAAGCCGCGGCCATCAAAGATGTTTTCGGCAGCCGCGCGGCGCATCTGCCTGTCAGCGCGCCCAAGACCATGTTCGGCAATCTTCTGGGGGCGTCGGGCGCCGTCGACATCATCATCACCTTGCTGGCCATGGAGCACGGCCTTATTCCTCCGACGCTGAACCTTAAAGATGTGGATCCCTCTTGCGCGGGGCTGGATTACGTAACGGATAAGGCGAGGCCTGCCGAGATCAAAAAGGCGCTTGTCATTTCGCGCGGCCGCGGCGGGATCAATGCGGTCGTGGCTTTGGAAAAGGTTTAGTGATAGGTAAGATGAAGGAATTAACATTGCTCCTCGCGTAAACATCTTGATAATTTATAGCTGCGGCCAGCCTTCACAGAGCTCAGGCGGGCAGCCATAAATTCTCAAGATACGCCGCCGTAGAAAACGGCGCACCGGCCCATCCGATGGGGCCGGGTGGTGGAGTTAATCTCGCCAGAGGCGAGATTAAGGAGGCTAGATGGACACGAAAGGAAAGGTCAAAGACGTGGTTGTGAAGCTGCTGAAGGTCAAACCGGAAGAGCTTAAGGAAGGTCAGACTTTGGAACAGAGCCTGGGTGTGGACTCGACGGAGATGGTCGAGGTCTGCATTGCCCTCCAGAAAGAATTCGGCGTGCAGCTCGGAGAAAAGGAAGTGACGAAATACCAGACACTTGACCAGATCGCCGGTGTCATCAACAAAAAGAAAGGCTGATCGGTTTCGATATACTAAGGCCAAGAGGTGAGCGATGGATACAGTCCTTCAGGAACAGTTGTTGAAATGGCGCAGGGCGAACCGCAGGTTGTTTTTCTGCGGTTGGGCGCTTATCGCCTGTGTTGTTTTTTCCTGGATTTTTCTGGCGTTCTCCAGCCACCGTCTGCAGGCTTATCTTTTGAGACCCGGCACAGAGGAGCGGGCGATCTTGAGCAAGCTGGATACAGCCGGGCCGCTTTCTCTCCGCGAGAAGAAACTGTTGGCTGTGACGAAGACGTTGATCATCGCGCCAAGGGCGATCCTTAAGGTCCTCACGATCCGTTTTGCCCAGACGCTGACGATGGTGATGGGGATTTTTGCTCTGGGTTTTTCCGTCTGGGAACGGAAAAAACTGAACCTGCTGCGGAAATTAGTTGAGACGAAATGAAGATCATTGATTTGAGCCTTCCTATTGACGATACGCTGGCCGAGACCCATGCGGCAAAGATCGACAGGATCACGCATGCCGAGGGTGTTGAGCATTTCAATGAGATCGTGATGGCCCGACAGCCCGGCGGCAAAGAGCGTTTCCAGAAGGGCGAACGGGCGGCGAGGCCGGAGGAGGTTCCCGACGGCGAGATGCCGTCTCTGGAGATCGTCCATGCCTCTGTCCATATGGGCACGCACGTGGATGCCCCGTTCCATTACGGCTCGACGTGTCAGGGCAGGCCGGCAAAAAAAATCGCCGACATCCCCCTGGAATGGTGTTACGGCGCGGGGGTCGTCCTGGATTTTACGCATCTGAAATATCCGCAGAACATCACGAAGGCCGAGGTTGTCGCCGCTCTCCAGCGCATTTCCTATAAGCTCCAAAAAAATGACATTGTTCTTCTTTATACCGGGGCCGACAAACTTCTGGGGACGCCGGACTACGTCAACAAATATGTGGGCATGCTTCCCGATGCGTTGGAATATATCCTGGACCAGGGTGTCAGGATGCTGGGCATCGATGCGATCGGCCTGGACCGGCCATGCTTCGAGATGTTCAAGGAGTTCCTCGACACCAAAGACAAACAGAAGATCTGGCCCTGTCACTTTTGGGGCCGCCGGCGTGAATATGTCCATATGGAACGCATGGGTAACTTGGGAGCCATCCCGAAACCCTTCGGCTTTAAGGTGTGTTGTTTTCCCGTCAAAGTGAAGGATGCGGGCGCCGGCTGGACGCGGGCAGTGGCGATCATAGAAGATTAGCCTAACTTTTATTGGGGGGGCATTATGGGTCATACCTGCAATTCGATCACGATCAAAGCGCCTTATGAGAAGGTATTCGATATCTCCAACGATATCCCGAGATGGACGGAGCTGTTCGGCGGCGAGTATAAAGAGGCCAAGGTCGTCAACAAAGAAGCCAATAAGATCGTTTTCCAGTTGACGGACGACGAGGGACGTTCCTGGCAGTCCTTCAGGCTCCTGTTTAAAAAGGATTATTTTGCGTACGCCGAGAGACTCGATCCGAAATTTCCCTTTGAATACATGAAGATCGTCTGGCTCTATACGCCGGTTCCCGACGGCGTCATTTTGACCTGGATCCAGCATTTCACAATGGACAAAAAGGCCAAGTTTAACGACGAACAGGTGGAAGGGTTCATCAATAAGCACTCCAAGGAGAACCTGGAGATATTTAAAAAGATCATTGAACAATCTTAATGTCGAATTCCTAATGACAAATGTCTAATCAATGACACAAATATCAATGACGGAAGAGTTCTTTTGTTGTTTTGTCATCCAGGCATTGGGATTTTATTCAGCATTCGGATTTAGAAATTAGGCATTGTTTATTATTCTGGGAGCTGCTATCAAGCATTCTGATTTTTCGATATTGTGCCTGCAGGGGTTTTGTATCGCATTTAACGTGGCGTCGGTGTCGGCCATCGTGCCGGCCATCGCCTCGGATTTCGGGATTTCTGATTTTGTGGCGGGCCGCATCAACTGGGCCTACATGCTGCCTTACGGCATCATGGCGCTTCTTTACGGTCCCTTGACGCGTATCTTTGAGAACCGGCATATCGCGGTCGCAAGCCTCTTGTGTTTTTCGGTTTTCAGTTTTCTCTCCGGCATTGCCGGTAATATGTCCCAGCTCTTTGTCTACAGGTTCCTTGTCGGGATGTTTGCCGCAGCCATCACGCCGCTGTCTTTGATCTATATCGCGGACCATGCTCCGGAGGCGGGCAGAGGTAAAGCTGTCGGGTTGTTTTTCAGCGCGACGTTTATCGCGGACTTGAGCGGGCTTTTTTTGAGCGGTATCATCCCCTGGAGGGCCATGTTTTTTATCCCGGCGGTCCTGGGCGGTATCACGGCTTTTTTGACGGCGCGCCATTTTCCGGCGACGCTCGCCGGAAAGGACCAGATCGGCGTGCGGTATGTTGAGGCCTTCCGGGACCGCGGGATCCTGGCGGCCTTTGCCTATATCTTTTTGATCAGCATGCTTTATCACGGCGTGCGGCAGTGGTTGGGGGTTTATTTCGCGCAAGGATTGGGCTTGCGCCAGTTTTGGGTATCGATGGTCCTGACCATGGCGAGCATCGCCGGCATTTTCGGCGAAGCCATAGGCGGGTTTTTGTCCGACCGTCAGGGGCGTATCCCGACGCTCAAGATGGGCGTTTTTCTGATGGTCCTCTCTTTGGCAATTTTGATCTTTTTTAAGGCCGTCGCCGCCTTGTTCGTTATCCTGCTTATCTGGGGGTTCGGCTGGACCATGAACCATGCCGGGCTCTCGACGCATTTGACGGATTTGAACAAGCGCTACATCAAGGAGATCTCGAGTCTCAACAGTTCCGTACGGTTCGTTGCCGGCGGGGTGGGCGTGATCGTCGGCGGCTGGGTCATGCAGAAGGGGTTTGCGCTGGGTTTTGCCGTTTTTGCGGTTGTTTTGTTTTTGATGTATCTCCAGACAGATAAAATTTTAAAAAAGGAGTTTGTATGACGCAATTAAAAGGAAAGGCAGTCATCATCACGGGGGCCAGCCGCGGCATCGGCCGGGCCATCGCCGAAAGCCTGGCGAAAGAAGGCGTAAACCTTGTGATTGCGGCCAGAGGCAAAGAGACGCTGGAGGCGACGGCCGCCCAGATCGCCAAGGCCTGCGGCGTCAAAGTCCTGGCCGTGCCTTGCGACGTCAGCAAGCAGGCGGACCTGGAGAACCTGGTCGATGTTTCGATTAAGGAATACAAAAAGATCGATGCGCTCATCAACAATGCCGGCGTTTCCAGCCAGCATCCGTTTCACGAGCAGCCCGTCGAAGACATCGAGAAGCTCATGTACACCAACTTTTTCGGCTACGTGATGCTGACGCGCCTGATCATCAACCATTTTGTCGAAAACAAGGGCGGGGCGGTCATCAATATGGTTTCCGGCTCGACCATGGTGGATCCGCCGCCGAGGAATTTCATCGTCTACACCTCTTTGAAGTGGGCCTTGCGCAAGTTCGGCAAGGGGCTCTTTTGGGAGATGCGCGATTACGGCATCAAGGTGACGTCGTTGCTGCCCGGCGTGACGGACACGGAGTTGACGGGTAAGCTCAAGGACGTTTCCGAAGACCGCAGCCGCCTTATGTCGACGGAGGCGATCGAGAACGCGGTCAAATTCGCCCTGACGGTCCCGGCGAACGTCTGTCCTCTGGAGATATCGGTCATCAACCAGCAGACGCCGTGGACAAAACCCGTTATTCCGTTGAAACAAAATCACCCGGTTAAATAATGAATAAGGAGCGGCACATCATGATCAAGCTATGCAGAAACACCCGGAAACGAATCTCAAGGTTCCCGATGAGGGCAGGACAGTTACTCTTTCTGTCGGTCCTGCTTGTGGCAGGTTGTGTTCAGGCCCAGGATGCACCGAAGGCTTTTGTCCTGGATGATTTCGAAGGGCCGATCGTCATGGATCCCAAGGAAGGGACCATTGACGCCGGCGCCGGGAACGGCTCGAGCGTGACGGTCAGCGCCGATAAGGAAAACAAAAAATCGGGGGAGCAGTCTTTGAAGATCGATTACGACGCCGTCAGCGGCGGATATATCTGGGTGGCGCGGGGATTTAACCTGGATGTGAAGGGGGCGGACCGGTGGACGAAAAAACCGCAGGATATCCCCTGGCAGAGCTACGGCGCGCTCAGTTTTTATCTCTACGGCACGGCTTCAGGGATGCGGATGGCTTTTGATATCAAGGACGCCGGCGGCGAGATGTTCCGTTTTATGGTGACGGATGACACAAAAGGCTGGAAGCAGGTCGTCTGTCCTTTCGACCAGTTCTTCCCGAGAGGGGACTGGCAGCCGCCGACAGCGGATGTCAACGGCACCCTCGATTTTCCCGTCATGAGTTTTCAGTTCGAGCCGATCGCCATCGCCAAAGGCACGATCGATGTGGATGATGTCAGTTTGGAACCGTTGAACTAGAGGAGTTTGCGGTTGAAAGCCGAGTATGATTATCGACGCCCATAGTCACTGGTTGCCGCAGGAGATCATAAGCTCCGCCCATTTTTACTCCAAGGCCTGGGGGGATATCGAAACCCAGCTCAAGGCCATGGATGAGGCTGGGGTTGGCCGAGCGGTCTTGAGTTATCCGACCTCCGATGCCTTTGTGCGCCTGGGAGGCTTAAGAGAGGTCGCGGAGGCCTATAACGGGCGCGTGGCCGAGGTCCTGCGCAGATACCCCGACAGATTCATCGGCGCGGCCGTGCTTCCGGCCGACGAGAAAAAGGGCATGGTCGATACATACAAGAAAGCGACGGCCGAGGATGGTTTTCGGGCCGTTTCTCTTGCGACCAGCACCAACGGCGTATTTTTGGACGACCCGCGATATTTTGACCTTTATGCCCTGGCCCAGGACGACGGGGTGCCGGTTTTTGTTCATCCCCAGATCGTCAAGCCTATCGGGTCCGAGAGGGTGGAAGATCCGCTCCTGACGCCGGTGATTGAGTATGTTTTTGAAACGACCATGTGCGTGGGCAAACTGCTCATGTCTCAGGTCTTCGAGCGGTTCCCGAAACTCAATTTTATCTTTGCCTATTTCGGCGGTGTCACGCCCTTTATTGCGCACCGCTATGACGCGACGTATACGATGCTCCGGGGCGTCAATTTCGTCAAGGACCTGGGGGGATTGCCGTCTGGATATCTGAAGCGGATTTACGTGGATACCAGCGGCGATAGGACGATGGCGAACTATATATCGTCTTTGGAGCTTTTCGGGGCCGGCCGCATCGTCTGGGGCAGCGATTATCCGGCCAAGAAAGATGTCAGGGGGTCCATGGGAGTTCTCGACGATCTGGACATAACGGAAAAGGACCGCCAAAATATTCTGGGCGGGACCTTGGAGAGGATTTTCCAGGAAGTAAAGTTATAAGGAATAAGCGTTGACTCCTCGCTTGAGCATCCGCCACCAATGCTTTGGCGGATGTCCGCCGACGCAGTGGTGGCGGGCACTTGAAAATTTCTGCCAGGAGGGCCTGGCTGGCCGGCCACTCGGCATAAATTTTCCTGGTCTGCTGGAACAGCAGACCGAGTAAGCTCGGAGTTAACCCCACAAGGGGGTAGGCCTCCGTATGCCGCAGAAAGCGGCATACCGACTCATCCGATAGAGTCGGGTAACCACATAGCGGAGGGCCTAATTTTGAAAGGTAAAACTACCTCGATATAGGCAAAATTAAGGAGGATACGAATGAAGATTTTATTTGTTCAACCGCCGTTGGGCGCCTGGGCGACATGGGGAACGCATAAAGCCATCAATATCGGCCATGCGCAGCTGGCGGGTTTCTTGCGTCAGCATAACCCGGATCTGGAGCTCGCCGTCCTGGATTGCCGCGCCCACGGGCTGACTGAAGCGCAGATGCTCGATAAGGTGGGGGAGTCCGGCGCAGACATCGTCTATCTCGGCGATATCCTGCATACGACCGGAGGGCTTGCTGTTGTCTTTATTTATAATGAGGCGGCGCGCAAGATCAAGGAGCGCTATCCTCATGTCAAGATCATCGTCGGCGGCATTTTCTATGCCTCGGCGTCGGAGTTCACCATGAAGGAAAATCCGCACCTGGATTTCTGCATCGCAGGGGAAGCGGAGCTGACGTTGAGCGAACTCTTGAAAGAGCTGGCCAAGAGCAAGCCGGACATCGCCGGCGTCAAAGGTATCTGCTGGCGGGATAACGGCAAGATCGCCCTTAATGCTTACCGGCCCCTGATCCAGGACCTGAACACTTTGCCTATGCCGGCCTACGATCTGTTCCCCATGGATGTCTACGTCAGCCATACCTATTGGAAGAATTATTCGGAGACCTGGAATTCCCGCGGGTGCCCGGCGGCCTGTACCTTCTGTTATGAATGGGGCCAGTACGATCCCAGGGGCAAACAGGACCTGAAGAATTACCGGTATCGTTCCGGCAAAAAGGTCGTTGACGAGATGGAGCTTTTGTACGACAAACACGGCACGCGCGTCATCGTCATGATGGACGATACGTATAACGTGTATCGTTCGCGCGTGGAAGAGACGATCGAGGAGTGCCTGCGCCGCGACATCAAGATGAAATGGATGCCGCTGGGCAGGGCGCCGTATTTTATCCGCGATATCGATTTGTTCAAGGACCTGCGGCGTGCCGGTTGTTTCATGTGTCTTGTGGGTCTGGAAGTCGCCGATGATGAGGAGCTGCGCAAGATCAAGAAAGGCATCACCGTCGAGCAGGTCAAGGAGACTGTGGCGAAACTCAGGGAAGCCGGGATCGCGACAGTGTTGACCTGGATGATGGGTTTCGAGGACGACAACGAAGAGAAGATCAAGGCGCGCTTTGAGGCTGTCGATGAGGTCGATCCGGACATCATCGCCCTGCAGTTTTTGACGCCTATCCCCGGATCACCGATCTGGGAGGAGGCAACCAAAAAAGGCCTCTTGCGCCTGGAAGACCTCAACAAAAAGATCAGGCAGTGGGATTTTCATCAGCCGATCATCCCGACGAACCATCTGACAGTCCCGGAGATAGCGGACCTCGGCTCCTGGGCATTCCGTGAATTTTATTCAAAACCGGGCCGTATCCAGAGGGCCATGCATAACCGTAATTACGATCCTCTTGTCGGTTTGTGCGTGAGGGATTTCATGAATAACGTAGGCCATTTCGAGAAGGAATCCCACGGCACAAAGTCTTACGTCGGCAAAGAGTGAGCCGCCGGACTCAGACGCCCTTTGAGATGTTTTCCGTCACACAGACGCCGTTAACGTTGGATGGAAACCGGCGTATTCTGGCTCTGGGCACGGATACGCGGCCGGGTTTTTGTTGGGTCGGTGCAAAGTCCCTCTTTCAGTTGTCTCCTTGGCGGGAAACGGAGGATGTCGAGGCATTTTACCGTCAGGCGGCTGCCTTGGCCGCCAAAAGATACCGGGTGCGGCCGGCCGTCATCGCTTTTGATCCTCATCCGCATTTTGCTTGCCGGAGGCTGGCGCCTCTTCTTCAGAAAGAGTTCTTTCCCTCTGCCCGTCTCCAAGCCGTTTATCATCATTGGGCCCATGCGGCCAATGCCGTTTTCGATCTGCCTGCGCGACGGCCTTTTATCGGCATAGCTTTTGACGGGACGGGTTTCGGCGCCGACGGCCGGATGTGGGGCGGCGAATTTTTTTACTGCGGCGCCGATGGGTTTATACGTGCGGCACACCTAAGCTATCAGCCTTTGGCCGGCAATGAAGCGGCGATCCGGGAGCCGTGGCGTATCGCCTATGGGATCCTTAAGGCAGCGGGCGCCGGCCGCACTCCATTTTCAGGAAAAGTCCCCGCCAGAACGCTCCGTCTTGTCGATCAGATGATCGCCCGGGGGGTTCAGACGCCGCTTTCGTCGAGCGCCGGCCGCCTGTTTGATGCGGCAGCGGCCCTTTTGGGGTTGGCTCCGACGATCGTCAAACAGGCCCAGGCCGCGCAGGCCCTGGAGGCGTCAGCCGCAACCTGCGGCCAGGACGTGAGAGGGTATGCGATTCCTATCGTCAGGCAGCGCGACGGTCGTCTAATCCTGGATACGGGGCGTCTTTTTATGGCGATGTGGCAGGACTTTAGGCACCGTCTTCCCAGGGACGTCATCGCCATGAAATTCCATAAGGCCCTGGCCGAGACTATTTTTCTTGTTTGCAAGCGCCTGTCCCGACGATACAGCGTGTCTTGCGTCTATGTGTCGGGCGGCGTGTTTTTAAACAGGATATTGACGAAAAAGATTGCAGAGTTGTTCGACAAAAGCCGGTTGCGCCTGGTGGTGCCGCCGCCGCCGCTCTTGACGGATGTTGCGATCGCGCGCGGCCAGGTTGGATATTGCTTGATGAGACGATCTGGGATTGATGATAAGAAATAACCAAATCCCAAGAAACAAAAACCAAACAATTTCTAGTCACCAAAAAGCAATAACCAAACCGACATTTTTTAAATAGTTTTTTGATTATTGGTGATTTTTGACATGCACCGGAAAGTGAGCTTGTGATATGTGTTTGGCCGTTCCCATGAAGATCGAGAAGATCGATAAGACGGAGGCGCTGGTGAGCGCAGGCCCCCTGAAGGCGCGTGTGAATATCCAGCTTTTGCCGTCTGTAAAGAGAGGCGATTATGTTCTTGTGCATGCGGGGTTGGCGATTGAGAAGCTCGATCCACGGAAGGCCAGGGATACGCTTAAGCTTTACCGCGATGTCGCGCGCAAAGGCAGGGAAGAAGAGTCATGAAATATGTCGATGATTTCAGGGAGGCCGAGGTCTGTCTGGCTATGGCGCGTCGGATCAATGCCGCTGCCGCAGACCGCTCCTATAGGATCATGGAAGTCTGTGGTACGCACACGGCCGCCATCAGACGTTTTGGTATTCCTGCCATGCTTTCCAGCCGTATCCGGCTGATCTCCGGGCCTGGCTGTCCTGTGTGTGTGACCAGCGACGCTTATCTGCGGAATGCCTTCCGGATGGCTGCAGATAAGAACGTGACGATTGCGACTTATCCCGACATGTTGCGTGTTCCTGCCGGCGGCATTTCTCTTCAGGACCTCAAGGCAAAAGGGGCTGATGTCCGCGCCGTGAATTCCGCTTTGGAAGTTTTGGAGATCGCCCGGGGTTCAAAGGACAGGATGGTCGTTTTTCTGGCCGTCGGTTTTGAGACAACGGCACCGGCGACCGGCATTCTGGTCCAGAGGGCATACAGGGAAAAGATCAAGAATGTGAAGGTCTATTCTGCGCATAAGACCATCCCGCCGGCGCTCATGAGCCTGGGGAAAGACAGGGCGCTCTGTCTCGACGGGTTTCTCCTGCCGGGTCATGTCAGCGTCGTCATCGGCGTAGAGGGTTACCGGCGGCTGATGCGTTCCCTGCGGCTGCCTGCCGTGATCACCGGTTTTGAGCCGTTGGACATTCTTTCGGCGATAGGGATTATCGTCGATGCCGCCCGCCATCGCAAGGTCGTCCTGGAGAACGGCTACGGCCGTGTGGTAAGTCCGGGCGGTAATCCGAAGGCGAAGGCGCTGTTAAAGGAAGTCTTCACATCGAAAGACAGTCTGTGGCGCGGTCTGGGTGTGATCCCGGGCAGCGGCTTGTTTTTGCGCAAACCTTACGACTCCCTCGATGCGCGGCGCGTTTTCGGTCTGAAGGAAGAAGCCGGGTATCAGGCGCAGGGCAGCGGCTGCCGGTGCGCCGGGGTGCTGACGGGTAAGATTGAGCCTGTGGCATGCCGCCATTTCGGCAAACAGTGCACTCCGCAAAGACCTCTGGGTCCTTGCATGGTTTCGCGGGAGGGCACCTGCCGGGCATTTTTTGAGACGCTATGAAAGAATATATATCCCTTTCCCACGGTTCCGGAGGCGCGATGACGCAAAGACTCATCCGCGAGGTCTTCGCATCCGCCTTCGACAATGTCTATTTAAGGAAGCTCGACGATGCTTCTGTTGTGGGGCTCCGCAAGGGCCGCTATGCGATGACGACAGATTCTTTTGTCGTTGATCCGATCTTTTTCCCCGGAGGGGATATCGGCAAGCTGGCTGTCTGCGGGACTGTCAACGACCTGGCGTCCTGTGCCGCCGAACCCAGGTATCTTTCGGCCTCTTTTGTGATCGAGGAAGGATTGCCTTTCGATGTTCTGGAGTCCGTTGTCTCTTCCATGGCGCAAGAAGCCAGACAGCAACGTGTGTTGATTATCACAGGGGACACGAAAGTCGTGCCTCGCGGCAAGGCCGATAAGCTTTTTATTAATACGACAGGGATCGGTCTGGTGCATAAAACTTTGGAAGCAAGCATGATACGTCCCGGAGACAAGATCTTGATCAACGGGCCGGTCGCGCAGCATGGAGTTAGTGTTCTGGCGGCCCGCCAGGAGTTTGAAGGCCGGGAGAGTCTAAAAAGCGATTGCAAATCGTTATGGCCTATTGTAAAATTGTTACTTCAAGAACATGTGGATGTCCGTTTTATGCGGGATCCGACACGCGGCGGTGTCTCTGCAGCAGCCAATGAGATTGCCCAGTCGAGCGGTTTCTCTCTGGTTCTGGCGGAACAAGACATCCCCGTTACCGCCTCCTGTAAATCTTTCTGCGAAATATTAGGCCTGGAGCCGCTGGATATCGCCAACGAAGGCAAGATGCTCTTTTTTATGGGCGAAAAAGACGCATACCGCGCCTTAAGGATTTTAAAATCGGTTCCGTCCTGCCGCCGAGCTTCGGTCATCGGCGATGTCTTGCCTGAGCGAACAGGTAAGGTTTATCTCAGGACAGCGGCCGGCGGGTCCCGGATTTTGGGAATGCCGGTTGCGGAAGCCCTTCCGCGGATTTGTTGAGTCATCCGCCTTCGCAGGAGGTCCGTGGAGGCTCGCCGGCAAAAAACGACGAAGTCTCGCCGAGAGTGGAAATGCAATAGCATTGCTTCGGCGAGATGTCACTGCATGCCCGTGGTCGGCAGCCTGCAGATGAACCTCGCCGAAGTCAAAGGCGCAAGCGCTTTGACGAAGGCGGGCCAATGAAGGTGCCACGGGCTTACCCGTGGGATTCCATGCATGAGACGGGAGTGGTAGAAAAGATGCTAGAGGTGCTTCGCCGGGTTCAGAAGGAACACGGGGGCCGCCGGATCGAAGCGATCACCGTCGAGATGTCTGCGTTCGGCGGATGGAACGAAGAACACTTCCGGGAACATTTTCAGGAAGCGGTTGAGGGAACGCCTTGGCAGGACGCGCGTCTCGACATCAAAAAAGTCATGATAGGGCCGGAAGCAAAGCTGACAAGCGTCACATTTGAGGAAGATACACTCGGAGTTGATCCCACAAGGGGGTAGACCTTCGTATGCCGCAGAAAGCGGCATACCCGCGCCATTCCGAATAAGCGCGGGGTATATGAGCAGAAAGCGGCATACTGGCTCATCCGATTGAGCCGGGTAATACCAAATAAGCGGAGGGTCTAACCCAGAAAGGGTAGACCTTCGCAATTCCGATAAGCGGAGGGTCTAACCCAGAAAGGGTAGACCTTCGCAATACCAAATAAGCGAAGGGTCTAATTCCACCAGAGGCGGAATTAAGGAGCTTTTATGAAGTATGCGATTATTGCCAAGTCAGACATGCCGCGGTGGTTCGATTCGTTGAAGCGCCACGGCAAGATCTTCGGGCCCAAGAAGAAAGAGCACCAGTACGTCTTCCGTTCCGTCGATGAGTTCGAAGAGATGTCTCTCGTCTATAGCCCTACGATCCTGCCTCCTAAGAAATATTACTTTCCCCAGAAAGAAGCCCTGCTGAAATTCAGTATCGAGCCATACAAGACGGATAAGGCCATTAAAGAGTTTGAGGAGTATATTCTTTTTGCCGTCCATACCTGCGATATCGCAGGTATCCAGTGTCTGGACGTCGTCTTCAATGACAATCCGGCCGACCCGAATTACCTGAACCGTAAGGAAAAAACGACGGTCATCGGTATTGAGTGCATGGATTACTGCGATACCTATGCATCCTGCGCGGCTGTCGGCAACCATGTGCCCCGCGGAGGCTATGATATCATGCTGACGGACCTGGACGGATCTTATGCGATGCACATTAATTCCGAGAAGGGCGAGAAGCTTGTGGCCGGAAAAAGCTATATCCGCGAGATGAACGCGGCGGACAGGGGCCGGCTGAAAAAGGCCCAGGACGGAAAACTGAAAAAATTTCATAATGAATTCAGCAAGGACATCAAGTCTGTCGAGAAGGCCTTTGATGATGGATTCTTCAGCCCTGTCTGGCAGGACGTGGGACGGCGGTGCGTCGGCTGCACCAATTGCACGGCCGTCTGTCCGACCTGTTATTGTTTTGATATCGCCGATGAGATGGAGATGAACCTCAATGACGGCGTGCGGACCCGGACATGGAGTTATTGCCAGATGGACGATTTTGCCAAGGTCGCCACAGGCGAGGATTTCCGTCCCGGACGGGACGGCCGCCAGCGTCACAGATATTACCGGAAATTCAAATACCCCGTGATAAAATACAACAAGTATTTTTGCACGGGCTGCGGCCGCTGCACGCGCACCTGCATGGCCAAGATCAGCTTGGTTGAAACGGTGAATGCCCTCTTGGATGAAAGGGGTACGGCATGAAGACGGAAATGTCATATCAGGAGCTTTTGAAGACCTCTCCATACAAGCCGGTCAAGGCGAAGGTCGTCAAGACCAACAAATATACGGAGTTTGAGAAGCTGTTTCGCATTGAGCTTGACGGCAAAAAAGACCTGGAACATGTTCCAGGGCAGTTTGTGCAGGTTTCCCTGTTCGGCGTGGGCGAGGCCCCGATTTCCATTTGTTCATCGCCGACGGAAAAAGGGTATTTCGAATTGACGGTCCGCCGCGTCGGAGGACTCACGACCGCCATGCATAAGCTCGAGACAGGCAGCGTCCTGGGGATCCGCGGGCCGTTCGGCAAGGGGTTCCCCCTCGATGCGATGCGGGGCAATGACATCCTGATCGTGGCGGGAGGCCTCGGGATTGTCCCGCTGCGTTCCCTTATTCATTACATCCTCGACCAGCGCAAGGATTTCGGCGATGTCCAGATCCTCCTGGGCTGCAAAACGCCCAAGGACATGTTATTCGGCGAAGAAGTCGAGGCCTGGCAGAAGCGGGCGGATATCAAATTCAACTGCACGGTGGACCGCGCAGACCCGGACTGGAAAGGGAACGTCGGCTTGATCACGAGTCTCATCCCCGGCGTTTCTATCGAACCCCAAAAGACCTATGCCGTCGTCGTCGGGCCGCCGATCATGTATAAGTTTGTCATCGTTGAATTGCTTAAAAAAGAGATTCCCGGCCACCAGATCATCGTTTCGCTCGAGCGCAAGATGAAATGCGGGCTGGGCAAGTGCGGCCACTGCCAGATCCGCGGCGTCTATGTCTGCCAGAGCGGCCCCGTCTTTACCTATGATGAACTGCGGCAGATGGAAGGGGAGTGCCACGAGGGAGAATGTCATGTCTAAAGCGAAACCCAAAGTCGCCTTTTTTGAATTCACGGATTGCGAAGGATGCCAGCTGCAAGTGGCGAACCTCGGCGCCGACCTCCTGGAATTGACGAAGGCCGTCGATATCGTGAATTTCCGCGAGATCATGAGCGAGGAAGGTCAGGAGTATGATGTCCTTGTTGTCGAAGGCAGTATCGCCTCCAGGCATGACGAAGAAAGGCTCAAGGCGGTCGCCGCCAAAGCCAAAGTCGTCGTGGCGCTCGGCGCCTGCGCGGCAACAGGCGGGGTCAACAATCTTAAAAACCTGAAATCCCTCGAAGAGCAGAAAAAGATTGTCTATGGCGACGTCGATCCCGTCAAGGACGCTATCCCCGCCAAGCCGATCGATACCGTCATCAAAGTGGATTATTATGTTCACGGCTGTCCCATTCATGGCCCGGAGTTCATCAAGGTGATGCAATGCGTGCTCATGGGGAAGCCCTACAAAGTTCCGACCTATCCCGTATGCGTCGAATGCAGGCAGAACGAGAACATCTGCCTGTATGATAAAGGCCAGTTTTGTCTTGGGCCGATCACGCGCGCGGGCTGCAACTCGTGGCTGCCGAATAACGGTGTTCCATGCGTCGGCTGCCGCGGTTTGATCGACAACCCGGCCGCCAACGCACAGAAAGACATCCTGGAGAAATACGGCCTGACGGTCGAAGGGATCCTGGATAAATTTACGCTCTACTGCAACGCCCAGAAGGAGAGGGCCAAATATGACAAAGAGTTCGAGTCCAAAGGACGTTAAGATCGATGTTCACTATCTGACGCGCGTCGAAGGCCACGGCGACATCACGGTCGACGTTCGCGCCGGAGAGCTTAAGGAGTGCAAATTCAAGGTCATCGAATCGGCCAGGTTTTTTGAGACAATGCTGTGCGGCAGGTTGATCTACGAGGCCCAACACCTGACAAGCCGTATCTGCGGCATCTGCGCCTGCGGCCACAGCCTGGCGTCGATCAAGGCCTCGGAAAAAGCACTCGGCGTCGTACCCCATGAGGATACGCTTCTTCTGCGCAAGCTCCTCTTGCATACCGAACAGATGGACAGTCATGTCCTGCACGCCTATGTCCTTGTCGCGCCGGACCTCCTGGGCGTCAAGAGCATCATGCCCCTGGTGAAGACCCACAAGCCCGTCATCGAGCGGGCCTTCCGCATGAAGAAGCTTTCCGACTGGGCCGGCGAGATCCTGGCCGGCCGCCACACTCATCCGATCTCTTTTGCCATCGGCGGCCTGACGAAGATCCCGGAGAAGGCCCATCTGCAGAAACTCCGGGAGATGATGGTGGAGGCGCGCGCCGATTACGCCGAAACGGTCGAGCTCTTCAAGAAGCTGACGCTGCCGTCTTTTGAGCGCAAGGGCCAGTTCGTGGCGCTGTCGCACGACAAAGAATACGCGTTTTACGACGGGAAGATCAATGTCAACGGCGAAAAGCTCGTCGATCCCCAGGATTACCTGTCGGTGATCAAGGAAGAGGTGCGCGATTATTCTTCCGCGAAATTCGTGACGGTCAACAAGGCGCCCTACATGGTGGGGGCCTTAGCGCGCTTCAACCTCAACGGCGACAAGCTGGACGAGAAATCAAAAGAGGTCGCTTCTTATTTGGGTTTGAAGCGTCCGTGTTACAATACCTTCATGAATACCGTGGCCCAGGTCGTCGAATGGGGCTATTGTCTGGAAGATTCCATCGCCATCCTTGAGAGGTTGATCAAGGACGGTATTGATGAGGAAAAGGTCCTGGTGACGATGTATCCGAAAAAAGACCAGTGGCCGGTCAAGACGCGCGCCGGCCGCGGTGTGGGGTCGGTCGAAGTGCCGCGCGGCATCCTTTTTCACGATTACACGGTCGACGACCACGGCATTGTGACCGCCGCCAACTGCATCATTCCCACGAACCAGAACATCAACAATCTTGAGGCCGACATGAAGAAGATCGTCCCTGAAATCGTCGGCTCTCAAGGCGAGGAGGAGATGCGCCTGACGCTGGAAATGCTGGCCAGGGCCTATGATCCCTGCATTTCCTGTTCGACGCACTTGCTCGATGTTAGATTCGTCTCGTAATATCGCCGTCATCGGCCTTGGCAATACCCTGCGCCGGGATGACGGCATTGGGATCCATCTCCTTGCCGAACTCGAGAACGAGCTCACAAACAGCGGCATCTCTTTTCTGAACTTCGGGATCGCCAGCTTCGGCCTGGTCAATTTCTTGGGCGAATTTCGCAAGGTCTTGTTGATCGATGCCATGGATGCCGGATTTGCCCCTGCTACCGTTAAGATCTTTCGCCTGGAGGAAGCGCAGGTCTATGTCAGCCAAAGCAAGATCTCTTCGCATGAAATATCACTGGCTGATCTCCTGGAAATCTACAAGGTCCTCGGTCTGGCGACGGACATCCAGGTGGCCGGCGTCCAGGTCAAGGACGCTTCTTATGGACTTGAGATGACGCCTGAGTTAGAAAAGGCCAAGAAGGACATAGTTGAAAATATCAAGAAGTTTGTTCTCTCGTGGCCTGAGGAACAAAAGACGGGCAAGGAATGACTGCGCCCGCCGGGCCGCGTCCTATCATGATTTCATTCACGACCGCACGCAAGATTGTTTTCCGCCATTTGCCTCGACATAAAACCTCCTGTCTTGAACTTGTTAAAGCCGAAGGAAGATTTTTGAGCCGCGATATCGCGGCGCCGGCGGACGCCCCTGCCTTTGACAGGGCTGTTATGGATGGTTTCGCCGTCCGCAGCCGGGACACGGCGGATGCGCCGGTCGCCCTGCGGGTCGTCGGATTCATCCCTGCGGGCAAAGTCTTCGGCCGCAGGATCGGCGTCGGCGAAAGCGCCGGAATCGCCACGGGTGCCCTGATGCCGCCGGGCGCAGATGCCGTTATCAAAAAAGAAGACGTTCGGGTTCTGGCGGATGGCCGCCTGCGGGTGGCGCGCCGCGTGCGCCGGGGAGAGGACGTTTATCCCCGCGGCCGCGATTACAGGAAGGGGGCGCTTCTTTTGCGGCGCGCAACGTTGTTGAGTCCGGCGCGCATCGCCCTTCTGGGGTCCCTGGGATACAGCCGTGTCGAGGTCTTTGCGCCTCCGCGTGTCGCCTTGCTGACGACAGGGGATGAGATTATTTCGGCTGGACGGTCCGTACGCCGCAGTCAGGTCTATGACGCGACGACACCCATGATTCTTTCCAATTTGTCACGTATGGGCGTCTTGTGTGTCAATTTGGGGCATGTCCGCGACAACGCAGCCCTGTTGGATAAAAAAGTTCGTCAGGGGCTGAAATACGACATTCTGATTGTGACCGGAGGCGTTTCGGCAGGCGAAAGGGATTATGTGCCGCGGATATTGGCCAAGAACGGTGTCACTTGCCTTTTCCACAAGGTCCTGATCCGGCCGGGCAAGCCGTTGTGGTTCGGCCGCCGGGGCTGCCAGCTGGTTTTTGGTCTCCCGGGGAATCCCATAGCGAGCCTCGTGACGTTTATGTTGTTTGTCAGACCGGTGATAGAATACCTTCAGGGGGCCGAGGGTGGGCCTTCCTTCTTGCAGGGTGTTT
This sequence comes from uncultured Planctomycetia bacterium, assembly GCA_964471325.1. Classification (GTDB taxonomy): domain Bacteria; phylum Omnitrophota; class Gorgyraeia; order Velamenicoccales; family Velamenicoccaceae; genus Velamenicoccus. The sequence continues at coordinate 155,798 of CAYYFL010000003.1, forward strand.
TGCTGAAAGACGTGTATAATGAGAGCGAACGCCTGTCGTTTCTGCCGGCCCGCCTGCGCCGTCAGAACAGGGGAATCGGCATCGCGCCTTTGGCTTTCCATGGGAGCGCGGATATCTATCACGTCGCAGGCGCGGATTGTTTTTTTGCGGCGCCTGCGCATGTGAGATTAAGAAAAGGGGCACGCGTTTCATTTTTCAAGATATGATGCGCACATGTTCGTATTTACGGGTTTCCCTGACAGACCGCTGTTGCTTTGATTGTTTTTACTGCGGGGCCCAGAAGAGGGAGTCATTCCTTTCCGATGGGGAATATCTGGACGCCGATGAACTTGAATGCCTGGCACGGCTTTTTGTCGGTCTCGGCATCCGCCATATCCGTCTTACCGGCGGCGAGCCCCTTATGCGCGCCGGAGTCCACGACATCGTCCAGAGGCTGGCGTCGATCAATGGGCTTGAGCTGGTGTCGATGACGACGAACGGCTTTGCGCTCACGGATACCTTGGCCGCACGTCCTTTTGCGGGGCTTCAGAGGATCAATATCAGTCTTGATACGCTTCAAAGGGGCCGTTTTCGTTCATTGACCGGCGTCGACGGCCTGGATCAGGTGCTGGCGGGCATCCATGCCGCCCGCAAGAGCGGCCTGGAGGATGTGCGTGTCAATGTTCTTCTTGTCCGCGGTTTCAACGACGACGAGGTCGCTTCGTTCGTGCGTTTCGGCCAAGACCACGACCTGATCGTCAGGTTCATCGAATATTTTCCTACGCAGCGGCGCAGCCAGGCGTTTAAGTCTCTCTATGTCGATTCGGCCGAGGTGATGAAAATCATCGGGTCGGGCTTCGGACCTTTGGTTCTGGAAGGGCGAGATCCCTTGTCCGGGCCGGCGCAATATTATCGTCTGGCCTGCGGCGGTCCGCGTCTCGGGTTCATCAGCTCTGTGACGCATTTTTTCTGTCCTCAATGCAACCGCTTGCGCCTGACGGCCGACGGCAAGCTTTTTCCCTGTCTGCATGCCGATCATTATGCGGATCTAAGGACACTGTTGCGCGCCGGACGAATAGATGACGTTGAAGCTCTTATCGCGCAGACAGCCGAAGCCAAGAGCTGCTATAACAAGATAGCGTGCAGCCGGTTTTTTGAAATGTCGTCCATCGGAGGATAAGTTTCAGTTCATTGAGTTTTTTGAGTTTGTTGAGTCTTTTGAGTTCCTGCCTTAACTCTATAACCCCAACGAACTCTATGAACCCAATAAACCCCCTTGTTGTTGAGGAAGATAATATGCCTATAAAAATGGTTGATATTTCAGAGAAGACCCCGACGAAACGGACGGCTCGGGCCTTTGTGCGCCTGGAGGCTTCGGCGGATCTCATCCGGAAGATCCGCGACAATAGACTTTCTAAGGGCGATAGCTTGGCTGCCGCCCAGGCCGCAGGGATCCTGGCGGCCAAGAATACGGCAGGGTTGATTCCTTTATGCCATCCTTTGCCGGTCAGTTCCGTCGATATTTCGTTTTCTTTCCGTCGAGGGGTCTTGGAGATCACGTCTGTCGTCAAGGCCTCCTATGCGACAGGTGTCGAGATGGAGGCGCTTTGTGCCTGCGCCGTCGCGGCCCTGACGGTTTACGATATGGCCAAAGCGCACGATAAGGGCATCGTGATCACCGGTCTGCGTCTCTTGGAGAAGAGGGGCGGAAAGAGCGGGGCCTGGAAGGCATCCCTGTGACAAGCGGACGTATTTTTTCGATCAACGTTTCATCCCAGAAAAAAGGTCCCAAATCCATGCAGCGCTCAGGACGTCTTGTCGCAGGCCAGGGCCTGGAGGGGGATGCTCACGCAGGGCCCGGCATACGCCAAGTCAGTCTTCTGGCTATTGAAGATATCGAGAGGTTTGAGGATATTGTCAAGTCGGATGATGTCGAGCTGCATCCGGGCGTTTTTGCCGAGAACCTGACGACGGAGGGCATGGATCTTTCTGATTTGAGGGTCGGCGACCGCCTTGCGGTGGGGCCTTCAGCCGTCTTGCGCGTGACCCAGATCGGCAAGGCCTGCCACGACGGCTGCGAGATAAAAAAGAAGACAGGGGTGTGTCTTATGCCGACCGCCGGCATCTTTGGTGTCGTCGAAGAAGGCGGGGAGATCCGCCTGCGCGACCCTATCCGTTTGTTGCGCGAAAAGAGATCGTTCTGGCCATGGTTGAAGACATAAGGAACCTGACTCTCGGGGAACTGGAGAGGAATTTGACGGCCGGAGGGTTCCCGGCTTACCGCGCCCGCCAGGTTTTTGACTGGCTTTATAAAAAAGGCGTCGGCGATTTTGCCGCAATGGCGAACCTGCCGCAGGACCTTAAGGTCTTCCTGAAGGCTTATTACACGATCCAGTCTCCGGCCATCGAAAAGATAGAGACGTCGGCCGACCTGACCCAAAAATTCCTCCTGCGGCTCAAAGACCGTTCCCTGATTGAAAGCGTTTCTATCCCGGCCAAGTCCCGCCTGACCGCTTGCCTGTCTACCCAGGTCGGCTGCCGCTATTCCTGCGCTTTTTGTGCGAGCGGGATCGCGGGTTTCAGGCGCAACCTTGATGCCGGCGAGATTGTCGGACAGTTTTTGACCATCGCCGCCAACGTGCCCGGCAGGCATATTTCGAACGTCGTCTTTATGGGGATCGGCGAGCCCCTTGATAATTACGAGAGCCTTTTGCGGGCGATCCGGATCCTGAACGATGAACATGGCGTTCGGCTGGGCGCTAGAAAAATGACGATCTCGACCTGCGGCTTGGCGCCGGCCGTCGAACGCCTGAGCCGGGAAAAGCTGCAGCTGGAGCTTTCTGTCTCTCTGCACGCGGCGACTGACGAGAAACGCAGTCAGCTCCTGCCTGTCAACAAGCGTTTCCCGCTCGAGACGCTGATGCACGCCCTGCGTGTCTATGCCCAGGCGACAAAAAGGAAGATCACTTTCGAGTATGTGCTTTTGCGCGCGTTCAATACGACGGTGGAGGACGCGCAGGCGCTGATCGGCCTCATCCGGGGCCTCAACGCCCGCGTCAACCTGATTCCGTTCAATCCAGCGGTTTCCCGTCTGGGATTCGAGCCGCCGGTGAAGCTTGAGGTCCTGTTTTTCAAAAGTTACCTGGAAAAGCACGGCGTGGATGTGACCTTGCGCTTGCCGCGCGGCAGCGATATCAGCGCCGCCTGCGGCCAGCTTGTTTGGAAGACAGTAGACAGTAGACAGTAGACAGTAGACAGTAGACAGTAGACAGTAGACAG
>CAYYFL010000003.1:159155-164858 GCA_964471325.1 uncultured Planctomycetia bacterium
AGACAGTAGACAGTAGACAGTAGACAGTAGACAGTAGACAGTAGACAGTAGACAGTAGACAGTAGACAGAGGATCGCTAAATACGTTTTTGATTTTTACCCCGTTAGAGAAAGCCGCCGATTGAAATCGGCGGGTATCTCTTATTGAAGCCGACGGTGGTATAAAGCCGCTGTCGGCGCAGACCGCCAGAGAATAAAGTTCTCTGGCGGGGTTTACTGACTGCTTAGAAGGAGAAAGAAGATGGGTCCGAAAATACATACAACGGAGATAAAGGTCCGTTATGCCGAGACGGACAACATGGGGATTGTCTATTACGCCAATTATCTCGTTTGGTTCGAGGTAGGGCGTACAGAATATCTTTTGAGCCAGGGCATGGATTACAGGGATGTCGAGAAAGACGGGTTGTTTATGGCCGTGGTTGAGGCCCACTGTGTTTATAAAGCGCCGGCGCGTTACGGCGAGACTATCGTTGTCTCCACCTGGCCTGCGGCCGTCAGGAATTCCAGCCTGACGTTTGAATACAAGGTCACACGCAAAGGCGAAGATAAAGTCCTGTGCGAAGGATATACCTCTCATGTCTTGATCGACAGGGATTTGAAGCCGAGAAAGATCCCGGAAAAGATCAAGGCGCTTTTGAGTTGACGAGAAATGTCCCCTCTTGCCCCAAGACCGCTTGTTTTTTTCTTGCCGGTGATATGCTGCGTTTGCATGGGCTGCGCCACGACGCGTCCACCCGCCGTCCCTTCGGGGCCGGAAGCCGTTGTTGTCGATAGCGCCGAGGAAGTGCAGGTCGGCCGCAGCATGGCCCAGTTGATCATCGCGCCGCGATATGCACCGTGGAATAATTCCGTCGAGCAACGCCGCCTTAACGCCATCGGCCGCAAGATCGCTACGGCTTCGGACAGGCCCGGCATCGTTTATCATTTGCAGATTTTTGATAGCCCCGATTATGACGCCTTTGCGCTTCCCGGAGGCTACGTCTATCTGTCCCGCGGATTATATCAAGATCTGGATGCAGACGGACGGGCAGCCATTGTCGCCCACGAGATCGCACATGTGGCAGCCCATCATGCCGTCAAGCGCATGCAGTCTGTCTTGGGAGATGAGGTGTTTGTCGGTCTGGTATTGGCGGGTGTCGGGCAGAAAGACCCTCGGGTCCTCCGGATGGTCGCCGGCGCCTCGGATGCGGTTTTTGATTTCTTGGGCCGCGGCTATGGCCGCCAAGATGAGCTTGAGGCGGATGCGCTCGCCGTGAAGTATCTGGCGCGCGCAGGATACGACCCCTATGTCTTGGCAGACACTCTGGAATTCCTGATGAAGGAAAAAAAGAAGGCGGGCAAGGTGTTCGAGATACTGAATGCGCCTGTGCGTATGAGCGAGCGTATCAGAAAGTCTAGAAAAGAGGCGAAGGATGCCCGTGCCGGTTTGGGGTTTTAGCCTTTTTTTAAAAAGTTTTATGCTATAATGATGCCTATGATGGAGCAAGAAGAAGGCGGCGGAGCAAAAATAAAATCCATCCTTATCATCGACGATGAAAAGGATATTCTTGATTCTCTTTCTGGGTACCTGGAGAGGAACGGTTATGACGTTGAGGCGGCTGATAACGGCGCAGAGGGGTTGAGGCTGGTTCGCGACCGTCGACCGGATCTCGTCATCCTGGATTTGATGCTGCCGGATATCGACGGCTCCGATATAGCGGCCCGTCTTTTGGAAGATCCTCTTACCAGCCGCATCCCCGTTATTTTTTTAACCAGCATTGTAAGAAAATCAGAACAGCTGAGGCCGCGGCGCGTCACCAAGCGCTGCGTCGTGGCCAAGCCCTGTTCGCCTGCAGAGATCCTGGGGCGCGTCAGAGACATCATCGGTCCGCCCAGGGTCTCCTAGAGAGAACCGTGTCAAGTAAGCGTGTAGAAAATTTTTGAGACGCTGCCGATCCCCGGCGGCGTTTTTGCTAATCCCCCTTCCTAGAGTTTCCTGCACGCCCTCGCCGGAGGCCGGGGCGGGCGAGGCTTGCCCGCGGGGGTTTCAGAGAGGCAGCTTTATGCGTCTTCAGGTATTTTTGTCGCACGCCGGCATCTGTTCCCGGCGCAAGGCCCTTGAGCCGATCCTGGCCGGCCGCGTGACCGTCAACGGCAAAGAGGTCACAGAGCCGTCTTTCGATGTCCATCCGTCGTCGGACAAAGTCTGCTTTGACGGTCGTCCTGTCCATCTCCCCCAGAAGATTTATCTCCTTCTCCATAAACCTCAGGCGACAATGAGCACTGTCAGCGACCCTCATGCGTCCAAGACCGTCCTGGGGCTCATCCCGCAGCACTTGAGGTCCGGCCTGCATCCCGTCGGCCGCCTGGATAAAGATACAACGGGCCTTCTTTTGTTGACCAACGACGGGGATCTGACGCACAGGATGAGCCATCCTTCTTATGAGGTCGAGAAGGTATACAGGGTTGTTTTGAACAAAGAGGCCGGGGATGGCGATATCCGCCGGATCAGCCAAGGAATCCTGCTGGAGGGCCAAAAGACATTGCCATGCCGCATTGTCAAGAGGGGGCCGAGGGAACTGGAAATGGCGATTCACGAGGGTCGCAAACGCCAGATCCGCAAGGTCTTTGCCCTCCTCCATTATCATGTCGAGAGGCTTAAGCGTGTCCGTCAAGGGGGTCTTGAGTTGGGCAGCCTGAAAGAAGGGGAATGGCGTTTTTTGACGCCCCAGGAAGTGGCCAGGATCATGCAGGAGATCCGGAAAACGCCGAAAGGAAAAAAGACAAAATGACTGGTTCCGCATTGTCTCGCGCGCCCCGCATGGTTTTTTGCGACGCAAAAGGAGATGTGTTCGTCCATCCGTCGTTGAAGGCATTGGGGTTTGACGGTCAAGGGTTTATTCTGCCCGCGCAGGAAGAATGGATCCCCTTGCCCGCGGGGAGCAGTTTTTTCTACCTGCCGGGTCATCATGCTTTCGGTTTTGATCCCCTTGCCGGAAAAGCGGCTGTTCTCGAGGAAATGCAGGGGCGGGGGGCCTATCCCGCTGCCGGTTTCATGGTTCCCGGCTATACACGTCTTTATCTGCCGGCAGCCCGAAAAACAGACCCAGGAGTTATCTTGCCTTTGTGGCCTTATACCGCCGTTGGGTATGCCCGCGGAAGATTTGTGGCTGCGGCTGTCCGCATCGACGCCGGCACCAAGCAGAGGCCGTCTTGTTATGCCGACAGGCCGTCGATCGTCAAGGGGATGCGCTGCCTGTCGCGGAAATATTCGTCCAACAGGCTCCTGAGACATTTGAGCCATTGCGCCAGGCAATACAATTGCCGCAATGCGCAGAATCTTTTTCTGGGCCGGTGGGAAGCGCCTTTGCCTGTTTCTCCCCTGTGCAATAGCCGTTGCCTCGGGTGTCTGTCTGCGCAGGATACCGACTGTTCTTCGTCTCATAGCCGGCTTCGTTTTGCCCCCTCGGCCGGGGAGGTGGCTGAGATTGCCATCCATCACCTGAAGAATGCGCGCGCGCCCATTGTCAGTTTCGGCCAGGGTTGCGAAGGCGAGCCGCTTTTGCAGATGAACGTCCTGAAAGAGGCCGTCACGCGGATACGGCGAGCCACACAGAAAGGGACTGTCCATCTTAACACCAACGGCTTTGATCCGGTCCGCCTGAGGGAATTGGCGGCCTGCGGCCTCGACAGCGTGCGCATCAGCATCAACAGTTTTCATCCGCGCCGCTATGAAGCCTACTACAGGCCTCGGGGCTATGCGTTTGGCGATGTGGTCGCCAGTATTCGGGAAGCGAGGAGGAGCGGGCTCTTCGTCTCTTTGAATTATCTGCTTCTTCCGGGCTTCAGCGACGACGAGGGCGACGTGAGGCGGCTGGTATCTTTTTTGAAGAAAGGCGACGTGGATCTTATCCAATTACGGAATTTATGTATTGACCCCGACGCTTTCTTCCGCAAAATGCACCTGAAAAATATCCGGCCCATAGGGGTCTTTCGGATGATCCGTCTTATCCGCCGGGCCTCGCCACGGTTGCGCCTGGGGTATTTTAATCCCCCGAAGGAAAATTTTTAGAAGCGTCCTTTCAACTGGAATACGATATAAGAATATGTTACACTTATATTTATGAACAATCTCTTTAGAGGGATCAGGCGCTTCAAAGATCGCGCCGCACGGCTGCATTTTTCGGCAGGACTTGATAGAAGAAAGTTTTCTCTCAGGGCGGGGTTCACTCTTCTTGAGATTGTCATTATTGTCGTTGTCACTTCCGTCCTGGCTTCTCTTGCCGCCGTTTCTTATTTTCATGTCACTTCTAAAGCCCAAGATGCCGAAGCCCTCAACAATCTCGCCGCTGTCCGCAAGGCGCAGTTGTCGGAAGCGGCCGCGAAGGGGGCGTTCGTCAATGCGACGAATACCCGGGAAATCAACGAGCGTCTCACGGAAGTGCAGATTGAAGATAAGGATTTCACGTATAAGATCGTCAATGTCACGGCCGATGATTTTGCGGCTGTCGCCGAGCGCGTCGACGAAGAAAAGGCGCAGGAGAAACCGATTGTCATCGCCATGTATGCCGATGGCCATGTCGGCTATACCTATGCGCCGGGTTCTTCCTCCGGCGGCGGTTCTTCTTACGGCGGGGCCGGCGGCTCTTCGGGAGGCGGTTCATCCGGAGGGTCTTCAAGCGGTTCCCTGGGCGGCTCCTCCGGCAGCAGCGGCTCTTCGGGCAGCGGTTCTTCTGGGGGCAGCTCATCCACAGGATCTTCAGGAGACGGTTCCTCCGGGGGCAGCACAGGCGGCGGCACCGTCGCTGCCATGGGGTTCACTTATCCGCCCGTTGCGACAGGGAATAACGGTTTTGTCGCCATCGGTTGGGCCGGGATCGGTATTTATCCGGATTCTTATGATATCTACAGGTCGACGTCGGCGACGGGCGAGTTCGAACTGCTTTATGAAAATTGGTATGGCGCAACTGACTATTATACGGATTTGACCGTCACCAATGATACGACATATTATTACCGGATCGATGCCCATTACGGCGAACAAGCCACCTATTCCTCCGAAGTCTTTTCCGCAACGCCTTCGGCAACGTCTCAATATGCCCTGCAGGCCGCAGAGGCCTTGTTGGAATTGGCGACAAGTCCTACGGGGGCGACGATCGCAGAGATCATTTTGTTGTATGACGTCAAGGTGGGGTTCGGCAATTGCGATAATTCGGTTGCGGCATGGTACGAACCTCTTTTTAACACCATCAGGATCAATCTGGATGAATTTTCGAGTACAGCGGAAGTGCAGGCGGCCATCCTGGCCCACGAAGGGACCCATGCCTGGTGGACCAACGACACAAGCCAGGGCCAGCCGGAACGCGGCACGAATCTGGGGGACAGCATCGATCAGGAGTACAATGCCTTTTTGAACGGCGCTACCGTCTGGGGCGATGTCAAGGGCGGTCAGACAGATTACAACCAGGACAGCTGGGCAAGCGTGATCGCCCAGGGAGAGGCCGACGCGAAAGAGGTCATTCGCCTTTATTATCCGGATTTGCCTGAATATTGATCCTGGAATACAGGAGGAGGTCTTGAATGAAGCCGAAGAGCATGGCCGTCGTGTTATTTTTTTTAGTTTGTGGAGTTCTTCTCGTGATTTTGTTTTTGCCGCGGATGGAAGGTGTGTCCTACCAATCTTCCTTCTGTACCCTGCGTTATCCCAAGGGCTGGACCCTGCGGG
>CAYYFL010000004.1:0-116029 GCA_964471325.1 uncultured Planctomycetia bacterium
TTATATGGCTATCTTTCCCATCTCTTTGTTTCTGTCGTGTATACTAGTGATACGGATACCCGATAGAAAAAATGGGATGGCAAAGATTGCCATATACAATAAACAAAATAGGATGTCCAAGAAAACATGATGTGGCTGTGGTGAAAACGGAAGCCAAGCAAAAAACATCACAGATAAAGGAATCGAAATAGAATAAGCAAGGGCAAAATTACCAAGAAAAGAAAAGCTAATCTTATTTTGGGTTTGCCTGTTTATTAAATAAACATAAGTACCCGCCATGCCAATCCCCAGGAAAGCGATAGAGACAATAATGAATGCTCGCGTGCTTACCATTTTAAAAGTAAAGAATCTAAGCAGCGTTGTTTCAAAAATTAACACAGAATAAGAAATCGCGAAAACAGCAAGGTTGATTAATCTTTTCATAGGGCTTCCTTACTCATAGAATAACCCGTGCTGATTAAACTGATTGAAACAGCAACGAGTAAATTGACACTAAAATGCGAGGCTGAAAGAAAGGCTCCAATAATCATGACGAAGAGATAGAGAGCCAAGATTTCAGTTTGTAGCACAAAGGCTGTATTCTTCGCAGTATTCAATAAATGTCTGATGCACATAAGAAGCGCAAGAAAAAGGACGAAATATTGAAGAATGCCGACCAATCCCTGCCGATAAAGAATTGCAAAGGGTAACAAATGAATACAGTGAACCTGATCAAGATTTCCTTCATAGACAGCTTTTATTGTTTCATCAGGTGTCTGTGAAAGATCTAGAGTAGCGCCGTTTCCTAATCCGAAGAAAAATGATATTGGCTTCTCCGACGCCAGTTTATTCATGACCATATCGGCCTCATAGAGTCTTTGATTAGTAGATATATCTTCCGGCTCACCACTCAAAAGAGCCCTATCCGGCTCACCATTCAAAAGAAGAGCCCTGTTTTTTAACAACTCATCTGGAATAGCCTTTTGGTTATGCTGTGCTTTATTTTTTACGAAATCAGCAGTCGACAAAAAGAAAGAATCGAGACTCACAGTTTTAATTATTGAGTTGACCCTGTGAAAATAGGAGGAATAATCAATTTTATTTATGTGATATTGGTTAAAAATTGGTCGTGTTATCAAAAAAACAACCAAGACAAAAAGAAAGGAGACAAAAAATCCTTTTCTATGTTTTTCGATAGCGCATAAAGCGAGAACTCCTAGTATGAATTGCAACGCAAAGCCCAGTTTTGTCTTTAATAGTGCGATTTCTGTTGTTAATAAAAAAAGAATCAGATAAAAAACTTTCATCTTTTTGCTGTTTAAAGTAAATACCAAAAAAGCAAAAATTATAAAAGTATTTGCTCCGTAAAAAACAAGAAAACCACTGATGGTTAATATTGTCTGAATAGCGACAAGGAAATAGAAAGTTATGCGCCAATGTGACGGTTTTACAATACAAAACCTGCCCAAAAGATAGACTAATGGAATAATAGATAAGGCAAAAGTATCGCTTAATAAATACCGTGGTTTATTGTTTAAGGATAACCCTATAATAAAAGAAAGCACATTGCAACAAAACCAAACTAAAACAGCGCAATCCAAATAATTGAAATTTGAAAAATGATTTTTTAAAAAATCCTTGGCTTTAAAAATACTATATGCAAGAACCGAGCATATCAGAACAGACCCAAAGAAAATACCCCACAAAAAAAGAACTATTCCATGGATTTTGAATTCATTCCCTTCTATGTTAATAGGCGTGAGATGGTATGTAATAGGAACAATTTTGTCTAACCATGCAAAAAGAATTGCCCCATAAGCATATAAAAATAGGAAAAATAAAAGATGCTTATTGGATAGAAAGAAAACAGAAAATTTTGATTGGGTTTTAAGTGTGTACAAAATAAGAACTCGCCGCTTTAAGCTCACAGGCTAAATTAACATTGATATACTTATCACACAACTTAAATGACTTTACAATTCTTTTATCATCAATTGCTGCCTGAATGAGATCGGGTAATTCTCGTTCTCCTCTTTTCGGATTGATGGGCGTCTTCTCGATATAGTTAATTATTTCATTCTTAAATAATATATTGCCGGTTCCCATGATATTATTCGAGGGTTGGTCTGGTTTTTCGATGAGCCGAGTGATGTGTCCGTCTGCGTTTTGAAATACTGCATAGGTTTTCTTAATAAGGGAGACTTCTTCAACGACCACTACACCACAAAGACTAAATAGTTCTTCCTTTAAAAAAAACTTAAGCATTTCATCATGTTTCGGCTTAAAGAGCAATTCATCTCCTAGCATCAGCATAAAGTCTTCCCCATCCAGTACTTCTCTGGCGCACTCGATGGCGTGGACGACCCCCCTTTGCTCTTCCTGTTCGATGTATCGGATAGGAATAGAACGAAAAGACGAGCCATACGTCGTCCTGATCTCTTCAGCCTTGTAGCCGACCAAAATATCGATTTCGCGAAAACCTGCCTGATAGGCACATTCCAGGCTGTATTCGATTAAGGGTCTACCTGCGACTTTCAGCATGCATTTATTGATTGCTTGCGACATGTCGCCCAGGCGTTTGCCGCGGCCACCCGCTAAAATCAAAACTTTCATTAACGACGCCCTTCTTTTTGAAATATCTTTTTGTTTTCCTTGATCCAATCCAGGAGCTTCTTGATTCCGTCCCGCGGCATCACTTTTGGCTCCCAACGAAGGTTTTCCTGTGCCTTTGTGATGTTACAGACAAAATATTGCAAGTCTCCGTGCCGACCGGGTTCAAAACGCACCGAGGGCTTTTGTTTATTGATCTCCGCGATAATGTCGATGCATTCCAAAAGTGAAATGGCTGTTTTTTCACCGCCACCGATATTATAAATCCCAGGTTTTCTTGTTCGATAAAATGCGTCGAATGCCTCGCAGACATCTGTCGCATATATGATGTCGCGAACCTGTTTGCCGGTGCCAAAAATCGTCAGGGGCCATTCCAGGACGCTGCGAATGGAAAAATTAGCCACCCATCCGTGGTCTTCGCCTCCAAATTGGCGTGTGCCGTAAATACCTGTCAGACGAAAACTTGCGGCTTCCAGATGGTAGGTATCGATGTAGGTCTTGATATAAATGTCTCCAGCGCCTTTGGAGGCATGCAAAGGAGTCAAAATACCTTCCAGGGTCGGATGATTCTCGTCGATCCCTGCCGGGATTCTTGTATATTTATGCGCATCTTCCTTCAGGGTATCGTTGATCTTATTACCGTAAACATGGACGGTGGCGCAACAGGCAACGGGGATCTTCAGGGCCCTCGCCGCCTCAAGGACGTTAAACGTCCCCAAGACATTTGTCGTGATATCGAGGCGCGGATCTTCCCAGCTGATCGTCATCGCCGGCTGTGCAGCCGTATGAATGATGTAATCACAATCCTTGGACCATTTAAGAAGTACGTTATAATCCCTGATATCGGCTTTTACCATCCTGACGCCGAGCTTTTTTAAGTGGTCCCAGTTGTAGCTTCGTGCCGCATCTTGCGCAAATCCCGTCCGGGCCAATTCATGCTTGGTCATATTATCGTACGAGATAACCCTGTCTCCTCTACGGGCATAAAATTCACAGACATGCGACCCCAGGAAACCGCAACCCCCAGTCACCAAAACCTTCATACAACCCCCTTCTTGTCTCGGCATACTTCCGTAAATATCCTTAGATTTTCTTTTGCGAAATTCTCCCATGTCAGGTTCTTTTCGACCCATTCGCGGGAAATCCTGGCCTTCTCTGCATAACTCTTTCTGTTTTGATAAATTTCCATGACAGCCTCGGCATAATCATTGGTGACTATTCCGAGATCATGGGTTTTAATAAGATCCGACGCACCCATAGTCTCTGAAACGATGACTGGAGTACCAGCGCAAAGTGCTTCAAACGGAGCAAGCCATCCTCCCTGCGTTTTAACAGGAAAAAGCGCAAGGTCGCTGACGTGGTAGAGCTCGACAATATCTTTCCTTGCCAGAGGTCCCAAAAAGAAGACGCTGTCTTTTAAGCCGTGTGCGTCGATAAAAGAATCAAGTTCCCGTCTATAATCCTGGTTTTCCGGGCCGGCCAGAACCAGACAGGTCTGCGCAAACACCTTTTTGACAGAAAATAAGGCCTTAATGCTCTCTAATTGGTTCTTTTGTACAGTAACTGTGCCGATCTGGGTTATGACGAAACGACCCGAAAGCCCATATTTATTCAAAATGCTTTGCTTGTCAACAGGAAGTCTTGAGAAAAAAACAAAGTCAATCCCATAAGGAACGATGTCCACGTGACGCCGGTATCGTTTCTCGATACGGCCGGCATTAATACAGTCTGCGCCGCATATCCTTTTTGCCATTCTGCGGACAAGGTAACCGTCGATACGCGCCCCGACAGAATTTAAAAACGCGCGTAACGGCGAATGGGATAATTCGTTCCATGAGTCGGGAGGCTCGTTACACATCCAGACGGCATCGCGCACGCCGGCCAAAGCGCAGGCCCATGTTGCGGGAAAATTATTAATATGAATTATTTCAAATATATCCATATGTTTTTTAAGCAAAGTTGCCAGTTGAATAGTTTGACGCAAGAATCCAATTAAACTAGATATAAAATTCCTGTGGTGTAAGATAAACGTTTCACAGCGCGAAGGCAAAATAAAAGGAATCCCCCGGCACATATTTTTGATCTCATCAGAAGCAGACAAAGATAGAATACTCACATCTTGATTGAGCTTTTTCAATTCCAAGGCAAGTTGGATCACAACGATTTCAGCTCCACCACAAAATGACATTTGAGGATGAACAAGAAGAATTTTCATCAGAGAGTTGAGCTTTTATAAACATCTTCCATGACAACAGCTACGTCTTCAGTTTTGATTTTGTCAAAAACTCTCAGGCGTGGTCGCTGCATCAGCGAAAGCCAACTTGGAAATAATTTTATTGACGTCGCAAAGATAATAATATAGATTCCCAACCCGCCTAATAATGCAAAAAGTTTTTCATCAATGTGGCCGAAATAGACAAACAATAACATTCCAAGTCCAGAGATAAGTGGAATACTTAAGATTTCAAAAAATGGTATTTTTAATGATGTTGAAAGAATTCTATGGCAATAGAAAAGAGCAACTAGATCTGCAGAAATTTTTGCTATACATGCACCCAGTCCGCCCCAGCGAGGAATCATGAATAGATTAAAAGAAATATGGAGGGTGGCGGTCAATGTAGAGATTCTAAAAATATATTTTTCCATATTGAAGCACACAATCATTCGTGAATAAGCACCGATGAGTAGGGTGAGCCACGGCCACCATATAAGAAACTGAAAAAAGAGAGTACTGGATAAAAACTGCTTGCCATAGACACGGCCTAAAAAAGCTTCCGAGAACATCATTGAAGCAATAATCATAGGTAAGAAAAAAGCAGTAATACCACCTACAGTCAGGCTAAAAATTCTTCGTGATTCATTTAAATTATGAGCGGCCCTCGACATCGCAGGAAAGATAGCATTGAAATAAAGAGTGATGGCGCTCGCGATAAGCAAAATAGGTTTTTGTGCCGCCATAAAGATACTGGCAATAACCTCGCCTTTTCTAAGAAACAAGAATAATGAATCAAAATAATAAATGATCCAGCCAACAATGAGACTATATCCTATCGGTACGGCTTTTTTAAAAAGCTCGCTTTGTTTTAAAAAATCAAACTTACATTTGGGCAAACCATAAGATCGAGCATAGAAAAAAACAGTAATAGCGCTCGAGATCATCCAGGAGACGAAAAATATATAAGCAATCTGTAGAAGCTGCCCTTCTTTGTTTATCAAGGAAAAAATACCTAACATAAAAATGAGTGTCCGCGCAACGAGGCCAATGCTCAAATAGTGCATTTTGTCCAACCCCTGGAATAGCCAATCTGGCATAATCGACGCGGGTAAAAGCGACAAACCGTAAAGTAAAATAACATATTTAATGAGATGAGGTTTATTGAGACACAAAACGAAAAGAAACAAAGCAAAATAACTAAGAATCCCTAAAATAAGTTTAAGCGTAATAATTCTATCACCATAGTAACAGACTTCCTGCGGTTTCTTGGCTACTTCACGAGTCCCGATTATGTTCAGGCCAAAATTTGTTAAACACACAAAAAAAGCAAAAATAGATTCAGCGAATCCTACAACAGAAAAACCTTCTGGGCCAAGAATTTTAGCCATTCTCGCTGTCGCGATAAACAAAAGTAAAGTCCCTACTCCTTGACCAGCAAATAGGAAAAACAAGTTTGAGAGCACAGTTTTAGAGATAAACATAGTAAATTTGCTAAAATACTGAGGTATTAATTTAGACATGTGTATAGGGCTTTGAAATGGCTCTCTTTAGTCTAACTAAATATTTACTTAAAAGAGGGAAGCATTTTTTAAAATCAGTAGTGGTGATAACGCATTTATTGAGGAAGCCGCGTGGGAAAACAGACGATTTAATTATCGCATCCAGAATTTTAATGAATCGACCCCCATCTTTAAAAAATCTGTAACATAGGGTATATAAACGGACTAAAAAAGCAAAAAATTTATAATAGAAAATTAAATCGGTTTCAGTTATAGAAGCTAATTTAAGCACTGGTTTTTCAGCTAAGCTTGTCGGCAACTCTAATGATTTATCAATTAGGCCCATCTTCTCCGATAGTTTGTAAGCATCAGTTGAGATAAACGGATGGAAATAAGCATTAAAAAAATGAGTGACGTTGCATTTGGCATTTAATTTTATAGTATCTAGGACTGTTTCGGAAGTTTCTGTGGGCATCCCTAGAATGTTGAAGGCATTTGTCCTGATACCCCTCTCTGTCAATAAATGAAATGCTTTAATAATCGTTTCATTTTTGACCTTTCGGTTCATAACGTTGAACCTCAGCATTTCATTGCCGTTCTCTATGCCTATATCTAGACTGACACATCCACTATCTCGATAAAGATCAGCTTTTTCTTCTGATATAAATTCTGCCCTTTCGTTTGAGGAATAAGGCAGTCCTATTTTTTCTTTATACATTTTACAAAATTCTTCAAACCATTCCATTGAACTACTTAACGTGTCATCGCTGAATCTGACGTAAGTAGCAGTTGGGTATTTTTTAATTAAATATTCAATCTCAGAAAGAACATTTCGAATGCTTCGAATACGGCAATATTTTGAATGGTTCGGATAAATATGACGCAATGCATTATTGGCGCAATAACTACAATTAAAAGGACATCCTCGGGATGCTAAGACCGAAACCGCCTTGAAATAGGTGAAATCTTCCGTTTCGTTAAATGGGAATATATCATAATCAGGAAAGGGAAGATCGTCTAAGTTTTCCAACAAAGGAGCGACAGGTGCCTTCAGGATTTTATCTTTGGTCTTAACATAGAAACTTTCAATTTTATCCAACGATTGACCTGAGGCAAAAGCATTAACGAATCTTGGAAGGACTATATCTGCTTCCCCCCTACACACTGCATCAATTCCATCTGTCATAATACTGCTTTCGGGGTCAAGAGTAGCATGGACACCGCCCCAAATCGTAAAAATCCCAAGTTCTTTTGTCATCTCGACCAAATGTCTAACTATTGGGGCTTGTGCGCTGATAGCGGAAAAACCTATTATATCTGGTTGAGATATTTTTATTTGATCGAGCCACTGTTCTTTAGAAGGGATGCTCCTCACAGTTATCAGACCGACCTGATGGCCTTCTTTTTTCAGACCTGCAGAAAGATAAGCAATCCCACGATGAAATCTGCCGGTATTTGTATAAGTAACTTCAGGATATATAAAAAGAAAATTAATGTTGTGTTTCATCTGGAATATTAAGAATCAATAAAAATGGTAAAGCGGCGTCAAAGTCAAAATATTAGCTCAGTTAAAAACAAATCCCACTAGCACGCAACATTTCATTTGTTTTTGGTCTCGACTTTAATTGTTTCATACCCTGGGCAATCCAGACAAGGAATCGGAACATGTCCCTCGTGGATCGCGTCGCGCAGGTGCCGATATTTCGACCCACTCCAGATGGTCGCAAAGGGTTCCTCGAAAATATTACCTAAACGATGCTTAACCTGAAAATCGCGCCTGTTGGCCTCATTGCCGGCACAACAGGGAATGACAGATCCGTCGGCAAAGATAAAAGGCATAATCCATTCCGTACACTTATTAATGGGCTGTTTTTCTTCTCGAGCATTTTTGCCCCAAATGGCCCGAACCTTATATTTTTTTGACAGCTGTCGGGTTTCTTCTTTCAGAGCTCTCGGCAAGACAAAAACATCCTTCCTGATCTCATTGAAAGGATGCAAAAGATGCGAAAACATAATACCGATATTGTCATGTCCGGTCAATTCATAGACCAACTCGATCATCCGGGGTACTTCCGTATAGTTATTCCTAGAAATAATAAAATGAAAAGATATTTCTGGAAACATTGTTTTATGTCTTCTTTTGGCATCGACGATGTATTTGATGTTATGAACGACCTGGTCAAAATCGGCCCCCACCCTGATCTTTCCGTAGGTTTCCTTTGTGGCTCCGTCGATTGAAATATAAAGCCGATCGAGGAGACCATCCGCTACAATTCTTTCGGCCAGCCCCGCATCCAATCTGTGACAAGGATCGAAAAGTTCGATATAGACCTTCCTTCTCTTTGCATATGCCAACATCTTCAGATAATCTTTGTTCAGGAAGCTTGACCCGATGCCGGTCGTTCCCAACCACTTCAGATCAGGAAACTGGTCCACAATCATCTTAAATTGGTCCAACGTCAAATCGCGGGGCTTCTCCTTCCAGTAGGTATGTTCACACATGGTGCATCGCAGATCGCAACGCGTTGTGATCTCCAGCTCAAAATACTTGGGATAGAACACAAATTGGGGATACCATTTGACCAAAAACAGATCTCTTATAAAATCGTTATTATAGATGGCGCCGACCCACAAATAATTGAAAAGATAGCGCCAGCCCTTTTCCAGCAGCATATATGTCATACGTCTGCATCTTGTCTGTAGTGCCAGTAGATCAATCATCATATTCCACTCGGATTCATCAAAACATATTATTTGTATCTCTCGTCAAGGCAACAAGAGCAAAATAGGTCTTTTGATTTCTTCTGTCTTTTCATAGCGCGAAAGACATTCTTTATTTTGCGAGAAAATACACTATGAAAGAACCAATTTGAATTCGTTCATATTCTTTTCTTTTGAACCAAGCGGGAGGACACTGCAAAATGCCGTTTTCATGAATACTAAAAATAACGACACAAGAGGCCGAGCCAGACAGAGTCTTATCATCTTGATGCTGCGGGCATATTCCAGTAAAAGTCGGAGGAACAAAAAAAGATGTCTGCGGCCTCCCACATTTTATTCTCAGGAATTCCTTAATAGCAAAAGCCGCTTCGCCTCTAAAGTTTTTTTCATCGTTAATGACCATGATGTTATCTTGCGGTCCTGTGTGTTCCTCTAAAAATGAGAACAAAGCCTTGTTTTCCCTCCCTTCCTGTGCGAAAGCCCTAGCGCCTACAAATGACAGCATCAGTTTATAAACAACAAGACACACAGTAAGCCAAAATCCGAATCGATATAAAGAGAAGCCATGTTTGTTACGTCGTGTGGCACAAACGGCCCAATAAAGAATGGCCATAAAGATTCCCATGACAATGACTATGGCTACAGCAGAAAAACGTTTGAATAGTAAAAAATCCATTTTTTCAAAAAAACTTCGACTTATGAACAAATATCCTATCAAAACAAAAACCACTACGGAAGTCAGAAGAATCTTAATCAAGTTTTTTCTTTCAAAAGAAAAACGACTGTCATCTTTTCGTAGAAATTCTAGGAAAGATATCAGAAGCCCTGCATAACCTAACATGAGTGGCAAGATATACCGACCAAAGATACCGCAGCGAGCATAGATCATAAACTGTGGCACGATGATAAGTCCGAATAGAATCAACGAAGGCACTGCATTTGTGGTAAAACTTCGATCAATTCTTTTTGAAGAAAAAAATAAAAACAAAAACGCACAAAGTAAAATGACCAATCCTGCGCCAATCGTAGAAAATGAAAGACTAACATCGATGGCCGTGATAGCCGCTCTGATGAATAACGACAGGTCGAAATGACTAATCCCGCCACCTTGCGCACCATAACCACCGAATCCTACGCTGGCTCCGATGATCAACAAAACCGAAATTGTAAAGATTAAGAGAATAAGAACGGCCCAAAAATTTGCTATCCATGCTTTTTGCCATGAAGTTCCATTGTGGAGACGATAAGACCAAGCCATCAAATAAACAAAGGCAGGAATCATCAAGATGAAGCTTTCTTTTGATAAAGCTGAAAGAATGACGAAAACGACCATGGTACTCCGAAAACAAAATTTGTATCGAGGATGGCGAATGGCAAAAAGCATACAGACCCAAGAGGCCGCCAGAAGTAACATGGCGATATTCTCGTTAGGACCTAAGGACCACCAAACGACGGCTTGGGGTCCCAGTAGAGTCAGTAAAACAAAAAGAATAGAATCGAGCCATGAAAATGATGTCAACCGACATCCGTAATAAAGTAAGAATGACGTTAAGACGGCTAGAACTCCTGCGTAAAACAGCCACGTCGTGAAGTTTGCGCCGAGCCATTTCGTCAACAAAACTCTATGAATGAAATAAAAAGGTCTGAATCGATGACTTCCATTCAAATCTTTCCTAAACCACTTCGTAAATACGCTTCCCCACGTGTTCATCGAAAGATCTTCCTGGACACTAAGAATCTCATGGTCATCGGCCAAATGATAACCGGAAAACAAAGAACCGCTTCCGCCAAGGATAGCGCCCCAAAGCAAAACAAAAAACAAAGCTACAAAAAAATATTCGCCGCGCATGAATATGGCGGGAAAACTACGTTTTTGTATCTCAAATGCCTGCATGATCTCTACGATCCTTTCGATACCACGCGATCGTCTTTTTCAGACCCTCATCCAAACCCACCCGTGGCCGCCACCGCAAAAGGATGTGAGCCTTCTTGTTATCACTGAAAAACCTGATAGCCTCTCCGGCCCGTTTAGGGATAGCTCCTTTCAGCAAAGAGATAGGATTCCCCACGAGTTTAACAACTTTTTGTGCGACATCGAAAATTGTATATTCGCGGCCGTTGCCGACATTGATGACCTCGCCGAGGCAAATCCCGAATCTGCGCGCTGCGCATATAAAAGCATCTACCACGTCACTGACGTAGTTAAATTCCCGTGTTTGGTCGCCCTCCGTCATCGGAAAATCTCTACGTTCCAGACAGTGGGCGATCAATGCGGGAATAAACATATCCTTGTCCTGTTGAGGTCCATATGTCAAAAAGGGCCTTAATGTCATTACGGGGAGGCCGAAGGATGAAAACATCATTTGACCATAATAGGTCGCGGCCACCTTGCTGGCGGAATAAGGAGATACGGGGGTTTCACGCTGACGCTCACGAAAAGGCACGGGGCCATTGCCGTATTCTTCACATGTCCCGGTATTGATGAAGCATTTCAAACGCGGCAGTGCCTCCAGAGCGGCAGTAAGAAGGCTGACCGTTCCCCTGACGTTGACATCCATCATCTCCTCAATCAATTCCGGCTGTCTGGCCGCATTACGCAATGCGGCCAAATGATAAATGAATGCGGGTTTTATTTTCTTAAGACATGAGACGACTTTTCGGAAATTCCGGATATCTCCTTCCCATACAGCAAGGCGCGAGACGACATCTTTCAGACGCGTATGGTTTGCGCCCTTTTTTAAAAAAACATGGACCTTTGCGCCGTCTTCTATGAGACGTTGCGTCAAATGGCTGCCGATAAAGCCGTCGGCGCCCGTCACAAAAACGACACGTCCTTTCAGTAATGAACTCATGCGTCTTTCCAGATTTTCCATAGAGCTCGGCCCTCACGCCAATACTGATTAAGAAGGTCCATATTGCGCAAGGTATCCATGCATTGCCAGAAACCGCGATGCTCATACATCATAAGTTCACGATCCCGAGTGAGGTTCTCAAGTACTTCTTTTTCGAGGGTGCACGTATCGGCACCCGACAAATATTTAAAAACTTTCTTGGAAAAGACAAAAAAACCGCCATTGATAAAACCGCTGGATATCTGGGGTTTCTCGCTGAACCGGCTGATGCGATGATTTTTTACAACCAACTCGCCGAATCTTGCCGGGGGCCTTACACCCGTTATTGTTGCAATCTTTCTATGCTTAAAATGGAATTCCAACAGTTCCCCGAGATTGATATCCGCGACGCCATCTCCATATGTCAACAGGAAAGTGTCGATGCCTGACAGATACGGCTGGACACGTTTGATGCGCGCGCCTGTCATAGCCGTAAGACCCGTTTGGACTAGCGTTACCTCCCAATCCTCTTCATCGTGAGTGCTATGAATCATGATATCTTCGTGGCTGCCAAGTTTCACTGTAAAATCGCAATTGTGGATACGATAATGATAAAAAAACTCTTTAATAATGTCCCCCTTATAGCCCAAACAGATAATAAAGCGACGAAAACCATAATGCGCATATATCTTCATGATATGCCAAAGAATGGGTCGGTCGCCGATCGTTACCATCGGCTTGGGGATAAATTCAGTCTGCTCTCTCATACGGGTCCCAAATCCACCCGCTAGGATCACCACAGGAAATTCGGAAATTTTGGGCATTTTATTCATATGTCCATCCTCTCTTGAAAAGAGCCGCCTCCATGATTAAATTCGCTGCGGACGACAAATAGGGGGCGATGCTTAACTTCCATATAGAGCCTACCGATATATTCCCCAATAAGACCGAGAAAAAACAATTGAAAGCCGCCCAAAATCAGCATCGGCAACAGCGTCGAGGCCCAACCGGGCACCTGATCATGGACCATTTTGACATACAAAACCCAGATAACTCCACCGATGGAAAAGACGCATAAAACTCCGCCAAGAATTGAAGCCATTCTCAAAGGAACGTACGTAAATGAAACAATCCCGGAAAATGCCAAAGAAAAAAGCGACGTGATATTGAATTTTGTGACGCCGTCCCTCCGTGGTTCCCTCCGATAATAAACAACAGCGTATCTGCTTTCTAGCTGCAGTATCATAGCCCGGATAAACCTGTTTCGTTCCGGAAGGCCATTAAACTCCTTTACCAATTCCTTCGACATGAGCCTGAAATCGCCGTGATTGTAAACGATTTCGACACCCATGGCTTGCAAACACTTATAGTAGGATTGGGAAAACCACCGTTTAAACAAACTGTCGGCCTTTCTGTCCTCTCTGACTCCCAAGACCAGGTCATATCCCTTTTCATAATATGCGACCATTTCTTCTATCTTTTCCGGAGGATCCTGAAGGTCGGCATCAATCGTGACAACCGCATCTCCATCGGCATAAAACAAACCTGCTGAAAGAGACCCCTGATAACCAAAATTACGTCTCAGGGCTATGATCCTCACGTGCCTGTCTGACTCAAAGAGATGTTGCAAGACTTCGAGTGTCTTATCCGTCGAGCCGTTGTCGACATAAACAATTTCAAACCGATCGCATCTTTTAGATTGGCGTAATCCTTCGCAGGCTTGCAGAAGACGGCGATGAGTTGTATCCAGCACCTCTTTTTCATTGTGACAGGGTACAACGATACTCAGAAACTGGATTTTACGCATGGTTATCCCTTTTTAAAAGGCGCCATGAAAACAGAGAAAGCTTCCTTGATATATCGGATCATTTTGTTGTTAAGTCCAGGGTAAACGCCAATCCAAAAAACCCGGTTCATAACAAAATCAGTATTTTTGAGGCTCCCGAAAACCCTGTGGCGCACGCCTTCAAAAGCCGGGTGACGGAGAATGTTTCCCGCAAACAACGGCCTGGTCGCAATGCGGTTTTTCTCAAGATGGGCGACGAGTTCGTCTTTCGTGAAAGGAGCCGTTTTTTTGACGCCGATCAGAAAACCAAACCAGCTTGGCCGAGATCCCTTCGTTACCTGCGGCAGAATCAGATACTCTTCATATTGTCTTAATGCTTCATGAAGCAATCTAAAATTTTTCTGTCTCAAGCGTACAAATCCGGGCAACTTCTTGAGTTGTGCAACGCCGACCGCGGCAGCCATATCAACGGGCTTAAGATTATATCCAAGATGGGAATAGATGTATTTGTGGTCATACCCTTTCGGCAACGACCCCATTTTCCAGCCAAAGCGGCAACCGCAGGTATTATCCTGTCCGGGTGCACACCAACAATCTCTGCCCCAGTCACGCAGAGACTCAAGTATCCTCTTGAATAACCCATCATTAGTGACGACAGCCCCGCCTTCGCCTGTGGTGATGTGATGCGCAGGATAAAAACTCAAAGTCCCCATGTCGCCGAAGGTACCGACAGGCTTACCCTTGTAAGTGGCCCCCAGGGCATCACACGCGTCTTCTATCAGAAATAGTCCGTGTTTTCCGGCGACCCGCATGACGGCCGCCAGATCAAAAGGATTGCCGAGCGTGTGTGCCATAATGATCGCGCGCGTCTTTTTGCCGATAGCCCTCTCAAGCAAGCCAGGATCGACATTATAAGTTCCCAGAGCAACATCAACGAAAACCGGAACAAGCCGGTTCTGGATAATAGGGGCGACGGTCGTTGGAAAAGAAGCCGCGAGAGTCAGAACCTCATCTCCAGGTTTCAGCCGCCTGTCTTTCAATAAAGGAGATGTCAGGGCAGAGACAGCCAATAGATTCGCCGAAGAACCCGAGTTCGTCAATACGGCGTGGCGGCATTTCAAATAGGCAGATATATCCTTGGCGAACCGATCTCCGTATCTGCCCAGCGTAAGCCAAAAATCAAGAGAACAATCTACAAGGGCGATCATCTCTTTTTCATCATAGACACGGCCCGCATAAGGGATGTGTGTCTGGCCGGGCACAAAGTGTTTTTCACGCACCCTGAACCGGTAGATATCCTTAACCAGCTTGAAAATTTTAGCGCGCAGCTTTTTTTCTTGAAAGGTCATGACGCATCCAGTATGACGCGTACCAATCGATAGTCTCTTTCAGCCCGTCCTTCAATGAATAAAGGGACTTCCACCCCAACAGCCTTCCGGCTTTGGTCGCGCGAAGACTCTGATTGACGATCTCACCTCTGGCTGTATTTAAAATAAGCGGCTTCAAGTCTCTGCGCCCCATAAGATCGAGAATAACTCTCACAAGTTCTTTGACTTTGATTTTTGTCTCATTGCCGAAATTAAAAGCCTGACCCACAACGGCCTTGCTTCCCATTTTCTCGGCTAAATGGATGTAAGCCCTGGCAGCATCCTTGACATAGAAATAATCCCTCACGTATTCCCCGTCGCTTCTAATGACAGGCCTTTCACCCAGATAAGCCGCACGTATGGTCCCTGGAACGAGACGATTATAATTCACGTCGCCGCCCCCAAACAGGTTGCCGCAACGCGTCACACAAACAGGCAATTTGTAATGGTGGTGGTACATCTGGGCAATCAGATCCGCACAGCTTTTGGATACATCATACGGATTCCTTCCAGCCAGCGGCGTCTCTTCGCCGTACGACAAACCACCGTGGTCCCCATAGGCCTTGTCGCTGGATGCTACGATGATCCGCCTGACGTGCCGGTGATGCCGACAGGCTTCTAAAAGCGACCACGTCCCCTTGATGTTGGATTCAAAGGTAGACAAAGGACTCTGATTGGCTGTGCCGACAATTGTCTGGGCGGCGAGGTGAAAAACAAGCGTGATTTCATATTCATTGAGAACCCGCTCCAAAAGCGAATAGTCCTCGACACAGCCGCGCACAATAGTTATTTGAGATGAAAGCTGATCTGTAAAAATCTTTGATTCCGGGACAAAATCCCTCACCAGGCCGACTATCCTGGTTCCTTTGGACAATAGTTCTTGAGTCAGCCATGAACCCAATAAACCGGTGCACCCCGTGATGAAAACCTGCTCTTTATTCCAATGCATAGGCACCTCTTTTTAATCCGCTTGGACTCTCAATAAGCGTTCTTGTTCAATAGTCCTTTCCAGACAGTTAACCAGAGAATCTTCAGATCGAACCAGAGAGACCAGTGCTCGATGTAATAGATGTCGTGTTCGATCCGTTTCTTCATTTTTTCCAGCGTATCCGTCTCTCCCCGCCAGCCATTCACCTGCGCCCAACCGGTGATGCCGGGCTTGACTTTATACCGCCACATATATGTTTCAAGAAGGAGTCTATGTTTTTCATCGAGATACAGCGGGTGCGGACGCGGCCCGACAATGGACATCTGTCCCCGCAGTACATTGTAGAGCTGCGGTAACTCATCAAGGCTGGTGCGCCTCAAAAAACGACCGACAGGAGTAATGCGTCCGTCCTCCCTCTTGGCCTGCAATTTATCAGCGACGTCCTGTTCTGTTACCACCATGCTTCGTAACTTATAAACATAGAATTCCTTACCGGCAATGCCGTATCGCTTTTGCCTGAAAAAAACGGGTCCGGGCGAAGACATCCTGACCAAAGCCGTAAGGACAGCCATCAGGGGCGCAGTCAAGACCAGGGCGAAGGCGGAAACGACGATATCAAAAATACGCTTGAGGACCCTGTTCCATCCATAAATAGGGCTCTCCGTCAAGTTAATGATGGGCATACCGTCAAAATCCTCAATGCTGGCATTGAGCGTCAGGGCCTGGTAGATATTCGGAGCGATGCGCACATCAACGGTTTCCTGCTCAAGTTTTTTTAACAAGTAGGCGAGCCTCTGATAGGCCCGGATCGGCAAGGCAATAAAAACCTGCTCGATCTTATAGCGATCGATTATTTCGCCGGTCATGGCGCAATTACCGAGGATTTCCTTTCCGCAAATGGTGTCGCCGGGCTTCAAATAATCGTCAATCCAGCCTATAAGAGAAAAACCGGTCCAAGTGCTGTCTGCGATCTTTTGGGCAAGTCTTTGGCCTGTCTCCCCTGCCCCGACGATCAAGACATGCTTTAAATTGTAGCCACGGACGCGCAAGAACCTGAGGAGTTTACGCAGAAGGATGCGGTCAAGAAAAATAAGACAAAGGCTCAGCAAGAAAAACAATACGAAAACCAAGCGTGAATAAACGTGGTCCCTGTAAAAAAAGCTCAAGGACAAAAGAACCAGAATCGCCATAAACGTTGCTTTAATGATCTGGAAAAATTCCTGCCAGAGAGATATGTTTCTTTTAGGGGTATACATCTGAAAAATGTCAAAGACCACGGGCCAGACGACGGCAACGACAGGCAAGACAAAGAAATAATAACGTATCGGTGGCACATCGGCAGGCAGAAACCATCCAGTCCTAAAACGCAAGACATAGGACAAAAGCCAGGCGGCCATCGCCAGGATGACATCCGTGAATCTGATGCAACCGATCAGTATCTGCGCGTGTTTCTTCAGCATGTCAATTTTTCAGGTCTAGTAAGACTTTTTCAAAATCAGTCATAACGTTTTCATAGGACAGATGTGTTTCGGCAAAAGAACGGCCGGATGAACCACATCTTTCACGCAGGGCCGGATCATCATAGAATTTCAATATGACCCCGGCCAAAAGCTTCGGATCTTCCGGAGGCACAACCTCGCCGCAGCCGCTTTTTTGAATGCAGCGTGCAAGCTCGCAATCGGCTTCAGCAGCAGCCACCACAGGCCTGGAACTCCCCATGATATTCCACAATTTGGATGGCATAAGAAAATCGCCGACGCCTTTCTTCTGAATAATGAGCGAGAGATCCGCAGCCCCCAGCATCAAAGGCAGCATCTCGCGGGGCTGCAAAGGCAGAAGGCGTATCTGCTCCGGCTCAATATCTTGAAGCCTTTGTTTGAGCCGGTTCAAACCGGCCCCTTCGCCGACTATCAGATATAAAATGTCTTTGCGGTCTTTTGTTAAAAGGGCCGCATCCGCCAAAATATCCACCCCTTGCTTTTCACCGATGTTGCCGGCATACAAAACAATAAACTTGTCACGGCCGATTCCATAATGCTCTCTAAAAGCATTATCACGGGAAACAGGCTTCAGAAACTGCGTATCGACCCAATTAGGAAACAAAAGGACCGGTCTCCTGAAAGCGCCTTTGGTTTCGATGCGTTTCTTCATTCCATCACTGATGGTCGAAAGAAGAGCGGCCCGCCTGAAAAGAAATCGTTCCCAACGGCGCAAGAAACCTAGAATGAATCTGTTTTTGATAAGCCCGAGATCAGCCGCCGCATCAATCTGTAAATCCTGAATATGGAAAATAAATGGTATGCGTTTCACCCTGCAAAAAAACCAGGCCCAAAACCCCAGTTGCAGAGGCGGACATACAACGATAACGGCATCGATTTTTTTAAAAAGGATCTTGAGGAGACGCCAGCAAGAAGACAAGGCGAATACCGTCTCGTGCATCACGCGGGTTCTGACGTTGACCTTGTTCAGGGAAGGCACAAAAGACCGTAGGATCGTCACGCCTCCTTCTGATTCTGCCTTAGACCAGCGGCCGGCATACGGATGGCCGACTTTCCAGGAAGGATACCACGGGAAAGCCGTCACCACCGTGACCTCGTGGCCCTGGCGCGCCAAATATTCGGCCATCCCGCGATTGAACACACCGATTCCAATCTGTTCGGGATAATAATGAATACTGTAAACCACCACATTCAGTTTCTTTTCGCTTTGGGTCATCGTGTCGCTATCCTCACGATGCCCCTGAAGCGCATCGAGATGATATGGCCGCCGTCTTGTCCATCAATTGCTCTATGGATGACCAGACATCTTGAACGGAAATTCCATCCATACATTCATGACCTGGTTTTTGGCATTTTTTATAGACACAGGGACGGCAGTCTAATTTTTCATTCCAAACCGCGACGATATGGTCATCAAAAGGCTTTGCCAAATACGGCCATTGAGGCCCGTAAAGAACGACGGCCGGCGTCCCGACAGCCGAAGCAAGGTGCGATGCGGCGCTATCCAGACAAACAAGCAGCCTGCAACGCGAAAGAAAAGCCATGATCTGCACTAACGAATTTTTCAATACCAGAATGTCGCCTCCAAGCAAATCCAAAATCTCGGTGACCACAGGTGCGTCCTGCGGCCCTTCAATTAAAACAGGCAAATAATGCCCTTCCTGCAGCATGCGGATCACCCGAACAAAGCGCTCTGGACGCCACAGCTTCTCTTTCGTGCTGGCTCCCGGATGGATAGCCACAACCTCTCTGCCGGCGAGTCCTCTGTTTTTCCAAAACGCATCCAGCCATTTTACGGCATCAGCATCCATAGATAACCGGTAAGATTTGTCATGGATATCCGCCCCCAGATAGCGCAAGACAGACAGCCTCCCCTCTAATAGATGAATGAGATCGCGCGGGAACTCTGGAATATCCGTTAAAAAGATACGTCCGCCGACAATGTCGTATCCCAGCCTGCGTCGCGCCCCGGCTAAAAACAGGAAAAAAATGTTCCGGAAATCAATCTGGGCGTCGATGGCCAGATCAAACTTCTGCCTTCTTAAATACAAAACCATGCCTGCAAGTTTCCAGAGATTTTTGATATGGTAACTCCTGATACCCCAGGGAAAAGGAGCCGTCAAGATATCATCGATAAAATCACACCCCCTCAGGAGTTCCTTTGCAAAATCGTTCGCCAAAAAGGTAATCTTAGAATGAGAATAGCGTTTGCGCAGCGCCCGCAAAAGAGGTATGGCCATCATGACATCGCCGATGAGGTGCGACTGCACCACAAGTATTTTTGCCGGGATTTCATCAAAAGAGTCATTCTTATGACCCCGGGAAAAAAAATTAAGGAAACCGTCCAGAGCAAAGCCCCAGCGCAGCTTTTTCTGATTATAAGCCAGAAGAAAAGGGAGCGTCTGATTATTGCTTTTCATCATAGGCGTCAGGTATTTTTATCCACAAAATTTTGCCGATACCACGAGACTGTCCGCCGCAGGCCTTCCCGGAAATCGACCTTGGCCTTAAAGCCGAACTCCTTGCGGGCACGTGAAATGTCGAGGCGCCGGCGCGGCTGGCCGTCAGGTTTTGTCCTGTCCCAGACGATCTGACCGTCAAAACCCGTAAACTGTGTTATCAGACTCACGAGTTCCTTGATCGAAATCTCAAAACCAGAACCGAGATTCACCGGTTCCGGTTTAGAATAACGGCTCGCGGCCAGAACAATCCCTTCAGCGGCATCCTCAACGTAAAGAAATTCCCGCGTAGGCCTGCCTGTCCCCCATACGACCAATCGCGGTTTCCTGCCTATCCTGTCAGTCTCTGCCATGGCGTCAAAGCACTTCCTGATCAAGGCAGGAATGACGTGGGAGCTTTCAGGATTGAAATTGTCTCCGGGCCCATAAAGATTTACAGGCATCAGAAAAATGGCATCGAAACCATACTGTTGACGATAAGCCTGCGCCTGCACAAGCAGCATCTTCTTTGCTAAACCGTATGGCGCATTGGTCTCTTCCGGATAGCCGTTCCACAAATCCTTCTCTTTAAAAGGAACGGGCGTAAATTTCGGATAAGAACAGATTGTTCCTGCAGCCACAAATTTTTCTACACCGTAGCGCCGGCCCACCTCCATCATCTGGACTCCCATCATAAGATTGTCATAGAAGAAACTGCCCGGGTTTTTCTGGTTAGCGCCGATGCCCCCTACCTTCGCTGCCAGATGGATGACCCAGTGAGGACGCGTATCCTTGTAAAGCTTTTCAACATCCCCGAACCGGACCAGGTCATAATCACGGCTTTGCGGAGCATAGACATGGGTGCATCCATAACGCTTCAATGCCGCTACGACGAAACGACCCAAGAAACCCGTTCCGCCTGTGACAACGACTCTTTTTTTTGAAAGGTCCGATAGTATCCCTGCGCTTTTTTTATTCATTTAACCCGACCCCATAACGCAAAATCGTGGTTGGTATATCGAAAATCTTTATTCCTCGATATCCGAATACCTTCTCCCGGCGGTTCTTCGCCTGCAAGTTTGATGTCATAATCCACCATGATCTTGACCAGCTCGTCAAAAGCGACTCGCGGATGCCATTTCAATATCTTCCTGGCCTTAGAAATATCAGCCTCAAGATGATCCACTTCGGTCGGCCGGAAATAATGCGGATCGATCTCGATAATGATATCTCCAGTCTTTAACCCCGATCGTCTCGCTGTAGAAGAATTCAGGGAGGCGACATGGCCCTTTTTTTCTGCGCCTCTTCCCTTCCACCTTAAAGAAATTCCGGCGTAGGCAAATGATTTTTCAACGAATTCCTGGACTGAATGGCTTTCCTCCGTCCCGACGACAAAGTCATCTGGGGCCTTTTGCTGAAGAATGAGCCACATCATTTCAACATATTCGGGGGCAAAACCCCAATCCCGCCTGGCCCCAAGGTTGCCGAGAAAAAGCTTCTTTTGTTTTCGCGAGATAATATTGGCGACGGCGCGGGTGATCTTGCGGGTCACAAACGTCTCGCCGCGCCTGGGGCTCTCGTGGTTAAAAAGAATGCCGTTGGCGGCAAAGATTCCGTACCCCTCCCGGTAATTCTTGACCATGTTGTACGCGTATAGCTTGGCACAGGCATAAGGGCTTTGCGGCTCAAAGGAAGTTTTTTCTGATTGAGGAGCCGGCGCTTTTCCGAACATCTCGCTCGAAGACGCCTGATAAAAACGTATGTCCTGACCGCAATGCCGGATAGCTTCCAGGAGCCGCGTCACACCCAGGGCCGTCACATTACCCGTGTATTCAGGCATGTCAAAACTGACCCGTACATGGCTTTGAGCACCCAGATGATAGACCTCTTGAGGCTTAATGCCGTAAATTAGCCGGTTGATCACTTCGGCATCGGTCAAATCGCCGTAATGCAGAAAAAGGCGGGCCCCGGAACTGTGAGGATCGACATAGATATGGTCAATCCGACCCGTATTGAAAGTGCTAGAACGCCTAATAATGCCATGAACTTCGTAACCTTTATCTAGCAAAAATTCCGCAAGATAAGAGCCGTCCTGCCCGGTAATGCCCGTAATGAGAGCTTTTTTCATAGGAATCATCCCCGGCTTTCCGAAATAAACTGGTGAGGTTTTGTTCTGCCGAAACTGTCCTGGAATCTGACAATGTCTGTTTCCGTAAGACTTGCGCCTGTCTGCACCTCGACGATCTTTAAAATAGTCTTCTCCCTGTTCTCGAGACGGTGGCGATGGCCTTTGGGGATAAATGTGCTTTCATTTTTGCAGACACGGTAACGACCCTTGCCGTTTGTGATCGTGGCCCGCCCCTGGATCACGACCCAGTGCTCGCTGCGCTTCCTATGAAGCTGGAGGCTCAAAGATCTTCCTGGCAGGACCTCCACAAGCTTGATCTTAAATCCCGGCCCTGTTTCAAGAACCGTATAGCTCCCCCATGGGCGCCTGACGGTAACATGGCAAAAATGCTCCTCCCTGTTTTTCTTTTTCAGGCTCTCTACGATCTTTTTGACGTCTTCGCTTTTCTTTTTATCCGCGATAAAAAGAGCGTCCGGCGTATCAACCACAATCAGACCCTTTAGACCAATGGTGGCTATCAAATGTTTGTGCCCAAGGACCGTCAGATCACGGCTGCCGATATCCACGATATCGCCGAGCAGTAGATTATTGTTCTTGTCTTTGCGCTGAAGTTCATCCCATGCCTGCCAGCTGCCGAGATCCGACCAGCCAAGTCCGTCAGCCGGAATCATGGCTGCATCTCTTGTCTTCTCCATCACGCCGTAATCAAAAGAAACAGGACGGATCCTGTTCCACGACGTAAGCCCTTCTTCTCCCCCGGAGCCGGCTGCGGCAGAAACCTGTCTCAAAAGAAGAGGCAAATGCGCCTGGATGGCCGACAAAAATACGCCGACGCCCCCGACAAAAATACCGCTATTCCAGAAATATGAGCCGTGTTTCAAGAATTTTTTGGCTGTTTTTAAATCCGGCTTCTCGCAGAATTTCTCGACATGACGCAAGACGTTTCCAAGACCGAAATTTCCCTTGGACGACGCTTGAATATAACCATATCCTGTCGCCGGACGATGTGGCGGGATCCCGAAGACGATAAAACGGTCGCGGCAGTTGGCAAAAGCACGCCGCATAAGAAAAGAAAACCTGCTTGTATTTTTTATCAGCTGGTCGCAGGGAAGGACGGCCACACCGGCATCTTCGTCCTTGCAACGATCGAAGATGATCTTGACGGCCAAAGCTATGGCGGGAGCGGTGTTTTTGGGGCTGGGCTCGAAAACCAAATTGGAAAGTGGAATATTAAATAAAGCAATCTCCGATCTTATGACGTCCCCGTACAGGGGTGAGGTAACAATATAAATATTCTTAACCGGGACAAGGGAATGAATGCGCTCCAGAGAACGGCGGAAAAGGCTCTTGTCTCTGCCCAGCCGAAGGAACTGCTTGGGTTCGAGCGTCCGGCTCTGGGGCCAAAATCTGCTGCCGACCCCGCCGGCCAGCAAAACGGCATATCTGGCGTCGCTATGTCTCATCTTTTTTCCGAAGATAGGCCTGAGCAGTCTGCCCACGGTCAATGTCCTTTTAAAGGGGCGGCGTCTATTTTATGCAACAAAAAATCAAACTTATTTTTCATATAATACTTTCTGCTTTCTGCATCCAGCAATGATCCCAGCGCAACCTTATAATCACGCTCTTTAAACCCGTTCAAGATGCTTCTAAGCGCAAGTAATTCTTTTTTGGCGCAGGGGAGCGCGACTCCTTGTCTTACCAGAAATTCAATATCATAAAAATCCCTGATATCTTTTCTGTCCAAGGCCGCCTTGATCTTGTTCTTCATCGCCTCTTCAAGGGTGGCTACCGTTACAATGATTTGTTTCGTGCTGAACCTCGAAAACGCAATCCGTTCCTGGATATCGCATTCCTTGAGTTCTTTCCTGATCTCGATTTTAAGCCGCTTGGGATAATTGTTGTTGCGGATTTCAAAAAGCAGAGTATGGAACTTTAGCTGCGCATCCGTTAATTCATAATCGCCGCCGAGAAAATTTTTAAGCTCTTTAAAATAAGCCTTCTCATCGGTCCTTTTAACAAACCAAAAATCAAGATCTGTGGAATAGCGGCCCAATTCATAGCAGAGCCGAAGCATCGTGCCGCCGATGAATACGAGCGGCCTCAAAAAACCCTTGTTCTTGAGTTTTTCAAGGACTTCAATCTCAAATATTTCATGCCGATGCAGTAATTCCATATTTTTTTAATAACCCTCTTGTTAAGGGAGGATATTGCGCCGACAAACGCTTGATCTTGTCCAAATCTAATTTGCCAAGATCAAGGGATGTCAGGTCGAAGTTGTATTTTTTCAAGGATTTAAGATAAATGGCGTCTAAAAATGCCTTCTCCGGGTCGGCGATAAAGAAACCCTTAAGTCTGACGAATCCAAAGTAAAGTTTTTTATTGATCTTGCTATAATTGAAAGCATTTCCCTGGACATCGATAAGCTTTGTCCTGTGCAATCCGACGGATTCGATAAAACCGGGTTGGACCTGCGTGGTAACTTCGTAATAACTTAAGGCCGTTAAAAGAGATATGTAAGACGGGACTTGGAGCAAATTAGCCAAAGCAAACCTGTCTTCCAGCGAAGCGGAATTCCATCTTTGGCTCAATATGTAATGGTTTCTTTTGAGCCGGATGATTTCCCCCGCCTTGACCATCCTGGCGGCCGCCACCCGGGCCGATCCGGAAGATATGCCGAATGCCCGGGAAATATCCTGGCAGCTAAAATAAGGCTTGTCCAACCTGTTGATTTTCGAGAACTTCATACAAGTACGCTTTGTTAACAATTCTGTTAATTAACTATACTTTGATTTTTCCTGCCTGTCAAGAAGCGCCGGCCCTCATTGCTCGCGATGCCCTCTTGTTCATTGGCGTTTAAAGACAAACCTGAAAAACCGCAACGTATCCTTCACAGGATGAATCGCGCTGTACTGGCCGTCATAGACGGATGTGATAGGAACGGATTCAATCTTGAATCCCGCACGCGCGACTTCCAGAAGCATCTCTGATTCTATTTCATATCGATCTGTGTTCAGGGAGATCGCCCGCAAGGCATCCATTGAGATAAGACGAAAACCGCATTGCGTATCAGGGATGCGCTGTCGGCACATCCTGGAGATCATAAAAGACATGAAGGCATTTGTGAGTTGTCTGATCATAGGCATCCCCTTGGGTTTGTGCATCCTGTTGCCGACGATAAGTCCAGGGGATTTGTCACGGAAACACTGGATAAACTGGTCGACATCGGAAGGCAGATGCTGACCGTCTCCATCCATGATGATCACGCCTTCGTAAGAACGGGCCTTGAGGATCTCAAAGGCCTTGCGTAAAGAAGCGCCCTTGCCGAGATTGCGCTCATTAATAATGACTTCCGCGCCGTTACCGTGCGCGAGCCTGGCTGTCTGGTCTATCGATCCGTCATCGATCACCGTGACATCGAACCCCTTGGCCCTCAGGCTCATAACCAGCCAGCCGATCGTTTTTTCTTCGTTAAAAGATGGGATCAGGCAAACAAACTTCATTTTCACTCCGTGAAAATCGATTACGCAGATATTCAGATTGATTACACCGATTAAAACATCCTAAACGACTTGTCTTCAATCTATGCCGTCTGTTTTTTAATCTGTGGAATCAGCGGGAATTTTTATTCCCGCCAGAATTCCCTGAACATCAGCCATTGCGTCGGATACCGGCGGATCTGGGCCTCAATCGCGTGCGTATACGCCTCGATATATTCGTTTTCCGTGAGTCCTTGCGGGAAAGGCTTGGAAAATGCAATCGTGTGCCGGTCCATTTTATCTCTGATCACAAACCCCATGACGATGGCGGCCCCCGTCTTGACGGCCAGGGCTGCAGGACCGCGCGGGATCATCTTTTTGCCTCCCAGAAAATCCATCAATTTCCCGCTGGTAGAGAACGTCCTGTCTCCCAGGATGGCCACGATCTGATTATGCTGGAGCGCATGAAATATCTTTCTGAGGGCCGCACCCAAAGACGGCACAACCACTTCACCGATCCGCTCCCTCTGGCGATTGAACAAAGCATTGACCTTGGGATGCCGATGCGGCAAGGCCACGGCCACAAAAGGATAGCCTAAAAGGGCCATGCAGACTCCGCCGAGTTCCCAGTTATCCAGGTGGGCGGTTACAACGATGACCCCTTTGCCGTTCTTCAGCGCTTCATCGATATGCTCCCGGCCTGTGATCAAGACCTTTTTGCCGATGTCGTCTTTTTTCAGATATTTCACCCGGAAGAATTCGATCAGATATTTACCGAAATTCACGAATACCTGCTTGGCGAAACTATTGACCTGATGATGTTGTTCGCGAGGAAGAATTTTCAGAAGGTTGCCGATGACCGCGTGCCTGTCACGGGGAGAAAAATAATATTTCGCATAGGAAAGCACGACCGCCACCCCGTAAGCGGCCTTCAGGGGCAAAAACGTCGCGAAAAAATAACCTATCCGGTAGAAAACGTAAGCGATCATCTGTTATTCAACACAAGCGCGGCGATGTCGCGAGATGATGCCGGCTTTGCCAGCGCGCAGCCATTCGTATGCGATGGCGCCTCGCGATCTGACAAGCCCCCCGCCAGGATACAACGCACCGCAGGCACGACATCCGCAACGCTCTCGGCGCTGAAGGCCGCGCGCGAATCAACCAGGAAATCCGTATTCCTGGCCTCCTGTCCAGGGATAGGATTCAAGATCACCATCGGCAATCCTTTGGCAAGGGACTCAGCCGTCGTGATGCCGCCCGGTTTTGTAATCACAAGGTTCGCTACGCTCATCAAGCGGTCAATTTCTCCGGTGTATTTAAAAATCAAGACGCGTTTTTGAAACTTTTGACGCACCATCCACCGGTAGAGCTTGCGGTTAAGGCCGCAGACCACCATCATCTGCATCGGCAATTCGCATTCATCCAGCTGTTTGATGATCTGCTTGATGGGGCCGAGTCCATGACCGCCCCCCATCACCAGAGCAGCGGGAATATCCTTGTCCAGACCGTATTGTGCACGGATTTCTACGGCATCAACGGTTTTAGCGAATTTGGGGTCAATGGGGATGCCCAGCGTTCGTATCTTCTCAGGCGGCACGCCCTTGCGAGAAAGCTCCTGGCCAGTCTGTTCGCCGGCCACAACGTAAAAATCAACTTCATCGTAGACCCAAAATGAATGCGGCGCAAAGTCCGTCAAGACCCCGTAAAGCTTAAAACGCCCCCCTCGTTCACGTTTATATGCCGACAGGATCCCGCAAGGAAAAGCCTGGGTGCACACAACGGCATCGGCCGAAAATTCGCCCAAAAGGTTTTCCAGTTTACCGAATGCCCTGCGGTGCAGCCACGTCTTAAAACTGTCGCTCTTTTTGACAAAAGACGGCCGATCATAAAAAAAGCGCCAAATAGATGGAACTCTTTTAATGACAAATAGATAGACCTTATGTGTCAACCACTCCGTAACAGGAAAAAAATAACGGAAAGCATTGATGCATTTTACCGTCACAGAGGGATCGACGATCTCAAATCCCTTCTTCAAAGCAGAGGCGGCGCTATGATGTCCGGACCGTTCCGTAATATATAAAATCAGCACTCTTTTCCCTGAAAGCATACGTGTCAGTTTAACAGAAAAGTCTTTCTATTTCAAAGGGTTTTAACGGATTTCAGCACGTCAAATTCCTTGGAAAATCAGGTAAAAATAGGCGGCCAGGCGGAGTTTTTTTGCAGGCAGAAGGTCAGGAGTCCGGGCCTGTTTTTATGGCGTTTCAACAGACGTCGCAGCCAGATAGAACATGCCGAAGGATATAAGGCCCTGGATACGCACGGGGAGGCGTTTTGGGTCATCCGTCAACCAGATCTTGTATTTGGAAGGTTGACTTTCGATGTAAAAAACAGAAAATCTCCCCAAAGGAACCTTCAGGGAGGTCTTGGATTTCACGGTCAACTCAAATTTTTGCGTTGGAAGATTGACCGCATATGTCTTTCCGACAGCCATGTCCGGATCATTGCGTAAACGATAGATCAACAGGAGAACATTTTCCAAGGAGGTGTCGGAAGAAATCGTTTCAGTCTGTGAAGCTTTGCCATCCGTGGTTTTTGAGATAACCACACTCTTGCTGCCGGCTGCATATGCTTCTTCGATCACTTCTTGCCTGCCGAAAAGCCTGACACGCCTCTCCACTTTATGCGGAAATTTGAAATCTTCGGAACCGTAGACATCTTCAGTGTCGTTGACCGAAAATGTTTCGACGCGAAGCCTCACATGCTGGCTGACGCCTTCCCGGCTTTCGTCGCGCCCCACATACGTTAAAACCCCGGAACCGACCTTGATAATATTGGAATAAACACCGAAAGAAATCGATTCTCCCGCCGGAAAAACTGTTTTTATGGTATCTGCGGTTTTCCGGGCAGCCGCAGGTCTGGTCTCGCTCGGCCCCAAAAGAACAGGGGATGTGCGCCCCAAAAACAGGAATCCGCCTGCGGCGGCACCCAGGATAAGAACAGCAAACAGAACTCGATATAATTTCATGTTTTAAAAAAATCTTTTGCCTTGCGTTTATCGGCTATGTCTTTGACATCCTGATACTCCACGTATGTCAGGTCCGGCCGCTTCTGGCAGACCCTGGCGATCATGGTCCCCTTGACGGCGTCCGGATTCTTGCGCAGGGTGATATAACGGAAGTCCGTGCCGCATTGCGGACAATATTTTTCGCGGGCATAATCGATCCCTATATGCCTGCAGCTGAAACAGTCTCCCATCAATTCTCCTGCCACAAGCAGATGCGCGGCAACCGTATCATAATCCAGTTCCTGACCTACGCGCAAATAAACTTTTTCCACAGGCGCAACCTTCCGTTATTACAGTCTGGTCAAAAAAACCTGATCACCTTCGTGCACATCCTTAAAAACCTCCAAACCGATTTCCTGCCCTTTGGCCGCCCGTTCAATCGGTTCTCGGTCGATCTGCATGGAGCCGACCGTCTGCCTGAAATCCGTATTCTTCCCCTTGACCCAGATGGCGTCGCCGATCGCCAAAGGAACGCGGCACTTAAAGACTGCCGCCTTTACTTTGGGGAAATAATGCGTGATCTCACCTGCCGGGACCCATGGAGTTTTCGCAGCTTTGTTCTTTGCTTTTGCCGGCCTCGGAGCTTTAGGGGCAGGTCGGCGCGGGCGCCGGCGAAGTTTTCGTGCCTTACGCCGCGCCTTATGTCTTACGACACGCTTCTTTTTCCGAGAGGATATCTTCCTGTGAGAAAAACGAATTCTCCGACGAGAAACAGGGCGCCGGCGCGCATGCCTTTTCGCTATGGATGGGCGTCGTTTTTTGCGCTTTTTAAACCCGAAGACCCGGCCAAGCGCTTTAAGGAATTTTTTAAAAACCATTCTGCTTAACGGGTGCTGTCAAGCGAGATATCGACATTCAGATCGCCGTGAAGGGTGTTATGGATAAGGCAGGAACGCGCCGCTTCCAGGATCGCGCGGGCACGCGGGCCGGGATCGGCTTTGGGCAGGCGGATTTTTACTTCAACCGCCGCTATAGATTTTTTGTCGTCACTCAGGCGCCAATCAAGGGAAATGACGCAGCCTTCCGCGTTGATCTTGGCATTCTGGCAATAACGCACGACATAGACGCCGATGCAGCTTCCTAGCGAAGCGACAAAAAGATCTGGCGGCGCCATCCCTTCGTCTGTTCCGCCTTTCTCAGGCGGGAGATCAATGGTAAGCCTATGTTCTCCCGCCATGGCCTCGAATTTAATGCCGCCCTGATAAACGACTGTAAGGTTATTCATGCGAGTTGCTCCCAGTGGATCATTTCTTTCAGTGTTCTCTTTTGTGGCGCCGGTATTTCGGCAGGCGTGCCGACGGCGATCAGGCTGACCAGTTTTAAATCCTGGGTTCCGCCCAGAAAACTCCTGACTTTATCGGCGTAGTCCTTTTTGTCTCCGGCGATCCAACAGGCGCCAAGCCCGGCCATCGAGAGCGCCAA
Source organism: uncultured Planctomycetia bacterium (assembly GCA_964471325.1). Lineage (GTDB taxonomy): Bacteria > Omnitrophota > Gorgyraeia > Velamenicoccales > Velamenicoccaceae > Velamenicoccus. The sequence continues at coordinate 29,964 of CAYYFL010000004.1, forward strand.
TAACGCCTGGGTCGTGGCCGCGCAGCCATCCTCCAGATAATATTTCGTATCGCGACAAAAGACGACAATGCATGCCGATGCGTATTCAAGAAAAGCGCCATTGGGAGAAACGATCGCGGAGAGTTCCTTGAGGCGGGATTTTTGTGTGACGACAACAAACTCCCAGGGTTGGACATTTCTGGCTGTCGGGGCCTGCGAGGCCGCCCAAACGGCTTCTTCCAGGAACGTCCTGGGGACTTCGCCCGGCCTATACTTGCGGATGCTGCGGCGATTGCTGAAGACATCCTTACGATCGCTCATGCCGTCTCAATCACGCCTCATCGCTGACCGTCAGGACCGAATCGAGCTCGCCAAACGGATTCTTTTCCGAAACAGGGTTCGAAGGATCTTCTGTCCATTTTCCGTCGACGACAAAACGATATTTATAGTTGCCGGGCTTCAGGCTGACCTGGGTTTTCCAGACCCCATTGTCTTTCGTAAGACGCGACCTGTCGTCCAGGGACCAATTATTGAATTCACCGACGACATAAACGCTGTCATTCGCCGAACCCGTGAACTGGAACTCGACAGGCAAAAGCTCGCGGGTTTTCTTTTTGACGATCTTCTTCATGGCGGCCGTGATCTTTTCCATCAGGGCGCCCTCTCCGGAGATGATCTCGCGCGACAGGCTGAAATAATCCTTGGCCCCGCGGCTGTATTTATCGAAAGCGAAAATCGTCTTGGCCTCTGATTGAGATTCTTTGATCTTTACGTTGATATGCACGATCGTATTGAAGACCTTCGACCCAAAGGCCTCCTTGATCTGATTAAGGACATTGAAAGAGTGGCGCAGGCGGGAATCGAAGTTATTCACAAGCACGCGATAGGACACTTTATGGCCAAGCCTGTCCCTGATCAGGTCGACGATCTCGACGAGCCTCTGCACGCCGTCCACCGAAAAACGGGACGCCTCGACGGGGATGATCATCTGATGCGCCGCCCGGATCGCATTCACCGTCAACAATCCCAGGTTCGGAGGACAATCGATCAGACAAAAATCATAAGCGCCCTGAAAATCCTTCAGAATATCCTGCAATCTTGATTCGCGGCCGATCTCGTCAGACAATTCCTGGTCTATGGTCGACAACATGATGTTGGACGGCGCCAAGTCAAAATGGGGCCCGATATTGACAATGATGTCTTTCAGCGAGCATTTGTTTTTGCTGATCTTGGACAGGCAATCATAGATGCCGATATCTTTCTCGACCCCCAGCCCCATCGAAGCATGGGCCTGAGGATCCAGGTCAATCAAAAGCGTCTTCTTGCCGTTAAGCGCCAGAGCTGCAGCCAGGTTACAAGCCGTCGTGGTCTTACCGCATCCGCCTTTTTGATTGGCAACTGCAAATATCTCCATATCGACCTCCGGTCCTAAAAGTTTGGCCCATCCACCCTATTTGACGAATTCCACACCATCTATCAAAAGAACGCCTTTTTTGCGGCGCAAATTCCATTCTTCGACGCTAAACGTCAACTGGTCCAGATGAGACCAATCGTTTAATGCATGAAAATTTTCTCGAGGGATCTCGACGACTTTCCAGGAAGGGCCGATGTTGCGTATATAGAGGCTGGAGGTTTCTTTGCGTTTGTTTGTGAGGCTCACTTTAACGATCCCGTCTTTCTGGCTATCGTCGTCCATCATGCGCAGGGAAAACCGCACAGATTTATACTCCCGCAGGTCTATCTCGGGCATATCGATCGTCAGGGTTTCGATCCTCGACGTCGCACGATTCAAAAAATTGTAATTCAGGCGAAAAGGCCCGTCGTGCTTGACAAGACCCAGCCGGCGCCCGACTTGGAGGCCGGTAAATCTCGAGGATGTCACGACTTTTATGGCAGCCAGAATAAATAAGGCCGTCAGCAAGAACAACAGGATGCGTTTGCTGAGAGTTTTGCGGTCTTTCTTGCGGGGCGGCTTCTTCTTTTTCTCAAAGAAAGTGCTCGCGATGTGATCCGAAATTTCTTTTTTCATTGTAACATCAATGCGATACTTGTCAATAAGTTCTCTTACCTATTTATCGGCCGCAGAAGGACTTTACGTCTAAACGCTAACCTTCTGCGGTCCCAAAGGGATAGGTCTTCTTAGTAAGGCGACGTGGGATCCAGCGACTGGTTCAAACAGGCAGGCGGCTCCTTCTCCATCATCCGGTATAAATTTTTTAAATGAAGCCTGTAAAGCTCGTCAAATGCAACGTTTTTGTCACCATACCACCAAAACCAGTCGCTGCCCTCCAAAACATGGACCTGTTTCATGATGCGTTCATCTTGAAGCTCCTGCGGGCTCAACAACCTCCTGGCTTCGGCGAGACATTCCCATGCCGCATTTTTAGCCGGATGCCCCATCCATTTATTCAGTGTCCCATGGATCCACGATCCCGTGGCCAAGGACGGCAACGAATGGCGCACGGGATGCTTCGCAAGGTATTCCCGCACCGTGACCGCTTTCATATAAGTTGCTTCGCTGATGCGCTGGTAAAGCGCCCTTAAAAAATCCCTGCCGTCGTTTCTGTAATACTCCCAGGCGTTTTCACCGTCGAGCGCCACCGTGACAAGGCAATCATCGTCGCCGAAATATTCGTGGATTTTCAGGACATGGTACATGAAATTATCCACGGCATCGGTGGTGCGCCAATGCTGATATTCGAAACCGATCAGGTCCGAAAGGTATTTGTCGCGGAACAGGACCGTCAGCGGTCCGTTTTTGGTCCTGACGCCATAAGGACGGTAAAGAACACGCCCGTCCCGGTGTATCTTTTTTGCCGTATTCCACAACATCGCCTCATCAGTGACGATCCAGCTCACTTGCGACTTCACAAGGCTCGGCAGGATATCCATGGAAACCGCCTGCTCCGAAGGCCACATCCCGATGGCAGCATCGCCGAAACGTTCCCGATAGAACTTCACCGCTTCCTGGATATGCCAGATCGCATCTTCCGGCTGGGAAAAGATCAGTTTAGGCAGGGGCGTATTTGGATTGGCGTCGCGCGCGGCAAACGAAGAAAACAACAAGGGCAAGATCGGATGAAAATAAGGAGAAACGCTAATCTCAAGTTTCCCTTCGTCCTGCAGTCTTTTATAAGCCGGGATGATTTCTTTTAAGATGCTGAATTGCCTGGCGACAACGGCCTGCTTCTCCTCTTCTGTAAAATACCTGCCTTTCTTCACAAGCAAGCGCAATTCGGGAATATTGGCGCGGAAACAAGGGTCTATCCACGAAAGATTGAACCAGACCTGGAGGTCCAGATAATCCTGGTCGGAAAAACCGTAATCCTCGTGTTTTTTTAAAAACAACTCGTAATATCGCGGGTGGACGGAAACGACGCGGTTCAGCTCTGCCGAAAAGAAATTCTCCCTGACAAAATGCTTTTCGTCGGGAGTTAATTCAGAAGCGCGTTTTTGGGTTAAACGGAGGAAGCGGTCCGACAACCGGCCTGCGGCATATTCCTCGATCTGTTCGAGCAACGAAGGAACGACATTAAAGGTCTGATGGACGTCCGGGAATTCGTCCAAAAGAAGGGCCATGTCGAGATAATCTTTTGTGCCGTGCAGCCGCACCCAGGGAAGCTCGGCCTCCCCTGTCAGGAGATTCTTGTAGTACGGCTGATGCATATGAAGGATAAATGCGAGATAGACCATGGGAAAGCTGCAAGTTCTAAGCTATAAGTTTTAAGTTGTAAGATGAAAAGCCAAAATATGTTTCCTATATTAGCATGACAGACCCTCATTTGTAAATAGGACGGGCCTCATTAAGCGAAAAAAGCAACAAATAAAAACAGCAATGGGCATCAGAGCTAAGCTCTGATAAGTAGATAAAACAAGAACCCCTGGGTTTCCCCAGGGGTTCTTGTAGAACAACTGCGCTTTCTGCGCTAGGCCCTGCGCTTATAAGGAATGGCGCAGGCCTGACGCCTTCTGCGTCAGAAGCTAACTTTGCAGGAAGCGATTGCTTCAGCCGCTGTCTCACCCTGCTTAATACCGGCAGCATCTTCAGAGGCAATTGCCTTGCCAGGGAAGAACCAACCGCAGAGCAAGCCAAGCTGGACGTCTTCCGTATAGTTATAAACCAGATTGACGTCTATTTCCTGACCAAGCTCTTTTTTACCGGCATTGAAGTAGTAACCGGTGCCATCGTAATCGTTCATGTTCAAAGCGCCAGACATCGCAGGAGCTTTGGCCATCAACAAGTACACATAATCCAGCTGCAGCCACACATCTTCGATGGGAGAAAATTTGCCCATCAAATCGATGTTATGCGCGTTAGACTGCGGGAAGAGTGCATTGATGATATGACCATTGGTCTGGTTCTCGAACATCGGATCCCATGCATGGTACTTCTTGTCAGAGTTAGGATTACTGGAGCTGTCTCTGTCAGCATCACCGGAGAAGTAGGAATAGATCAACCCGACAGTCGGGGTGTACTTCCAACCCGGAGTGTACATGACAACAGACTGAGATGCCCATGCGCTGCGATCTCTTTCAACTGTAGAGGCGCCAGCCGGTGAAAGCTTCTTACCAAACTGGAACGCCATTTCCTGCTGCAGGTTCAACTTGCTGGTCGGCATGGTGCTGATGCGGCCACCAATGGTCTGCACGCTGTCAAGCTTATCCACACCGCTGTATTTCTCGGCACTGTCATCCTTTGACCAGAAGTAACCTTCGGCCAAGGTGTTCCACTTATCGGAGAACTGATAAGCGGCATTGATACCATACAGGTTGATCCAATCATTTGAATTGGCGCCTGTGATGGTGTTGTGATCAATCACGGCATACACAACGTCGATAACCAGAGGATCGTAGTTCAATGTCGCCCTGATCGAATCAAACGCCTTGCGGTATGCGAGGTCGCCATTGACTGAACCATAACCCGTGGCTTCATTATAATTCGTGGTCTGGTTCGTACCGATTCCACCGGAAACCGCATTGCTGTCAGGGTTACCAACGCCATCGCCAATGATCATATCATTGCCGAAGTGAAGTTCCTGACGGCCGATCGTCAACGTTAACGGAGAATACAAGAACTCCTTCAACGTGACAAAAGCCAAATCAAGGTCAATGTCTGAATTGGAAACCGTGTTCTGTTCCCAATTTCTTTCATTGATCAACCTGATTGTGGCAGCAACGTTATCCGTGAGGTCTGCATCAACTCTCAAGCGGATGACGCTGTTGAAAACGCTGATTTGATCCTTATGATCCTGAGCATCCGTACCACCCTTGGTCAGGTCGAAATCATTGCGACCAATGTAGCGGGCAAGGATGTCACCGCTCACTTTGATATTCTGCACGGCAGCGAAAGCAGGAACCGCTGCGGCGAAAACGAAGAGCGCGCAGAACAGAACCACTAAGCGCTTACTCATCTTTTCCTCCTTTAGCCTTTTATAATATATGAACTAGGAACTTTGTTGCTACTTGCCTAGGAGTTACCATCTATAGTTATATCGCCATTTATTCGACAACTTCGGGCTCGCTTGTATTCACCTCCTTTTACGCCTTATTAAAGTCGTCTTTGGCGGTATAGCCTTTGCTTACAAATACCATATATTTCAACGAGTTGTCAACAGATTTTTTTAAGCAGGGCGAGCTTGGGGAGCGGATGGTAAAATTTAACTATTTTCCGACGGGAAACAAGAGAAGAAAACGCTTTCTCAAGACAAGGAATCAAAGAATTTTTTGGACGATGGCTTCCGTATCCCTTTGGATATCAGTCAATTGGACCGCAGACAAACCTGCGCCGAGCCCAACACTCATGAGCTCATCCCTGCGCAGGATATCACCCGGCGCATGGGCGTCCGTGTTGATGCACATCTTAGCGCCATACCTTAAAGCTATCTGAGCCACGTGGCCATTGGTCAGGCAATGCCCTTTTCTGGCGCTCAGTTCCAAATAGACCCCCTTTCTGGCGGCCAGCTCTGCCTCTTCCCCGCGGATGAGGCCTGGATGGGCCACAAGGTCTACGCCGGCTTCAATGGCCGCCCGGACCGTCCCCGGCAAAACAGGCTCTACCAAAGTCTCTCCATGCGCCACGATCCAGCGGATACCGTTTTTGCGGGCAAAATTCACAGCTTCCGGGAATTGTTCCAAGGGCAGATGCGTCAATTCAATACCGGGGATGACCCTAATGCGGCCGACAGGCCAATGGTGACAAAATTCGGCAATGGCCGCCGTCACGCTTTTAAGATTGGAAATATCCACGTGATCGGTGATGGCAATCGCTTTGTAACCTTTTTCCTCATAGCGCCTGGCCAGCTCAGAAGCGAGCAGTTCGCCATCACTTAACAAAGAATGCGTATGCAGGTCAAACATAAAAATACCCCTTTTCCACACTCGGCACAAAGACCTCTTTTCTTTAATTATATTTTAAAGAAGGAGATATGCAAGGAAATTCGCAAGGACGGGGACCGCTCAGCGCGTCCCGGTGATTTCCCTGATCATCCGGCAAACCGTCCTGGCGCCGGCCTGCACGGCCCTGGAAGGTTTTCTGCCGAAGTCCGTCACCTGCGGCTGGATGCCCAGGACCATAATCGAACAAGGAAAAGATCGACACAGATAGTTGGCGAGAATTTTTAGCGGCATGCGGTGGGTGGAAAACGATATCCCTTCGCTGATATCCTGTGCGTCAAAAAGGCGGGCTTCTCCAGGCGGCCTGTCCATGGACACGGCATCTACGATCAGAAGGTGCGTAGGCCTGAATTTTTTTATCTCCCCAGTCAGGCTTTCCGGAGCGGTATGTCCCAAAAAAGCCCGCATCTCAACAGGACCGGCTGTTTTTGACTTGCGGCCCAAGCCCCTGGCAACCCACAATCCTACGGCATCGTCCCCTCTCAGCTCCGAACCTATACCAAGAATGCCGAGACGATAGACTCCCTCAAGTTTCTTTTTGAGCTGGTTTTTGAGCGTCTGCATGAAAGACAACCTTCAGCTTTTTTTTATCCAGTTGCGCCAACTCAAACTCAGCGCTGGCTGTAAGCGCCTTCTTCAGACAGGAATCCACGCACTGCCCGCAGTAAATGCAGCGGCCCAAGTCGAAGACCGCTTCATAGCGCTTCTCATCAATCTTGTTGATGGTGATGGCATTGGCCGGACAATCCCGCATGCACATCTTGCAGCCGATGCATTTGGAGGGATCGAAGGTGATCTTGCCGCGAAACCCCTTGGGCATACCGGATCTGTCCGCGGGGTAATTCAGGGTCGCGGGTTTTTTGAACATGGACTGCAGGACAAGTTTCAACATTCTGCCGGGTTTCATTGCAACAGGACTCCCTTCAAAAACAAGACGATCAAAAGCTGCACCAGCGCCAGAGGCACAAGATATTTCCAACAGAACCTCACCATCTGGTCGATGCGCAGCCGCGCAAAGATCGTGCGCGCCAGCGTCAAAAGGAATATCACCAGGATCACCTTAAGAAGATAGATGAGAAAACCGATAGCGGCTTCTTCCTTGAGGCCGAACGGCAAAAAGACCGCCGCCAGGAGCGAAGCCCCGACGACCATCTCGATGTCGATGGCGAGACGAAAAAATGCATAAAGCCGGCCCGAATATTCCGTGAAAGTGCCGGCGACGATCTCTGTCTCGGCTTCAGGGATATCAAAAGGCGCTTTTTCCAATTTTCCCAGGAGCGCGACAAGCGCCACACCAAAACCGATCAGGTTAAAAAAGCAGTACATGGGGTGATCAATATAGAACCGGGAGATATCGCTGAGCGTCCAGCTGTCGGCCAAAAGCGCCGGCGAGAAAAGCCCCATGAACAAGGGCACCTCATACGCAAACATCTGCGTGAGCGACCTGACGGAACCGATGCGCGCATAGAGAGACGTCGAATACCACCCGCCGATGAAAAAAGCCAGCGTGGGAAGGGTCAGCAAATAAAGGACGACGACCAGATCGCCGGAAAACGAATACAAGGCCCCGGTCTTCCACAAAGGGATATAGATGATGGATGAAACGACTGCCGTCAAAGCGAACAAAGGCATCAGGCGGAACATGCGCACATTGGCTTCGTCCGGCACGATATCCTCTTTGCCCAGAAGCTTGATGAAATCCGCCAGAGGCTGAAACCACGGCGGCCCCTGCCTGTTCTGCATGCGGGCGTAAAGCTTGCGGTCAATGAACTCCGCGAGCAAGCCGAACAGCGCCAGGAAAAGAAAACCCGGGAAGATCAAAATAAAAAACAGGGCCATCATCAACGCTCCAATGAATCTCCCCGTGCTCGCCCTGCCCAAGGCAGGGCAGGCACGGGGTTTCTTCTCTGGATGACCCCGCATCGTAAGATATCGTAAAAATTTCTTGCCCAGGGTTGCCGGGCACGAAATTTTTCCGATACTCGCGGGGTAATCTTCGCCGTATTCATCCCCGGCTTTTAAGCCGGGGATTTCTGCGTCTTGATTAAATTGTGCAGTTTCTTTTCGGCAATGGCGACATCGAATCCTCGGGCACGATGCCATCCCAGGCTGAATGATCGCAAACTTTCCCAGGCCATCGTCTCCTTTTTGCCGCCGTCAAGGTGCCGAACGCCCACCATCCTGTCGGTGCAGGAAAAACAGGGGTCGATGGCGGCAACGACGATCGGCATATCGGCAAGGAACCTGTCTTTCAACATATGCTTGACAGTCTGGACATTCGCCAGGGTCGGCGCCCTCACCTTCACGCGCTCTGGTTTCTCTCCCCCGTTGGATTCGACATAATGGACGTCTTCGCCTCTCGGCGCTTCGTAACGGCTGAAGGCTTCTCCGGCAGGGATCTTGCGCGGGGCCCTGACGGCAATCGGCCCATCGGGAATTTTGGCGACGATCTGCCGGATGATCTTGAAGGATTCCATCAGTTCCTTTAAACGCACGACGGTGCGGCCATAGACATCGCAATGATCGTCCGTGATGACATCGAAATCCAGCTCTGCATAGGCGGCATAAGGATCCTCACGCCGGATGTCACGGTCCACGCCGGAAGCCCGCGCCGTAGGCCCCACAGCGCCGAGACGGAGCGCATCCTCTTTGGAAATGATGCCGACGCCGGAGAGCCGCTTGACGATCGTTGTTTCTTCCGTTGCGATCTGGATGTAATACTTGGTCCGCTCTTCGAGAGTCGCCACACCAGCCAGGATATCCTTCCCTTGCTCCGGCGTGATATCACGCCGCACGCCGCCGATGGTATTGATGCCGTAATTGACTCGGTTTCCCGTCAGCTGGGCCAGAAGGTCCATGACGATCTCGCGGTCGCGCCAGGTATACATGAGTAACGTATCAAAACCGATCTCGTGGCCTGCCACGCCCAGCCATAAGAAATGACTGTGCACCCGTTCCAGCTCGCCGATGAGGGTGCGGATATAGAGGGCCCGCGGCGGCACGGCCAGCCCGGCAATCTCCTCGACCGCCTGGACATAGGCCGTGGAATGGGAATGAGAACAGATACCGCAGATACGCTCCAGCAAATAGACATCCTGAAGGAACGTTCTTTCTTCGCAGGCTTTTTCAATGCCGCGGTGGTTATATCCCAGGCGAATATCAACGCCGAGGATCTTTTCGCCTTTCAGGGCGATGCTGAAGCTCTCCGGCTCTTTTAACGCAGGATGCTGGGGCCCGAGAGGAATCTTGAATTCATGTTCGTGTTCATGAGAGTTGTGCATAGCTTGCCTCCATCCCGCCCCCGGCGGGACATTCGCTATTTGTTTTCTTCGGACTTCCAATCTTTACGCAAAGGATGTTCGTCCGCAGGCCAGTCGTCCGTCAAAGGATAACGAGACCCCTTGCGCAACCCCTCCACCCGGGCGCCGAAGAGGTCGACGATCTCGCGCTCGTAGATCTCTGCGCCGGGAAATACAGCCGTGATCGTCCGGATCACCGGATCTGCTTTCGGCGCCCGCGTCTTGAGATTCAGCGTGATACCGCCTTCCCGGGCCAAGTGATAGATAAATCCGAGGTCATCCCCTTCGTCTGTTCCTGTGATCGTGCAGAGGGTGTTGAATTTTTCCCGATGCACCAGAAAATCAAAAACTTCCGAGAATCTGTCGCGGGCGACTTCGGCAGACAGGCGCCGCGGCCTGATGACTTTAAAAGAATCTTTCAGGAAATCAAACTGCCTGATCGTATCTTGCCTGATATCTTCTTCGTAACTCATGGGGCATCTCCTGGATCCGCCTGTTTGGCCGTGCCGGCGTCATCTTCGGTCTTGTCCTGCTTCTTTGCGCCGGGAACAGAAGGTTTCTCTGTTTCCTCGAGGCTGGCCAATAATTTGACCACGCCGTCAATGATCGCCTTGGGGCCCGCAGGGCAACCGGGGATATAGGCAGAAACAGGGATGACCTCGTCTATGCCGCCGCGTACATTGTAACAGCCCTTAAAAACGCCTCCGCCGCATGCGCAGGCCCCGACGGCAACCACAAATTTCGGTTCAGGCATTTGGTCATAAATACGCTTGAGCCTGTCCTGGATCTGTTTTGTGACGGGCCCGGAGCAAACCAGGACGTCCGCATGCCGCGGCGTCCCTTTCAGTTGGACCCCAAAACGCTCCACGTCATAGAGAGGCGTCAGGGCGGCAACAATCTCGATATCGCAGGCATTGCATGCGCCCGAATTGAAATGCAGGATCCACGGTGATTTGATGCGTGCCCAATTGATGATCTTGCGAATAAACTTCATCTCATCTCCTAAAAAGGATAAACAAACCCGCTATGACGGCAACGATGTATAACTCCGCCATCATCAGGGTATTGACCGATTCCAAAGGAATGGCTGTGATCATCATGGTCGCCACGTGCGCGACCGTAAAAAAGAACGCAAAAGGAAAAAACTGGCTGTAATCCGGCTGCGCCATGTGGTCTTCCACGTCCTCCCCGCAGGCATAGGCCTTCCCCGTCCCTTCTTCTCTTTTATCTTTCCTTTTGAAGGCAAAAACGGAAAGGCCGCGAGAAAACAGCAAAAGAAAAAGAAAGACAACGGCAAAAACAACCGGAGGCGCCAACAGATAATGTCCCATAGGTCAACCTTTGAGATTCCTTAATTGTCTGACATCCAGGCTCTTGTTATGCTGGTGCAGCCCCAGGACGATTCCGGCGGCAACGGCAATAATGACGACTTCCATGACGATAAGCGTAATAACCAGGCTCTGGATCAACGCCTCGTGTTGGGTAACGTACCCCACCAAAACAAGCAATAAGGTGACTGCCTTGATCAACAATTCCAGGCCGATCAGGGCGCGGATCAAGTTAAATGTCACAAGCAGGCAATAAAACCCGATAATGAAGAGGATCACGATAAACAGGCAAAACGGCCAGAATAAGGTCAAAGCTTGCGCGCTCATTTCTTTTTAGCCTCCCTGAAAAGAATGACGATGCCAAAGGCGCCCGTCAACAGCATGATGATCTGGCCCAACAGATCCAGGGGTCTCTGGTTCCAGAGGACGATGCGCGGGTCCTTCTCGATCTCCGGCACGGGCAGGATCAGGTTGAATTTAAAATTCAAAAAGCTCAGGACGATCCCGGTAAGGATCAAAAGGATCGGCAGATACCAAAACCTTTCAAGCCTGTCCCTCATGTGCTGCAGGACCTTTTCCTGCGACATGGGCTGCGTCAAACTGATGGTCGCGATAAAGACGACGGAGATCAGGCCCGAACAGACCGACAGTTCAAAGACGGCCGCCAAGGGCGCATGAAGACGGAACATCAGGATCGTCAACATGGCGCTCGTCAAGGCCAAGCCAATCGCAGACCTCAAGAGACTGCGGGTCATGACCGTCCACAACGCGGACAGCGCCATCAAGAACAAGACGACAATATCGATGTTCAATGCCAACATACCCCTCCTGCCTTTTTAAGGATAAACAACGGGAAATATGACCGTGCGCACCAGATACGGGAAAAATATACCGACGCCTACGATCAGAACCGCCAAAATGACCGCAGGCAATGTCAGGCCGAATCCCGCCTCAACAACGCCTTCGAGCCCCTTCTCCAGCGTTCCAAAAAATACACTGCGCTGAAACAACAGCATGTAGGCCAAGGTCAACAGGCTCGCCATGACCGCAGTAACAGCCACCCCGTAATGGCCGCACTGCCACAGGGCCAAAACAATAAATAACTTGCTCCAGAAACCGGCCAATGGCGGAACGCCTGAAGCGGACAACGATGCTAAGACAGACGTCGTCCCTGTAACGGGCATCTTTGAGGCCAAGCCCGACATTCGGCCCATATCCAGGGAACCCGTCCGGTCCTCTACAGCCGCAGCATTCACGAAGAGAAGCGATTTAAACACCGTATGGTTGAAAATATGAAAAATGGCGGCGGCGATGCCCAACGGCGTTCCGCAACCGAACCCAAGGAAAATATATCCCACCTGGCTGATGCTGGAATATGCCAAGAGCCTCTTTAGGTCCTTCTGCCCCATGGCTGCCAAAGCCCCAAAGATAGCTGAAATAAGGCCAATGCAGAAAAGAATGCTCTGGAGAGAAGCGCTGAAACCGAAGATATCGATGACGATGCGCATCGCCGTATAGACGCCCAAAGTCTTGGTGACCACTCCTGCCAGGAGAATCGAAACAGGAGCCGGCGCAGAGGCATAAGCGTCCGGAAGATAACCGTGAAAAGGCATCACGCCGGCCTTCATGAACAACCCCGCCAGAAAGATACCCACGGCAAGAGTGATCAAAAAGCTGTGCGGCGACACCCGCAGGGCTTCGCGGATTGCGGCAAAACTCGTATCTCCGGAGATAAGCAGGATAATTGCGATGGCCGAGAGTACAAAAACCGTAGCCACAGAGGAAAAGATAAGGTATTTGAATGCCCCCTCAAGAGGGTCTCTCTTTTTTTGAAGGGCGATCAGGATAAAAGAGGCTGCGGCAGCAACCTCCCAGAAGACATACATGGAGAAAATGTCCCGCACCATGACCACGCCGTTTAAACCCATCAGTTCCAGGATCATGAGCCCCGCGAAATAAAAACGCTTATCCTCTTCTTTGACAAAAGGCGCCGCAACAAGGAGCGCGACAAAAATAACGATCGCGATGCACAAAAGCATGATCCGGCTCAAGCCGTCCACGGCCAACATGAAGTCAAAGACAGAAGCCAAGCCGTGCAAAGGACGATTGGCCATGATGGCCGGGCAAAACACCGCGTATATCTGGAAAAAAGACAGGGCCATAACGACGGCAAAAGCCAGCCGCCTGCCTTTTAAAGTCAGGAAGTTCATCAGAAGCAAAAAAGCCAGAGGAATTAAGATCAATAAAGAAAGCACTAAAAACTCCTCGTTGTCATAAGAAATATGACCAAGATCAACAGGCCGCCCAGAGACCACCCGAGATACGTCACGTAACTGCCGGAATGCCACCGTTTCAAGGTGCGCGCCAAAACCTGGACGCAGCCAGGAAATCCTGCGTTATAAATCCAGTCAATCCCCCTGTCAAGCCTCCACAAGAGACATGAAAAACCTTTCATCATCGCCCGGCCCCATTCATAAGGATCAAAACATCGTCTTTCCGCCTTATCGTAGATCCCCGACAAAACAGGGGCGTCGTGGATATAGTCGACGGCCTTCAAGCCGCTGCCCTTCATTTTGGCGCCGAAGACATGGTTGGCAAACGCCATTAAAAGCATGATAACCGTGACGGCAACAAGCTTTGTGTTGGGCATCAAGAAAGAGAAATCCTGTCCCTCGAGGCGGTTCTCGACCGCCGGTTGGACCCATTGGCCGATAGGAAAAGAACGGTGCAGGCCGAAAAAGACACATCCTGCGGCAATGACGATCATGGGTATGAGCATAAAGACAGGCGCTTCTTTAGCTGTCTGTGCCGCCTCGCTCTTGGGGCCCAGGTAAGCCGCATGCCCCAGTTTCAAGAAAGAGGCCGCCGTCAAGAAAGATCCTAAAATAGCCGCGAGATAGAAAACCAATCCCCTTTCCAAGGCACCGTCATAGATGAGCTCCTTGGAGAAAAAGCCGTTGAACGGAGGCACGCCCGAGATGGCCGCGGCTGCGACAAAGAAACACAGGAATGTGATGGGCATCTTTGCGGCCAATCCTCCAAGACGCTCCAAGTCCGTCGTCCCCGATTGGCGCTCTACGGCCCCGGATGTCAAAAAGAGACAAGATTTATACATGGCGTGGTTGATCATATGAAACAGGCCGCCGACAATGCCGATAGGCACGGCTGTGCCTATCCCCAGGATCATATACCCCACCTGGCTGATGGCATGATACGAAAGCAGTTTTTTGTAATTTTTTTGGACCAGGGCCATCATGACAGCCAACAGGATGGTCGCGGAACCGATGATCATCAACGCCATGCTCAGGCCGGATTCCGGAACAAGCCTGAAAAGATCAAGGCAGATCCTCGCTAAAAGATAAATACCCAAAAGTTTTTCAAGGGCGGCCGGCAGAAGCGCCATGAACGGCAGCGGCGCATCAAGGCTGGCATCCGGTATCCAGGTGTGGAACGGCATGGATCCGGCCTTGGAGATCGCGCCGACCATCATCAGGACAAAAGCCAGGCTGCCGAAGCCTCCCAGCGGAACCTGGATCTTCGAAATTGCAAAAGTCCCGCTCAGGTTCCCGACCAAGGCGATCCCGACCATCATGCAAAGATCTGCAACCCCAACGATCACCAGGGCCTTGACTGCCGTCTTAAACGCCGCCCGGCCCCCTATCGCGATAAAGCCGAAGACGGCCAAAAGCAATCCTTCCCAGAAAAAGAGCAAGACGATCAGGTTATCCGAAAGAACAGCGCCGTTGACAAGGCTCAGCGATAAAAGAAAAAAGGCAAAGAACAAACGGCTTTTTTCCTTTGCGAACATGAATACGCACGAGTATAAGGCGACAAGGAAAGCGAACCCGCCTGCGGCCGTCAGGATAAAAGCGCTGAAGCGGTAAAACCTCAGGGAAAAATCAATGCCGTAAGCGCCCCAGGGGCAAAAATATGTCCATTCCCCGGGAAAGAGCCGCAGGCAAAGGACAAGATCGGCAGCCGTCACTGCAAGAACCAGAGCTTCTTTAAGAAACCGCACCTTTTGAGGCACCAGCATCACAAGGCAGCCGGCAAGAAAAGGACCCAGAACAAGCAATGGCAGAGATAAATTCATCATGGTATCACCCGGATCATCTGTGCTGTCGCCTGCTGAACCATATCAAGCGGATAGCGTACCCATATTCCGGCCGCCAGCGACAGGAATGCCAAGACAAGAACACAAGCCACCATGACAGGCGTCCCTTCCCTGGCAGCGATCTTTGTCTCGCCGAAAAATATGATAGTAAAAACGCGCAAAAGGTAGAGGATCGTCATCAAGGCGGCAAAAAGAAAAACGAAACCGAGCCCCATCTGGCCGCCCTGAACACAACCCAGGAAAATCAGGAATTTACTGAAGAACCCGCCGAACGGCGGCAGCCCCATGACAGAAGCGGCGCAGAACAAAAATGCCGTTCCGGTCAACGGCATCGTCGAAAACAACCCGCCAAGCCGGCTAATGTCCTTGGTCTTTGTCCCCTGCTCAATGATGCCTGCGCACAAAAAGAGGCCGGCCTTGGCCATGCCGTGCATAAAGATGTAAAGCAGGCCTCCGGCGATAGCGATCTCGACGCCCAGGCTCAATCCGAAAAAGATAAAACCGATCTGGCTGACCGTTGAATAAGCGATGATCCTCTTTAAATCCGTCTCTCTGAGGGCGGCGCCCGCCGAAACAATACTGCTGACGGCAGCCGCCCATGGCAGAATCACATGCCAAACCGCCCCTATAGGAAATGTAGCGATGAACAACCTCGCAAAGACATAGACGCCGATCTTGACAAGGACGGCCGCATGCAGCAGGGCCGTCACCGGCGACGGCGCCACGCCGGCATCCGCCAGCCACGTATGAAACGGCAGTGTCGCCGATTTTGAAAAAATTCCGCAAAGGATCAAAACCAGGGCTAAAGAAGGGAAGGCCTGCATCTTGAAGTGTTCTTTGATCACCCCAAGCTCAAAAGAGCCGGTCTGCTGATATAAAATCAAAAACCCGATGAGCATGACCAGGGCCCCTCCGAACGTCACAAGGAAAGCCTTGTCGGCGCGCTGCACATCTGTCTTGCCCCTGAAAAAGCCAATCAGGCGCCAGCTGACGACAGAGGTCATCTCCCAGAAGATATAGAGGAAAATAAGATTCGATGAAAAGACAATGCCCATCATCGAACCGAGAAAAAGCACAACCAGCATGTCGTACTCGTTGCGGTTGGCATAATGAGAGATGTAATCAAAGGAATAAATAACAATGATAAGGCCCACCAGAAGGGATGCCAGGGCCATGAAAACGGCAAGACCGTCAGCCGTAAAACTGAGGTTCAAGCCAAAAGGCATGGCTGCTGAAAAACGGACGACTTGCCCCGAAAAAACAACAGGGGACAATCTGATGACAGCAAGAAAGGAAAATGCGACAAAGAGAAACGCCAGGGAATGACGCAGGCGCTCATGGATCCGGCCCGCCAAAGGCAAAACAAACGAACCCAAAACAGGCACACCAACAATCAAAGCTAAGAGAATATCAAACGGCATGTGTATCTGAATCCCTCGTGGGAAACCGCAGGGTACTTTGAGGCATATTGTCTTACTTGTGAATACCGCGCCGGCCCCGTAACCTTGCCGGCATTCGAGGTCATTGAAACTCCCTGTGCCTGCCTTCCTCAAGGCAAGGCAGGCACAAAGTTTCTTACCCGGATGACCCGCAGCGCAAGATATCGATGGGTTAACCCGGAAAGGGTAATCCCCCACCTTCCTGTAAAACGGAGGGTCTAGTCCAGAAAGGACAGGTCTCCGCATTCCCTGTAGAGGAGGACCTAGTCCAGAAAGGACAGGTCTCCACATTCCATGCAGCGAAGGGTCTAATCTTCGTCGCATCTCCGCCACCACAACTTAGGCGGACCCGCCGATCTTTAGGGCCAGGGATTTCTGCGTCTTGATTAAATAAAAAAGCCCTACCTATTTCCAGGCGGGCTGCTTCGCCGAACCTTATTGATATGGGTTTAAAGCCGCTGCGCTTTCATCCAAATTTCAAAACTTTAGTATTCTATTATTATCACATCACCACAAGAAAATCAAGTATTTTTTATTAATGAATTTTTTGCGAAGTGGAGTTCCGACGGAATTTAGCAAAATCCCGCACCGAAAACCCTGCTGGCTTTACATTTTTATCCCCGCACAGAAACCTTGGGTTTTCTGGTGCGAAGCAAAAATTCAGTGCCCCCGGCAAGGCTCCGCGCTTCGCGCTAGAACTTTCGCTCGGCCGGCGTTCCGCCTTGACCTCGCTCTCCATAGGGGCTCCGCCCCTCTGGCGCTCCCCCGACATCACGTCGGGGTCGCTGTCACCCCGAAAACGTGGGGACGGTCTCCCCACACCCCTTAAGTTCTCGCCTTGCATCCAAAAAAAGTGCCCCCGGCAAGGCTCGAACTTGCCACACCAGGTTTAGGAAACCTGTGCTCTATCCAGATGAGCTACGGGGGCAGATAACAATCTTCTTAAAAATTCTTTTCCGCTGCCTGTCTTTAACTGCTTCTCCTTTTGCCTCGCGAGAGCGCGCGAATTTACTAGCTCAGAATAAAATAATACCCATGGCCTATAAAATTTTGTTGATTTTGTCTTTCCTGCATTATGCTCTTTGACGCGTTCTTTAATATCTTTAGTAATGCCGACATATATTCTTTTAACTCTTTTTGAAGTTATTGCATAAACGTAATACATTATAAATTTAGGAAACCTGTGCTCCCTGCCTGCCGGCAGGCAGGTATCCAGATGAGCTACGGGGGCAATAAAACTTAGTATTGTATGAGCGAAAAAACAGGATAATCCTTGAGCTTTTCCCTGCCCTTAAGGTCGCAAAGCTCGATCAGGAAGATGATGCCGGCGATCTTGGATTTAAGCTGTTGGGCCATCGAACAGACAGCCGCCGCCGTCCCGCCGGTCGCTAAAAGATCGTCGACGATGAGGACCCGCGAAGAGGCCTTCAGGGCATCCTTATGCATGTAGAGGGAATCCGTACCGTACTCGAGGGCGTAATCGGCAGAAATCGTCTCCGCCGGCAGTTTGCCTTTTTTGCGCACCGGGATGAAACCGGCCCCTAATTTATAGGCCAAGGCCGCGCCGAAAATAAATCCGCGCGATTCCACGGAAACGACATAATCGATCTTTTTGCCTTTGGCGATTTTAGCGAGACCGTCAACAGCTTTCTTGAATGCGGTCTTGTTCTTCAAGAGCGTCGTGATGTCGTAGAAGAGGATGCCTTGCTTTGGAAAATCCGGGATGCTGCGGATATATTTTTTTAATGCGTCGGCCATGTGTCTCTCCCCCCTGTCACTGTCTGTTTAACACTAGCGTGGATTCCCTCTTGACCAATTTTGTCGGAAGCACGACCTTGACCGGCTGTTTTTCCCGCTCCGCCACGATCTGGTTCAATTTCTCCAAGGCAAGCCTTCCCATCTCGACGATCGGCTGAGAAACGGTCGTCAGGCGCACTTGGCTATAGCCCGCAACGGGATTGTCGTCAAACCCCACCAAAGATAGGTCCCAGGGAATACGCATGCCTTCGGCGCGCGCCTCGTCAATCACCTCCAGCGCCATGACATCGCTGGCGGCAAAGATAGCGGTGGGTTTGTCTTCAAGATTCAACAACACCCGCGCGGCCGCCCGGGCCGGCGTCCGAAGAAAAAAACCCTCCTGGATATACTGCCGCGGGATGGCCAAACCGTACTTGGCCATGGCCTGCCGGTACCCTTCCAGACGGGCCTCGCCCGCCTGCGTATTCAAATCGCCGGCGATTGTCGCGATCTTGGTATGCCCGAGTTTGACGAGATACTCAACCACATCCATCGCCGCCTTGCGGTTATCGATGGCGATGCAGTTGATGTCCTCGCTGAAATAATTATTCATGACAATACAAGGAATACCGGATTTCATGAATTCCAAAAGCTTTTTCTTGTCGCCGTCGATATCCGCAAAGATAACGCCCTTGACGTATCCGGCGCGGATAGATTCGCTGGTGGTCCAGTCGGCGTGCTTATGGCGTTCCGTGATATGGATAAGAATGTCCGCCTTGAGCCTGCTGGCCGCCGCCGTGACCCCTTTGATGACCTCGGAGGCAAAAAAAGAATGAAAAACATCTTCGAACCTGGGAATGACCAAAGTATAAAATTTTGAGTCCGACATATTACTGGATGGCCTCCTTGTCCTGTTCGACGACAAACTTCTTGAGCTTCTTCAGGGCGTTCTCTTCAATCTGGCGCACACGTTCGCGCGAGACGCCGAGTTTGCGGGACACATCGGCCAGCGTATAGACCTTGCCGTCCTTGAGCCCGAACCTTAAATCCAGGACATCGCGCTCGCGCTCATTGACGATGCCCAGAAGACCGCTCAACCGCTCCTTATTGAAAAACTGGTCGATTTCTTTTTCCGGCGTCGCCGTCGTCTTGTCTTCGATCAGATCAATGATCTCATTGCCGCCTTCTTCATCGATGGGGGCATCCAAGGACGACGTCTTGTTGATGTAGCCTCGTATCTTGGAGACTTTGTCGGACGTCATGCGCATGGAACGCGCGATCTCGGAATCCGTCGGCACGCGTCTGAGCTTTCCCATCAACCGTTCATTCGTCTTTTTATATTTGGACAACAGCTCGTTGACATAGACAGGGATGCGGATCGTGCGGGACTGGTCGAAGACGGACCGCGTGATGCTTTGCTTGATCCACCAGGCGGCATAGGTTGAAAAACGGAATCCCTTGCTGGGATTGAATTTTTCAACCGCTTTCATGAGACCGACATTGCCCTCCTCTATCAGGTCCATGAGGGGAATACCCAGATACATGTATTTCTTGGCGATGTTAATGACAAGACGCAGATTGGCGCGGATCATATGGTCCCGCGCCTCCTTGTCTCCACGCTGGGCTTTTTTTGACAGATCCACTTCCTCTTTTGCCGTCAGCAAAGGGATCTTGCGCACTTCTTTAATGTAAGACTTGATGTTTTCCATAGAAAGTTGGCGAGTTGACGAGTTTACGGGTCAACGAGTTAATGCTTTAACCTGTCCGACCCGTAACTCGTTTACTCGTTGAACTCTGTTATTTCTTCTTTCCCTTCTTCCGGCTTACCTGCCTGCCGGCAGGCAGGTTTGCCAGCACCGCCCGGGCCGCCGCCAGGCGCGCGATAGGCACACGAAACGGCGAGCATGAGACGTAGTTCATCCCTGCACGGTAGCAGAAGTCGATCGAGCGTGGATCGCCGCCGTGTTCGCCGCAGATGCCGACCTTGAGCTTCTTGTTCGTCTTGCGGCCGCGGTTGATGCCTGTCGCAATCAACTCGCCGACGCCTTCCTGGTCGATCGTCTGGAACGGATCGTCCGCCAGGATCCCCTTCTTCAGGTATTCCGGCAGGAACGCCCCGATATCGTCTCGCGAAAACCCAAAAGTCATCTGCGTCAGGTCGTTGGTCCCGAAGGAAAAGAACGAAGCGACCTCGGCGATCTTGTCGGCCACGAGCGCGGCGCGCGGGATTTCGATCATCGTGCCGAACATATGGTCGATCTTCTTCAAACCGAACTTGTTCAAGACTTCCACATAGACTTTCTTGGCGATATCCAACTGGTCCGTCAATTCCTTGACGGTGCAGACAACGGGGATCATGATCTCCGGAAAGACCTTCTTGCCCGCTTTCAAGAGCTCGGCCGCCGCTTCCAGGATGGCACGGAACTGCATCTCGCTGACTTCCGGATAGGTGACCCCGAGACGAACACCGCGATGCCCCATCATCGGATTGGACTCGGCCAGGCCATCGGCCCTCTTCTCCAGCTCTTCCATGGAGATATTCAGACTATTGGCCAGCGTCTGGCGAGCCTCCTGTTGATGCGGGACGAATTCATGCAACGGCGGGTCCAGGAGGCGGATCGTCACCGGCAGGCCTTCCATGGCTTCCAGAGTGGCCTTGATATCGCTCTTGACATGCGGGAAGAGCTCGTCGACGGCCTTCTTTCTTTCCTCCAAGGTCGACGACATGATCATCTTGCGCAGCTTGAAAAGAGGTTCTTCCGAACCCTTGCCGTAGAACATGTGCTCTGTCCTGAACAACCCGATGCCTTCGGCGCCGAACTGCCTGGCCTTTCTGGCATCTTCAGGCGTATCGGCATTGGTGCGGATATTCAACGTCCGGATGCTGTCGCAGATCTTCAGGAATTCATTAAGGATCTCGTTTTCAGACGAGGCATCCACCATCTTCAGCTGTCCTTTGTAGACAAAGCCCTTGGTGCCGTTAAGCGTGATCCATTCACCTTCACGCAGGGCCCCTGCGCCCTCGACTTCCACTTCTTTCTTGGCAAGATTGATTTCCAGGGCGGAGCAGCCCACGATGCAGCACTTGCCCCAGCCGCGGGCCACAAGGGCTGCGTGAGACGTCATGCCTCCCCTGGCCGTCAGGATGGCCTCTGCGGCGCGCATCCCGTCGATATCTTCAGGGTTCGTCTCTTCGCGCACAAGAATGACCTTTTTGCCTTCTTTGGATAAACGAATCGCGTCTGCCGACGTGAAAACGATCATGCCGCAAGCGGCGCCAGGCCCGGCCGGAAGCCCCTTGGCCATGGGTTTGTTCGCTTTTTCTTCGGCAGGATTGATGATCGGATGCAAGAGCTCATCCAGCTGCTCCGGCGTGACACGGCTGACCGCCGCCGCCTTATCGATAAGCTTCTCTTTCACCATATCGCTGGCGATCTTGACGGCGGCCGGGCCGTTCCTCTTTCCGATACGGCACTGGAGCATGAACAACCTGCCCTTCTCGATCGTGAACTCGATATCCTGCATATCGCGGTAATGTTTCTCCAGGCGTTTCTGGATATCGAAAAGTTCCTTATAGACCTTGGACATCTTATGCTCCAGGGTCTCCAAGTCTTTATTATGCTCGCTCTGCGAATACTGGTTGATGGGCGCCGGCGTCCGGATACCTGCGACGACATCCTCGCCCTGCGCGTTAACCAGATACTCCCCGTAAAATGCCGCATCACCGTTTCCGGGATTGCGCGTGAAGGCCACGCCCGTCGCCGAATCATCTCCCATATTGCCGAAGACCATCGTCTGCACATTGACGGCCGTTCCCCATTCATGGGGGATCTTCTCGATGTTCCTGTAGGCCACGGCGCGCTTGCCGTTCCAGGAGGCAAAGACCGCCCCGATGCCTCCCCAAAGCTGATCCATAGGCTCGTCCGGAAAATCCATGCCCAACACATCCTTAATCTTCTTTTTAAATTCCGCGCACAAGAACTTCAGGTCGTCGACCTTCAGGTCGGTGTCGGACTTGCAGCCTTTTTTCTTTTTCAGTTCATCCATGATGCGTTCCAGCTGACGGCGGATCCCCATCTCATCCTTGGGCTCGATGCCGGCGGCCTTTTCCATGACGACATCCGAATACATCATGATCAGGCGGCGGTACGCGTCATAAACAAACCTGGCATTTCCGCCGGACTGTTTGATCAGGCCCGGGATCGTCTTTTCTGTCAGGCCGACGTTCAGAACGGTTTCCATCATGCCGGGCATGGACTTTCTTGCTCCCGACCGGACGGAAACAAGCAAAGGGTTCTCCGTATCCCCGAATTTCTTTCCCATCAGCGCTTCCACCTTTTTAAGCGCCTTTTCCACCTCTTCCTTCAAACCGGCAGGATATTTCTTTTTATTCTGGTAATAATATGTG
Organism: uncultured Planctomycetia bacterium; assembly: GCA_964471325.1. Lineage (GTDB taxonomy): Bacteria > Omnitrophota > Gorgyraeia > Velamenicoccales > Velamenicoccaceae > Velamenicoccus. Next base: position 52,661 of record CAYYFL010000004.1, read on the forward strand.
CAGACTTCCGTCGTGATGGTGAATCCGGGCGGTACGGGCAGCCGGAGTTTAGGATGTCCGGCCATCTCCGCTAGGTTGGCGCCTTTGCCGCCCAGCAGGTTCTTCATGCTTTCATTGCCATCTGCCTTGCCGCCTCCGAAAAAGTACACGTTCTTCTTGCTCATCTGCCTTACCGCTCCTTTCGAATACGCCACATGCTGACTACATGTGGAACCCCATGAATTATATGAGTTTATCTTTCAAATATTCCTTTAAGCGCGTTATCTCAATGCGCTCCTGTTGCATCGTATCGCGGTCACGCACGGTGACCTTTTTGTCTTCCAGAGATTGCACGTCAACCGTCACGCAATAAAGCGTGCCGACCTCGTCCTGCCGGCGGTAGAGTTTGCCGATGGCTGCCGTGTCATCGTACACCAGAGGGATCTCCTTCATCATGTCCTCGGCGATATCACGGGCCAAGCCGACCAGCTGCGGCCTGTTTTTTAAAAGCGGCAGGACGGCGATCTTGACCGGTGCCAGCTCTTTGGAAAATTTCAAAACGACGCGAATATCGTCTTTGACTTTTTCCTCATGATAGGCATCGACCAGGAAAGCCAGGACAGCCCTGTCCACACCGCCGGACGGCTCAATGATGTGCGGCCTGACCTTTTTGTTTTCCTGTGCATCAAAGATGACCATCTCTTTACCGCTGAACTGCTCGTGCTGCTTTAAATCGAAATCGCTCCTGTTGGCGATGCCTTCCAATTCAGACCAGCCAAATGGAAACTCGTATTCGATGTCCGAACAGGCCTTGGCATAGTGCGCCAGCTCGTCCTGGCCGTGAGGACGAATACGCAGATGCTCTTTTTTGATCCCGTAACGGGTATACCAGCCGTAACGCTCCTGGATCCACGATTGATACCACTTCTCGTCCTCTTCGGGCTTGACGAAATACTCTATCTCCATCTGTTCAAACTCGCGGGTTCGGAAGGTATAATTTCCGGGCGTGATCTCGTTGCGGAAAGACTTGCCGATCTGGGCGACACCAAAAGGAAGTTTCTTGCGCGTGGTGTCGACTATGTTCAGAAAATTAACGAAAATACCTTGGGCGGTTTCAGGACGTAAATAGGTGATGGCACTTTCATCCTCGACCGCCCCTAAAGACGTTTTCATCATGAGGTTAAACATGCGCGGCGGTGATTCGCGAAGATCGATCTTTGCGCCGCAGGAAGGACAAAGGCGGACATCCGCGCCGTCTGTCTCTCTAAGATGATCGGCGCGAAAACGCTTTTTACAGGTTTTGCAATCAACGAGGGGATCTGCGAATCCATCCACATGGCCGGAAGCTTTCCATGCCTGCGGATGCATCAGGATTGCGCAATCCAGGCCCACCATATCCATCCTGTCCTGGACCACGGACTTCCACCAGAGATTTTTGACGTTGCGCTTCAGCTCCGCGCCGAGAGGACCGTAGTCCCATACGGAACCGAGGCCGCCGTAAATCTCCGAGCTCTGAAAAATAAACCCTCTGCGCTTGCAGAGAGAAACAATCTTGTCCATTAAGGATGTATCTGCCATGGAATAAACGTATTTAAAAAGAGGTGCGTCTTTGGGGCTTTCATGCCTTGCGGCATGCCTGCCTGCAACGAAGGCAGTCAAGAAGATACTATTTTTACTCTAAAAACAAGGCTGTGTCAAGCTAAAACAGTCTGCGCGAGAATGGAAACCCGAGGTTTTGCAGCCATGATACCTGTAAACCCGCCGCCGCCTCGCAGCGTCGAGCTCCGCCTTCCATGCTCTCTTGCGACATCTCGCCGAGTGCACCTATCCTGCATTTTTTATCCACGGACAATCATCCGTAGTTTTCCCGCCAGAGGCGAAGATTGCCAAAGGCGGCTGCACGAAGGCGGATAAAACTTCGCGCAAACAGGCCCTCGAAAGACCCATACCTGCTTTTTAAACCGAGGTCTCCCCTTCTGCGCGGCGAATATTCTTGAATTCTTCCTCTTTGATCTTAAAAATATGTTCGTCGGCCGGGAATTTCCCGTCCCGGACTTCATCCTTAAAGACCTCAAAGGCCTTGACCATGTCCTGGTTCATCCGGGCATAGGCCTTGACGAACCTCGGTTTGTAGCGCTCAAAGAGGCCGAGCATGTCATGCGTCACGAGAACCTGGCCGTCGCAAGATGGGCCTGCGCCGATGCCGATGGTCGGCACCGAAAGGGTTTCCGTGACCAGACGCGCCACCCGGTCGGGCACGCATTCCAAAAGGACGGCAAAACATCCAACTTTCTCAAAATCCTGGGCCTGGCGGATGAGCGCGCGCGCCGCCGAGGCATCCTTGCCTTGCACCTTGAAACCGCCCAGCTTGTCGGCGGTCTGCGGCGTCAAACCCACATGCCCCATGACAGGGACCCCTGCCCGGATCACCGCTTCTGCGGCCTCGAGAGCGCGGTCAAACCACTCAAGCTTGACGGCATCGCATCCGGCCTCACGGACGAAACGCGCCGCGTTTCCCGCACTCTTGGCGGCATCTTTTTGATATGCCTCAAAGGGCATATCTCCGATGAGAAACGTATGCGGCGCCCCCCGTCTGACCGCGCAAGCATGATAGATCATCTGGTCCATGGTCATGTCTTTCGTCGACTCAAGGCCCAAAACGACGTTGGCGACGGAATCACCGACAAGGACCATGTCGATGCCGGCGGATTCAATGGCATGGGCCATCGGATAATCGTATGCCGTCAGCATCGTTATCTTCCGCCTGCCCTTAAAACCCTGGATATCCTGAACAGTAAGTTTATCGCTCATGGTTTTTTAGTTTGCGGTCTCGAATCCGGGATTCGTTAATCCTCGGACAAAAAACGCTTCACATCATCCTTGAGTCTCTCCTGGTGGATCGCAAAATGTTCGTTGTGGCCGCCGGTCGTCGCCACAAAGATTTTTTTGCCGCCATAACTGTCATAAAGAACCTGGCTCATTTCAAAAGGAACGATCTCATCGTTGCGGCTGTGGATGAACATCACCGGCCCTTTCACGGCGGCCATCTTGTGCACCGTATCGTATTTGGATGCCAATAAAAATGACGGCAAGAACGGATAGATACGCTTTCCCATCTCTGCGACAGACGTAAACGGCCCGTCGAGGATCAAAGGCCCTGTCGGCAGACGACTGGCCAGTTCTACGGCCACAGCGGCCCCCAGGGATTCCCCGTAGAGAACGATCTTGGCCGGCGCAAACCGCCTGATTTTCGTCAAGTAATCATAACCTGCCCGGGCATCCGCATAAAAACCTTTCTCAGACGGCAAGCCCGTGCTTTTTCCATACCCCCTGTAATCCAGGATGAAAACGGGACAACCCAGGCCATGAAAAAAACGTATCTTTTCCAACCTGTGGCTGATATTGCCGCCGTTGCCGTGCAAAAAATAGACGACCCTCTCCTCGGCACCCGGAATATACCAACACGATAATCGCTGACCGTCGGGGGCGACCAGAATCACATCCTCAAAGGCCAAGCCGGCCTGCGACGGACTGACCGGCATATCCCTGTAAGGAAGATATAAAGAACGGAATTCCAGGGCGCGCACAAACAAAAAAATGAAAACGATGCCGATAATGACATAGAGCATGAAGCGACCCGCCTTCCACGGCGTATGCCGGCACATATTATCAGTGTTTTGCGCGGCGAGGGATACCCAGGAGCGCATAGATGTCCGTCCACGGCTTGCGGCTCTTCAGGATGACGAGTGACACGCGCCTGTCGTCATAATAAGCGATCCCCGCATAACAATGCCCCGCCGCGCGCGTATACCCTGTTTTGCCCAGTACCCGCGGGTTGCTGAGCCGCCAGAGGAGCTTGTTGTGGTTGGCGCGAGTGATCTTTCGTCCGTCGGAACCCGTGATCGTTACGCTCTTTTGGGCCATCACATTTCTAATGAACGGACTGCTGAGCGCTGCACGCACCAGAATGGACATATCGTAGGCGGACGTCACCTGAGAACGGTCCGGCAGCCCCGTCGCATTGGTGAAATGGGAATCTTTCATGCCGAGCGCCTCCGCCTTGCGGTTCATGAGGCCGGCGAATCCGCTTTCCGAACCGGCAACCGCCTGCGCCAACGCCACGCCTGCGTCATTGGCGGACGTCGCCAAAAGAACTTTCAAGAGGTCTTGCGTCGTGTATGTGACCCCTTGACGCAATCCCGCCTTTGTCGGTTCGACATTGGCGGCCCTGGAAGAAATCTCGACGGGGTCTCGAAGGCCCTTGTTGTCTAAAACGACCAGGGCCGTCAGCAACTTGACGGTGCTCGCCGGATAAAATTTCTTGCGATGATTCCTGGCGTAGAGAATTTTCCTGTTCGTGTAGTCTACGGCATAAACACCCTGGGCCGTCACCGAACTCTTTGAAGACTTCTTGGACCCCGCCAGGGCCGGCGAAACCGATAGGACAACCGCCGTCACTCCCGCCACCAACGCACACAGATCACGACGCCTCATATCACACGCTGTCTTTATAATATGCCTTATGAAAGGGGCAAGTTTTACAAATGACCTTTTTGACACTCAGGGGCAAGGGTGTTTTAACATCCATGCGGCAACAAGGGATATCTACCAGCCAACAACGCCATTCCTGCACCTCCCCCACCAGACACTCTTTTCTGGCCTCGGGCGAACAATGAAAAAATTCCCAACAACGCACATGATGAGTTTCAGACGGCTGCTTCTTCAAGATGTCCTCCTTCGTCCTTGCTGCGATATTCCCCCCGAGCCTTTAGACATTATATTCTATAGAGCGTCCCGTCGGCTGCGACCAAAACGGCTTTTGTGTCCGGGAACTGACTCAGAAGCTTACGGCTTTTTTCCAATCCCAGGACGACACACGCCGTCGACAACGCATCCGATGCCGCGGCATCGGATGTGATGATCGTCGCCGAAACAATACCGGATTGCGCAGGATAACCCGTCTTGGGATCGATGATGTGTGAATATCTCCTGCCGTTGATCTCGGCATATTGCTGATAGTCACCGGCGGTGGCCGCCGCCTCATTGGTCAACGCGAGCTCATCCACGACCTTCCCTTCATGGAGAGGGTCCTGAACGCCTACGCGCCACAGCGCACGGCGATTCCTCCCCAGGCAATAGACATTGCCTCCGGCATTGATCAAGACAGAATCGATCCGCGCGTCTTTAAGCTTCCTGACGGCCCGATCCAGGGCAAACCCTTTGGCGATCCCTCCGAGATCGATACGCATGCCGCTCTTGAGCAGCACAACCTCTCTTGTCTTTGCGTCCAGATAAATGAAATCCGAACCCACGAGCGACAAGGCCTGCGCCACAGCGTCGGGAGCGGGCAATGTTTTTGAAGCGATGGCCTTCTTCCAAAGCATGGCTGCAGGCCCCACCGTAACGTCGAAGGCGCCATCCGTGCGGCGGTAAAATTCCTGGGCCCGTTGAATGATGTCAAATAACGGCTCCGAAACAACGGCCCTCTGGCTGTCATTCAGCCGCGACAACTCGCTGTCGCGGTCGAAAAGATTAAAGACCGCTTCCAGCTTCTTGAATTCATCGAACACAATCGCCGAGGCACGGACGTCGGAGGACTTGACCTCGACAAAAGTCCCCATGATAAATTGCGTCTCCTGGTATAACGGCTTCTGGCAACCGATGGCCCCGAGGCACAGAGTACAGAGCACAAAGCACAGAATACAGAAAACAACGGAACGACGGACGGCATGCGGCAAAAAACCGGCAATTTTGTTTTTCCTATGGTGCGTCCTCATCATTCCGTTCTCCGTCCTCTGTTATCTATTCTCTCATAAATTATTTTTTGAGAACTTTTAACAGCGCTTCAAGACTAAGCGTATTCAACACATCATCTTTAGCAAGCCACGCCCGGCGGCACAACCCGATGCCGTAAGCCATGTAGTCCAGGTGCGATATGTCGTGGGAATCCGTGCCGACCGCCAAACGCACTCCTTTTTCGGCGGCATGCCGGGCGTTGATGTCGGACAAATCCATCCTGTAGGGATGGGCATTGATCTCAAGGGCGGTGCGGGTGTCGCGCGCCGCACGAAAAACTTCATCCAGATCAATCTCATAAGGCCCGCGCGCCGGCCAAAGCCTGCCCGTCGGATGCGCCACAATATGCACGCGCTTGTCGGCGCACGCGCGGACGATCCGCCGCGTCAGCTGCCTTTGCGACTGCTTGAAACCCGAATGGATGGCCGCAATAACGATATCGAAGTGAGAAAGGACCCTGTCCGGATAATCAAGGCTCCCTTCGGCGTCGATCTCGACCTCGCTGCCGAATAGGAGACGAAAACCTTTCAGGCTCCGGTTGACACGGTCGATCTCGCGGCGCTTCTGTTTCAATCTGGCCTCATCCAAACCATGGGCTACTTTCAAGCTGATGGAGTGGTCCGTCAGGCAGAGATATTCATATCCCAAAGACCTTGCCTTCTTCGCCATCTCATGGACCGTGTTTTTCCCGTCCGAATAATTCGTGTGGGCATGAAAATCGCCGCGGATATCGGAGAGCTCGACCAGACGCGGGAGCTTGCCCTCTATGGCTGCTTCCACTTCGCCCGTATCCTCGCGCAATTCCGGCGCAATAAAAGGCAACCCGAGCTTTCGATACATCTCTTTTTCTGTCGCCGATGCCAGACGCCTGCCTTTCTTGTCAAAGATGCCGTATTCGTTGATCTTCCAGCCTTTCTTGATGGCCAGCTGCCTCAACCTGATGTTATGGCTTTTGGAACCGGTAAAATATAAAAGGGCTGCGCCGAATTCCTCTTCAGGCACGATCCTGGCATCCACCTGCACGCCTTCCTTGGTCACGACGGCGCACTTCGTCGCTCCATGCGCCAGGACCCTCTTGACAGGCGCAAGCCCTACAAAAACATCGGCGATGAGCTTGGGCTCTTTCGACGCGATGAGGATATCCACATCTCTCACGGCATCTTTCATGCGCCGCAACGAACCGGCCGCAGAGATCTCTTGCACTTCCCTGTGTTCCCGGAGCGCCGAAATAAAAGACACGGCTGCCGCGTTCGCCGTCAGGAGATCCATCGCTTCCCTGCCTTTTTCCAAAAGCTCTATCCCCTTAAGAATATTGTCGGCGGTCTTTTGCCTGATCCCCGGAAGCTTCAAGAGCCTGCCGTCACGCGCTGCGCGCCTGAGGCCTTCCAAAGAAGCGATCTTAAGCGTATCGAAGAATAATTTCGCCTTCTTGGGACCGATGGACGGGACCTGCATCAACTCCAAGACTCCCTGAGGAACGCTCTCTTTGATCTTCTCGTATTCGGCAAATGTCCCGGTGGACAAAATCTCCCCGACCTTCGAAGCCAAATCCATGCCGATACCGGGAATGTTTTCCAAAGAACCTTCCCGGACGCGGACGGCGATATCATTCTCCATGGCCGCGATATTATCCGCGGCTTTACGATACGCCCTGATACGGAACGGGTTCTCTCCTTTGATTTCAAGGAAATCCGCCATGGCACGAAAGAGGTTTACGACAAGATCATTTTTCACGAATCCGCCCTTTCCTCAAAAACCTGCCTGTCCAACAGGAATCGTCTCGAAAAAGGCCAATAGGCCCCTATGCTCGCAAGGGCCGCAAAGAACACGACTTCCTGGACGCCGAACGCTTGAGCCAACGACCCAAAAAGAAGGTTGCCGAAGGGAATAAATCCCATGAACATCATCATGAACAATCCCATGATGCGGCCCCTGTGATGGTCAGGAATAGAAAGCTGGATCATTGAATTGACCAAGGCCATGCTGCCGGCAATCCCGATCCCTGCCAAGACAAGAAGGGCACAAGACAGCCACATGTTCCTGGAAACGGAAAACACCATCGCCGACAAAAAGAACCCCATGACGGATATGCGCAACAGACGGAATCTGGCGAGTTCATTCTTTAGCCGGGCGACGTTTAAAACGCCGATCAGCGCGCCGACGCCGCTGGAAGACATCAACAGCGCCAACCCCATGGCGCCGGAGCCGAGGACTTCCTGCGCAAAGATCGGCATCAAGACCACATAAGAGACGCCGAAGGTGCTGACCAAACCAACCAGGGCAAGCAAAAAAAGCAGAAACCGGTTATGCCTGACGAGAAACACGGATTCTCGGATATCTGAAAAAACGGATGCTTGGCTTTTAGGCACAGCGGCGGGACGCGGCTTGATCAGCATCAGCGCCGCCAGGACAGGCAAATAGCTGATGGCATTGACGAAAAAACATCCCGACGTGCCGATCAAGGCGATCAAGAGGCCCGCGACGGCCGGCCCGATGATGCGGGCGGAATTAAAAGCCGCCGAGTTCAAGGCGATCGCATTCATCAGATGCTGGCGGCCCACAAGCTCCACGACCATCGCTTGTCTTGCCGGTGAATCAAAACTCAGGATAAAACCATTAATCGTAGCAATCATAATGACGTGCCAGATCCTGACGCTCCCCGTCCATACCAACAAGGCAAGGACCAGGGCCAGGATGGTAAAACAGGATTGCGTCACCAACAGGAGATTACGTTTGACGCTGCGGTCAACATAGACGCCTGCTGCCAGGGCAAAAAAAGACACAGGCAAATAACTCAGGAAACCCGTCAAGCCCATCAGAAAAGCGGAGTGCGTCAGGCGGAACACCAGCCAGCTCTGGGCCATGGTCTGCACCCAGCTGCCGACCAGAGAGACGAACATCGAGACCCAGTAAATCCTAAACTCGCGGACACGCAAAGAAGAAAACATGTTCTCAATCTGTTGATAACGTGCGCCGGCGGCAGCACCGGATGCAGCACGCTAATAACCTATGAAATCCTCTGTGATGATCTTGTCTTCCTGGACGGCAAGCTTGTTCATCAGCATCTTGCGCATAGCATCGACCATGGCAGGCGGGCCGCACGTATAGAATACTCTTTCAGGATAATCCTGGATCTGCTGACGCACCAGGTCGTCATCAATGTAACCCTTGAGGCACCCTTCGATGTTCTCGGAGCACTCCGTAAGGGTATAGATGATCCTGAGGCGGTCGTTCTCCTTTTGCATCGCCGACAACTCGTTACGGAAGATCAAATACTCCGGCGTGCGGCTGGAATACAAAAGGACAAGGCTGGACGACAGCTTCATGTCCGTTGCATATTTAAAAATGCTGCGCACGGGCGTGATGCCGATGCCGCCGATCAAAAAGGCCGCTTTGGGATACTGGCCGGTGAACGTGAAGTTCCCCATGGGGAAACGCACGGCGCACACCTGGCCCACCTGGAGGGATTCCAGGGCCCTGGAAAAAGGGCTGTTGCTGAGTTTTTTTGTGAACTGGATGAATCCCTTTTCGGTCGGAGAGCTGGAAATAGAAAAAGCCTTGGAGACCGGACGCCCGCCTATGGGGAGCGTCAACAGCAGATACTGTCCCGGTTCGTAGGGGGCGGCCTCGTCCAGGGAAAAACGGAACGTCTTGATATCGCAACAATGGGCGATGATTTCCATAAGTTCCAGCTGCCGATTATCCATGGATCGCCCTTTTAGAGTCCCCTTTGCGTCCTCTTGATCAATCGCTTCATGTCATGCCTGCCGATAAAACACCCGGCCACGTCCGGATGGCCGCCGCCGCCGAACTCCTCGGCGATCCGGCCGACATTGACGAGCCCCTTAGACCTGAGGCTGACGCGCCACCGGCCGTCGGACATCTGCCGGAACAAAAGGATCACCTTGATGTCCTTGAGCGTTCTTATCTGGTCGGCAATGGGATCGACGTCTTCTTCGTTCGCCTTCAGCCGCTTGAGGTCTGACGCCCTGACATAGGTCACCGCCAGCCGCCCGCGATTATAAAAACGGACGCGCGAAAAACAAATGCCCAAGAGCATCGCCTCCTGACGCGTACGGCTCCAATAACTCTTTTCCACAAGCTGGTAATAATTAACCCCCCGGGAAATCAACTCGGCACAAATCCTGAAGGTATCCGCCGTAATGGTCGGAAGCCTGAAAGAACCCGTCTCCACGATGATAGACACCAGAAGGCAAACCGCCATCTTCCTGTCGGGCGAAAGCCCCAGCATGCGGACGAGACGGTAGACGATCTCGCCGACGGCCGCCGCCTCTTTGTCGATGATCTTTAGATCGGCAAAAGATTTACGGAAGGTATGGTGATCGATCTCAACCGACTGCTTCGCCTTCAGAAAAACGTCCTCATGGAATTTTCCCAGCTGGACCCACGAAGCGCAATCAAGGGCAATGGCCAGATCGAAAGGCGAGCTGTTCGCGGGCTTCAGACGGATGGAACTGTAATGAGGCAGGAAGCGGTAACGCGCGGGCAATGCGCTTGGGGAAAACAATGTCACGTCTTTCTTGAGACGTTTGAGCGCCAGCGCCAGCCCTGTCATCGATCCCAAGGCGTCGCCGTCAGGAAACATATGCACGCACACCGCGATCCTTTTGGCCTTCCTGATGGCATGCAGTACATCGCGGTACTGGCCGGTCTTTTGCGAGAGGCTCTCCACCCCCCGCCTACCCCTTCCGGTCATCGTCATCCTCGGCATCCCTTACTCCCCCAGGACCTTGACAAGGACCCTCTTTTTCCTTTGGCCGTCGAATTCTCCGTAAAAGATCTGTTCCCAGGGGCCAAAGTCAAGGTTGCCTTTGGTAACGGCCACAACAACCTCCCGGCCCATGACCGTCCTTTTCAGATGTGCGTCTGCGTTGTCTTCACCGGTCAAGTTATGCTGATACCTGTCTTTGCCGTAAGGAGCGAGTTTTTCCAGCCAAAGAGCAAAATCCCGATGGAGACCGGATTCGTCATCATTAATAAAGACAGATGCCGTGATATGCATCGCGTTCACCAGGCACAAGCCTTCCTTGATGCCGCTCTTGGCAACGACCCCTTCAATGTCCGGCGTGATATTGACGAACTCCTGCCTGTTCTTTGTCTGAAACCAGAGATATTCGGTATAGGACTTCATATTGACCGGTCTCTCGAGTTTATAGAGTTTTCTGAGATTAACACAACGAACTCAACAAACCCTAAAAACTCAATGGACTCTTTTGTAGTTTTTTATACGCGCATTGATACGATCCCGCCCAGGAACCGAAAACGACTTTGCGCACCGGCACACAAAGAAATTCATTGCCATGGACGGTCCGGCGCAACCCGAAGCGGTCCTCGTAAATACGGCAATAGTACCGGCCGTCCCCGCCCTGCACAAGCTCGGTGCAGGGGTCTTTTTCAAAAAGCCCGCAACAGGCGCCGCACCGCTTACACAAACCTTCATAATGCTCCGCCGTTTCTTTCAAATACAATTCGTAAGAAGCTTCATCGCTCATATGCAACCCATTTTAATCCCCGGCTTCCAGTACACGCACTTGACAGAAGCGTTTTCTGTTATTTTGATGTCCGCTTCTTCTCCCAAGGCCACGACACCGTGCCAAAGGCCCTTTTTAAGAATAACGGGCCTGTCCAGAAGGAAACACCTGATATCCGCAACTCTGCACCTGCGTGCCACAAAAAGAAGCGCGCGCCCCTTGACCGGTTCAAAGCTTTCCAGGGAACCCGGATGCTGTTCCAATCTATCTATAACTTTATCACGCACAACAAGATAGGCGATCCTCCAGCCCGTATGAGGCTGACGCACAACAATCCTGAATAGATTACGGCGGCCAGAAGCCGACCGGCGAGGATAATCGATGATCCGGCCGTAAGGCTTAAAATAAGACTCTTTAATGGAAAAAATACGCTGTTTCTGGAATGCCATATCTCTTTATATTACCGAAAACATCCTGGTTTTACAAGACGAGATTTATCAGGCGGGGCCACGGATTATGCGGGAAAATTCATGTATTTGTCCCAGAAACGATACAATTCCCGCGTCGCAAAGACGTCTCTGAGACAGTAGCGGGCGATGTCGCTATGACGGTTGCCGTGGAAAAGGGTTTTGACATCGAGACCGGTCACGCCGTCCTCTTTGGGACTCTTGATACCGAAGGCATGGCACCAGACATGGAGGCTGAAACGCCTGCGGACAGCGCCTAAAAATGTCAACTTCTCCATCAGGTCGATATGCATGTTGGAGCGATAGCGGTCGGGCATCAGGTTTTTTGTCGCCTTTAACTGGTTGATGGCGGAGCGCACGAGGATAAAAGGACAATCGAAACCGCGTCCGTTGAATGTAATAAAAGTATCGTATTTCGAAAGCCGCGACCAAAAAAGCTCCAAAAGCTGTTTTTCGTTAGGAACGGAGAAATATTCAGCCTCTCCTTCCATGATCCGCTCAGGCTGCTTGCCCGGGACCTGGTAATACACAAAGGCCTTGTCCGTTTCAAGCTCCAGCATCGCGATCGTCACGATCTGCGCCGTCACAGGATAAAAACTCAGGGAATCGCGGACCTCCTGCTCTTCCTCGTCCGTCTTGGCAAATTTCAGGAGATATTCCTGCGTCCCCTTGTCAAACGAATCCAGCTCCGCACCGACTGTCTCGATATCAAAAATAATCTTTGCCATTGTCCATCTCGAAGTAGTCTGTCAGTTTACGATAAAGTTCATCCTTCCCCATCCGGCGCGTTCCGGCCTGATCGAGCGCGAACCCCTCGTCTTCATACCATGCATAATCAGTCCGGATCTTCTCCAATACCCTCGGTTCCGAGATAAAACGCGACAGCCGGTTAAAGCTGCTCATCCCGCCGTTGCGGCCCTCGTTATGCAAAGAGAAATGCAGGTATTTCTTGGCGCGCGTGACCGCTACATAAAGGAGACGCCGCTCTTCCTCGATCGCCTCCTCGTCGTCAAGTGCATAAGACACGGGGATACTGCCGTCGACCAAGGCGATCACAAAAACAACCTCCCACTCCAGGCCCTTGGCGGAGTGGACCGTCGACAAGGTAACAGGCCGCTCATCCTCCTTTTTACCCTCCGCTTCCAGGACGCTGTGTTCCGGCGGCTCGATCGTGACAAAATCGACGAGGAATTGCTCGAGCGACGTATAGCCGCTGGATATCTCAACAAACGCCTCCAGATCTTCCTGGCGCGCCGGATAATCGTCGAACTTTTTCTTCAAGATAGGTGTATAAAACTGAATGATTTTCTTGATTTTCTTTTCGATCGTCTCAATGCCCGGCAGAAGACGAAAGAGTTCCGCCAACTTCAAGAGCTCCCTGCGGGCGTCGGCGCTCTTGACGACAAGCGCGAGGTCGGCTTCCAGACGCTGGGTATCGGCGCCAAGGATAATCTCCTTGACACGCTCGGCCGTGCGCGGGCCGATCCCGTCCAAAAGCATCAGGATCCTGGCGATCGATATCTCGTCCTTGGGGTTATGATGGGCTTTCAGAAAAGCCATCACGTCCTTGACATGGGCTGTCTCGATGAACTTCATTCCTCCAAAGACGGCAAACGGAATATTAAGCTTGGAGAGGGCCAGCTGGACCGGCAACGACAGATAGTTCGACCTGTAGAGCACCCCTAAGGAACCCAGAGACACCCCTTCATCCCTGTATTCCTTGATCTTGTGCGCCACCCATTCGGCCTCGCTGAACGCGTCCTTAAAATAGGACAGGGTGGGCTTTTCATCTCCCGGCTGGGTCGTAAAAAGCACCTTGGAATATTTCTGTTTCTCCCCCTCGATGACGGCGTTGGCCACATCCAGGATCGGCTGCGTGGAACGGTAGTTGTATTCCAGCTTGATGATCTTGGTGTCCGGGAAACGCTTGGGGAACTCGAACATATTTTTATAATAAGCGCCCCTAAAACTGTAGATGCTCTGCGTGTCGTCGCCCACGGCCATGCAATTATTGTGCCGCCGTCCCAGGGCATAAACGATGTCCGCCTGGATCTTGTTGGTGTCCTGGAATTCGTCGACCATGACATACCGGAAATGCGCCGCGACCTTCTCGTTGATAGCGGTGTTCTCAAGCAAAAATTTGAGATAGATCAGCATATCGTCATAATCGATGAGATTGCGCTCCAGCTTGAACTGTGTGTACATCTTGCGCAGCTCTTCGAGAGACGCCGACAAAGGCACAAAATGCGGATAATCCTTGGCCAAGACGTCCCGGATCGGCTGGTTGCGGTTCGTGCTCATGCTCAAGACCGCGCGTAACGTGTCTTTTTTCGGAAAGCGCGACTTATCCTCAAGGAACCCCGCCTTGGCGGCCAAAAGATGCAGAAGGTCCGCACTATCGGCTTCATCCAAAAACGAAATGATATCGCCCAGGCCCAGGACGCTCTTGTACTGACGGATCAGGCGGTAGGCAAAAGAATGAAACGTCCCTCCTTCGATCTTGCGGCACCGGGGATCATGCACAGAGGCGCGGCTGAGCATCTCGCGCGCCGCCTTGCGCGTGAAAGTCAACAACAGGATCTGCTCCGGAAGAATGCCGTTCTCTATCATATAGAGACAGCGGTATTCGATGACCCTCGTCTTTCCAGTTCCCGCTCCTGCGACGACAAGCAACGGGCCGTTCATCGTCGTGACAGCGTCCCATTGAGCGGGATTCAACACGGATTTAAAATCCTGAGTCTTGAGATTTTTCATCAAAAGGACCTTCGGCGATACGCACCCAGGCACAGGACCCCGCGGTTCCTTCCACAGGAACGTTTGCTTTGGAGAAAACCGGAGGTCAGGACAGGAGCGGGACTACTCGGGCTTCTCTTCCTTGGCTTTAGGCTGAAAACCGGGAATGAGCGTCTCTCTCTTCGATTTCTGTTTATCCCGGGAGGGATCAACGGGCTTGTCCCGTGCCGCATCCGGGGTTTTTTCCTGGGGCTTCTCAGGAGACGGCGCAACATCAGCCCCTTGCTCCTCCGATGGAGACGCAGGAGGCACACCCGGTTTATTGGCATTGGTAAATTTAAAGGGCTCCGCGGCAGGGGGCGTTTTTGTTTTTTCCTCCTCTGCCTTTGGAGTTTCGGCTTTAAAAAATTCTACGTCGCCAGGGACGCCTTTCTTGATATCCAGCTTGACCTGCTGGCTTTTAGGAAAACCGGGGATCTCATCCGTCTTGGACGCCGGCAAACCGGCATCCTTCTTCTCAGCCGCCGAGTCGATCCCAAACTTTTTTTCAATGGTCTCTTCTTTGGCTTTAGGCAAGGCCTGCTCAGCAGGCTTGGGGGAAACCTGTCCGATCTTCGGCGGCTCAACCTTGGACGCTTCCGGTTTTGGAGGTTCTGCTTTAGGCACCCCGGATTTAACAGATTCGACCTTTTGAGGGGGCTCGGCCTTCGGCACCTCGAGCTTAAAATACGTCTCGGATTTTGGCGGCTCTGGTTTTGGAGATTCAGCCTTTGGTTTTTCTTCTCTTGGGAGTTCGGCCTTTGGGATTCCAGCCTGGGACAGCCCGGTCTTTTGGAGCTCGGCCTGAGGAAGTTCGGCTTTCGGAGGTTCGGGCTTGGGTGGTTCGGCCTTAGGTGCCGGCTGCCCCTTGGCCTTTTCCAAACCAGCCATCCTCAAATTCTGAATCTCAGCCTCCAATTCGTTATACTGCCCCTTGAGGCCGTCAAACATCTCGTTCTTTGTTTTGAGCTGACCCTTGACAACTTCCAGTTCCTCCCGGACCTTTTCAAGCTCTGATTCGCGCAAAGAAAGTTCGCCTTCCATCTTCTGCCTTGCAATCGTCTCCTGCTGGGCGATCATGTCCTTTTGCTTGACTTCATCCTTGAAAACCGCCAGCTCGTCCTTAAATTTGTCCGATTGCTTGGCCTTCTGCTGAAGATCGGCATTTTCACGTCTAAAAATTTCTGCGTCGTCCTTGGCCTTAAAAAATTCTTCCTCAAGCTTCTGGCGGTCTTCCATAAGCTTCTTCAATTCGCCGTCTTTCTGCAAAAGCTGGGATTCAAGATCTGCTATCCGGCGCGCTTTGGCGTCTTCGGCAACTTTGCCTTTTTGGGCGTCATCCGACGAAGTCTTCAAAATCAGGGCCACCAGGCCGAGAAACCCGACAAGCAGAACACCTATGATGATTTCCATCCCTAATCCCCCCGATTGGACCTTAAGCTCCCACCTCTTGGGCGTAACTGGATTCTATCGTCTTGATCAAATCAACCAAGAGCGCGTTCACCGGCGTCTTGATGCCGAGACTCTGGGCCTGGCGCACGATGGCGCCGTTGATGGCGTCTATCTCCGTCGGTTTTTTTCGCAGGACATCGGCGAGCATGCTGGAGATATTCTCGGCCGTCGCCTCGCAGACGGATTCGGCCTTGGCCAGCACGTCGTCATAAAGAAGCTTGATGCGTTTGCGCTTGGCGACCTTGTGCGCTTCCGTAATGGCACCCTCAGCAATACGACGGGAACCTTCGTAAGTCATGATCCTGCCGTTTCTGAGACGCGTTACGGCCGCAACCGCATTGATGCCGGCGTTAATGATGAGCTTAGACCAAAGGACAGCATGAATGTCGCGCGACAATTTTACGGACAGCTTCGTTTTCTGGAAAAGCTCTCTCAGCGTTTTGAGCTCGACGCCCAGGGAACCGTCAGCGCGGCCGAGGATCACATCTCCCTCGCCCGCATAGCGGCTGACGCCTTCTTCTGTAAGCGTCGCGCCGAGATTGGTGACGGCGAGGACAACCCGTGATTCCCCGAAGGCATCCGACAAGAGCTCAATATTGCCCGCACCATTCTGGAACGATACGATAAAACCCTGCGCACCCACATGAGACGAGATAGCGCGAATGACGGATTTCGTATCGTAGGACTTGACGCAGACGAACCAAAAATCGGCATCCCTGCCTGCGGCCGCATCCGTTGTTATCTGGACGTCCGCAAATTTTGCATTCATGAGGCCTTCGATCCGGATGCCGTTCTTGGCAAGCAAGGCGGCCCTCGCCGGATTCTTATCCAAAACCAAGACTTCGTGCCTGGTCTTGGACAGCAAACCGTAGAACAACAGCCCCATGGCCCCTGGCCCGACGACGACAATTTTCATGGATCCCTCATCTGCTTTTCGCTTAACATAACATAGTTATTGACCTTTGTCTATAGAATCGCACACTTGGCTGCGACGATTTTGGAGCGAGACAAGAAGCGAGGACGCAGGCGTAATCTCTGCATTACGTCAAGGACGAGCGACGCCGTCGCAGCCCAAAAGCGGCCAGCCCAGAAGGGGCAGACCTCCGCATACCACTTTAAGGAGGGTCCAGCCCCGAAGGGGAAGCCCGTCTTTTGTCCGTCTGCTTCGTTGCTCCTCCTCGGCGTATCGCAGTGGATACGCCTTCGTCGTCGCGCTCTCGCATACGGCCAAAACTCGGACTTCCAAGCGTACGATTCTATAGACAAAGGTCAATAAACCTAAAGGTCAAGAATTTCATGGATCTTCTCGCGGGTTTTCATGGCCCTTCCGACATGAAAACGCACAAAACAGTGCAAGATCTCTTCAAGTTGTCTGCGCACGCCCGGCATCAACTTCAACCGCAGGCAATCGGCCCACGACGACCGCTCAATATAAAGAATGGAGGCGATCGTCCCCGGCAGGACGGCTGCTGAAGCAAAATCGGCCGAAAGACACCTGCGGCACAAGAGACCGCCTTTTTGAAGGCTGAAAAAGGCCTCGGAGGTCAATGGAGTTTCACAAGAAAGGCAGGAATCAAAATGAGGCTTAAAACCCGAAAGGGCCAGGATCTTGATCATAAAAACGTTGCGCATGTCATGGGGAGGTTTTTTAAGGGCCCGCAGGAATTCCAGGACCAAAGCAAAAACCGCAGGATTAGCGTCTTCCAGAGGCATCAAGAGATCCATGAGCTCGGAACAAAAATGGGCATAGCTGAAGCTCCTGAGATCGTCTCCCCTGATCTCAAAGTCGTCCAGGAGATCGCATTGGCCCACAAGGTGGATCTCGGAATGGCGCTTTCTATAAAAAACGATGTGGTTGAGCGACAACAACGGCAGGCTGGAACCGAACTTCCGCGGATCGCGGCGGATCCCCTTGAGGACCCCCTTGACCTTGCCGAAATCACGCGTAAAAAAAACCGCGATCTTGCTGGTCTCGCGGAAATCAAAAGTCCTTAAAACGACTGCGGGCGTCGAACAGATCATGGTCCGGATTCATCGTTAAGACGAAAGGCCGCGCACGAGTTCTTCCTGGCGGCGCCACATCTTTCGGCGCGTGCGCGGCGTCAGATCGTCATAGCCCAAAAGATGCAATAGGCCGTGGATGACATAACGCAGGATTTCTTGCACGGGGTCGATGTCCAGGCGTGCGGCTGTCCGATGGGCCGTCTGAACGGAAACGACGACATCAGCGAAAACAAAATCACCCGTCCCCTGCCCCGAGAGGTCGAAACTCAAAACATCCGTCGGCCGGGACGCGCCCTTGAACAGCCGGTTCAGTTTTTTGATAAAACCATCATCGACGAATTGAATAGAGAGATGGGCGTTGCCCACCCCCTCAGCCGCAAGCACGCGGCCCACAACGCGCCGGATCGTCCCATCCGGCGGCACGGCCTTGCGCGAACGGTTGCGGATATCGATGCAAACGCCCCGGCGCAGCACAGCCAGACATGGCCGGCGGGTCGCCGCGCAAAACAGGCGTTTATGGTTTTTTCGTCGCTTCACCTTGGTCAGGATAATCGATGCGGGAATGATAAAATGCACCCAGGATATGGATAAAAATCGTCGCGATCTTCTCTAGGTCTCTCAAGGTTAAATCACAGGCATCCAGTTGTCCGTCAATGAACTTGTTATTGATGACGCGATGCACCATGTCGGCGATCCGTTCGGCCGTCGGCTCCTCGAGGGTCCTGCAGGCGGCCTCCGCCGAATCTGCCAAAAGCACGATGGCCGTCTCTTTCGTTTCGGGTTTGGGGCCGGGGTAGCGGAAAACCTCTTCGCTCAGTTCCCTTTCGTCTCCGCCGGACTCCAAGGCCCTGCGGTAGAAATAATAAACGAGGCTTGTGCCATGGTGCTGGCGGATGAATGCCGTGATCGTGTTGTTCAACCGGTTTTTTCTGGCGAGTTCCACGCCGGCCTTGACGTGTTCCATGATGACCAGCTTGCTCATAGAGGCGCTCAGGGTATCATGTTTACTGGCGCACTTGTCCTGGTTCTCGCTGAAATATTCGGGCTTTTCCAACTTCCCGATGTCGTGATAATAAGCGCCGACTCTCGCCAGAAGCGCATTGGCCCCCACGGCCTCGGATGCCACCTCGGCGAGATTGCCGACCATCAAGCTGTGATGATAGGTCCCCGGCGCCTCAAACACGAGGCGTTTAAGCAAGGGGTGGTTGAAATCGGCCAGTTCCAGAAGACTGATATTGGTCACGACCCTGAATAGATATTCGAAAACCGGCAGAAGGCCGGCGACGAGAAAAGAGGAAATGATGCCGTTTAGAAAAGGCGCCATGCAGAAACGGACGATCGGAACCCCCCTTAAGGAGGTGTGCTGGAAAAAGGTCAGCACGGCCAGGCTCTGGATCGCTCCGACAAAAAACCCCGCCGTGATGATGCGGGAACGGCGGCGGGCCTGCCATACATAGAGGGCGCCCAGGAGGCACCCGAGGAAAAGAACGCCCGACAGATAAATGTCTCCCCCGAATATCATGCCGACAAAAAAACTCAAAAGGACCGCAAATATCAACGACAGCTCGAGATCGTGGTAGAGAAGAGAAACCAGCATCACGACCGCCGCGACAGGGATATAATAGGGCGACAGCACCGTGTATTCCTTGAAGAAAATCGCCAGGGCGGCCCCGAGAAGAAAAAGAAAACCGAGAGAAAGAAAATTATACCGTTTGTCCTCGAATCGCCGGCCCAGAACCAACAGATAGACCGCCAGGAGCGCGAACATAAGGATCGCCAGCAAAGGAATATCCGTCTGGATCCCGTAAAAGGCCAGGAAAACGATCCCGCCGATAAAGAAAAACACATCTTTAATCGTTATGTCTCTGTGCTTTATCATAAGCTTCAATGACCCTCTGGACGAGCTCATGGCGCACGACGTCCTCGCCCGTCAAATAGCTGATCTTGATCCCCTGGATATCGTTAAGGAGCTCCAGCGCCTGGACCAGCCCGATCGGTTTTCCGCCGGGCAGATCGCTCTGCGTGATGTCGCCGGTAATCACCGCCTTGGAATCGAATCCCAGACGGGTCAAAAACATCTTCAACTGTTCCGGCGTGCAATTCTGCGCCTCGTCAAGAATAATAAAGGCATCGTTGAGCGTGCGGCCGCGCATATAGGCCAGGGGCGCAACCTCGATGATCCCCGTTTCCAGGAACTTCTCGATCTTTTCCGCCTCCATCATGTCATAGAGGGCGTCGTAAAGAGGCCTCAGGTAAGGCGAAAGCTTCTGATGCATGTCGCCGGGCAGAAAACCAAGGCTTTCCCCTGCCTCTAGGGCCGGACGCGTCAGGATGATCCTGCGGACCCTGCCGGAATTAAGCTCCGAGACCGCCATGGCCATAGCCAGATAGGTCTTTCCCGTTCCGGCGGGACCGATACCGAAAACGATGTCGTTCCGACAGATGGCATCCGCATATTCCTGTTGTCCTTTTGTTTTGGGAGATGCGACCTTTTCTTTCTTGGCCACATCCCTGAAATCCTGGGAGAAACGGAAATCCGATGCCTTCCACTCTTTCTTGGCCCCGCCCAAGGACCTCATGATCAATTCAAGCTCGCGCTTATCGGCATCCCGGTGGGTACGGATAAGCTGGAGGAAATTCTCAATGACGCGGATCGCCTTCTCAAGTCTCCCCTTGTTGGAACCGCTGACACGCAACCCGTCGGGACGCGAAGAGATCTTGACATGATATTCCTGTTCAATCAAGCGCGCATTTTCGTCATGCAAGCCGAAAAAATCCTGCGTTTCCTTCTGGCTCTCCAGTCCGACAACCCTAAACATGTTCCCTTCCTCACAAAATAACCAAATTCCAAGATACAATCACCAAACAATAACCAATCACCAAAATCCAATCATCAAACAACACTTTGGTTATTGGTCTTTCCAATCCAATCTTCCCTTCTCATTCCTGTGGGATCTTAAGGACTTGGCCGGCGTAAATCTTGTCCGGGCTCTTCAGAGCTTCCTTGTTGGCCTCAAAAATCACTTTCCACTTCTTGGTCGTCCCGTAAAATTTCATCGATATCTTCTGCAGCGTATCGTTCGCCGCAACCGTATACGTCACAGGTTCCTTGGACGCAGCGGCAACCTGCGGAGCGGCAAGGGCCGGCATCTCTGTCGTCACCTCTTCCGTAGCACCCTCTTGATTCTCCATGGCCATGGGACATTTTTCATATTTTGCTTTTTTGCCCTTGGGTTTTTGTCCAGCCTTTTTTCCCAGCTCCACCTCGGCAACGTAGGTCGTGCGGGTCAGTTTCCTGTCCGCCTGAAGGTCCTGTTGAGGCGCGCCCGTCAGATAACCGGCATTTCCCGAAGTTAAATCCTGATCGACGCGCTCCTGTTCAACCGTATAAGTGCGCACCCTGGCACAGCCTGAAACCGCCGCAAGAGCAAAAATAAAAACCCATATTCCAATCGCCCCCTTCTTCATTGTCATCCTCCTTAATTTTGCCTATATCGAGGTTTTTCTTCTTTACAAAATTAGGCCATACGCCATGTGGAATGCGGAGGCCTACCCTTTCTGGGTTAACTCCATGCCTGCGAAGGAAATTTCACGCCGGATGGCCGTCCTGGCGGCTGCGCCAGGCCGACGGCCTACCCTGGCGTGAAATTTACGAGCGCCTAGGCGCGGAGTAACGTTATTTTCCTTCATTTGCCTATATAGAGGTAACTTTCCTTACGCCTGGCCCTATCGGATAGGCCAGTGCGCCGCTGTCGAGAACATTCAAGACTGCGCCCTATTTAATGGTCCTGATGTGCAATTCTTTCAATTGTTTGTCGGTGACATCCGAAGGCGCCTGCGTTAGGGGACAGACGGCCTTTTGTGTTTTAGGAAACGCGATGATATCCCTGATGCTCTCCGTGCCGAAGAAGATCGACAAGATCCTGTCGATCCCGAACGCGATACCGCCGTGAGGCGGAGCCCCGTATTTGAAAGCCTCAAGCAAAAACCCGAAACGGGCATCAATCTCGTCCTGTGGGATACGCAGGATCTCGAAGATTTTGTGCTGCAGCGCCTGGTCGTGGATCCTGATGGATCCGCTGGAGATCTCGTTACCATTCAACACAAGGTCGTACGAACGCGAACGGATGCGGCCAAGGTCCCCCGACTCAAGCAAGCCGATATCTTCTGGATGAGGCGCCGTAAAAGGATGGTGTTCGCTGTCCCATCTTTTTTCTTCATCGTCGTATTTGAAAAGAGGAAAATCAACCACCCAGACGAATGAGAATTCATTGGCGTCGTTTTTGTTGCGGCGCAGGTCCGGCTTATCGCAGCCGTATGTCTCCATCGCCTCCTTATAGCTGATGCGCGGAAACGGCGTCGCCAGCGTCACGCCCTTAAGCTCCTTCAAAACAAGAGCAAACATCTTCTCGGAAATGGAAAATATATCCTCCTCTTCCACAAACGACATCTCCATATCCATCTGGGTGAATTCCGGCTGGCGATCCGCCCGCAGGTCTTCATCCCTGAAGCATTTGGCGACCTGGAAATAACGGTCGAATCCGGACACCATCAACAGCTGTTTAAAAAGCTGCGGCGACTGCGGCAGGGCGAAAAATTTTCCTGGGTTGACGCGGGACGGCACAAGATAATCCCTCGCGCCTTCCGGGGTAGACTTGGTCAAAATAGGCGTCTCCACCTCAATAAAGCCTTCATTGCTGAGGAACTCGCGCATCAGGCGGTTCAATTGGTGGCGGGCGGACAAAAGCTTGAACATCGCGGGACGGCGCAGGTCCAGATACCGATACGGCAGACGCACATCTTCGGACAACACGAGATCGTCCGCAATCTCAAACGGCGGTGTCAGAGACGGATTCAATATTTCAAGTTCCTGGGCGATCAACTCGATCTCACCCGTCGGAATATCGGGATTGATATTGTTCTTCGGCCGGAGGTTCACTAGGCCTTTGAGACGCACGGCGAACTCGGCGCGCAGATCCGTCGCCACCCGGTGCGCCTGGGGGGAATCCTTGGGGCTGAACATCACCTGCGTATAGCCGTAACGGTCCCTCAAATCAATAAAAATAAGCTTTCCGTGATCGCGGCGCCTATGCACCCAGCCGCAAAGCACGACGATCTGGCCGGCGTGCTCCTTTTTTAACTCTCCACACGTATGTGTCCTCAACATAAAGTTTCCTTTACCTGCTGGACGATCCGGTCCAATGGCACCTCGATCTGGGTCCTTTTCATCATATCCTTCAAAAGTCCTGCGCCTTTGGCCAGCTCATTGTCTCCCACGATGACACAAGCCTTGGCTTTCAAGGCGCCCGCCTTCCTCAAAGCCGACTTCAAAGACCCGTCTGTATAATCCATATCAGTCGCAATCCCCGCTTCGCGCAAAACATTCATAAGCTCTTGGCACTTGGCAGCGGCCGCATCCCCCAGGCCGATGACATAACAATCCAACCCACCGGCCTCGCCCTCCTCCTTGGATCCTCTGGCCAAAAGCATCCGTTCCACGCCGAGGGCAAACCCGACAGCCCCCTTTTGCGGCCCGCCCAGTTCCTCAACCAGATTATCATACCGGCCCCCTGCGCCGATGGCATCCTGCGCCCCCAGACCGGGATGTTTGATCTCAAAAACGGTCTTAGTATAATAATCCAGGCCGCGGACCAAAAGCGGATCGACCCTGAAAGTAACACCGAAGGCTTCAAGGGCCTTCTTGACAGACTCAAAATGATTCCGGCAATCCTGGCAGACGCGCCCCGTGTCGATGGACAAAGCGGCGACGTTCTCCCGGCACTGCGTATTCTTGCAATCCAGGACACGGAAGACATTGCGTTCCATGCGGCCCTGGCAATCCTCGCAAAACATCTGCTTCTTCGGCAAAAGAGCCTCTTTGAGATAGATCGCCAGTTTCTTTTTATCGTTTGCGCAACCGAGGGTATTGATGGTCACCTCGAAGCCGGCAACGCCGGCTTCGAGCAAAATATGGACGGCCAACCGTATCAACTCCGCATCCAAGACGGGACTGCAAGAACCGATGGCTTCGCACCCTATGTGATGAAACTGGCGCAGACGCCCCTTCTGGGGCCTTTCGGCACGGAACATCGGGCCGATATAAAACCATTTAACAAGCTGGGACGTATGATAGGTGCCGCTCTCGATATAGGCGCGGATCACGGAAGCCGTGGCCTCCGGCCTCAAAACAAATGAATCGTTCTCCTTTTTGATAAGAAACATCTGCTTCTGGACGATGTCCGAGAGGTCTCCCAGGGAACGCAAAAAAAGCCCTGTTTCTTCGATCACGGGGGTCCGGATCTCCTGAAAGGCATAAAGGGAAAAAACACGCCTGGCCGCGCCTTCGATGGTCTGCCAAAGGTTTGTTTCTGGCGGGAAGATATCTTTTGTACCGCGCGGAGACTTGAAAAGCATGGAATAGCTGAACGCCTTATAAGACTTGAAAGGCGGACACGCAATGCCCGCCTTCAATTGAAAGCTTAATCTTGATCAGATCTTCACGACATCTTTGGCCTGAGGGCCCTTTTCTCCCTGAACGATATCGAACTGGACCTTTTGACCTTCTTCGAGCGTCTTATACCCTTCGCTTTTGATCGCTGAAAAATGAACAAACACATCCTGCCCATCTTCGCATTCGATAAAACCATACCCTTTTGGGGCAGAGAACCACTTCACCTTGCCTACCTGCGGCATAACACTCTCCTTAACTTCGCCTATAATGGGATTTATTTCTTACAAAGTTAGGCCCTCTGCTATGTGGAATGCGGAGGCCTACTCTTTCTGGGTTAGGCCATTCGCTTATTCAGTCTCGCGAAGGCCCACCCCCTTCTGGGGGTCAACTCTCTGCCTTTGGCGTCGGCCAAGACAGGCAGGCGCGCTTGCGCCGTAAATTTCAAGACGTTCGGTTGAGCCGGACGGTGAAAAAATTTACAAGCATATAAACAAGGAGTAACGTGCTGTCTTACAGCTATTTAATCAGCTTCTTCATTTCAAGGCCGGATTTAAAAACAACGACCTTTCTGGCAGGAACCGGGACCACCTGGCCTGTCCTGGGATTCCTTCCTGTGCGGCTGCGTCTTTCTTTCAGCTTGAAAACACCGAAGTTACGCAACTCGACCTTTTCCCCGCGGACAAGACTGGCGATAATATGGTCAAAGGTTTTTTGCACAACCTTTTTAACATCAATCTGTTTGATCCCCGTCTCGTCAGCAATTTTTAAAACAATGTCTTTCTTAGTCATAATCATCACCCTCCTTTCTAGAGGTGAAGAAGCTCTATTTTTATAAGTAGCGTACCATGAAAGAGTTACATCGTCAATTGAAATCTTTGCGTGCCGATAAGTTCCTCAATATCATTAAAAAGTTCTTGCCTCGGCTGGACAAAGAGGTCTCTGGCGACCAAGATACGAAGCTTCCGATTGTTTTCGGAACCCAGATGAAGGTAAACAGGCACATTTCCCGGCGAGAGGGAAAGTTTCTCCTTTAATACCTGCATGATATTTTCCTTAACGCCAGACAGGTCAATGGATATCGAAGAGATGGCGCGATAGGCCTCTTCAATAGGGGTCACGTCGGCAGCCAGGATTTTAGGCATCTCTTCCCGCAGAGACAGCCTTCCCTTGATCATCACGACGTTATTGGCGATAAGGTAACGCGATACCTGTTTATAAGTATTTGGGAAAACAAGAACTTCGAGAAGGCCTGTCAAGTCTTCCACTCTCAGGATGGCCATTTTTTCCGCTTTTTGACGGGTCGTCGTGATCTTGATCTTATTGATCAAGCCGACGATGGTAACATCCTGTCCGTCTTTAAGTTCCGACAACTTCGAAATCGAACAGGAAGAGAACCTCTCCAGTAGATGCTCATACCGCACCAAGGGATGCCCGCTAATATAAAATCCCAATATCTCTTTTTCGAATGACAAGAGCTGAAGTTCCGGCCATTCCTTGATATCGGGCATCTTGACCTGGAATCTCTTAAAACCAGCGTCGGCAGAAAAATCAGTATCAAAAAAAGACATCTGGCCTGAACTGCGGTCTTTATGGGCCTTGGCCGAATAATCCAGGCACTCCTGGAGAATAGTCATCAATTGGCTGCGGCGGAATTTAAAGGTGTCCATGGCGCCGCATTTAATGAGGCTCTCCACCACCTTGCGGTTTACAAGCCTCAGATCCACGCGCTGACAGAAATCTTCCAGGTTGTCAAACACTCCATCCTTTTGCCTGGTCTCAACAATAGAGTCTATCGCCCCCCTGCCTACATTTTTGACGGCCAGGAGCCCGAAGCGGATGCTCGTCTGGTTCTCAACCGTGAATTTGGAATAGCTCTCGTTGACCGTCGGATTCAAGACGGTGATGCCCATACGGTTGGCCTCTTTGACGTATTCAACGACCTTGTCCGTATTTTCTTTCTCGCTTGTCAGAAGCGCCGTCATGAACTCAACAGGATAATTCGCCTTCAGGTAAGCCGTGCGGTAAGAGATGACGGCGTAGGCGGCCGAATGGCTCCTGTTAAAACCGTAGCCGGAGAAGTAATCGATGAGATCGAACACCTTGGTTGCTATCCTCTTGTCAATCTTGTTCTTGATGCATCCCTCGAGGAACAAATGGCGCTGCTTGTCCATCTCCTCAGGGATCTTTTTGGCCATGGCGCGGCGCAGCAAATCCGCCTGAGCCATGCTGAAACCGGCGAGGGCCGAGGCGATCTGCATGACCTGTTCCTGATACACCATGATCCCGTACGTATCCTTCAGGATGCTCTCCATCTTCGGGTGGTCGTAAACGATGGGTTTGAGGCCGTGTTTACGCTGGATGAAATCATCGAGCATGCCCGAACCTATGGGGCCCGGCCGATAAAGCGCGAGCAAAGCGATCAAATCCTCAAAAAGACCCGGACTGAGTTTACGTAAAAGGTCTCGCATCCCCGCGCTTTCAAGCTGGAAAACGCCGATCGTCTGGGCCGAGGCCAGAAGCTCAAAGGTCTTCTTATCCTCCAGGGAAACAGCATCAATGTCGATATCGACATTCTTGGTTCTTTTGATGATCTTCAAAGCCTCGGCGATAACCGTCAGCGTCCTCAAACCCAGAAAATCCATCTTGAGCAAGCCGATCTTCTCAAGCGCCTTCATGGAAAAACCGGACGTCACCTGATCGTCGTCAAGCTTGCACAGCGGCATGTAGGTATCCAAAGGTTTGTCGCCGATGACAACACCCGCCGCATGCACCGAGGCGTGCCGCGAGAGCCCCTCAAGGTCCTTGGCCGTATCCAACAATTGACGCACCTGGGCATTGTTCTCATAGAGGTTTTTGAGTTCGTCTGTCTTTAGAGCATCGTCGAGGGTGATGCCCAGTTCGGGCGGAACAAGCTTGGCGATCCGGTCGACGTCCGCGTAAGGAACGGCCATCACGCGGCCGACGTCGCGGATGACGGCGCGAGCCAGCATCGTCCCAAAAGTGATAATCTGGGCGACGTTCTCCTTGCCGTACTTCTGATTGACGTAATCAATGACCTCCTGGCGGCGCTCGAAA
Source organism: uncultured Planctomycetia bacterium (assembly GCA_964471325.1). GTDB lineage: Bacteria > Omnitrophota > Gorgyraeia > Velamenicoccales > Velamenicoccaceae > Velamenicoccus. The sequence continues at coordinate 80,149 of CAYYFL010000004.1, forward strand.
CAAAAATCAATATCGATATCCGGCAACCCCACGCGCTCGGGATTCAGGAACCTTTCAAAAAGCAGCTTATACCTTAAGGGGTCGAGTTCCGTGATCCCCAGAAGATAACTCACCAGGCTGCCGGCAGCCGATCCGCGGCCGGGTCCGACGGGAATCCCTTTACTTTTCGCGTAATGGATGAAATCCCAAACAATAAGAAAATAACTGATGAACCCCATCTGCTTGATCGTGGCCAGTTCATGTTCCAGTCTTTGGCGGATAACCGGCGTGAGTTTCCCGCCATAGCGCTTCTTGAGCCCTTCATCGCAAAGCTCCCTCAAATATATCTCTCCTGTCTTGCCGGCCGGCGGCGTGTATTGAGGCAGATGAGGCTTGCCGAACTCCAGGACCAAGTTGCAGCGGTTGGCGACTTCGATCGTATTGCGGATGGCCTCCGGGCAATAAGCGAACAGGTCTTTCATTTCCTGCGGACTCTTGAAATAAAATTCCTGTGTCTGGAACCGCATGCGGTTAGGATCATCCAAAGTCGTCTGGGTCTGGATACACAACAACGCCTCGTGAGAAGCCGCACTCTTCTTGCTCAGGTAATGGACGTCGTTGGTGGCAATGACGGGCAGGTTTAATTCGCGGGCGATCTTAAGCAGGCCTTCGTTGACGACGGTCTGCTCGGGGATAAAATTCTCCTGGAGTTCCAGATAAAAATTGTCTTTGCCGAACATACACGAGAATTCGTCCGCGGCCTTGATCGCGTCGTTGAGGCGATTGGCTGTGATCAGGCAGGCCAGCTCGCCTTTAAGACAGGCGCTGGAGCCGATCAGGCCGCGGCAATACTGCGCCAGGATCTCCTTGTCGATGCGAGGCCGGTAATAATATCCTTCGATATATCCTAGAGAGACCAGTTTGGAAAGGTTCCTATAGCCCTCCTCATCTTTGGCCAGGAGGATGAAATGGTTCGACCCCTCGCTCAAAGACTCGGACCTGTCAAAGCGGCCCTTCTGGGCGATATAGACTTCACAACCGATGATGGGCTTGATGCCCTGCTTTGTAGCCTCGGAATAAAAATCGATGGAACCGAACATATTGCCATGGTCCGTCACGGCGATAGCCGGCATCCTGAATTCAACAGCTTTGGCGATTAATTCTTTGATACGGCAGGCGCCGTCAAGGAGGCTGAACTGGGTGTGGAGGTGCAGATGGACGAAATCGGAATGGGCCATGAAGATTTCTTTCGAAGCCCTGTTTACGCACAGAACTTCACCTGGCCGCCCCAGGCGGCCTTGATGTTGCAGATCATAATAAAGATTCCACAGATAGAAATATTATACTACCCTTTTAAATCTGTGTAATCTATCTTTCAAAATCTGCGTAATCGCTTTACTCCCACTCGATAGTCGAAGGGGGCTTGGAGCTGATGTCATAGACGACCCTGTTGACCCCCTTGACTTCGTTAATGATCCTGCTGGAAACCTTGCCCAAAAGCGCCGGTTCCAGCTTCACCCAGTCCGCGGTCATGCCGTCGCTGGAAGAAACGCAGCGCAGGGCGATCACGTTCTCATAGGTCCTCTCGTCCCCCATGACTCCGACGGACTTGATGCACAATAAAACACAGAACGACTGCCAGACCTCATTATACAGGCCCGCCTTGCGGATCTCGCCGACAAAGATGTCATCGGCGTCACGCAACACCTGCAGGCGTTCCGGGGTCACTTCCCCGACAATGCGGATGGCGAGACCCGGCCCTGGGAACGGCTGTCTATGGATGATCTCCTGCGGCAGGCCCAATTGTTTGGCCAGCTCGCGGACCTCGTCCTTGAAAAGCTCCCTCAAGGGCTCAATCAACTTCAGGTTCATTTTTTCGGGAAGACCGCCGACATTATGGTGCGTCTTGATCTTGGCTGAAGGCGATCCCGTTGCAGAGACAGACTCGATCACATCGGGATACAATGTCCCCTGAGCCAGATACTTGACGCGCCTGATCTTCTTGGCTTCTTCTTCAAAAACCTTGATGAATTCGTCTCCGATAGTCTTGCGTTTGACCTCCGGATCTGTCACGCCCTTGAGACGCTTCAAGAATCGGTTCTGGGCATTGACGAAATCCAAATTCATATGGAGATTGGCGCGGAAAATGGTCTTGATCTCTTCCGGTTCCCTGTTGCGCACAAGGCCGTTATCGACGAAAATGCAGCGCAACTGCCTGCCGATCGCCCTGTGGATGAGAACGGCGGCAACCGAAGAATCCACGCCGCCGCTCAAGCCGCAGACGACGCTGTCTTTGCCGACCAACTGGCGGATATGGCTCACCGTATCCTTGATGAAGGCGCCCATCTCCCAGCTCGGACGGCAGCGACAGATCCTGTAAAGAAAATTGGAAATGATCTCGGAACCGCGGGCCGTATGAACAACCTCGGGATGGAATTGCACGCCGAAAACCTTGCGGTCACGGCTGGCAAATGCCGCATTCGGAGTGCTCAGGGTATGCGCAATGGAAACAAATCCTTTGGGCAAAGATGAAACGTAGTCTCCGTGGCTCATCCAGCACGTGATATTGCCCGGCAACCCGCTGAAGAAATCCGCATGGTCGTCTATGAAAAGTTCCTGGCGGCCGAACTCGCGCTCCCTTGTCCGCCGCACCTTGCCGCCGAAATATTGTGCGATCAGCTGCTGCCCGTAACAAATCCCGAGAATGGGAATGCCCAATTTAAAAATCCCCTTGTCGCACTTCGGGCTCTTTTCGTCATAAACGCTGGCCGGACCGCCTGAAAAGATCAACCCCTTCGGGGCCTGCTTCTTGATCTCCTCGGCCGTGATCTTATGGGAAACGATGGTGCTGTAGACCTTGTTTTCGCGTACCCTGCGCGCAATCAATTGCGTGTACTGGGAGCCGAAATCAAGGATCAGGATGGAATTTTTCTGTTGAAGGCCGGATGTCAAAAATGAACCCGTCTTGACTTCGGGTTTTTTCGCGGCCCTTGGAGAGGGTCTTCCTGCCGGTTTCGGATGTCTCGTGACGGCTTTCGCCTTTTTTCTTTTTAACGTTTTTTTAGATTTCACTTGCCCATCCCCACTCGTTGAACCACCTGGAAGATTTTACCTTCTGTCTGGATCGAAGGCGCAATAATAATCTCCGTAAACTGCATGTCTTTGATCGTCGCTGCGCCCAGACACCCCATGGATGTGGTCAATGCGCCCATCAGGTTTTGCGAGCCGTCATCGACCTTGGCGGGCCCGAAAAGGATCTCCTCGAGAGACCCCGTGGTCCCTACGTAAACGCGGGTCCCCCGGGGCAGGTTGGCATGAGACGTCGCCATGCCCCAGTGATAGCCGCGGCCGGGCGCTTCCACCGCCCTGGCAAAAGCAGAACCTACCATGACCGCATCCGCGCCGGCCGCAAAAGCCTTGCAGATCTCGCCGCCGATACGCATGCCGCCGTCCGTAATGATGGGGACGTACTTACCCGTCCTCTTGAAATAATAATCCCTGGCCCCGGCCGCGTCGATCGTCGCCGTCACCTGCGGCACGCCGATGCCAAGAACTCCGCGAGTCGTGCATGCAGCGCCCGGACCGACACCAATCAACAAAGCTGCCGCGCCCGTATCCATGAGTTCCAACGTCACTTCATAAGTAACGGAATTTCCGAGGATGACGGGGATGTTGCGCTTGGTGCAGAATTTTTTGAGGTCCAGCGCCTTGTATTCTCTGGCGATATGGCGGGTCGTCGTGACCGTTGATTGCACGACAAAGATATCGGCGCCTGCGTCTTCGGCGATGGCCGCAAATTTTTCGGCATTCTGAGGAATACAGCTGACGACGGCCGGCGCTTTCTTTTTTTTGATCTCCTCGACGCGCGCGGCAATCAGCTTCTCTTTGATCGGCTTGACATATACTTCCTGGACAAGACGCGTGGCTTCCTGAGGCGAGGCCTTGGCGATCGCCTCAAGAACTTCATCGGGATTCTCGTAACGGGTCTGGATACCGTCCAGATTAAGAACGGCGATTCCACCCAGCCGGCCCATTTCAACTGCAAACTTTACATCGACCACCCCATCCATGGCTGCAGCCAAAATAGGACACTTATACCTCTTGCCTGCCAATTCCCAGGAAGGATCCACTTCCGCAGGATTGATGGTCGTCATGCCGGGCACCAACGCTACCTCATCAAATCCGTAACATTTTCTGGCTCTTCGATTTATTCCGATCCACTCCCCCATAAATCCTCCGTTACATGTATAGCTTTGGCAAAGTCAGTGGAATCCCCCCGGACTTTAAGTCCGGGGCTCCTTTTTTCCTTAGAACAATTCCCCGAATGATCCTATCGGCCATCCCCGGCGGTCTCCCCAAAGACAACCGTCTTTCATGGCCGTGGGATTGAAAAAATATGGGATAGTCTACACAAGAATCGAGGCTTTGTCAAGCTGATCCTTTCTAAGGTAGTTTCCACAAAAAAAGGAATAAAAAAACAGGGGCCCGCGCAAGTCTGCGCGGGCCCCTCCTGACCCTATCATCTGACGACGCTACGGGATCAATACATCCCGCCCATCCCGCCTCCGGGAGGCATGGCCGGCATACCCGGTTTTTCTTTTTCCGGGATATCGGTCACCAACGCCTCTGTCGTCAACAAGAGCGACGCGATACTGGAGGCGTTTTGAAGCGCCGAACGCGTCACTTTTGTCGGATCGATGATGCCCGCTTCCAGCATATCCACAAACTTATCATCGGAAACGTCATATCCGATGTTCTTCTTCTCCGTCTTGACGCGCTGGACGATCACAGAGCCGTCGACAGCGGCATTGGCAGCCAGCTGCCTCAAGGGCTCTTCGAGGACGCGGCGGATGATGTTGACGCCGACCTTCTCGTCCTCCTCGCCCACCTTCACCTTGTCCAAGGAAGAGATACAACGGATCAAGGCCACGCCGCCGCCGGGAACAATCCCTTCCTGGACAGCCGCACGGGTCGCATGCAGAGCATCTTCGACCCTGGCCTTTTTCTCCTTCATTTCCGTCTCTGTTGCGGCGCCGACATTGATGACGGCGACGCCCCCGGCCAGCTTGGCCAGACGCTCCTGGAGCTTCTCTTTATCGTAATCCGAATCGCTCTGCTCGATCTGTTTCTTGATCTGCGCGATGCGGCCGTTGATCGCCTGGGTCTTTCCTGCGCCTTCGATGATCGTCGTATCGTCCTTATCGACCTTCACCCTCTTGGCGCGTCCAAGCATATCCAGATCCACGCTTTCGAGCTTGATGCCGCGGTCCTCCGTGATGGCCTCTCCACCGGTCAAAATCGCGATATCCTCGATCATGGCCCGGCGCCTGTCGCCGTATCCCGGGGCCTTGACCGCGCAGCAGGAAAGAACGCCTTTAAGCCTGTTGACGACCAAAGTCGTCAAGGCCTCGCCTTCCACGTCTTCAGCAATGATCAACAGGGACCTGCCGGAACGGGCGATCTTTTCCAACAAGGGCAGAAGATCCTTGATGGACGATATCTTCTTTTCGTAGATCAGGATATAAGGCTCTTCTATCACCGCCTCCATCCTCTCAGCGTCCGTCACAAAATAAGGAGAGAGATACCCCTGATCAAACTGCATCCCTTCCACAACATCCAGGGTCGTCGCCGTCGACTTGGCTTCCTCGACCGTGATGACACCGTCTTTGCCGACTTTCTCCATAGCTTCGGCAATGTCGGAACCGATCTTGTTGTCGCCGTTGGCAGCGATCGTCGCTACCTGCGCGACTTCTTTTTTGTCTTTAATCGACGTGGACAGCTCTTTGAGCTCCTCGACAACGGCATCCACGGCTTTTTCGATGCCGCGTTTCAGCGCCATCGGGTTGACGCCGGCCGTCACATTCTTTAGGCCTTCGCGGTAAATCGCTTCGGCCAGGACTGTCGCCGTTGTGGTGCCGTCTCCGGCCACATCGGATGTCTTCTCGGCGACTTCCTTGACCATCTGGGCGCCCATGTTCTCAAACGGGTCTTCCAGATCGACCTCTTTGGCCACCGTCACGCCATCCTTGGTGATGGTCGGAGAGCCGAATTTCTTGTCCAGGACGACATTGCGCCCCTTAGGGCCCAAGGTCACTTTCACAGCCTTTGCCAGCTGCTCGACGCCCCGCAGGACGGCGCGCCTGGCCTCATCGCTGAATAGCAACTGCTTTGCCATATCGATCCTCCTTAATCCCACCTCCGGCGGGATTAACTCCGCAGCGTATCTTGTAAATATCTGGATGCCCGTCCGAGCTCTGCGAAGACTGGTCGCAGACAGATATTGACAAGATGCAAACGCAAGGAGTAAGTTTAACCTTTTATGCTTATTTTGCGCAAGACAACAATTAAAACTAATGCGTTACTTCTTCACAATAGCCAGAATATCTTCTTCGCGGACGATAAGATATTCCTCGCCATCCTTTGTCGTCACTTCCGTCCCTGAATACTTGGCATAAAGAACGACATCGCCCTCTTTTACTTCCGGCTTCTGGACAGTGCCGTTATCCAGAACCTTTCCCTTGCCGACAGCAACGACCTTTCCTTCCTGCGGCTTCTCTTTGACGGTATCAGGAAGAACGATGCCGCCTTTCGATTTGGAATCGGCTTCCAGAGGCTTCAGGATAATCCTGTCGCCTAATGGTTGAAAGTTCATGCCTCCCTCCTTGTTTTGTTGGTTGGAATTTCTGGAGTCCCCCCCATGGGTATAACCCGTGGGCTCTTTCTATTCGTCTTTCTATTCGCCCTCGCCCGCCGCTTGCGGCGATCAGGGGCGACGTCCCCATCCGCCATAGTTTTTCCTGCAAGACAAAACCAACCCATCGGTTCTCCCTGCGGACGAACCGATGGAACTCAGGCAAAGGGATTAGCACTCTGCAATGATGAGTGCTAATAACAGACATCAAAAAAACGCAAACCGAAACCCAGCGCGATATTGCGCACCGGCTTTTCTAAGATTTGCGATTGTGAATTTTAATGAAATTTTCCCGTCTTGTCAAGTTTTTTTTTACAGCTTTTTGCTGATTTTCTGACTGGCTGCGATCATGGCCAGGCCTTTCAGAATCAGGTCTTCTTCAACGACCTTCAGATAACGGCTGTGAGGCTTGATGAGAAGGGCGTCGCCGCCTGTGACAATGATCTTATATCCCCGGCATTCTTTTTTCAGGAGACGCTCGATGATCCCGTCACACAATGAGGCGGCGCCGAAAACGATGCCGGCGCGTATGCTGGAGGCAGTGTCGCGTCCAATGAGCTCTATGGGGCGCGCCAGCTCAACGAACGGCAGAAGCGCTGTCTTATTGTTCAGGGATTCCTGCATAAGCCTTAAACCGGGAGCAATAAGACCGCCCAGATATTCAGCGCCGCGCGACACAACGTCAAACGTGATGGCGGTCCCGAAATCAACGACAACCAATCCTTTTCCGTACAATTTCAACGCGGCGTAAGCATTCACCAGCCTGTCCTGACCCACCTGTGACGGGATCCTGTATTTATTCATCAAAGGCACGCAGAAATCTTCTCCGGCGATCTTGCAGTCCGTCTTAAAGATACTGCGGCAGATGGACCGTAGATGCTTGTTGGCCTGGGGGACAACGCTGCAGGCATAGACTTCCCTGCATGCTTCCTTCTTCAAGAACGGCCGCGCTTTGTCTTTGATCAAGGCCTCGACCTTTACGGGTTCGCCCCAGCCAGACGTCAAAACTTTAAAAACGCCCACCAGGCGCGAGTCAGCGAAAAATCCGACCGTCACGTTCGTGTTGCCGATGTCAACTGTCGCGATCATGAAACCCCCGGCTTTTCCAGATGGCCCGTATGGACAACCTGGCAGCAACCATTGTCCAAGCGTATCACAAGGCTGCCGTTCTCGTCGAAATCCAAGGCATACCCTTCCACGACGTGATTGGCGGTGACGACGCGGACCCTCTCGCCCAAGATCAGGCCGGAAGACTCCTTGATCATCCCAAGCAACTCTCTGCTCCGGCCCTCCAGAAGATCCGCATAGAGCCGATCAAGGTTCTTTATAATTATATGGGAGAGATCAACCAAGTCAACCTCCCTTTTTAATGCAAGGGCGACCGATGTCGCTCCCGGCGGAAGCTCGCCGCGAGACAGATTCACGTTCACTCCGAGACCGACGACAGCATACCCGACCCTGTCGCCCTCCAGATGCATTTCTGTCAGGATGCCGGCGACCTTTCCATGCCCCACATACACATCATTGGGCCATTTGATGGACACCTTGTCGACATGGATGCCTTTGAGGGCCTTGGCAATGGCCATGGCCACCGTCAGGGTAACGAGCGGCATGCGCGCGACTTCCAACTCAGGCCTCAGGATAAAAGAACAGTAGATCCCCTTGCCGACAGGAGAATTCCAGGCGTTCCCAAGACGACCGCGGCCCTGGGTCTGGCCGTTCGCAAAAAGAACGGTGCCCTGAGGCTCTCCGCTTTCGGCAAGAAAATGGGCCAAATCATTGGTCGAGGTCACCAGATCGTAAGCCAGGAGTTTCTTGCCGATATAACGCGTCCCCAAGGAATGCTTGCTGGAACGTTGATGGAATAGTCTCGAAAGTCCGGAATCCATTTTTAAATCCGTTGGCGCGTTAGCGAGTTAACGCGTTGTCGGAGATTTTTTAACCCGCTTACCCGTTAACCCGTTGACTCTGCGCGGCCTAAAGCTCCGCCCTTTAGGACGAAGAGTGTTGTGGCCGCTTAGAGGTACCCGAAACAAGCCCAGGCCTGCCCCTGGCCTTGCCCTCGGCCTGCCCTTCGGGCAAGGCCAGGGAATATGGGTTGATTCATTTACGCTGGCGCGATGTCTTTCTCGCGGCGATAACCTTATCTCTTCTGTATTGTTCTGCGCCGTCTTCACCAAAAGTAATTTTCCCCTTATCCTCCCTGAGGCGCTTGATCTCGTCGCGCAAGGCCGCCGCCTCTTCGAATTTGAGGTTCCGCGCCGCCAATTCCATATCACGCTGCAATAACGCAAGCAGGGAATCGAATTCGAATTGCTCTTTTTTCTGGCCGGACAGCCTGGCGAGGTATGTTTTGGCCTCTTCTTCCTCTTTCAGGCTTTCACGGATCTCTTTTTTGATCGAGGCGATGGTGATGCCGTGGCGCTCGTTGAATGCCAGCTGAATACCGCGACGCCTGCGGCTTTCTTTGATGGCATTCTCCATCGCAGGCGTGACCGTATCGGCATACATGACGACCTCTCCGTGGACATGGCGCGCAGCCCTACCGGCAAGCTGAATCAGCGAAACGTCCGACCGCAAAAAACCTTCTTTGTCGGCGTCTAAGATAACCACCAGAGACACCTCCGGCAAATCCAAGCCCTCCCTCAGAAGATTTACCCCGACAAGACAATCGTAATCTTTTTTACGGAGCCGCCGCAGGATCTCGACGCGCTCGATCGTATCGATCTCCGAATGAAGGTAAGCGACCTTCAGGCCTTTTTCTTCCAGATACTGGCTCAAATCCTCGGCCATACGCTTGGTCAGCGTTGTCACAAGCACGCGCTCATCCTTTTGGGCGCGTTCCCTCACCAGCCTCTCCAAATCCTCCACCTGCCCGTTAGTCGGCTTAACGAGGATTTCAGGATCCGGAATGCCCGTCGGACGAATGACCTGTTCGGCAGAAATGCCGCCGGATCTCTTCAATTCATACGGCCCGGGCGTCGCGGAAACAAAAACCGTCTGCGGCACGAGCGATTCAAATTCATCGAATGTCAGGGGCCGGTTATCCAGGCACGAAGGCAGACGAAAGCCGAAATCCACCAGGACTTCTTTGCGGGCGCGGTCGCCCTCATACATGCCGCGGACCTGGGGGATCGTCACATGGCTCTCGTCGATGCAGACCAAAAAATCCTTCGGAAAATAATCAAGAAGGCAATAAGGACGCGAACCGGGCTGACGGAAAGACAGGTGGCGCGAATAATTCTCGATGCCATGGCAGTAGCCGACCACTTTAAGCATCTCCAGGTCATATTTTGTCCTCTGCTCCAGCCGCTGCGCCTCCAGAAGTTTATTCTGCCCCCTCAATTCCCTGAGCCTGTCTTCCAGCTCTTTCATGATGGAAACCGAGGCCTTTTCAATCGCATCGCCCGCCACAATATAATGTTTGGCCGGATAGATGCCGATCTTCTTTAAATCCGCGATCTTCTTGCCGGAAACGGGATCGAATTCATAGATCCCGGCAATCGCCTCATCCTCCATTTCCAGACGGACGGCCTTCTCCGTATAAGCGGGATAGACATCCACAACATCGCCTTTTACCCTGACCTTCCCCCGGGAAAATTCATAATCGTTACGCTCGTACTGGATGGCCACCAGACGCTTGAGGATATCCTGGCGGCTTGCAGCCTGGCCGACCTCAAGAAAAAGCATATAGTCGCCGTACTCTCTGGGACTCCCCAGATTGTAAATGCAGGAAACAGAGGCGACCACCAGGACATCCTGGCGGGAAAAAAGCGATGTCGTCGAAGATAACCGCAGGCGGTCCAGCCTGTCATTGATCGACGAATCCTTCTCAATATAGGTGTCCGTCGCAGGGATATAGGCTTCCGGCTGATAATAATCGTAATAGCTGACGAAATACTCGACCGCATTTTCCGGAAAGAACTCCTTGAACTCAAAATAAAGCTGGGCAGCCAGCGTCTTGTTGTGTGAAATGACGAGCGTCGGCTTGTTGATCCGCTCGATGCAATTGGCCATCGTGAACGTCTTGCCCGACCCTGTCACGCCCAGGAGGGTCAGGAATTTCCTCGAGGAATCCCGCAGGCCGCCTACGAGTTTATCGATCGCCTGGGCCTGATCGCCCGAAGGACGAAAAGGACTTTTGAGTTTAAAATCAGGCATAGATTCGAGGTTGACGAAACAGTTGAGGCAGGCCGCTTGAGCAGGAGTCCCCGTCAAACTATGGAGCCCCACGGCTTTACAGCCCTCGGCTTCGCCGAGAGGCGAGCCGTGGTGCCTGTCCGCCTTCCAGCGATCGAACGACATCTCATCCGGCCTTCGGCGGGACCTCGCCCGCCACAGGGTGGCGGGCCGTAGCGCACCTATCCTGCATTTCCGCCTTTTGGCGAGGCCTCGCCGGCTAAAAGCCGGAGGGCATCCACGGGTTCACACCCGTGGTTTTCCAGCCAGAGGCGGATAAAGCCTGCTTTGAAGGGCGCGGAATCCCCAAGGACTTAAACTTAGGCGGACCCGCCGATCTGTAGTGGCAGATATCCTCAGCCTACCTAAAAGCCGGGGATTTCCCTACATGCCGACAGACAGGTGCGAAGGGTTAAACAGGATCTCCGCCCGGCTGCTCCTTCAGCCGCAAGGCATTCTCGATAGCAACCATCAGCACACCCGTATCGATCGGCTTCACCAAGTAAGAAGTAATTCCCAGCTTGAAAGCCTTGAATTTGTCCGTATCCTTCCACAAGGCCGATGTGATGATGATCGGCGTCTCCTGTCCGATGGGATCATCGTTCAATTCCTGGCAGATCTCCAGTCCGCCCATGTGCGGCATCAACAAATCCAGGACAATGACATCCGGCCTGAACGCATGCACATCGGTCATTACATCCCTTGGATCGGTAACCCCCTGGACCTCATAAGACCCGCTTCGCTCCAGCAATCTTTTTAAAAACTGGACGATATCCGTATCATCATCGACAAGCAAGATCTTCTTTTTATCCAAATCCTCTGCCCCTCCCGGATACCGCCACCTCATGCTGAACGTTAAATGTATTTCATCCTCCCCGCATCCCGTGCGCCGTCCCGGCGGCTGTTACGCCTCCGTTTTTCGCTCTCCGCAGCTACGCATATTCTTGATAAACCCGCGATCATCATCGGACAGGCGGGTGAACTGCAACCCTACCCTGTACATCCCCCTCTGGCCGCAAAGATGATAACACACCTTCCCCTCGGCCTCGATAGGCCTGAAACGGTTATCCTGCTGCGTCATCAGCTCATTGACCAGAATGAATTTGTTGGTGATACAGGTGGAAAGGGGGATCTTCTGGTGGGTCAAGAAGGCCATGCCGCCTTCGGACAAATCCAGCATCATCCCGTTGTATGCCGCCTCAACCGGCAAGGCCCTTGTCTTGACGCCGGAGGCCATTTTGTACATCAGGACATACCCTTGTTTCACCCTCCTGAATTTTCTTCTTTCCTGATCCGGATAGGAATGTTCCATGGCTACCCCTCCCGTGATAGAAGACGCCGTTTGAAACGAACCTTTACGATCTCAAGCGACACGTCCAGCGCGCGCGCCGAATGCGTCAGCGCGCCCAGAGAGATAAAATCGACGCCCTTGATCGCGTATCCTCGGATATTCTGCGGCCCGATACCTCCCGAAAGCTCCACAAGGGGCCGATGCTCCTTATCGGGGAATATCTTTTTCAGCAATGCGACAGCCCGGCGTACCTGCAAGGGGGAAAAATTATCCAGCATGACGATATCCGGACGATACACCAGGGCTTTTTTCAGCTCGGACAAGTTCTCGACTTCAATCTCGAAAGGAACCTTCTTTCTGCGCCGTGCAAAAATGTCGAAGCCGCCGATGCTCTTCAAGATCAGGATATGGTTATCTTTAACGAGGTATTGATCAGCCAGATTCAGGCGGTGGTTCATGCCTCCGCCGGCACAGACGGCATATTTTTCCAGGGAACGCATGAGGGGCGTGGTCTTGCGCGTATCAAGGATACGGACCCCGGCGCGCCGGACGGCATCGCAGGCCTGGCGCGTCTGCGTAGCAATCCCCGAAAGATAACCGAGGAAATTCAGGGCCAACCGCTCGCAAGAAAGGACGGAACGCGCCTTGCCGGTGACCGTCATCAACGTCTCGCCCGCCCGAACCACATATCCGTCTGTCTTCAGCAGGCGCACGGACAATGATGGGTCAAAAACCCTGAAGACCTCTGCTGCAAGCGCCGCACCGCAAACAACCCCCTTCTCCCTGGCGATGATCCTGGCCGTAACGCGGGCCGAAAAAGGGATAAAATCCAGCGTCGTGATATCCTGGTAGGCCGCATCTTCCAGGAGAGCGGCCTTGATCATAAGCGCCACCGAAGGGTCATTGAAACGCACGTCGGATCTCCTCCAAGTCGGCCGTCTTTGCCTTGAGCTCCTCAAGTCTTTTACGCTCAGCGGCGACAACTTGCTCCGGCGCCTTCTTGACAAACCCCTTGTTCTTCAGAAGCGCCTCTTTGGCTTTGATCTGCTTGTGCCCCTGCGCGATCTCGCCGGCCAAACGTTCTCTCTCCTGCGCGATATCCACCAGGCCTTCAAGCAGAAGATACAGATGGGCGTCGCGGGCCACAAGCAGGCTCAAAGAATTCTGCGGCGCCGTATCGTCATCCAACCACTCCAGTTCGCTCGCCTGCGCCAGCTGACAAATGACAGGCGCAGCCGCCAGAAGCGCGGCTCTCTTTTTTGGGGCCGCCCACATGCGCACGCGCACCTTCACCGCAGGGTTCAGCTTCAACTCATGGCGCCGTTCGCGCAAAAGAAGCACCGCGTCGAAAATAATGCGCATCAATTCGCGCGCCTCCTTATTCTCGAACTTCTTTTCAGGCTGCGGCCACGGAGCAACGGCAATAGTCTCAAACGAAGAACCTCCAAGCACAGATGAAATCTCATCGGTAATGAACGGCATAAACGGATGCAACAGTAAAAGCGAGACCTTGAGGACATGAACCAGAATTTCCTGAGTATTTTTTTCGCAGATCGTCTGCTTGGCCATCTCTACATACCAATCGCAGAATGAATGCCAGAAAAAGGTGTAGAGCAAATTGACGGCCTCGTGAAAACGAAAAGCATCGACGGCCTTTGTCACACGGCGGATGGTATCGTTGAGTTCGGCAAGGATCCAGAGGTCCTGGATGCGGCAGGCGGCCGGGTCAATCCGGCTGCCGTCGACGCCGACGGCCGCATTCATACGGATAAACCTGGAGGCATTCCATATCTTGTTGGCAAAGTTGCGGCCCTGCTCGAATTTCTCCTTGGAGAGGAAAATATCCGAGGCGCATGCGGAAATAAGGCTGAAACGCAGGGCGTCCGCTCCATACGTCTCGATCACTTCCAATGGATCGATGCTGTTGCCCAGGGATTTGGACATCTTGCGGCCCTGCGCGTCACGGACCGTCCCATGGATAAAAACATCCTTAAAAGGGATCGACCCCATGAAGGCGAAACCCGCCATGATCATCCGCGCCACCCAAAAAAAGATGATCTCCGGCGCCGTCACAAGGACCGATGTCGGATAGAAATACTCCAGCTCTTTTTTCTGCTCTTCTGTTCTCCGCTTTGCGTCTTCAGACACCTGGTCTGAAAACGGCCACCCGAAGGTCGCAAACGGCCACAACCACGACGAAAACCAGGTATCCAACACATCTTCGTCCTGTTTTAAGTCCGTTCCACCGCAATCCGGACACTTTTCAGGCCTGACCCGCGCAACAATAATACCTTTTTGTGTATTTTTTGAATTTTTTTTGAAATTGGAAATTGGAACTTGGGATTTGCTTCCTGTTTCTGCCATACACCGCTGACAATAATAAACGGGAAGCCGGTGCCCCCACCATATCTGGCGCGAGATGCACCAATCCTTGATATTCTCCATCCAGTTGAGATATACCTTGGTCCAACGCTGGGGGGTGAATGCGATCTTGCCCTTCTTGACGGCGTCGATGGCCGGCTTGGCCAGCGGCTTGGTGCGCACAAACCACTGCTTGGACAAATAGGGTTCTACGATCGTATGGCAACGGTAGCAATGGCCGACAGCGTGGCGATGGGGTTCGATCTTGACGAGGAGCTTGCGCTCCGTCAAATCCTCGATAATGGCTTCCCTGGCCTCAAAACGGTCCATGCCCGCATAGTCCCCCGCATGGGCGTTAAGAACCGCATCGGGCTGCATGATATTGATGAATTCCAGCTCATGCGTTTTGCCCATCTGATAATCATTGGGGTCATGGGCCGGCGTTACCTTGACCGCGCCTGTACCAAAAGATTTGTCCACCAGGTCGTCGGCAATGATCCCGATCTCCCTTCCGACGAGGGGCAAGACAAGCGTGGCGCCGATCAGGTGCTTATATCTCTTGTCCTTGGGGTTGACGGCGACCGCCGTATCTCCCAGCATGGTCTCAGGACGCGTGGTCGCTACGATAATCCCGTCTTCGGGCGCCGCCGTCTTCTCGCTGTTTCTTTTTGACTTGCGTCCGGCGGCCTGCGGCTCCTTCAACGGATATTTGATGTAATACAGTTTCCCGTCCAGGTCGTGATGAGGAGCTTCCTCGTCGGACAAAGCTGTCTGGCAACGCGGACACCAGTTAATGATATAGTCGCCCTGATAGATCAGGTCCTTTTCGTAAAGGGAGACAAAAACCTCCGTGATGGCGCGCGAATACCCCTCATCCATCGTGAAGCGTTCACGCTGCCAGTCGCAGGTAGCCCCCAGCCTTTTGAGCTGATTGATGATCGTCGAACCGTAATTTTCTTTCCACTCCCATACCTTCTCTAAAAACTTCTCGCGGCCCATCTGGCCGCGGGTCAACCCCTCTTTGGCGATCTGCCTCTCCACGACGTTCTGCGTCGCTATCCCCGCGTGGTCGGTGCCCGGCATCCAGAGTGCCTCACAGCCTTGCATGCGCCGCATGCGAATCAAGATGTCCTGAAGGGTATTGTTCAAGGCATGGCCCATATGAAGGATACCCGTCACATTCGGCGGCGGGATCACGATCGTGAAATGCTCCTTGTCCGGGTTGACCGAAGCGTGAAACAACGGCGTGCGGGCCCAGAGGCCGGCCCATTTCTCTTCGACCTCTTTAGGGTTATATTGGGCGCTTAACTCGCGGGGCAGATCATTCATGAGGCAACACGGCTCCATCCTTTAACAACTTATACTCGATGCTGTCGACCAACGCCAGCCAGCTGGCTTCAATGATATTCTCCGAAACGCCCACCGTCGTCCAGGAGTCGCGTTCATCCTGCGACTGGATGAGGACGCGCACCTTCGCGGCTGTCCCGTCCTTGGCATCCAGCACCCTGACCTTAAAATCGGAAAGGTGCATCTTGGAAACAACCGGATAAAAACCCTTCAACGCCTTGCGCAGGGCATTGTCCAGGGCGTTCACAGGACCGTCCCCATCGGACGACGTATGTTCCTGAACGCCCCCCACTTTCAGCTTGATCGTGGCCTCAGAGGTAATCGTCCCTTTTTGGCGTTTCTCGACGATCACGCGAAAACCCTCAAGCTCGAAAAACTTTTTATATTGTTTCAGGGCCCGCTTGACCAGGATCTCAAAGCTCGCGTCTGCCGCCTCGAACTGGTAGCCCTCATGTTCCAGGTCCTGGAGCAATTTGACGACTCTCTTGGTGTCGGGCGAATCTTTTTTCAATTGCAGCTTGAGCTCTTCGGCCTTGGTCAGGATGGGCGTCTTACCGGCCAATTCCGAGACAAGGATCCTGCGGACGTTCCCCACGCGCTCGGGCTCGATATGCTCGTAGCTTTTTGGATTTTTGTAAACCGCGTTGATATGGACGCCGGCCTTATGGGCAAAAGCAGACTTGCCGACAAAAGGCTGGTTGTCGGCCTGCTTCATATTGCTGATCTCGCTGACGAAATGCGACACCTCCGTCAGCTCCTTGAGCTGCTCGTCTGTGACACAATCGAGGCCCATTTTCAACTTCAGGATTCCGACGATAGGAATCAAATCCGCATTACCGCAGCGTTCGCCATAACCGTTGATCGTCCCCTGCACCTGGACGCACCCGGCCTCGACGGCCGCAATGGAATTGGCCACCGCAAGGCCAAGATCGTTGTGGACATGGATGCCCAAAGGAAGCTTCACATTCTTCTGGACATCGGCAATGACGGCAACGAGCTGCGACGTCAGCGTGCCGCCGTTGGTATCGCAGAGACAAAGCAACCGCGCGCCGCAGTCCTGGGCCGCCAGAAGCGTCGCCATCGCGTAGTCGCGGTTATGTTTATACGCATCGAAGAAATGCTCGGCGTCATAAATGAGCTCCAGCCCCTCTGCGACGAGATATTTGACGGAATCCCTGATGATCTCGAGGTTCTCCTCCAGGCTCACGCGCAGGACGTCGCGCACGTGCAAGTCCCAGGATTTTCCGAAGATAGTCGCAACCCGCACCCCTGAATGAAGGATGGCCGCAAAGACAGGGTCGTCCTTGGCTGCCACGCCCGCCTTGCGCGTAGCGCCGAAGGCGGCCAAGGCCGCGTTTTTGAGCGGGTGTTTCTTGAACTCCTCAAAAAACATCCTGTCCTTCGGGTTTGAGCCGGGAAATCCCCCTTCAATATAGGCGACGCCAAGCTCATCAAGCTTGCGCGCAATCTTGATCTTGTCCGCAACGGAATACGAGATCCCCTCTGTCTGGGAACCGTCGCGTAATGTCGTGTCGTAAAGCTCTATCTTTTTCATAACGGCCTCTCTGGTCATGCCTGCTTGCCCAGACCGAATTTCGCATGAATGGACCTGACGGCTTTTTCCGCATCCTTCTTTCTGATGATACAGGAAATACTGATCTCCGACGTTGTGATCATGCCGATATTGATCTTCTTCTGCGCCAACGCCTCAAACATGCCGGCGGCGACCCCCGAGTGCGTCTTCATGCCGACACCCACGATCGACACCCTGGCGATATCCTTATCTTCCAACACCTTGCCCGCATGAATCTTCGAAGCGAATTTCTCCATCACCTTTTTGGTCTTTGCCAGATCAGCGAGCGAGACGGTAAAAGAAACATCCGTAAAGCCCGTGCGGGAGACGTTCTGGACGATCGTATCGACGTTGATCCCTTCGCGGGACAATTCGCGAAAGAGCTTGGCTGCAATCCCCGGCTTATCCGGGACATCGCACACGGTCACCTTGGCTTCGTTCTTATTCAACGTGACGCCGCTGATAACAAAATCTTCCATTTTATCCGCCTCCTTTAAAATGAGCGTCCCCTCCGCCGCGTTGAAACTGGATCTCACATGAATGGGGATATCGAATTTTTTAGCCACCTCAATGGAACGCGCCTGCATGACCTGCGCCCCCAGCGATGCCATCTCCAGCATCTCGTCATAGGTGATCTGTTTGAGCTTGCGCGCTTCAGGCACGATCCTGGGATCTGTCGTATAGACCCCTTCCACGTCCGTGTAGATCTCGCACGTCTTGGCACCTATGGCCTTGGCCAGGGCTACGGCCGTCAAGTCTGACCCTCCGCGGCCCAGCGTCGTGATATCCTGGTCCTGAGTCACCCCCTGGAAGCCGGCCACGATGACGATCTTGCCTTCCTGGAGGGCCCTGCGGATGCGTCCTGCACTGATATCGACGATCTTGGCCTTGGTGTGTGTCTTGTCCGTCACGATGCCGACTTGCCCGCCCGTAAAAGAAATCGCATCGTAACCCAGCTCTTCGATCGCCATGGCCAAAAGCGAACAACTGATCTGTTCGCCGGTCGACAAAAGCATATCCATCTCCCTGGCAGGCGGCTCGCTTGTGATCTGGCCGGCCAGCTCGATCAATTCGTCTGTCGTATCGCCGAGCGCGGAAACGACCACGACCAGCTTCCAGCCCTTTGCCCTGTAGGAAACGACGCGGCGCGCCACATTTTTGATGCGGTCGACATTAGCAACAGAGCTCCCTCCGAATTTTTGAACAAGAACTTTCATCGCTTCTGACCCCTTTTGTTCCTGAAGAACGCCCGATAGACTTCTCCAACCATAACCAACGCCAATATCAAAAGGACAACGCTCAATCCTGCCAAAAGATACTGCCCGCTTCTAAGATACGACAAATATTGGATCCCCAGGGCCGCCACCGTCGTCAGAAACATAAAAATAGCCGGCACAAGCGTATAACCTGTCGGCTTCTTCTTCATCAAAAACCAAAGGCTGGCGACAAATAACGCCAGCGCCGCCACAAGCTGATTGGACGCTCCGAAAATAGGCCATATCCGGCTCCAGGCCCCGGAAAACGCCAAAATGCCGGCAACGGCGACAACGATCAACGTCGAAACAAACCTGTTCGACAATCCCGTCAATTCCTGGGTAATATACCGGCAAACGCGTGTCGCCGTGTCCAGCGTCGTCAATATGAACGCATTCAAGATCATCACGGCGATATAGAGGCCGTAGTCCCCGAAGAAAACGCGCGTCAAACCGGTATACCCGGTCCCAAACAGACAGATGGGTCCCTGGTCTTTGAACAATAAACAAAGATCTTGCTGGGTCTTTCCAGGGATGCCGCTGACAACGGCCAAAACAGCGATCAAGGCCACCAGCCCCTCGGCCACCATGGCGCCATAGCCGATTTTCCTGCCATGGCGTTCGCTGGCCAGCTGTTTTGATGTCGTGCCGCTGGCGATAATCGCATGGAAGCCGGAAATTGCGCCGCAGGCGATCGTCACGCACATCATCGGCCACAACGCCCCCTGGGACGTCTGCCAGGAAATAAAAGCCGACTGCGTGATGACCGGCCGCGAGACCACCAGTCCCAGAAGCCCCATCCCCGCGCCGAAAAGCAAAAGAAAACTGCACAAATAATCGCGCGGCTGCAGAAGGATATTGACCGGCGTGACGGACGCCGCAAAACAATAAACCAACAAAACTATCAGCCAAACAACATAGGCTTGGCCGCCGACATCAATGGGAACATATTTCCCGAGAAATAATAAGCCAGCCAAAAACAACAGGCCCAACACCGTCGAAAACGTCAAATTCGCCTTGCGGACATACATGAGATAACCCGTCAAAATAGCGACCGGGATAAGACCAAGGGACGACAAGACGATCTTCTTCTCTGCAATGAATGTCTTGGCGCACAGATCCGCAAACACGGCGATCACAAGGATCAGAGTCAACCATACAAAGACAGAGAATATCAGGCGCGCTTTGCGCGAGACGACCGTTGCCGAAACTTCAGCCACGGAAGCCCCTTCTTCGCGCACGGAGATCATGAGCGCCGCAAAATCATGCACTCCGCCCACAAGGACCGTTCCCAGGACGATCCAAACGACCGACGGAAACCAGCCCCACCAGATACACCCGATCACAGGGCCGATGATCGGACCGGCGCCGGCAATGGAAGAAAAATGGTGGCCGAACAGAACAAGCCAGTTTTTGGCAGGAACATAATCCACGCCGTCGAACTTTTTGACGGCGGGCGTCTCCCTTCGAGGGTCGATAGGAAAAAGCCCTGCAATGCGGCCGCCGTATACAAAATACCCCAGCGCAAAAACCGCCAGACATCCGAGCAAAACAACCAAAGAACTCATTTTAAGAATACTTCCATCAGTTGATGGCCCTCGAAATGAACCTCGCTCTTGCGGGCCTCTTCCTCCGTGAACCTCTCAAAACCGTTTTTGGCGATCCCCTGACCCATCATCGTCATGCACACCCGATCTGCGACGTGCTTGCGCAGCTCGACGGGTGTCGCATGATCCGGCAAAACCATCAGACGCCAACCATTCCCGGAGGATTTGAAATGATCCAGAATCGTCCCCACGACCAATTTATCGAACCGCTCGATACAGGCGATCTTGTTACGCAGATCGCCGTTGTGGCCCGCCTCGTCGGTAGCCTCCACGTGGATAAAAACAAAATCCAGGCGCTCCAGGGCTTTTAGACCTGCTTCAGCTTTCCCCGTATAATTCGTATCGTAGTAGCCCGTCGCCCCCTCCACGTTGATCACCTCAAGGCCGATCAGTTTACCGATCCCCTTGATAAGATCAACGGCTGAGATCACCGCGCCGGTCACGCCGTACTTCTGGCGGAACAGAGGCATCTGGCTCTTTTGCCCCTGCCCCCATAACCAGATCATGTTGGCCGGGTTCTCGTGCAAGTCAAGCCTCACCCTGTTGATCTCATGACGCGAAAGGACGTCTTTGGACTTCTCCATCAGCTCGAGAAGGACTTGCGCGCCCTTGCCTTTCGGTATGTGCCTGCGGATGGGCTCGCCCAGGATATCATGAGGAGGTGCGCATAGGCACCGGCTCAATTCTTCCACGGGATATCCCCGAAGCACGGCCAAATGTCTGTAGCTGACGCCCGGATAAAACCTGACGGCATCGGAACCCAACCCCCTGTTCAACTCCTGGATAAGGACGGAGGCCTCGTGAGTAGAGATATGCCCCGCACTGTAATCGGCCATCTTTTCGTCGGCAATCGTCACGAGATTGCAGCGGAAGGCGACATCCTGCGCCGTTAAATCGACGCCGAGATGGGCGGCTTCCAGCGGAGCGCGCCCGGAATAGAACTCCCTAGGATCATAGCCGATGATGGAAAGATTGGCGACATCCGAGGCAGGGGCCATGCGGTCAGGAATGGTCGTCACCTGGGCAAGGAGCCCGTTCTTGACGACATAATCCATGTTCGGCGTCTCCGCCACTTCCAGCGGAGTCTTGCCGCCTAATTTTTCGACGGGATAATCAGCCATCCCGTCCGGGACAAGCACGATATATTTCATCAGCAGTCCTGCAAAGACGGATCCTGTGCCGGACGTCGCGGTTCCGGTGCAGTCATGCCATCTTCTCTTTTAAAATCTTGAACAACGACGCCGCCAGCGCCCGCTTGGACGAGGACTTAGCCAGGATGTTCTCTGAGCCGAGGATAAAGCCCCTGTAATGACCGCCCTCAAACCTGTTGGCGACAACAAGATCTGCCGACGCCTTTTTCATCGCCTCCAGAGACCTCTTGAGCAAGACAGCGTCCGTCACTTTTCCTTCCAGCTTGAACATAACAAGAAACGCCTTCGGGTTCAGGCGCCTCATCAGATCGACCAGCTTCGGCGCTGGAGTGAGGCGCAAAATCAGCTGAACGCTTCCCGAAGATATCTTCCCAGGCACGGGTTTCATCAGATAATCGCTCACTGCTGCGGCATGGAGGACAATATCGTATTGCTTGCGCGAAAGCGCTGAAGAAATCAATCTCGCCAGTTCATCGAAATACTTAAAACGTTCCACGCGCATGCCCTTCAGCGGCTCGCGGTAAGTGACAGGCCCCAGGATCACATCGACATCCATGCCGCAGGCCTGCGCCTCTTTGGCCAAGAGCGTCCCCATTTCCCCCGAAGAGGTATTGCTGATCACGCGCACATCATCAATAGGCACCCATGTCGGCCCGGCTGTGATCAGGATCTTTTTTCCGGCTAAAGCATGCCGCTTCATCGCGAAAACCCCATTTCTTTCAAGATCGCCTTCAAATCCGCCTTCAGGACTTTCGGTCTTTTGATGGAAGCAATGGCCCGGTCGGGATCTTTAAGACCGTGGCCTGTCAAGATACACACAACGGTCGCCGCGCGCCCTGTAACGCCCTCCTGGCGAAAATACCCGGACCGGGAGAGCTTCAAGATACCGGCGACAGACGCCGCAGATGCCGGCTCCACAAAAACACCTTCCTTGCCCGCCAAAAGCTTGTAAGCCGAAAGGATCTCGCGGTCCGTCACGGTATCGATGAGTCCTCCGGACTCGTCCCGCGCTGCAACCGCCTGTTTCCAGCTGGCGGGATCGCCGATCTTGATGGCTGTTGCAATCGTCTTGGGATGTTTGACGGGCTTACCTTTAACAATAGGGGCCGCGCCCGAGGCCTGGAAACCCAGCATCTTCGGCAAGGTTGCGATCTTGCCTTTGGCATGGTATTCCTTATACCCCTTCCAGTAAGCCGTAATATTCCCTGCGTTCCCGACAGGGATGGCGTGATACGCAGGCGCCCCCCCCAAGTCATCGCAGATCTCAAAAGATCCCGTCTTCTGACCCTCGATACGGTAGGGATTGACGGAATTCACGAGCGTGATGGGGTACTTGGAAGCAATCTCGCGAACGATTCTCAGGGCGTCGTCGAAATTTCCCTTAACAGCCAGGACTTTTGCGCCGTGGATAAGCGCCTGGGCCAATTTACCCATGGCAATGGCACCCTCGGGGATAAGCACGACACATTTCATTCCGGCCCGGGCGGCATAGGCCGCGGCAGAAGCGGACGTATTGCCCGTCGAAGCGCAGATGACGACCTCCGAACCCTCCTCTTTCGCCTTGGAAATCGCCATGGTCATCCCCCGGTCCTTAAAAGAACCCGTGGGGTTCAACCCTTCATATTTGAGGAACACCCGGCATCCCGTCGCCTGACTCAAGACGACAGAATAGATAAGCGGGGTGTCGCCTTCAAGGAGCGAAACAACGGGTGTCCGGTCCGTCACAGGCAGGAATTCCCTGTATTTCTGGATCAATCCCTGATATGCCATAGGTCCGCCTAAAAACCTTCCATGTGGATCTTGACGGTCTTGCCTTTGACGATCGCCAGCCGGTCGATATTCTCAAGGGCCTTACGCAAATTCCTCTCAAGAACATTGTGTGTGATCATGACCACGGGGACAAATTTGGCACGCTTGCGCTCTTTCTGGCTGACCTGGGCAATGCCGATATGGTTTTTACCCAGAATGCCGGAAATTCTGGCAAGGATACCGGGTTTATCAATGGCCATAAAACGCAGATAGTAACGGCTCTGGATCTCATCGACGCGCCGGATGCGGCTGACGCGCGCTTCCGCCTTCGCCTTCCGCCGGCCTTCTTCCAGTGCATCGCGTCCAAGATCGACGATGTCGCTGATGACGGCGGAAGCCGTCGCAGATTGTCCGGCGCCTCTGCCGTAAAACAGCATATCGCCGACCATGTCGCCCTTCAGTAAAATTGCGTTAAAGACGCCGTTCACAACCGCCAGAGGATGTGCCTTCGGTAAAAGGGTCGGATGAACCCTCGCCTCAAGGCTTTCATGGTCCTTCTTGGCGATAGCCATGGGCTTGATGACAAGCCCCATCTCCCCCGCATAGCGCACATCCATCTCGGAGATGTCGGAAATGCCTTCCCGTATGACGGCATCCAGAGGGACTACTTTGGAAAATAAAAGATAGCAAAGGATGACCAGCTTGTGCGCCGCGTCGATCCCCTCGATATCCAGGCGCGACTGGCGTTCCGCATAACCTTTTTTCTTGGCCAGACTCAATGCCTCTGCAAAGCTCAAAGACTCCTGCGACATCTTGGACAAGAGGTAATTGGATGTCCCGTTGATGATGCCGTAAAGTGAATCGATGCGGTTGGCGACCAGGCCTTCCTTGAGCGCCTTGATGATTGGGATGCCGCCGCAGACGGATGCCTCAAACTTGAGCTGCCTGCCGGACTTCGCCGCAACCGAGAGGATATCTTCGATATCGCTGGCCAACAATGCCTTGTTGGCTGTCACCACATGTTTTTTGTATTTCAGGGCCTGAAGGATCAATTCCCTGGCCGGATGCTGTCCGCCGATCAATTCAACGACGCAATCGATCTTTTCGTTTTTAATGATATCCTGGGGATTCGTCGTAAACAAAGACGGAGGCAGACCGAGCTGGGCGCCTCTTGAACGCCGCACGTCGCAGGCCATGACCAAATGCATGTCCACGCCGCTGCGCTCCGCTATAAGCCCCCTCCTGTCCCTCAAGGCCTTAACGACACCGGACCCGATGGTCCCCAACCCGATCACTCCGACGCTGATTCTCTTCACGTGTCACCCGTTTTTTAGCTGGAACCCCAAGGGGCTGCCCTCGGCCTATGGCCAGGGCGGGCCCGGGGATTTCTGCGTCTTGGTTAAAAATGGCCGAGCACATACCGGCCGGGCCCTATGAACATGAATCCCAGAAAAACAATCCCGTCCTCAATGGCATGAGAGGCGATCTTTAACCCGTCGCCATGACGAAAATGCATCGCCGCCGCCACGACCATCACCAGAAAAAGAAAAAGACAAGCCGGCCTGAACAAGATGCCCGTCAAAACACAAAATCCCCCGAAAACCATCACCGACGCGGCCAGGAACCCCCAAAAGACAAAACCGAAACGGATCCCGACGGCAGATATCGCCTGTCCCACGCCTTCCCAGGAAACCGGGCCTCCCACAAGTTTCGGCCAGCCGTAATAGACGAACATACACCCGAAGACAAGACGGATAACCAACAAGCCTGCGTCTGCATGCATTGACAACTCACTCCAGACCATGGCTACCTCCTATGCGCGCCTAACGCTCGTTCAAGTACTCGACCATTTTTCCTATCGGAAAAAAGGAGCGGGTTCCCTGCCTGCCGGCAGGCAGGGAACCGCTGGCCTCTTGTTCATGACGGCATACCGCGTCGTCAACCGACTCGCTTCAATAGACCTGTCAGGACGCTTTGACCAATGCTTCTGCCGGAATAATCCCGTGCGCTAAAAAAATGGTCGGGGAGAGCGGATTCGAACCGCTGGCCCCTTGAACCCCATTCAAGTGCGCTACCAAACTGCGCTACTCCCCGTCATTTTTTTGCGCACGGGGAACCCCATTCCCGCACCTCTTAAAGAGGTGCGGGACTTCCTAAATTTTATATTAAAGAAGGTCGCAAATGCGCTACCTCCGCCTCGGCCCGCCCTCGGCCTCCGGCCAAGGGCGAGGCCAGGGCGGAAAACTCGAACCACCTTACGAAATTCTTACCAGGGGCGAAATCCGCCAATGTTTTGGTGGCGGATGCGCCACTCCCCAATCATTTTTTTCAGCACAAAAATCTTCCAACCCCTACGCCCCTTCGGGCTTCTTCTTTCTTTCCATCAAATTCCTGACGGCCGCCCTCGGATGCGTGTGCTTAAAAAGAACATTATATATCTCCGTGGAGATCGGCATCGACACATGAAATTTTCTGGCCAGCCCGCAGACAGATCGCGCCGTCAAAACACCCTCAGCCACCATCTTCATGGACGCGAGGATACGTTTTACAGGTTCTCCTTTGCCAATGCGCTCGCCCACGCTGTGATTGCGGCTCAACGGATTAAAACATGTCGTCACCAGATCTCCCAGGCCTGCAATGCCGGCAAAGGTATCTTTCCTGGCGCCCATGGCCGCCCCCAGCCGCGACATCTCGGCCAATCCGCGCGCGACGATCGCCGCCTTTGCATTCGTCCCGAAGCCAAGCCCGTCGGAGATACCACAGGCGATGGCAATCACGTTTTTCAAGCTTCCGCCCAATTCCACGCCCACGGTATCCGGATTGGTGTATATCCTGAACGCCGGCGACATGAACAAATCCTGCGCCTTGCGCATCGCTTCGGCATCCGAAGACGACACGACGGCCGTTGAGGGAATCCCGCGGGCAACCTCTTGGGCGATCGTCGGGCCGGAAAGAACGACAATGCGCCTGCTGGCCCATACCTCCCGGATCACCTCCGTCATGCGCATAAGAGTGTGGTCTTCGATGCCCTTGATGACGCTGACAACAGGCGTCAGCGGCGCGACAAAGCCCCTGCCGCGCATCAACACATTCCTGAGATATTTTGAAGGCACCGCCGCCACGACCAATCCGGCACCCTCAAGACATGAAATATCCGCCGTGATATTCAGGCTCCGCGGGATCAGGATCCCCTGAAGGTAGCGTGGATTTCTCCTGTAGCGGGCCAGATAAAGAGCGTAGTCCTTGAAAGGACTCCACAGGGTTACCGGGAACCCCTTTCGGCAGAGCAGAACAGAAAGAGTCGTACCCCATCCTCCATCTCCAAGAACAACGATCTTTCCGTTTTTTTTCATATTCTCAACAAAGGCTTTACCTGTTCATTTTAAAATAGTTACGTCAAGCGGCCATAAGCGTATTTGAAACAAATATTTTACATAAAGTGCCCTGTAATGTCAATATATTCATGCATATGGAGCCGACCCGGCTATTCGGTCCGCAAGACCAAGGATTGAATCTGGGGGAGACAACGACGTGCTTCCTGCCGGCCCCGGCTGATAAGCTCTTCGGCATGTTCAAAACAAGACCATGAGATGCCGGTCATATCCGGATGAAGGACCACGTCAGACTGTCCGAGGGAACTCACCTGGGCCAGAAGATACTCCATGGATTGCACGGTCGAAACGATGATGCCGAAGATATTGGGGTCCAGCCATTCGTGAAAACGGTCCCTAAAATAGAACCATGGATAACCCCAAAGCCCTTGCTTTTTGAAATCCGGCCTCACCCGTTTTTTCTGCAACAGATCATAGGTTCTCTCGATCTCTTCGGGACTTGGCAGGACATTGACGGCAACGATCTTTTTTGCGCCCGCCTCCACCAGAACATCCGTCGGCAAAGGATTGATGATGCCCCCGTCAATGTAAAACCTCCCCCCGACGGCATGAGGCGCAAAGACACCGGGAATGGAAATGCTGGCCATGATCGCATCGACAAGCCTGCCGGAGTCGAAAACCACCTGCTTCATCGAACGGCAATCGCAAGCCGCAACCCTGAACGGCATTTTTAAATCGTAGAACGTCTTATCGCCGAGGTATCTTTTCAAAAAAGACCTGACATGCCTGCCGCGGATGAGCCCCCGCAGAGGCATCATCAGGTCGTCGAAACCGAAAAGATAGGATTTCTTGTTGTTCTTCAGGACGATGGTTTGAATCTCGCCGGCAGAATAACCCGCCGCCCAGAAAGCGCCGAACATGGCGCCGATGCTTGAGCCTGAAACCATGTCGACGGGAATGCCCTCCTCTTCGATCACCTGCATGACCCCGATGTGCGCCAAGCCCATCGCCGAACCGCTGCCGAGGGCCAAACCCACAAGAACCTCGCCCATCTGCCTGGCGACCCTCCGGATCACGCGGCTATAGGGATCCAGAGGGTGTCCCAAAACAAGAAAAGACCTGTCTATGTCCTGAGGAGGAAGCGTGGCATAAACAGGAAGATGAAAAACCGACTCTTCCATGCATATGGAAAGCCCCCTGCCTTTACTATGGACTCCCTTCTCTTCAACAATAAGAAGGCGCATTTTTTTTCTAAAGGAGCTGTCGCACGATAAACCCGTCATATCCAGGAGCCGCGACATCTTTCGCAAGGCATCCGCGTGCGGGGCCATTACCAGATGGACGGCATCGGACTGCGCCAGGATCTTAAAAGCCTGGGGTCCGAAATCACAAGGAAGATGGACGAGGCAAAAGTGATAATCATTAACGAGCGTGGTCGCCAAGGAGATAAAAGCGGCCACGTCCGTCGTCCCGGCGGCCTTCGCCTCAACGAATAAAACATCTATGCCGGCCTGCGGATGGAGGACAAATTCGAAAATTCTGGTGGGATGATAAACAAGATCTTTCGGCAAGATGCTTGCGGAAGGACCGAGCCCCAGGACGCCGCGGATCAAAGAGTCCCCGCCGGAAAAATCGACAAGAACAACCTTCTTTGCGGTCTGTTCCCTGAGGCCTATCGCCAAATTCAAGGCATAAAGGGCCGTGTCGTTTTTTGTCATGGCGTCGCCGAAAAAAGAAACGATGGTGCTTTCAAAGATGGATTTGGGATGCAGGTCGCGGCGTTTGAGCCTCCGCGATAACATCCGGCTCAAATCGATCGCCAGCCTCGGGATCCGATGAAGAATGGCTTTAAATTTATCGGCGGGAATACGGGCCATCACCGTATCATTGACGGCCCGCGCACTGACGGAATGAGGCTCGCCCGTCAACAACGAGATAAAACCGAAATATTTACCCCGGTGGATATGCTCGAGCGTCTCGGGATGCCCAGCCTTCTCAACAAACACCTCCACCCTTCCGGAGATGATGCAGTAAAAAGCATCGGGTGGATCTCCCTGACGGTAAATCGTCTCGTCCGATTTATAATCCACGATCTCCAGGGCACCGAGAACCATGCGCCGCTCAAAAGGGTTCAGGCCCGAAAAGAGCGGGATGTGCCTGAAAATCAGTGCCTTGTCAAATAAGAGCGTCGGCTGTTCCATGGATTTCCGGTGGGCAATGGTTTGATTTCATTCGCCTTCCCAGGATGAACGAAACGACCCGGCCTCGATCGGGACATCGGCCCTGGAACGGCAAGAAACTACGCGATCACCCGATCGGTCTTCTTCGTACGGATCTTCGCCACCTCCCATGAATAATCATAAAGGTGCAACCCCTTGGAAGCGGCGACAATCTCTCCGTCTTCGACGCCGATCATCTCGGCCATATACTGCTTCACCAGCTGCAGACCGCCGAGGTTTGAAGGAAAACCGCCCCAGAGATCCCAGGAGCGAAAATAAAGAAAAAAATGAAGCTTATGGTCCCTCACCTTTGTGTCGATCAGCCTCAGGCAAGGCGGATCCTGGAGCTTGATGTCCGACGGCATGCCGATCTCCATGACGGCTTGGTTAGTTCCAAAACCTTCTTGCCTGTACATCCTGATGACTTCATCAATCTGATTGACATGCAGGGGCAGCTCCCGGACCATCTGACGGCCGTCCTTGTTTTCAGCGAAACGCACCCTGGGATCCACCAGCCGTTCGCCATAGGTATAGTCTTCCGTCTCGGTTTTCGCTCCGGTCAACAAATACGAAAGATATCCCTGGATGTAATCCATGTCCGTCGGGGCCGGGATATTCAGGCCTTCAGGAATGATAGGAATGATTTGATGCGAAGGTTTGCGCACCCGAACGACAACGAAATCAAACTCCAGACGTTTGGAACCCTTGTAGCTGCCCCGCGTAATGGTATAGACCCGGCCCTTGTCCAGAATGGCCGATAACGTCTGGAACCAGGCATCGTCCAGATCAAAAGCATCCACAAATACAGGAGAAAGGAATTGTTCCGTAGGCATTGCCTTTTGTTTGTCTTTATCGAGGCCCGATCAACCGGTGGATCTCCTCCAAAAGCTCCTTCGGATCATAGGGCTTTGCCAGGAAGAAATTATGTCCGAGCTCATGGCCTTCTGTTTGCTCTTCCCGCTTGGTATAAAGACACGTCAGAAACAGGATCGGGATATCCTTGGTCTTGGCATCCTCATGAAGGATGGCCGCCGTCTCGGAACCGTCCATGCCTGGCATAAGGATGTCCAGGATGATGAGCGCCGGTTTTTCACGTCTGGCGACATCAACCGCATCTTTCCCGTTTGTCGCCGTAAGCACCTCATAGCCGGCAGCCTGGAGACGTTTTTCCAGCAGCGTCAAGACAGAAGGTTCGTCATCTACCGCCAGGATCTTATAGTTTATCATACCTCTCTCTCCCTCTCAGGAACGATTCGCCGGTTTAACGATCCGTTTGCCGATCTCGTCCAATAGCTCGCCGACATCATAGGGTTTGGCGATGAAAAAATTCTGCCCCAGAAGATGACCGCAGACCTTTTCTTCCTGCTTCGTGAAAAGACACGTCAGAAACAGGATCGGGATATCCTTGGTCTTGGCATCCTTCCTCAGGATGCCGGCGACTTCCGAACCGTCCATCCCCGGCATGGCGATATCTAGGATGATGAGGTCCGGAGTTTTTTTTTGGGCAAGGGCGACAGCTTCTTTCCCACAGGAGGCCTTGATGACCTCGTAACCCGCCTTGGTGAGACGCTCGCCAAGCAACTTCAGCACATCCGGCTCATCATCGACAATCAGCAATTTTTGTTTGTCCATATCCTCATTCCTCCCCTTTCTTATTCAACGCCATGCGCAAGACGAAACTCAGCTTTTCCGGATCATACGGCTTTGTCAGGAAAAATTCCCCGCCGGCCTGCTTGCCCATTTCAATATCTTCTTTCTGGGCCAGAACGCTTAAAAAAACGACGGGAATTCCTTTTGTCGCATAATCCGATTTGAGCTTCTTGCAGACTTCGATACCGTTAAAATACGGCATCATGATATCAAGAATGATCAAATCCGGCTTCATGGACTTTGCCATCTCAATGCCCGTATAGCCGTCTTCTGCGACGATAACATCGAAACCGAAAGAGACGAGCCTGAATTTCAGCAAATTCCTCAAACCCACTTCATCATCGATAATAAGGATCGTTTTCTTATCTTCTGCCATAATTTACCCGCGTGTTATGGGAAGAGTGAATTTAAAGGTTGATCCCTCCCCCAATGTGGACTCAACCCAAATACGGCCCCCCATGGCTTCTACCAGGTTACGGGAAATGTAAAGCCCGAGCCCCGTCCCTCCAACCCGCCGCACAAGCGTGCTGTCGAGCTGAACGAATTTTCCGAAAAGGCGCGTAATCTCATCCTGAGGAATCCCCGCCCCTTCATCTTTGATGCTGAATTCTACGGCATCGTGGACCTGCCGCACCGTCAGGACGATCCTGCTGCGCTCCCGCGTAAATTTAATGGCGTTGTTCAAAAGATTCATCAATACCTGGATGAGCCTGTCTTTGTCCGCCATCGCCGACGGCAGGTCTTTCTGGCAATCGGTGACAAACACCAGTCCCCGTTTTTCAATCTCGATCCTGACCAGACTGTATACCTGATCGATGACCTCGCAAATATTGCACGGGCTCATGTGGACTTTGAGCAAGTTGGATTGGATCTTCGAGATATCGAGGATATCGCCGATCAGACGGTTCAAGCGGTTGATATTGGACAAGGCGATCTGAAGGCATTCCTTCTGGTTCCTGTTGATCTTTCCCTGGGTGCCGTCGGCGACAATCTCGACCCCCTCCTTGATAGCCGACAAAGGCGTCCTGAGCTCGTGGGAAACCATCGAGACGAACTCGGTCTTGATCTTCTCGATCTTCTTGCGTTCCGTAATGTCGCGGATATTGCACTGAATGATCTTGCGCTTTTCGACGAAATAGGTGGAGGCCCTGAATTCTGCCTCGATCTCCTTCTCCGTGCACGTCTTGAGCCTCACATCATCGTACAAAACAGACATTTGCTCCTTGAGGGCCAAAAAGGCCCTGTCGTAAACCTGAGACTCACGGAAAAAAGGAACAGCGTTGTAATGCAGGCCCATCAGCTGGTCTCTTGTGCACTCCAGGATATCTAAAAGATACGGATTGGCGCTGATGATGTTTCCGCTCGAGGCGTCGATGATCAGTATGCCGTCCTGGGCCGATTCAAAAAGGTTCCTGAACATGAGTTCGGAGACCTGCAAAGCCCTCGTCCTCTCTTCGATCAAGTTCTCCAGGTCATGTGAATAACGCTTCAATTCATCTTCCAGGCGCTTGCGATCGGTCACGTCGTGAGAGATGTGGATGACCCCGATGATGCGCCCCTTTTCATCCTTCAGCGGTGAAAGGGTGACATCCACATAAGCCTCGCGGCCGTCGCGCATTTTATGGATATGCGTGGATTCGATCGTCCGGCCGTGCTTGGCGACCTCTTCAAACGAACAAGCCTCGCAGGCGGAACAAACGTGCCTGTAGACATCTGAACACAGCTTACCGATGACATCTTCCTTGCGCATGCCCGCCTGTTCCATAAAATAACGGTTAACATCCAGGACGACCTTGGTGTTGCAGTCAAGCACGATCAGTGAATCGCTGATGGAATCGATGACATTACGCGACAGGGCCCGCTCGAATTCCAGCATCTCGACCATGCTCTTGCGCTCCGTCATATCCAGCGTCAACTCCAGAACCTGCTCCACTTCCCCCCGCTCATTTTTGACCGGAGTGCAAATCAGGAGAAAATCTATGACCCGACCGTCGGGGAAAACCGACCTCTCTTCGCCCGTCTGCACCTGACCCGTCTCCATGGCCCTCCGCGAAGGACATGTCAGACAGACAGAATCACGAAGTTGGTATACCTCGAAGCACTTGCGCCCCTGGATCGTCCCCAGTTTGCCAAACCACTTCTCCATAACCTGGTTGACCCAGACGATATTAAAATTCTTATCGATAAGCGACAATCCCGCTCCGATAGAATCGGCGATCGTCTTGAGACGGCCGCGCTCTTCCGACAGGGAAGCTTCCAGGTGTTTTTGCTCCGTCACATCCTGGATGATGCCGTAAAAAACTTCCCCGTACCTTTCGTCATGCTTAACCACTGCAGTGACCGAGGCCCAGAAAAGACGCCCCTTAAGGGTCTTGCCGCGAAATTCGTAATTCTTTACGAAGCCGTTCTTGAGCAACATATCGCTGAAACGCTTTCTTTCTGCGGGATCGGCATATAAAGTCTTCACAGAAATATTTTCCACGGAATCGGTCTCGAAAATTTTAAGCAGCGCCGGATTTGCCTCAAAGAACCTGCCATCGGGCCCCGGCGTATTGATATAGACGCCTACGTTAAGATTTTCAACAAGGTCCCTGTATTTTTCCTGCGTCTCGAGCAGTTCCTTTTCAATCCTGCGGATCCTGCTCTTGTCGATACCGATCCCCAGAAAACCGACGAGCTCACCCTTGTCGTTCCGTATGCCGGCAATGGTCAAATCGATAGGAAATCGCGTGCCGTCTTTCTTGACCATGATCCATTCGCGTTGAAGAACACCGCCTTGCCGTACGACCTCTGTGATTGCCTCAAAACCATGCAAATCCTTCCCTGTCTTTCTGCAGAATTCTTCCTCGAAAACCCTCAAATCTGCGGGGTCATGAAGAACAAGAGGCGTCTTTCCCAAAATCTCTGAAGCGGTATATCCAAAGAGCTCTTGCGCCCCATCGTTCCACATCTGAAAAGCACCCGACAAGTTCGTGGCGCACATGGAAATTTGGCTGGCGCCATCCAGAAAAGACCTTAGCCTCGCATGGGCGTCCGCCAGCCTTTCTTCATAGCGCTTGTGGGTCGTAATATCCTGCGCCAAGCCCAGGACAAACAGGATATGCCCCTGCGGGTCTTTCACCGGGAATACCGTCAGGGCGACGTCCAATTCCTCGCCTTCCATGTTCTTTTGGGCCAGTTCGCGGATGAGGGTATGTCCCTCGAACACCTTCATAATCTCATTTTCCAAAGAAACAACGCCCAGCACATCCGTTACCTTCCTGCTCCGGAGAGGATTTTTTTCATCAACGACATCGGCCTTGCGGTAACCGTAGAGCTTTTCGGCCCCTTGATTCCAAAAGATCAAACGCAGATCCCTGTCAAAGCCAAAGATGGCATTGGGCGAATTATTAAGGATGCCACGAAATGTCTCCTCGGACCTCGCCAGCTCCCGTTGCGCTTCGCGCAGACTTACGAGAGCCTTATCGAGGTTATCTTTCTGGATCTGTAATTCAAGCCCTTTGAGCGCGAAAATGATCAAGAACGCATAACCAACCACCAGCAGGATGAGGAAGCTGAAACATATGCCGATGACAAAAAGCCTGACGCGATACACTTCCCCTTGAAGCTTGGCAACGTCAATATCGACTCCCAAAAGGGCCAAGGCCTGATCGTCCTTATCAAGAACGGGAAAGAAAACCGTGTAGGCGGGGCGGCCGTCATTCCCCAGATAGGGCCCGACGAGCGTCGGTTTCTTTGAATAAAAAGAATCCGCTATCGCCTTCTGAGGAATTTGAGCGCCGAAGGACGGAACAACCTCGTGCGGAAAAACCTGGGGAGAGCTTCCAACGGCAAAAGAAAAACGGTCTTTTCCCGGCAGGATCAAATACAGCGCCTTCGTGTAGAGCGAAAGTTCGGGCAGGTCCGACATGCGGTTATGCATTTTCAGATACTTCTTGTAAACGGATACGTCCTCCCCGGCAATGAACTGACGGACATCCAGCGTCCCGATAATATCCGCCAGGTTCCTGGCGTCCGTCAGGACAAGCTGCTTGAGGTGTTTTTTCTCGAACTTGTCAACAGATCCCATAAGCATGAATCCGCCGGCGAAGAAAACAAGATAGAAAAAAAGAAAACTGTACATGAGGACCTGGCGGCGCCTCCCCCTGACATTTCTGGATGGAAGATCAAGGACATAACGGGTGGCCTGATGGATCAGGAGAAAAGCGACAAGCATCGCCCCTAAGGCGCGCTGGAAAGCCGCCGGGACCCGAAAGGCATAATAAAAAAAAGGTTGACTTACCGACAAGGCGGGAAGCGTGGCGATCTGAAGAGGCACTAACGGCAGAGAGTAAAAGAAAAAAGCAATGCCAATAAAACGGTAGCTCCAGCGTGAGCTGACCCTCTCCTGCCTCGAAGCATAAAGCAAAAACACGGCGCCTGCCGCAAAAGTCGCCGGCACCCTCAATGTCGCGGTGATAAAACCGTTTAATATCTCGGCGTTGCGGATAAAAAACAAACCGAGCACAAAAACACTGAAAGGCAGGACATACAACCATTTATTGATTCGTTTTCCGCTCAAAAGGACGTAGGAACTCCGGGAGAATTCCAGAAGAAAGACGAAAGAAGCGACGAGCAGGACAAGACGCAAGCTGTTGAATAAAGATGGATCCGCGTTAGATATGGACAAGAGATCAAGCCATTTATTCAAGGCGCGCAAAAGAGCAAAAAATACGAAAAACAACCAGTTCAATGTCAATGCATGGTGTGATCTTTCGCGAATATAAAAAATAAAACCGGCAGACGCCAAAAGAAAAAATGCCGCGCCATAAAAGAAATAAAGATAGTCTAGGTTCTGTAAGAAAAATAGCTGCATGATGATCTGTCTGTTTCGCCTTGGTCCAGCCTCCGGAAGAGGCCGGGGTGAAACAAAAAACTGCGGAGCCCCTCCGCAGTTAAATAATAATATTAGTCATTATGCATGATTGACCGCCATGACCTTTGAGAAGTTTTAAATAACTAAACGCGTAACCCTATGTTAACACAAACACTTAAGTGAGTCAATGGGGTGATCAAGGAAGGAAGATTTGGAGCGGGAGATGGCCCGTAAAACTCGCCTCGGCCCATAAAATACTCGTATCACGCAAAGTGAAATTCAAACGGGATTCCGTCACGTGTCCGTTCAATGGAGCGGGTGATCGGAATCCCTGCAGAACCGACGTAAGCTTTGGGGCTTGTCCCGACGCCCCTTACAAATTCTCAGCGGCGGGATCCCGCGGCCATTTAATTTTGGAGCGGGAGATGGGAATCGAACCCACATAACCAGCTTGGAAGGCTAGTGTTCTACCACTGAACTACTCCCGCGAAATGGCTGCCAGCTTGCACTACGCTCGCTGCCTCGCTTGCCGCTCGGCTGCGCTCGCTTTAGTGTCACCGGAATTTTTCTTGTCGCAAAATTCCGGTGAGAAGGCTAGTGTTCTACCACTGAACTACTCCCGCGAAATGGCTGCCAGCTTGCAC
>CAYYFL010000004.1:116129-121324 GCA_964471325.1 uncultured Planctomycetia bacterium
CTTTAGTGTCACCGGAATTTTTCTTGTCGCAAAATTCCGGTGAGAAGGCTAGTGTCCTACCGCTGTTCCGACGCTCCGAAAAAACGGAGGTCGGAATCCCGACCCTGGACGCTTTTAGGCCGGGCGTCGGGAAACTACTCCCGCAAAGAGATGAAATCGGAATACACTTTGGTTGTGGCGCTGGATTTCGCGTCGCATGGCGACAAAGCCACGCAGCGAAATCCGCATCCCTGCCCGTCGTGCGGGCGAAAATTTTCCCTCTGGCGGGAAAAGTTTTGGCGTCCCGACGTTCCGTCAACGGCGGAAGTCGGGACATCCACAAAATTTTTCCCTCTGTCGCTTTACATCAAGGTGGTGGCGCCGGAACAATCTGTTTCGCTTATCGCTCCACAACGATTGTTCCGACATCCACCATTTTTTTGCTCTGTCGCAAAAAAATGGTGGACGGGAGAGGATTCGAACCTCTGAAGCATGTGTGCAGCAGATTTACAGTCTGCCCCCTTTAGCCACTTGGGTACCCGTCCAAATCTTGACCGGCAAGATATTTCTACCTTACAAAATTTGCCCCGCAGTCTAACTCAAAAATTATCCCCAAACATGCTCAAGATAATTTTTGAGTTGTCTTAGACAAAGAACCAATATATTCAAAAAGCTGGCGACCCGAATCGAACGGGTGACCCTCTCATTACAAGTGAGATGCTCTACCTGCTGAGCTACGCCAGCAAATCATTTATCAAAGAAATCAAATCTGGCTTCATATCTGGAAGCCGGAACAATTTTCTCTTGCTGGTTATTTCTCGCCGGAATCAGACGTATTTTAAAACTACTCCTGTTGCTGATATTTTTAAGCGGTACAAAATAAACCTTGCGTGTTGCATCATGGTATGCCGCTATAATATCCACATCCAGCGGCGAATAATGAATGACCTTGTGATTATTGCAACTCCTGAGGGGAATCTCAAGAATTCCGTTTTTGGCAGAGACATATTTGACTTGGACTTTTTTATAGATACCCTTCTTTTCCGCCACCACATCAAATCTATGATCTTCTCCCCACGGGACAAGAACATGGAAACCCCTCTGCTTGAGCAAAAAAAGAACATAGGCTTCGGCAATATCACCCTTGAGCTTTGTTTCTGCCATCTGGAGCCCCCACGGCATACCCGCGGGCCCTTCTTGATTCGCCTGCGGGGCGACGTCCCACTCCGCCATAGTTGTGTCTACCGGCTTAACAGACACAACCAATCCACGGGTTTAGCCTCGCCCGCCGCGAGCGGCGGGCAGGGAATTCTGGCAATGGGATTAACGGCACCTTTTAAACGCCTTCGGCAAATATTCTATCACATCGGAGGCGATCATTGCAGGCTGCGTCTTCTCTTTGGCGGCCAAATCGGCAGCCAAGCCATGGATATAAACGGCGCGGCATGCCGCCTCAAAAGGCTCCATCCCCTGCCCCAGAAAAGCCGCAACGATCCCCGAAAGAACGTCACCGCTCCCGGCTGTCGCGAGGCCCGGATTGCCCGTTGTGTTTTCATAGAGCCGGCCGCGGGAAGAATACACCAGACTCCTGTGCCCCTTCAAAATCAGTGTAACATTGTAACGAAGAGCAAAATCTTTTGCAACTTCTTTTCTGGCTGCCGGCGCGGCGTCAATCCGACGGCCGCAAAGACGTTCCATCTCCCCCGCATGCGGTGTGAGGACAACAGGATGCTTCAATCCCCTTAGAATGCCCAAATGCCCCGCCACGGCATTAAGGCCGTCGGCATCCACGACCACCGGCGTCGAGGCACGCCTCACCAGAGAACGTATCAATGCCTGCGTGGAAGGATGGCGCGACATGCCGCAGCCGGCCAGAAGACAATCAGATTTTTTCAGGACCGGCATGAGCTGCGGCAGCGCCCTTTCAGAAACACTCTGCTGAGCCGTTGAGCGTAACGGAAGCGTCACAACTTCCCTTGCACCGCAAGCAATGACACCCTGGAGGCTCTCAGGAAAAGCGAGAGTCACATATCCGGCGCCGGATCTCATGGCGGCCTCGGAACACAGAAGAGCGGCGCCTGTATAACTCCGCGAACCGGCCACGATCAGGACATGCCCGTAATCGCCTTTGTGTGTTTGCTTCTTACGATCAAAGAATAGCGCTGGCCACAGCATAGTGATCCGTATGGGACAACGATAGGGCAATGGGCGTCTTTTTGTTTTTGATACGGCAGTAGGGCCGGCCGTTGGCGTCGTTGACGATCTCGATATCCCGGAAGTTCAGCTTCGGGCTGTTCCCCAAGGCCTTGAAAATCGCCTCTTTGGCCGCAAAACGTGCCGCCAGATGCTGGAGCGGATGACGTTTACTTCTGGAATAAGCCAGTTCTTTCGCAGTGTAAACACGCTTCAGGAAAACATCCCCCCACCGTTTTACAGCCCGGTCAAGCTTCTTGATCTCGACGATATCGATCCCGCTGCCCTTAACCATGCATCCTCTCGGGTCTCCCGGCCTTCGTTACCAGACTCTTCATCCGGCGGACCGCGTGTTCCAAACCAAGAAAAAGGGAAAAACACACGATGGCATAGCCGATATTCAACTCATTCATTCCCCTGATGGATGCCACAGGACAAACGTTCTCATAGTCCAGACCGTGACCTGCATTCACAATCAATCCCAGATCCTGGGCATAAGCTGTAGCTCCCCGGATCTCCGCAAGCATCTTTTGCCTGGCCTTCAACAGCCGGCAATCGGCATACCGGCCCGTATGCAATTCAATCATATCCACGCCGACCTCCCGGGCCATTTTGATCTGGCGGCGGCTCGGTTCAATGAAAAGGCTGACGTCGATATGGCTGTTCTTAAGCCGTGCAACCGCCCTGGCGATCCGCGTCCTGTGCCGGACGACATCCAGCCCTCCCTCCGTTGTCAATTCCTGACGGCGCTCGGGCACAAGAGTGGCTTGATGCGGCCTCAGGCGGCAGGCGATCCCGACGATCTCTTCCGCAATGGACATCTCCAGGTTGAATTTTTTCGTCACGGCTTTGCGCAACGCAAAAACATCGGCATCCTGGATATGCCTTCTGTCTTCTCGCAAATGCGCCACAATGGAATCCGCCCCGGCTTTCTCGCAAACGGAGGCGGCAAAAAGAAGATCGGGATAAGGTGCACGGCGCTGTTGCCTGAGCGTCGCGATATGGTCTATGTTGACTCCTAAGAGAGACACGACAATCCTTTCTCCGCAAGGATTAAACCGGCATCAAACCGCCAGCCCGCGCTTTCGCAGAGACGGCCCTATTTAAATTCTCCGTTAACGTAAAGGTAAACGACGACCGCAAGGATCAAGGCGAGGACCTTGTATAAAGGGTAATACGTGAACCACTTTTTGAAATCTTGCAGTATCTTTTTCGGTGCGCCCATAAACATCCTCCGCAATGCTTGTGGCCCCTCATCCACGGCGGACAAGAAAAATACGTCAGGACACAGCGTGTTTTTTCGTCTGGACGAGTTGATCGCGCAGGGCTTGCGCAAATTCTTCACGCGTCAACCCCTGGGTCAGGCGGCCGCCGACGGCCAGAGAAACCAACCCTGTCTCTTCAGAGACCACCAGAACAACGGCGTCTGTCTCCTCGCTGATGCCTAATGCCGCCCTGTGCCGTGTCCCCAA
This sequence comes from uncultured Planctomycetia bacterium, assembly GCA_964471325.1. Taxonomy (GTDB): domain Bacteria; phylum Omnitrophota; class Gorgyraeia; order Velamenicoccales; family Velamenicoccaceae; genus Velamenicoccus. The sequence continues at coordinate 119,774 of CAYYFL010000004.1, forward strand.
GGCATGACTGAGATAAGGATTCTGCGCTAAGGGAAACAAGCAGCTTGCCGCCACCAAGGTGTTCCCTTGGATAATGACGCCTCCGTCATGCAAAGGGGACGGCGGAGTAAAAATGGTTTCGATCAATTCCGGCGTTATCCGCGCCTGAACAAGGATGCCGCTGTTGATATAGCTCTTGAGCCGATCCTCGCGTTCGATGGCGACGATCCCCCCGATCCTTCTCTGGGACAGATAAAACAATGAGGAGCCGAGTTGGCGGATGAGGTCATCGACTTCCTCCTCCTTCAATCCTGTCCCGAAAAGATGCGGCTGTCCCAGCCGGGCAAGACCGAATCGCAGCTCCGGCTGAAAGATAACGATGATAGCAATGACCGATATAGCAAAAAGTTTCGTCAGGATCCAATCGAGGGTATTCAAACCCAGTTTTTGGGCCAGGAAGAACGCGATGACAAGGATGAAAATGCCTTTCCAGACCTGGCCGGCGCGAGTCCCCTCGAAAAAAATCATGATCCTAAAAAAAACAAACCACAGGATCGTGATCTCGATGACCGGTTTCAATACAGACCAATAGACGTTAAAGAATTCAACTATGCCGTCCCACATCAGTTGCACCTTTTATGGATGGCGTCCGCAACGCGGACGACTTGCTTGATCTGACGGACATCATGCACCCGCACGATATCCGCGCCTCCGGCGATAGCAGCGCAGACTGCTGCCGCTGTCCCCCAAAGCCTCCCGGAAACCCCTGCATTGAGGATCCTGCCGATGAACCACTTGCGGGACACTCCCACGAGGATCGGCCGGCCGAACATCCTCAACTCAGAAAGCCTTTCAATGATCTCAATGTTATGGGAAAGCGTTTTGCCAAAACCAATGCCCGGATCGATTATTATTTTATCTTGCCGGATGCCACTATCAAGTGCTTTTTTTATTGAATCATTCAGGAAACCCGTAACCTCCCCCATGAGGTCGTCGTAATGGGGGGATTCCTGCATCGTGCGAGGGGTCCCTTTCATGTGCATCAGGACAACGGCCGCCCCATAACGGGCCGCCAGCCTGGCCATCTTCTTATCGCCCCTGAGGGCCGAAATATCATTGACGATAGCGACACCGCAATCCAGGGCCGCATGGGCCACTTCACTCTTCGTCGTATCGATGGAAAGAACAACTCGCAGGGACTTTGCAAACAATTTAATGAACGGCAGGACGCGTTTCAATTCTTCCTTCGCAGAAACAGGCCTGGAGCCGGGACGACTGGATTCTCCTCCGATATCAATGATATCGGCGCCTTCTTCCGCCATGCTGCGGGCAAGACTCAGCGCCCGCCGAGGAGACATTCCCAACATCCCGTCGCCGCTGAAGGAGTCTGTTGTGGCATTCAAGATGCCCATGACGAGGGTCCTGCGCCCCAAACGCAGATGACGGCGACCCAGATGAAGCGGCACCCCTCCGCCTGCCGAATGGGCAAGGCACAAGCGGATATCCCGTCCGAGCTCAGAAAGGCCAAACGGCTGTCTTTTTAATTTGGAAGACAGCGACGCATACTGGGAG